>QAKI01000063.1 GCA_003343905.1 Subdoligranulum variabile
GGGGGGGGGGGGGGGGGATGACACGATGAACGCGGTGAACCGGTTTTTCCGGCGGTATGTTTTCTCCACCGCCAGCATCATGCTCCTGTTCCTGTGGGTCAATGTCGTGATGTTCTTTGCGATCCTTGTGATAGGAAGCACGATAGGCGCTTCCCAGTCGTATTTCTCCATCAGCACGTTTTCGGACCATGTCGTGCGCCAGGGCGCAGGCTGGGCAGCCGATGATACCGCCCTGGATATGCTGCGCCAGCGGTCCGCCTGGGCGATGCTGCTCAACGAGGAGGGGGAAGTGGTCTGGCAGCAGGATCTGCCGCCGGAACTTCCGCGCGCCTATACCAGCGCCGAGGTGGCGTCGTTCAGCCGCTGGTATCTGGACGATTACCCCGTCAAGGTGTGGGCGCGGGACGACGGCTGCCTGGCGGTGGTGGGCTTCCCGCATGGATCGCTGGCAAAATTCTATTTCGCTCTGGAATTGCCGTATACCCATGTGCTGATCGGCGGCGCGGCGGTGGCCTTTTTGATCGACGTGCTGCTGGCGGTCTTTCTGGTATTGCGCAGCACGCGCAAAGTGGAAAAAGCCATGACCCCCATCCTGCGGGGCATCCAGGACTTGAGCCACGGCAAGCCCCCGCACCTGGACGAGCAGGGCGAACTGGCCGAGATCAACGCCGGGCTGAACCGCGCGGCGGATTATATGCGCCGGAAGGACAACACGCGGGCCGAATGGATACGCGGCGTTTCCCATGACATCCGCACGCCGCTTTCGATGGTGCTGGGCTACGCCAGCGAACTGGAGGAGGACCCGGCCCTGCCGCAGGAAGCCAGAACGCAGGCGGCCATCATCCGCCGGGAAAGCGAAAAGATGAAGCGGCTGATCGACGATTTGAACCTGACCACCAAGCTGGAATATGCGCTGCGGCCTGTTCGCTTCCATGATGTGGACTGGGTGGAACTGAACCGTCGGGCCGTCAGCGACATTCTGAATGCCAGGCTGGACAGCCGGTATGAGCTGACCTTTACCGAGCAGCGGCCGGGCCAGACCATCCACCTGCTGGGGGACAGCGGGCTGCTGCTGCGCATGCTGGAAAACCTGATCCGCAACAGCATCACCCACAACCCGCAGGGGTGCCGGATCGAACTGTGCGTCGGGCAGGAAAACGGCCGCTGCCTGTGTACGGTCACGGACGACGGCGTGGGCATGCCGCCCGCGCTCATGAAGGCGCTGCAGGAGGGCAAGCCCATCGGCAGCACCCGGGACGGCGACGAAAAGACCGAGCACGGCCTGGGGTTAAAGCTGGTCGTCCAGATCGTGAAAGCGCACCGGGGCACAGTCACTTTTGCAGGCAATGAACCGCACGGGCTGCGCGTCACCCTGTCGCTGCCGGTGCAGCCCGCGTTTTCGTGAACCGCCCCCATGAACCAATCAAAAAGGAGAACCCATGAGCCAATATCTGGAAGCCCTGCGTCAGGCGGCGGTCATTTACCCGGTGATCGTTGTGCTGTTCACGCTGCCGTATGTCGCGTGGAATTACCATAAATACGGGTCCGTCCTCAGCCTGCGCGTGTTGATCGTCTACAGCTTTATCCTGTACCTGCTCTGCGTCTACTGTCTGGTCATCCTGCCGCTGCCCACGCCGGAAAAGGCCGCCGCACTGCACGGACACAAGGCGCAGTGGGTGCCGTTCCGCTTTGTGGCCGATATCGTCCGCCAGGTGCAGGAACAGCCGGGCCGACCCGCCCTGTTGGCGGTGCTCACCGGCAGCGCCTTTTGGACCACGCTGTTCAATTTTTTCATGACGCTGCCGTTCGGCCTTTATCTGCGGTATTACTTCTGTTACAACTGGCGCAAAACGCTGCGTCTGTCCTTTCTGCTCTCGCTGTTTTTTGAGCTGACCCAGTTCAGCGGCCTGTATTTCGTCTATCCGGGCAGCTACCGCCTGTTCGATGTGGACGACCTGATCGTCAACACCGCGGGCAGTATGTTCGGCTTTGCCCTGGCGGGGCCGGTGGGCCGCCTGCTGCCCACCCGGCAGGAACTGGATACCGTCAGCTTCCGGCGCGGGGCTTCGGTGTCCTTTACGCGGCGCGTTTTTGCGTTCCTGGCCGATATGGTCTGCCTGGTCTTTGCATCGGGGGTCCTGGCGGGGGTCACGTCCTCGTTCGGCGTCACGCTCTCGGTCCGCTCCACGCCCGCGCTGCTTCTTGCCTATTTCGGGTTGCTGCCCATCCTGCTGCACGGTCAGACCCCCGGCAAGCGCCTGACCCGCACCCGCATCGTCGGCAGGAACGGCGGCGCCGCGCACTGGTACCAGTATCTCCTGCGCTGCGCGCTGCTGCTGGCGGGGCTTGTGGGGGCGCCCTATATCACCAACCGCGTGCTGTTTGCGGCGCTGGATGCGTTCCGACTGAACGGTCTGGCGGCGATCGTCCTGAACGGCCTGCTGATCGGCGGGTATCTGTTCTGGCTGTTTTTCACCGGGGTGCAGATGGCCCTGCACAAGCCCCTTTTCTATGAGCGGTGGTCCCGTACAAAGCTGGTCAGCACCGTTGCGCCCACCAGTGAAGCGCGGCCGGAATAAAAAACGCGCGGTGCCTGCCCTTGCGGATGCCCCCGCAGCCGACAAAAGAAAAGCGCACAGCACTTGCACGCCCTGCTCCCGGCCGATCCCGGCCGGTGGGGGCGTGCTTCTTTTGTGCCCTGCAAATGGTCCCGCCGCTTGACAGCGCCCGCTTGCGGGTATATACTTTTCATGTAAATATGAAAAGTATGAATCTGGAGGTAAACACCATGTCCATGCCCAAAGGAAAACATATTTTCGGAACAGTCAAAGTAGGGGAGCGCGGGCAGATCGTCATCCCCAAAGAAGCGCGGGATATTTTCGGCATCAATCCGGGGGACACGCTGCTCGTTCTGGGCGATGAGGAGCAGGGCATCGCCGTGGTAAAGGCCGATGTGATGCAGGAAGTAGCCGTCAGGATCTTGAAGGGTCTGGGGCATTTCAAGGGGGACGCCGGTCATGAAGCTGAATGAAACGATGCTCTCTTTTTTGGAACAAGACTGCCTGCGGCGGTTTGGCAGCCCGCGCGGCGCGCAGATCTATGCCCGGACGGAACAATGCTATCGGGAACTTGTGGAGCAGACCCCGGACCGCGGCAGCGCGGCGGTCCGGGCACATTTAGAAGAACGGCTGTTTCCCGTGATGGCCTATTATAAGGTCCTCCGGGAAGAGGGCCTGACCCCGGAGGACGCATTGGCGTATGTGCGGGAGGAAACGCGGCAGGCCGCCAACGCCCAAAAGGACGCCATGAAGAAACTGGCGGCACTGCCGTGCGCATACACGGTGTACCGGCTGGGTGCCAAACGGCACATGGCCGCCCATTTCCCGGACGCCGGCTGGACGACGGAATGGGTCAAATGCAATGGCAGGGAGATCCACTTCAACCTGCACCGCTGTTTGTATTGGGAACTGACCCGGTCGCATGGCTGCCCGGAACTGTGCCGCGTGTTTTGCGAAAACGACGAGATCACATTTGCCGGATTGCTGCCCAAAATACGGTTTGCGCGCTCCGGGACTTTAAGCGGCGGCGCGGCCTGCTGCGACTTTCATTTTTTGAAAGGGTAACGAAAGAGCGAGGTGCTTTATGTTCAAACACTGGTTCCCGTGCCTGCTGCCGGTTTTTCTGGCGTTGAACCTGCTTCTGCCGTTTCTGTTTGCGATTCCCTACAGGGGCTACAGCCATCTGACCCAGGTCATGAGCGTTTTGGGAAATCCCAAAGCCCCGCTGCATATCCTCTATGATCTCTGGCTTGTCGCGTTGGGCGCGGCCATCCTGTGCAGCGCCCCGCGCCTGTATGCCCTCGTCGCCAAAGCGTCGCCCGCCATCGGCGCCGCGCTGCTTTTTGTTCTGGCCGCCTATGCCGTGGGCGGGTGCATCCTGTCCGGCATCTTCCCGGTGGGGGAGGGCAAAACGCTGGAAACGCTTGCCGCCAAAATCCACGGCTATGGTTCAGTCATCGGCTTTTTGCTGCTGACCTTCGCCCCGCTGTTGGCCGGGCTGTATTTTTTCAAGGCATCCAACGGGGCGCTGGGGGTCTTTTCGCTGGTCTGTTTTGTGTTGGCGCTCGTCTTTTTCACGCTGTTCATCATGGCCGACAAGCCCCGGTATCAGGCAACGGCGGTCGCGCTGGAAGGGCTGTGGCAGCGCCTGACGCTCCTCAGTATGTATCTTCCGGTTGCGGCGCTCTGCCTTTTGCCGGAATAGAAGCGGACGGCTCCCATGCGCGGGCGGTGAGCTTATAAGCGCCTTTTCCCGTTTTGGTCACGACCCCTTCCGCTTCGTACTGGTTGAGAAGCCGCTGCAACTGGCGGGCGCTGCAATTCAGCCGGAACGCGGCCTGCTGCACCCCGTGCAGTTCATTCTGGCTGCATCGGTATTTCATATAGTTCAGCGCGCGCTGTTTCAGGCTGGTGGGCACCGCGTCCACCGTCGTGAGCATCCGCATCTTTTGGGCAAGGGACTGGCAGAGCAGACGCAGAGTGGTAAGACCGCCCAGAAAAGACGCCGAGTGATCTGCCCCTGCCAAGGGTAACCTCATGCAAAAATCTTAAACCAAAACACGCCCCCTCCCGGGCATTTCCGCCGGGAAGGGGCGTGCTTGCGTGTTACGGCGTCCGCGCCGTTACAATTCGTTGATGGTATCGGTGATCGCCATGTTCCGCATACGTTTGGCAGGACCATGGACTGCGGCGATACAGGAAAACACGACCAGCAAAATTATGATTCCGATCGTGCCAAATGGGATGTTCCAGCCACCGCCAAAATGCGTTATGATCACTTTAATATAAATCCAATAATGGAATAACAGCCCCAATGCAATTCCGGTAACGGTTCCACAAACGGCGTAGGTGGCCGCTTCCGCGGTTATCATCTTTGTGACCTGTTGACTGCCCATTCCCACAGCACGCATTACCCCATATTGCTTGATCCTTGCGGATACGCTCATGGAAATGCTGTTCATAATATTCAACACGGTTATTAAGGAAATAATCGCCAGAAAACCGTATGCGGCAATGCGGAATACCCAATAAGAGCCATTGGTTTCGCTGTTGGATTCCCGGTTATCTGACACAACATTTCCCGCTGCCAAATCATAGATTTCCCTTACGGCTGCTTCGGGCGCATCTTTTTGCAGTACGACCCCCAACGTAACAAATCCGTTGTCTCCTGTCAGGCGGGTAAATGTTTCTTCAGAACATACCACGGTTGCTGCATCGCTGACACTTCCAATGCCTTCCGATGTGACGCAAGCGATCTCAACCTCTTGATCTCCGATTTTGACTTTATCTCCCACACTCAGGCGATTGCTTTGATTATATACCGCCATCGCATAGTTTCCGTCTCCATACACCTTCTCTATATCGCCGCTTACTACCGAATTTTTGAACTTATCGAGCAGCTGCTCATCATGGGAGAACAGATCAATGGTCGTCTCGTTGCCGTTTACTTCCGCGGGATATGCTGCATATAACCCAAAGCCAAAAGCCCAGTCCACACCTTCTACCTGTTCAATCGCGTTCAAAAGGTCCCTGTCTATGGAATTCGTGTCATTTTCACTTGCAATCGTAATATCTGGCGTGAATTCGCTTACTACGGATGGAAGCAGCTTATTGACCACATCAAGGCAGGCGGAAAATGTCAAGAACAATATGATCGTAAGGGCAAAGGAACCTGTCATCAGGAACAGGTTTTTCTTCCTTCTTGTTGCATGGCTGATTCCAAGAGATGTTTCCATCCTGAAAAGTTTTGTATTGGCTGCATGGACGATTTTTTGGGCTTCCTCTGTATTTCCGGTTACTGCCGCTGCCGGAGAAACCTTTGCCGCCTGTTTCGCGGGGGAATTCGCAGCAATTAAAACCGTAATGATACCTACCAATGCTCCGCAGAGGATGCCCGCCGGACTCACTGCAAAAAGCGGCATATCCGCCAATTCTCCTTTTACAAAGAACCGCAGGATCGCGCAGCATATCCAGCACATCACCGTACCGAGCGCACACCCGATCGGGATCGCTGACTTGCACCAGTTCAGCGCCTCAAGCCTGACATAATTTACGATCTGCTGTTTGCTTGCGCCTATACAACGCAGCATACCAAAAAAACTTGTCCGCTGCGCCACATTGCTGTTCATGCAGCCTGAGATCATCAACACGCCTGCCGCCAGTATGATGGCTATACAAACGGCTGCGAGCGGATACAGCCCATTAAAGGTCTCGCTGCTGCTGGCCCCTAGAAGGCCCAGAACCGCTGTATTCTCACGAACATTTTCATCCGCAAGATGATACTGCTCTTTCAGATCAGCGATTCTCTCCTTCAATCCGGTCTCTTTGGAAAAACGGATATAAAACTGCGAAACTGTGTTGGCCTCATTTTTGCTGCTGATTTCATCAAAGGCCGTTCGGTTTATATACACACAGCATCCCTGGATCATATTATTGAACTCTATATCATCTTCATAAAATCCAGAAATGGTATATGCAAAATCTCCGGCAGGCGAATGGAGAACGACCTGATCGCCAATGTTGACACCAAAAAGTTCTTTTGCCTCTGCGCTTAAAGCAACTTCGCTTTCCGTCTGTGGATAAGAACCGTCGGCCGGGTACTTCCTAATGTCTGTAAGGTATGCTTCCTCGGCACCATAGATAACCACATTTTTATCGCCCACATAATACCCTTGATCCGCATTTTCGTTTATCTCGCTGTACCATGAAGAATAGGCGACATCAGAACGTTTTATGATTTCCTCTATTTCATTTTCCGGCAGATTTTGCAGGGCAATGTGCCAATCCCCATGATTTCTGCGCATTGCTGTCAATTCGGATTGGGCCCACATCTCCGCCATCGAAAGGATGGAAGTCACCAGAAACACCGCCAGAACAATACAGATCCTTGTCATGCGGTTCTGGCGGCGGTGTACCTTGGCATAGATCGGGATCAGGCTCAGGTAGCTTTTCATTCCCGGCACCTCCCGAAATCCGTCACCACGCCGTCGGACACCTGCAAAATGCGGTCGGCGGCCTGGGCGATGCTGCGGCTGTGGGTGATCATGACGATGGTCTGCTCATACAGCCGGGACGCTTCTTTCAAAAGGGCGATGACTTCGCTGGTGTTCCGGGTGTCCAGGTTGCCGGTGGGTTCGTCGGCCAGAATCAGGGAGGGGCGGGTGATCAGCGCGCGCCCGATGGCTACCCGCTGCTGCTGCCCGCCCGAAAGCTGTCCGGGCAGATGGCGGCGGCGCTCTTTCAGCCCCAGCACCGTCAGCAGTTCTTCCAGATACCGGCGGTCGGGCTTCTGGTAGTCCAGCAGGACGGGGAACAGGATGTTCTGCTCGACCGAAAGTTCGGGGATCAGGTTGAAACTCTGAAAAACAAAGCCGATGTTGCGGCGGCGGAAGACCGTCAGACTGCTCTCCTTCATGGCGAAAATATCCTGCCCGTCAATGAATACCCGGCCGGACGTGGGAGTGTCCAGCGCGCCGATCAGATTCAGCAGCGTACTTTTGCCGGAACCTGACTCGCCCACGACCGCGACGAATTCCCCCTTGGGCACCGTAAAGCTCGCGTGCTTGAGGGCGTGGACGGCGGTCTCGCCGCGCCCGTAGGTTTTGGAAATGTTTCTGACTTCCAGCAGATCCATGGGATGGAACCTCTCTTTCTGTTCGTTGTTGCAAAGAAAGAGTAACACGCAGACCTTACGGCCGGATGACGGCCAGCCTACAATTTTGTAGGGATCAGGAAATTGACCGTGAAAACCGTGCCCGCGCCGGGGGCGCTGTCCACCTCAATGGTGCCGTTGTGGGCTTCGATAACGGCCTTTGCCAGCGGCAGCCCCAGCCCAAGCCCCTGGGCGTCGCCGGAAAAACGGCTGCGGTAAAAACGCTTGAAGATGTGGGGCAGGTCCTCCGGGTGGATGCCGCTGCCGTTGTCGCGCACAACGATCTGCACGATCGAAGCGAAGCCGCGCCATTCCACCCGGACGGTATCGCCCGCCTGCGTGTGGTCGAAGGCATTTTTGACAAGGTTCCCGATGGCTTCCAGCAGCCACACCCGGTCGCACGGCAGGACCAGCGCATCGTCGCCGGTGCATACGAACTGCTTGTCCTCCTGCGCGGCCCGGTAGGCGAACTGGCGCTGCAACGCGCCCATCATCTCGGCTACGGATTCCGGCTTTTTCTCCATGGTCACGGTACCGGTGTCCAGCTTGGTGACTTTCAGCAAATTCTGCACCAGCACGGCGATGCGGTCCAGCTCCTGTTCCGAAAGCGCGGCAAACTCGTTCAGGGACGGCGTATCCCGCGTTTCTTCCAGCAGCAGGCCGTTGTAGACGTTCAGGGCCGCCAGCGGCGTTTTAAGCTGGTGAGAAATATCGGAGAGCGTGTCCTTGAGGAACTGCCGCGCCCGGCCCTCGTTTTCCGCATGGGCGTTCAGCGTGGCCGCCAGCGCGTTGACCTCGTGGAACAGGCGGTACAGTTCGCCTTCCTCCTCGCAGGGGATGCGCGCATCGTGGTCCCCGCCCCGGTAGGCGCGGATCTGGCCGATGGCCTGTTCCAGAATACGGTCCTGCGCCCGCAGATACCGGTACAGCCCGGCGGCCACCGCGGCCCCTGCGCACAGGAACGCCAGCACGACGCAGAGGGCGGCCCACGGGCGGCAGAACACCGCCGCAGCTGCCCCCAGCGCCGCAAACACGGCGAAAGCCAGTGCCACGCAGCCGAACAGCCGCCGCGCGCCCGGGTCGGCTAAAATCTTCATCGGCCGTTCTCCTCTCCCGCGTTCCACTTATATCCCATGCCCCGGACCGTCACGATGCGCTGCGGGGCCGAAGGTTCATCCTCGATCTTGGCGCGCAGCCTGCGGATATAAACGGTCAGCGTGTTGTTGTTCAGATAATTCTCCTCGCAGTCCCACAACTTGCCCAGGATCTGGTCCGGCGTGAGCACAAGGCCCGGGTTCTCCATAAACAGGCACAGCAGGCGGTACTCGCTGGCGGTCAGTTCCACGGGAACGCCGTTTTTGCGCACCGTCCGCGCAAGGCGTTCCACCTCGATCCCATGGGAACACAGCGCGGCGTCCGGCTGGCTGAAATCGCCGCCGCGGCGCAGCAGCGCATTGACGCGGGAAAGAAAGACGGCCAGCTTGAACGGCTTGGTGATATAGTCGTCCCCGCCGATGTCCAGCCCCATGATGATGTCAGTCTCCTCATCGGCGGCGGTCAAAAACAGCAGGGGAACACGGGACGTCCGGCGGATCATGCGGCACAGATCAAGCCCGGAACCGTCCGGCAGCGATACGTCCAGGATCACCAGGTCATAGGGTCCCTGCCGCCACAGGGCTTCGGCTTCCGCACAGGTCTGGGCGACGGTCAGCGCGTAGCCTTTCTGCTGCATGGCAAAGGTAAGCCCTCTGCGCAGGTTGGCGTCGTCCTCTACAAAAAAGATCCGTTTCATGTTTCTGTCCTCTGTAGCATCGTGTTTTCAGCAAGGGGGCAATCAAAGCCCCTCTTTGCCATTATAGTGCGCAGGGGCGAAGAACACAAGCAAAAACGTCGGCGGCCGGTCTGTACAGCCCAGATATGGTTGTGCTATAATAGACCCAACACAACAGAAAGCGGGGGAGAAAGATGGGCAGACTATCGCAGTTGGGGGCCTTGTCCAACTGGGTGGACAACCAGGAAAAAATGATCTTTGCCCGGCGGGTGCTGACGAAAGAACAATACGGTCAGCTGCGCCGCTCCTACTGCCAGCTGTTCTGGGCCCAACTGGGGCCGGTTCTGGCGCTTGCGGTGTTAGAGCTGGCGGTGCTGCTCTTTATGCCGGCGTCCGCCGTGCCCGCTGAGTTCGGGGACCTGAAATTGGCGATCCTGATGCTGGCACCTGCGCTGTTTATCTTCCCGTTTTATACCGTCTGGATGTTCGTGACCCAGTTGGCCTTCGGGCGGCTGTGGCACCGGTATAGCCGCTGGTATAAAAACGGCAAGGGGACGGAAGAACTGAAGGCACTGTTTGCCAGCCCCCGGAAGAAATAAGATCGCGGCAGAAACGCGCTGCCCGAAAGGACCGAAAACCGGCCCCCTTGCGTTTGGCGCACACCGGGGCCGTGCCATACTACATTCAGAAAGGAAGTGTGACGGATGCTGTTTTTGCTTTATCCGCCCTGTTCGACCTGCCAGAAAGCCAAAAAGTGGCTGGACGACCACGGGATCGCCTATGAGGCGCGCGACATCAAACAGAATAACCCCACGCAGGAGGAACTGCGCCAGTGGATAGCCCGCAGCGGGTTGCCGCTCAAGCGGTTTTTCAACACCAGCGGCCAGATCTACCGCGGCCTGCAGCTCAAGGAAAAACTTCCCACGATGACGGAAGACGAACAGTTGGCGCTGCTGGCCAGCGACGGCATGCTGGTCAAACGCCCGCTGATCGTCGGGGAGGATTTTGTGCTGGTCGGCTTCAAGGCGGCCGAATGGGAAAAGACCCTGCTAAAATAAAGGAGGCTTTTGTATGCCGGATACCGAAGTGCTGCAGGAACGCAGCGCCATGGACCCGCAGTACCAGTGGGACCTTACGCCGATGTATCAGGACGACGCCGCGTGGGAAAAGGAACTTTCGACGCTGGACGCCCAGTTGGAAAAGCTGACGGCGTTTGCCGGTACGCTGCGGGACCCCGGGACCATCGCGGATTACCTGGACGCCGCCACGGCCTTTGGCCGGACACTGTCCAACCTGTATTGCTACGCTTCGCTGCGCCGCAGCGAGGATACCCGCGCCGAGGCCGGGCAGCGGATGTATGCCCGCATCACGGCCAAATATGTGCAGGCCATGGCGGCTATCTCTTTTGCCGAGCCGGAGATCCTCTCTCTGCCGGAAGAAACGCTGCGGGCCGTCACGCAGGATCCCCGGCTGGCGACGCACCGCTTCACGCTGGAAAACCTGCTGCGCCAAAAGCCCCACACGCTCAGCGCGGCGGAAGAAAAACTGCTGGCGACCTTTGGGGAAGCCCTGGGCGCACCGTCGGAAGTGGCGGACAATCTGCAGGATGCCGACCTTGTCTTTGACCCGGTGCAGAACAGCGCCGGGGAAACGGTGGAAGTGACCGGCTCCAACTATATCATGCTGCAGATGTCGCCGGACCGCACGCTGCGCCGCAATGCCTTTGCCAGCTTCTACAAGGGCTACCGCCAGCACATCAACACGTTTGCTTCGGCGTATGCGGGGGCCGTCAAGGCGGCCACGGCGGAAGCGTCGGTCCGCCATTACGATTCTTCCCGCGCCATGTCGATGGCGGGGGAGAACATCCCCGCGGAAGTGTATGACAACCTGATCGAAGCCGTGCACCGGCACATGCCCGCCATGTACCGCTATGTGGCGCTGCGCAAAAAGATCCTCGGTCTCGACGAGCTGCACTACTATGATGTCTATGCGCCGCTGGCGTCGGAAGTGAAGGTGCGCTACACCTATGAGCAGGCGCAGCAGATGGTGCTGGACGCCGTCGCGCCGCTGGGGGCGGACTATGGCCGCATGGTGCGCCGGGCCTTTGCGGATCGCTGGATCGACGTATTCCCCAACAAGGGCAAGAGCGGCGGCGCTTATTCTTCCGGCACCTATGACTCGAACCCCTATATCCTCACCAACTTTACGGGCACACTGGACAGCGTTTCCACGATCGCGCATGAGATGGGCCACAGCCTGCACACCTGGCTGTCCAACCACAACCAGCCGCCCCAGTACGCGGATTATACGCTGTTTGTGGCCGAGGTGGCTTCCACCGTCAACGAGAACCTGCTGATCGAACAGCTTCTCCAAAAAGAGCAGGACCCCGCCATGCGGATGTATCTGCTCAATCAATATCTGGAGAACTTTAAGGGCACGGTGTACCGCCAGACCATGTTTGCGGAATTTGAGCGGGAAGCCCACGCGATGGCGGAACGGGGCGAGGCGCTGAACCCGGCGGCCCTGAATGCGCTGTACAAACGTCTTGTTGGGGAATACTTCGGGCCGGAACTGGTCATGGATGACGAGGTCCAGTACGAGTGGGCGCGCATCCCGCATTTCTACCGCCCGTTCTATGTATATAAATACGCCACGGGCTATTCAACGGCGGTGGCGCTCTCGGAAGCGATCCTGCGGGAAGGGGAGCCCGCCGTGCGCCGGTACAAGGAATTCCTCTCCATGGGCGGCAGCGCCTACCCGCTGGACGAACTGCGTCATGCGGGCGTCGATCTGGCGACCCCGGCCCCGGTGGAAGCGGCCCTGCAAAAATTTGAACGCATCCTTGATGATGCCGAGGCGACGCTGGCCCGCCTGTAAACGCCGGCGCCGTCTTTCTCTTGCATCCTGATACGGGTAAACAGAAAAAACCGCATCCCGCGGCTGCGGGATGCGGTTTTGCGTTCCGTTAAAATATGAGGTCGAATCCTAACAGGGGAGTTCTCAGCCGAGGATGGCGGCAATGTAAGCGGCTTCCTGCGCGGCGATCTGCGCCTGGTAGTTGCGAACAGCGGCAGCATACGCGGCTTCACGCTGATCGGCAGCGGCCTGGGTGGAGCGGCCGGCGGCAACAACGGCAGCGGCGTCGGCATCAGCCTGTGCCTGGGCAGCCTTGGCAGCGGCCAGAACGGCGGCCACATCGGCGTCGGCCTTGGCCTGGGCGTTACGGGCGGCAGCCATCACAGCGGCGGTATACGCAGCCTCGTGCGCGGCGATCTGGCCCTGATAATCCTTCACAGCGGCCAGGTAGGCAGCTTCCTTCGCAGCGATCTGATCCTGGTAATCTTTGACCGCGGCGGCATATCCGGCTTCACGGCGGTCAGCGGCGGCCTGCGCGGCATTCCCGGCGGCGATCACAGCGGCGACTTCGGCATCCGCTTTGGCCTGGGCAGCCTTACCGGCAGCAATTACGGCCTGGCATTCGGCGTCAGCCTTTGCCTGGGCCTGCTGCGCGGCGGCCTGGACCGCGGCGGCGTAGGCGGATTCTTTGGCGGTCACCTCAGCCTGATAGGCTTTCACAGCAGCAAGATAGTCGCTGTTGGCATCGGCGAAGGCCGTTACGGAAAAAGCAGAGACCATGCAGACAGAAAGCAGGAACGCGAGCAGTTTTTTCATAATTGATACCTCCTTAATATTATGCGCTCCCTGCAGGGAGCTTTTACAATTTGATTATAGCAAAGCTGCGGCGGGTCTGCAATAGAAATGCAGGGAGGATTCGAAAAACATTGAACGCAAAATTTATGCAAGTTGCACAAAACAGCGCCATAAATCAAAAGATAAATCGCTTTTTGCCCAATTTCCGCCGCTTATATCATGAAGATTCCATGAAATAAGTCCCGGATTTTGTATTTCACGTCTGCGCAGGCAGGACGTGCAGGGGGCTTTCTACATTATATTACTGGAACGCCGCACGCTGCGCGGGCACCAAGTAGGGAACACACCAGTCCCGCACCGCCCGGCGGGCAGGGGAACGGCCATACAGGCCGCAAAATACCGGTTCCAAGGGGGCAAAAACCATAAAATCACTTTTTTACACGATTTTTTACGAATTTTTTTGGCAATACTCTTGACAATACGGCGTCCATCCTATAAAATACTCAATGCGTGAGTTCGTGGGAGAAGTGCGGCCATCCGGCCAGACGATTTTTACGAACCACGTGAATACGTGAAGAAAGGAGAAAAGAAATGCCTACTTTTAACCAGCTCGTGCGCAAAGGCCGTGAGGTCCTGGTACACAAAAGCACCGCCCCTGCTCTTCAGAAGAGCTACAACTCCCAGAAGAAGCAGTACACCAATCTGAACAGCCCTCAGAAGCGTGGCGTCTGCACTGCAGTTCGTACCATGACCCCCAAGAAGCCGAACTCTGCTCTGCGTAAAGTTGCCCGTGTCCGTCTCACGAATGGTATCGAGGTTACCTCCTACATTCCTGGTATCGGCCATAACCTGCAAGAGCATAGCGTCGTTCTGATCCGCGGCGGCCGTGTCAAGGATCTGCCCGGTGTCCGTTACCACATCATCCGTGGCACGCTGGACACCCAGGGTGTTGCGAACCGCAACCAGGCCCGCAGCAAGTACGGTGCTAAGCGCCCCAAGGCCGGTGCCAAGAAGTAAGGAAACATCTTTTCGCCATAAAATAGGCCCCGCCTTTTTGTGGCACAACGGGAGTTTCTTTGACTTTCGAGTACCGATGATATCATTTGTGTGAAGGAGGGAAGAAAGATGCCCAGAAGAGGTAATATCGCAAAACGCGAAGTTCTGGCCGATCCTATTTACAATTCCAAAGTGGTCACCCGTCTTGTCAACTACATCATGCTGGACGGCAAGAAGGGCGTTGCCCAGGAGATCGTTTACGATGCGTTCAACATCGTGAAGGAAAAGACCGGCAACGATCCGCTGGAGATGTTCGAGAAGGCGATGGAAAACATCATGCCCAACCTCGAATGCAAGACCCGCCGTGTCGGCGGCGCCAACTACCAGGTCCCCCTGGAGGTCAGCCCCGCCCGTCGCGAGACCCTCGGCCTGCGCTGGCTGACCCAGTACAGCCGCAGCCGTGGTGAAAAGACCATGTCCGCCCGTCTGGCGGCCGAGATCATCGACGCCACCAACGGTGTCGGCGGCGCTGTCAAGAAGCGCGAAGATACTCACAAGATGGCCGAGGCCAACAAGGCTTTTGCCCACTATCGTTATTGATTCGCTGTCTTAGGAGGTTAAAGCCATGGCAACGCCGAGAGACGTATCTCTGCAAATGACCAGAAACATCGGTATCATGGCCCACATCGACGCAGGCAAGACCACCACCACCGAGCGTATCCTGTACTACACCGGTATCAACCACAAGATCGGTGAAGTGCACGACGGTGCTGCGACGATGGACTGGATGGAGCAGGAACAGGAACGTGGTATCACCATCACTTCCGCTGCGACCACCTGCTACTGGAGCCATACCGAGACTCAGCACGATCCGGCTCTGTTCAAAAAGAACCGTCATCGTATCAACATCATCGACACCCCGGGCCACGTGGACTTCACTGTTGAGGTCCAGCGTTCCCTGCGCGTCCTGGACGGTTCTGTGACCGTTCTGGCTGCCAAGGGCGGCGTTGAGCCCCAGTCCGAGACCGTTTGGCGTCAGGCCAACGAGTACAAGGTCCCCCGCATGGTCTACGTCAACAAGATGGATACCATGGGTGCCGATTTCTTCCGCTGCGTGCAGATGCTGCATGACCGCCTGCATGCCAACGGTGTGCCCATCCAGCTGCCCATCGGTCAGGAAGATACCTTCAAGGGTATCGTCGACCTGATCGATATGAAGGCTGACGTCTACTACGACGATATGGGCAACGACGTCCGCGTCGAGGAGATCCCCGACGACATGAAGGAGCAGGCCCAGGAGTACCGCGATAAACTCATCGAGGCCGTGGCCGAGACCGACGAAGAGCTGATGATGAAGTACCTGGAAGGCGAAGAGCTGACCAAGGAAGAAATCAAGGCTGCGCTGCGCAAGGCTACCATCTCCAACGAGATCGTGCCCGTCGTCTGTGGCTCCTCCTACAAGAACCGCGGCGTGCAGAAGCTGCTGGATGCCATCGTGGACTATATGCCGGCTCCGACCGACATTGCCGCCATCAAGGGCACCAACCCCGAAACCGGCGAGGAAGAGGACCGCATCTCTTCGGATGACGCTCCGTTCGCCGCTCTGGCGTTCAAGATCATGACCGACCCCTATGTGGGCAAGCTGTGCTTCTTCCGTGTGTACTCCGGTACGCTGGATGCCGGCACCACCGTCTACAACTCGGTCAAGGATCAGAATGAGCGCATCGGCCGTATCCTGCAGATGCACGCCAACAACCGTAAGGATATCGACACCGTCTACGCGGGCGATATCGCTGCGGCTGTGGGCTTGAAGAACACCACCACCGGCGACACCCTGTGCGACGAGAAGCATCCCATCATCCTGGAGAGCATGAACTTCCCCGACCCGGTTATCCGCGTGGCGATCGAGCCCAAGACCAAGGCCGGCTCCGAGAAGATGGGCATCGCTCTGGCGAAGCTCGCGGAAGAAGACCCGACCTTCAAGACCTGGACCGACGAAGAGACCGGCCAGACCATCATCGCCGGCATGGGCGAGCTCCATCTGGAGATCATCGTCGACCGTCTGCTGCGTGAGTTCAAGGTCGAAGCCAACGTCGGCGCTCCGCAGGTTGCGTACCGCGAAACCATTCGCAAGTCCGCCAACCAGGAGACCAAGTACGCCCGCCAGTCCGGCGGTAAGGGCCAGTACGGTCACGTCAAGATCAAGCTGGAGCCCAACCCCGGCAAGGGTTACGAGTTCGTCAACGCTGTCGTTGGCGGCGCGATCCCGAAGGAATATATCCCCGCTGTCGACAGTGGTATCCAGGGCGCGATGAAGGCCGGTATTCTGGCCGGTTACCCCGTCGTGGATGTCAAGGTCACCCTGTGGGATGGTTCCTATCATGAAGTTGACTCCTCTGAAATGGCGTTCTCCATCGCCGGCTCCATGGCTTTTAAGGAAGCCATGAAGAAGTGCGATCCCGTCATCATGGAGCCCATCATGAAGGTTGACGTCATCGTTCCTGACGAGTATATGGGCAACGTCATCGGCGACCTGAACAGCCGCCGCGGCCAGATCCATAACCAGGAATCCCAGGACGGCACCGCGCGCGTTACCGCCATGGTCCCCCTGTCCGAGATGTTCGGCTACGCCACCGACCTGCGTTCCAAGACCCAGGGCCGTGGCCAGTACTCCATGGAGCCGGATGATTACCAGCAGGTTCCCAAGAACATTGCGGACAAGATCATGACCGACCGCGCCAACAAAGGTTAATTTATAAAGTTATACTTGATTTTTTGCAAAGAATCTAGTATGATAGCCTTATCCAAGGCCAACCAAAATTGTTCTAATTAAAGGAGGATACTTCCAATGGCTGAAAAGGAAAAATTTGACCGCTCTTTGGAGCACGTCAACATTGGTACCATTGGTCACGTTGACCACGGCAAGACCACTCTGACTGCCGCGATCACCAAGACTCTGGCTCTGAAGGGCGACGCCGACTTCATGGATTACTCCAGCATCGACAAGGCTCCCGAAGAGAAGGCTCGTGGCATCACGATCAACACCGCTCACGTCGAGTACCACACCGACAAGCGTCACTACGCCCACGTCGACTGCCCGGGCCATGCTGACTATATCAAGAACATGATCACCGGTGCTGCTCAGATGGACGGCGCTATCCTGGTCGTTGCCGCTACCGACGGTCCCATGCCCCAGACCCGTGAGCACATCCTGCTCGCCCGTCAGGTTGGCGTGCCCAAGATCGTTGTCTTCATGAACAAGTGCGACATGGTCGACGACGACGAGCTGCTGGATCTGGTCGAAATGGAGATCCGTGAGCTGCTGTCCAGCCAGGGCTTTGATGGCGATGAGGCTCCCATCATCCGTGGCTCTGCTCTGAAGGCTCTGGAGTCCACCTCCACCGATCCCGATGCTCCTGAGTACAAGTGCATCTGGGAGCTGATGGACGCTGTTGACAGCTACATCCCCACTCCCGACCGCGCTGCTGACAAGCCCTTCCTGATGCCCGTTGAGGACGTTATGACCATCTCCGGCCGTGGCACCGTTGCTACCGGCCGTGTGGAGCGTGGTACCGCTCACGTTGGCGATCAGATGGAAATCGTCGGCATCAAGGAAGAGAAGCTGACCACCACCATCACCGGTCTGGAAATGTTCCGCAAGAGCCTGGAGTACGCTCAGGCTGGCGACAACATCGGCGCTCTGCTGCGTGGTATCGACCGTGACCAGATCGAGCGCGGCCAGGTTCTGGCTGTTCCCGGCTCTGTTCATCCCCACACCACCTTCGACGGTCACGTTTACGTCCTGAAGAAGGAAGAGGGCGGCCGTCACACCCCGTTCTTCAACAACTATCGTCCTCAGTTCTACTTCCGCACCACCGACGTTACCGGCATCATCACCCTGCCTGAGGGCACCGAGATGTGCATGCCCGGCGACAACGTCGATATGCATGTTGAACTGATCACCCCCGTTGCCATGGAAGAAGGCATGCGTTTCGCTATCCGCGAAGGCGGCCACACCGTTGGCTCCGGCGTTGTTTCCAAGATCGAGTCCTGATCGCTCTTAAACAACACATTGCAGGGGCTCTGCCTTATGGGCAGAGCCTCTGTTTTTGTTTGCCTGCCGGTCGGGAATTTCTAAAGCCATTCTCCCGGTAGTCGTATGCCGGCAAGGGAAAAATCGCGCCTTGCTTGCCGTGTCTGTAGGGTAAAACTCGCAAAACAGGCAGGCGTCATGGGAGCCGTGACAGCACCGCAGTTTTTCCTTGTGCGGCGGCGGTAAATATGCTATAATAAAGCAGAATTTGATGATATTCGACAGGGGAAAGGAGCAGTCCATGCAGCAGGAAACCGTCATTGTACTGGACTTCGGCGGGCAGTATAACCAACTGATCGCGCGCCGCGTCCGTGAATGTAATGTTTACTGTGAGATCTATTCGTACCGCACGGATCTCGCCAAGATCAAAGCCAAAAATCCCAAGGGGATCATCTTTACCGGTGGCCCCAACAGCGCCTATTTGCCGGATTCGCCGACCATTGATCCCGAAATTTACACCTGGGGCGTCCCGGTGCTGGGCATCTGCTACGGCAGCCAGCTCATGATGCACATGTTGGGCGGCCAGGTCACCAAGGCCCCCGAACGCGAATACGGCAAGACGCTGGTGGACCTGGATACGACCAGCCCGCTGTTCGACGGACTGCCGGCGCAGAATGTCTGCTGGATGAGCCATAACGACTATATCAAAACGGCGGCCCCCGGCTTCCAGATCGTGGCACACACTCCCAACTGCCCGGTGGCAGCGGCGCAGGACCCCGCGCGCGGGCTGTACTGTGTGCAGTTCCACCCGGAAGTGCTGCATACCGAGCACGGCACCCAGATCCTGCACAACTTTGTGTACAAGGTCTGCGGCTGCGCCGGGACCTGGAAGATGGACTCCTTCGTGGAGCAGTCGGTGCGTGCGCTGCGGGAAAAGATCGGCACCGGCAAAGTGCTGTGCGCACTTTCCGGCGGCGTGGATTCCAGTGTCTGCGCGGCCATGCTGGCCAAGGCCATCGGTAAGCAGCTCACCTGCGTCTTTGTGGACCACGGCCTGCTGCGCAAGAACGAGCGGGAACAGGTCTGTGAAGTCTTTGGCGAGGGCGGCCAGTTTGACATCAACTTTGTCTGCGTGGATGCCCGCGACCGCTTCTATGCCAAACTGGCAGGGGAGGACGCCCCGGAACGCAAGCGCAAGATCATCGGGGAAGAGTTCATCCGCGTGTTTGAGGATGAAGCCAAAAAGATCGGCGCGGTGGATTTCCTGGCCCAGGGCACGATCTATCCCGACGTTGTGGAAAGCGGCCTGGGCGGCGAGTCCACCACGATCAAGAGCCACCACAATGTGGGTGGTCTGCCGGATTACGTGGACTTCAAAGAGATCGTGGAGCCTTTGCGTGACCTGTTCAAGGATGAAGTCCGTCAGGCGGGGCGTGAACTGGGCCTGCCGGAGTACCTCGTGGCGCGCCAGCCGTTCCCGGGTCCGGGGCTTGCCATCCGCATCATCGGCGATGTGACCGCCGAGAAAGTAGCCATCGTGCAGGACGCCGATGCCATCTGGCGCGAAGAAGTGGACAAGCTGCCGATGGAGCAGCGCCCGAGCCAGTATTTTGCGGCCCTGACCAATATGCGCAGCGTCGGCGTCATGGGCGACGAGCGCACCTACGATTACGCCATCGCTCTGCGCGCGGTGACGACCACCGACTTCATGACGGCGGAGGTCACCCTGCTGCCGACGGAGACCATCACGACTGCGGCCAACCGTATCGTGAACGAGGTCAAGAACATCAACCGTGTCCTGTTCGATTACACCACCAAGCCGCCCGCCACCATCGAGTTCGAATAATTTCAAGGCCTTGAAAAACCGCATAGTTAAGCGGTTTGTTGGCTTTTGAAATGGCTCGTGGCAACGATTTGGCAACTCTTTTTTATTTCCTGTGAATAAATTGTGCAGTAAGCTGGGAGGTCCCTGATTTTTTCCTATTTTGCAACGATCATACCGGCATCAAACAGGGTTTCAAAGGTGTTCACCGCACCACTATGCTCTACGATCAACCCATCCACCATTTTATCAATGTTGACGCCTGTAAATACCAACCGTTTGCCGGTAGGCTTCATTCCAAGCCATTCCCCTTTATGCGTACCCTCCATCATAAATTCTGAAATGACATACGCCCCATCACAGAACTGACGGGTGACCTTCATCCTGTAATCGGGATAGGTCTGCTTTGTGGCCTTTATATGCTCTTTCATACCGTCGATACCGACGGGAATGCGCTCTTCACCTGTCCTAACACAGCAATCTGGAGAGATGAACTCCGCCATCCTGTCTATTTGATTTTCAGACACGATGGTCTCATAAAAATATTTTATTTTCTCTGCTGATTTCATTGCCTAGTCCTCCTTATAGTGGTTTTGGGTTGGAAACATCACGCTTTCAAGAGGTTGTCTCAAATTGTTGCTTTAGTATATAAAAACACTTTTTTTGCAAATTATATCCACTTATTTTGCGATTGTTTTGGCATGCTGTCGAAATACAATTCTTGCACATTTTGCCGTTGATAAGAGAAAACGAAGCGGATTATAACAAACTCCCACGTTTTCCGCAATTATTTCCTTTTCTTCACAGTGGGGAGTTCTTCATACATGGACAGAAACAGGCGGCAGAGAAATTCCCGGTCGTCAACATTTTCGATCAGAAGCATCTTCTTTGCGCCCTCATAGGGGGCCACGCAGGGGGCGGTTGGCATCAGGGCAGCCGCGGCGGGCACTGGCTTCACAAGCAGGCGGTCATCATAGATCCCGCCCACGATCCTGTCGTGAAAATAGAGGATGTATTCGCCCATCATCGCCCGGCAGAAAACGCCGTCCAAATCGGATACCTGTTCCAATATGTAGTTCAAATAACTTTCACTCGAAGCCATGGCCTGCCACCCCTTCATTTCTTTTTGCGCAGTTTCAGAACAACGCCCGTGCGCGCGGCGGCTTCTTCAAGCAGCCGTGCCGCATAGGCAGCGCGCTCTTTCGGCGCAAGGGCGGCTGCGTTGGCATCCAGTTCGCGCAAAACGGCTTCCAGATCGGCCAATTCCAACAGGTTGACGGCGACGCAAAACAGCGTTTTCTTCCGGCCGTCGTTGTAACCAGCCAACAGACGGTCCAACACCGCCCGCTTCTGGCGCTGTTCGGCCGTATATGCGTCGGCGCCCCGCTCGGCGTATTTCTGCATATCCAGCTTTTGGCGCTGGTGCGTGATGAAAGAATCGAAACGGTCGATGCCGTCATACTTTTCGCAAGGGTAGTTTTCGCACTGGAAACAGTATTCCACCCGCCCATGCTGCAAACTGCACCGCGCGATGGCGCAGGACTGGTTCCCGGCGCCACCGCCGCAGCCGGGGCAGTATTGGTTCAGGTTCATCGGGCACAGGGAACAGTTCAGCCCGCACAGCGAAAAAGCGGTATTTTCTCGTTTGAAATCTTTCATAGAAATTCCTTTGTTTGGCAATGGCGAAAACGCGCCGTCCGGCGATCCTATTTATGTTAAGCATAGCATGGAGGGGGCGGACGGTCAAGCGGGTACGGGGCGTTTCTCCCGCGCGGCCTTTTCAGCAAAAATTGGCCCTTGACAAACATACCCGCAGTATGTTATCTTCTATACATACACTACGAATGTAAAAGAAGGGGATCTGGATGGCGCGCAACAAATACCCGGAAGTAACGGTGGAACGCATTCTTGAAGTTTCACAGCGATTATTTTTGGAGAAAGGGTACGACCACACGACGATCCAGGATATCGTGGATGAACTGGGCGGGCTGACCAAGGGAGCGGTCTACCATCACTTCAAATCGAAAGAGGAGATCCTGGACGCTGTGGGCGACCGGATGTTCTTTGCCAACAACCCCTTTGAATCGGTAAAAAAGCGGACAGACCTGAACGGCCTGGAAAAACTGCGGGAAGCGATCCGCTTGAACCAGGGCGACAAAAAACGCACCGAACTGACGATGCAGATGCTTCCCATTGCGCAGAACCCCCGGCTGCTTGTGGAGATGATCGTCTCCAACCGCAAGATCCTTACGCCCTATTTTCTGGAACTGTTGGAGGAAGGCAACCGCGACGGCTCGATCCATACGCAGTACGCCCAGGAGATCGCGGAACTGCTGCCGCTGCTCACCAGTCTATGGCTGCTGCCGTCGGTATTCCCGGCTGACAAAGAGGGGACACGCCGCAAGTTCTATTTTATTGGCGATATGATGGAAAAAATGGGCGTGCCGCTGATGGATGACTCGATCCGTTCGCTGGTGGAAGACTTTGCAGACAACTTCCCCGAAACGGCAGAGTAAACGCCGCCCAACAGGGCGCGCACAGATAGGGTAGCCGCAAAATATAAGGCGCACGAGAAATGCGCTTTATATTTTTACGCATATACATACCTTGTGAACGTATGTAAAACAACACAGACTCAGGAGGTACACTATGAAATCCAAACAACGATGGCTCTCCCGCAACTTCGCCCTGCTGCTTTTGGGGCAGGTGAGTTCCCTCATCGGCAATTTCACATTGAAATTTGCCCTTTCGATGTACGTGCTGGACCAGACAGGGTCGGCGGCGCTGTTTGCAACGCTGCTGGCCGTTTCGATGGTGCCGACCGTTCTGCTTTCGCCGTTTGGGGGTATTCTGGCCGACCGCGTCAACCGGCGTGATCTGATGGTGGCGCTGGATTTTCTTTCCGGCGTCACGGTATTGGCGGCAGGGCTTCTGCTGCCGCTGGGGCACTCCATCGGGGTCATCGCGGTGCTGCTGGTGACGCTCTCGGTTTTGGCTGCCTTTGAATCCCCGACGGTACAGGCCTGCATCCCGCAGATGCTCCCGACGGAACATCTGGTCAAAGGCAATGCGGCGGTCAGCCAGATCCAGGCCATCACATCGCTGTTCACGCCGTTTTTGGGGAGCGCAGCCTACGCCGCTTTCGGCCTGCGGCCCGTCCTGTGGGGCGCGGTGGCGTGCTTTTTCGTGACGGCGGCGCTGGAATGCCTGATCCGTTTGGAATACCGCAGACCCGCCGGGGCGCAGAGCATCCGGCAGGTCATCCGGGAGGATCTGACGGTCAGCGTGCGGTTCCTGCGGCGGGACCGGCCGGAGATCCTCAGGCTGCTTCTGCTGGCGGCGCTGGTCAGCCTGTTCGTGGCGGGAACAGCTGTTGTCGGGTTCCCGTATCTGGTGCGCACAGTGCTGGGACTGCCCGTAGGCTATTACGGCGTTGCCGAGAGCGCCATGGGTGTGGCCGCGATCCTGGGCAGCCTGTTTGTGGCGCTGGCCGCCGCCAAACTGGGGCTGCGGCGTCTGGCCGTCGTGATCGTCGGCTTCGGCCTTTGCCTGCTTCCGGCAGGGTTTGCCTTCCTTTTTCCGGTCGGGACGATTGGACGCTACGCGGTGCTTTTGGGGATGTTCTGCATCTGCCAGTTTTTGTGCAGCGTCTTTTCGACCTGGTCGATCACGGTGATCCAGGCGCGCACGCCGGAACACCTGATGGGCAAGGTCATGAGCTTCGTCTTCACCCTGTCGATGTGCGCGCAGCCGGTGGGCCAGATCGTGTACGGCGCACTGTTCGACCGCTTTTCCCACGGTCCCCAGTGGGTACTGCTGCCCAGTGGCATCCTGGTCCTGCTGATCGGTCTGGCGACTGTCCCGTTTTTCAGAACACTGGAAAAAAGCGTGCCCGCGCAGGCGCCGACAGAAAACAGCCGCCCGGAAGGCGGCTGAAAATGGAAGGCCCTGCCGGGACGGGTCAGGGCGTGTGGACCGCCGGGGCGTCCCCGGCAGCGTTTTTGGGCTGCACATAGAACAAAATCTTGGTGAGATACTCGCTCTCGTCGTGGGTCGTGATGTAGTCGTTGATGCAGAACTCGTAAGCATCGGACACGATCTCCAGCTCCTGTTCCCGGCAGTAGCGCAGAAGTTTTTCATAGGAAGGCCCGATGGACGCATAATCCCCCACATGGCAGACGGTCACGCATTGCCCGGCCGGCATACGCAGAATGTTCGGGACCCGGGCTGTGGACTCGATGGGCGCAAAAGCCAGGGACGCCTCGGTATAGCGGCCTTCCAAAATGCGCGCCAGCGGCACAATGACTCCGGACTGGAAAAAGATCGGTAGCTTTTTTTCAAAGGCTTCGGCAAAGCACTGTTTGGACGCGATGCTGACTTCCCGCGGGCGGTAGGGGGCGGCCACGCGGTGGAACAGCAGGGAATAGGGCGAAGCGTTTTCCAGCGTCACTTCGCCCTGCCGCTTGCGCTGTTCTTCAGCCTGTTCGATCTGCGCGCAGCGGTGGGAAAGGCGGCTGCGGATCAGCCCCAGTTCCCGGATCTGTTCCTCGATGGCGGCCTGCTGCCGCTTCAAAAGCGCCAGGCTGCTCTCGGTATCGTAATGCTGCATATGTTCCCGGATCTCCGCCAGCGAAAACCCGACCTTTTTCATGATCAGGATGGTGTCCAGATAGTCGATCTGGTTGGCGCTGTAATAACGGTAGCCGTTGTCAGGATCGACATAGGCCGGGCGGAACAGGCCGATCTTATCATAAAAAATCAGCGTCTGCTTGGAAATATTCTGATACTTTGACAACTCCCCGATAGAAAAAAGATCCTCCATAGCGCACCCCTTGACATTATAGTTACTATATCCTTTATACTGTATTATAACGAATACACCGATGCGATACAAGGAGGATCATCGTTGAAGTCAAAGTTTTCGGCAATAAGGCGCAAGCTCATGGAGGGGCTTACCTGCAAAAGCGTCTTTTTCATTCTGCTGGGTGCGGCGATCTGCACCTTCGGCATCCATAATATCCACCAGCGGACCGGCATCACGGAAGGCGGCATCATCGGGCTGATGCTTCTGATCGAGCACTGGCTGCATATCTCGCCGTCCGGCCTTACGGTGATACTGGACGCAGCCTGCTACCTGTTGGCGTTCAAATACCTGGGGGCGCGGTTCATTAAGATCTCGCTGCTTTCCACCCTGAGCGTTTCCCTGTTCTACAAAATATGGGAGCAGTTCCCGCCGATGCTGCCGGACCTTTCGGACCAGCCGCTGGTGGCGGCGCTGGCGGGCGGCGTGTTCGTGGGCGTGGGCGTCGGGCTGATCGTCCGGCAGGGCGGTTCCAGCGGCGGCGACGACGCGCTGGCGCTGGTGATCTCCCATGTGAGCCACCGCAGGCTGTCCACGTCCTACCTGTTCACGGACCTGACGGTATTGTGCCTGTCCCTGAGTTATATCCCCATCACGCGCATCGTGTTCTCGCTGGTCACTGTTACGGTATCGTCCTTCCTGATCGACGCGATCAAGAGCGTGAAGTGGAAGAAGCTGCGCGCGGACGGCAACACCGCCTGACGCATACGCGCCCGTTCTGCCGCCTTCGGTTTCGGCGGCACACAAAAACGGCTCCACACGATTAAAAGAAACGGCCCCCGGTATGCTGCCGAGGGCCGTTTTGTGTTTTCCGCCGCAGGGGCAGCGTACTTCTGCGCCTGCCCTGTGCAAAAAAAATCCCCGCCCCACAGCAAAAAACGCTTGACAGGGTACGCAGGATGTAGTAACATGAAGTAAACTTCATAAGAAGTGAACTTCACATAAGCAAGGGAGGACGCATGAAAACAAAGGTAAAGGAATTCCGCACGGCGGCGGGGATGACCCAGCAGCAGTTGGCGGACCTGGTGCATGTGTCCTCCCGCACGATCATTTCCATCGAGAAGGAACAGTACAGCCCGTCCCTGATGCTGGCATACCGCATGGCACAGGTGTTCGGCACCACAGTGGAAGAACTGTGCTGCCTGCAGGAAAACAAAGAATGGGAGGACCAACGCTATGAAAATCTATAACAAAAAAGGCTTCTTCCTGGGGATCTTCTGGGTCCTTCTGGCGATAGGGTGCGCGGTGGCGGACCTGCGGCGCCCGGACCCCAATATGCTGATCCGCGTGCGGGACTGGGTGCTGACGGTGTTTGTTTTTCTGTTAGGGATCAGTTCTTTTTGGCGCGCGTTCTCCCGCAGTGCAACGCGGGAAGACCGCATTGAGGAAATGGACGAGCGGAACCGCCTGGTCGAAATCAAAAGCAAAGCCCGGATGCTGGACTTTGTGTATGGTACGCTGTTCGTTTTGATGGTCGGCGGCGTGATTGCGTTCCAGATGACGGGCAGAGAGACATGGTTGGCTCTGCTCATCAGCCCCGGTTTTCTGTTGGGTCTCTTCCTGCTGATTGAGATTTTCGTAAAGTTGTATTATGATAAGCATGAATAAACCTGTGCATTTTCCGCTCTGCCTGCATAGAGTGGAAGGAATGGCAAAACAGGAGGGGAAACCGTTTTGACGCTGTATGTTACCACTTGTCCGTCCCCGCTGGGGGAGATCGTACTGCTGGCCAGCGATACGGCGCTGGTGGGGACCTGGCTGCCCGGCCAGACGCCGGACCCGGTGCTGATGGCGCAGGCGCACCGCCGGGACAGCGCCCCGCTTCTGCTGCAGGGGCGGGACTGGCTGCAACGCTATTTCTGCGGGAAGCGCCCGGCCCCCGGCGAGATCCCGCTGGACCCGCAGGGCAGCGAGTTCCGCCAGCAGGTATGGCAGCGGCTGTGCCGTATCCCCTACGGGGAACTGACCACCTATGGGCAGATCGCACGGGAACTTACCCGCGAGACCGGCAAGCGGATGTCGGCGCAGGCCGTCGGCGGCGCAGTGGGGCATAACCCCATTTCGCTGATCATTCCCTGCCACCGCGTGGTGGGGGAGAGCGGCAGCCTTGTGGGGTATAACGGCGGCGTGCCGCTCAAACGCAGCCTGCTGCGCTATGAAGGCGTGGATGTGAGCCGCCTGCGGGACCCGAAACCGAAACATCCTTAAAACATGTGAAGCATTTTCGCTTTACACGCGCTCTTTCTCCACAGCCCGTGGCAAAATCCCCCGCCCGCCTTGCGCGCGGCGGGGCTTTCGGGGTATAATAAAAGCGCCCTTTGCAGCCCCCGCGGGCGTATAAAGGGCGGTGCGGCCCGGCATACTAACCCCAAAAGATGTAGGGGGCGACTCTGTGCGGGAAACATCGTACCATGCCGTTATAACCGAGATGACGGTCCGCGCGCTGTGGGAAACGCAGAACGTGCTGGACTGCATCCCGGATGAACTTTGGGACACCCCCTACAGCGGGTCGCCGCTGTGGCAGCATGTGTACCATATGCTGCACAGCCTGGACCAGTGGTTCATCAACCCGCGCGCCAACGACTTTGTGGAGCCGCCGATCCATACCCCCGATTTGCAGGATTTGGATATCTACCCGGCCACCCACCTTGACCGCCGCCAGATCGAGGAGTATTTCTATACCATCAAAGCGAAGCTGTCCTTGTATCTGACTTCGCTGCACGACGAGGACCTGCTCCAGCGGCCGGAAAACTGCCCCTGGACGCGGTTCACGCTGATTTTATCGCAATACCGCCATCTGCACCTGCACCTTGGGATGCTGATGGGATTTATCGTGGCGGCCACGGGGCTGTGCCCGCGCACACTGGAACCCGGCGAGGATTTTCCGCGCACGCCCTACGACCCGTACCGTTAAAGAGAGGAACCTTCTATGAAAAAGATGTTAGCCCTGCTTCCGGCGGGCCTGCTGGCCCTGGTGGGCTGCGCGTCCGCACCGGTGGATACCACGCCGGTATGGCAGCAGACATTGCCGCAGACGGGCGTACAGATGGAACTGAGCAACTGCACGCTGCTCAGTGACGAGCCGGTGGATTATACCACCGACCGGGACAGCGGCGACCCCTGGACCGAACGTCCGGCCTTACAGACCGAGGGCGTCCCGGTGGTGACGCTTTACGGCGTCGAGCCGGAGCAGGTGGAACTGCGCTATGTGGAGAACATTGATTACCTGTACCTCTACTATGACAAGATGATGCCGCAGATCGACCTGGACTACATACTGACCGAACTGGACGGCGGCGGGCTGCAATACCGCCTGGACACCGTCTACAATTTTGAGTTCGTCGTCACGACCGAGAAGGGGACCGACACCATGATCGTGACCTGCAGCCGGGACGACCTGTAAGCGGCTCGCCCGCTATTGCCGCCATACCTGTAAATAAAGAACGCCCCCGGCGCATTGCTGCGCCGGGGGCGGGTTCGTTATAAGGCAGGAAGATCAGGCTTGTGCGACTTCATCCTGCGAGACAAAAGCGTTGGTGATCAGGAAGCCCATCACATAGCTGATGATCAGGCCGATGCCGTAGTAGACCATCGACATAACAGCGGAGTTGGGGCCGGCGGTCATAACGGGGAAGGCCAGAACGCCGGAGGGGCCCCACGTGGCGGAAGCGACCTGCATGGCCATGACGAAGGCGCCGCCGAATGCCGCGCCGATGCCCGCGGTGAAGAAGGGTTTGCCCATGGGCAGCGTGACGCCGTAGATCAGCGGTTCACCAACGCCCAGGATACCGGCCGGGAGCGCACCGTCAATGACGGAGCACAGCCGCTGGTTGCGGACCTTCTTGGCTTTCAGGAAGATGGCGATCGCAGCGCCCACCTGGCCCGCGCCGGCCATAGCCAGGGCAGGGTAGAGGGTGACGAAGCCGATGCTTTCCAACTGGACCGTGTACAGGGCCACCAGACCGTGGTGCATACCCATAGCCACCATGGGCAGGAACAGCGCCGCAGAGATGAAGCCGGCCACAATGCGGATAAGGGGATTGGTGCTCATGCAGACCTGCTCGACGATCCAGCACAGACCGGTGGAAACAAGGCCGGTGAGCGGCATGATGATAAAGACATAGGGGATCACGCAGATGATCAGGGTGATCAGCGGGGTGAACATGATGTCCAGGTTATCGGGAATGCGCTTGCGCACGGCCTTTTCCACTTTAGCCAGGAACCACACGCCGATGACCACGGCCAGCACGCCGCCGCGCCCGGCGCGCAGGATGGCGTCCAGGGGCTGGGCTTCGTTGTACAGGCCAATGATCTTGGCGATGTTGTCGATGTTGCCCAGGGTGGTCATCATACCCAGCATGCCGCCTAGGATCGGCGTGGCGCCGAACCGTTCCGCCGCACGGTAACCGGCCCAGGCGGTCAGGTAGGTCATGAAGGAAGCGTTGATGAGGGACAGCAGGTTGTAAACGATGTTCCAGAACGAATCCTCTGCATAGCCGGGGTAGACCTGGGTCAGCAGGGTGGCCAGACCGGAGCACAGGCCCGCGGCGATCACGCCGGGGATCAACGGCACAAAGATCTCGCCAAAGGTCTTGAGCATGGATTTGATCCGGCTGTTCTTCTGCCCGGCCTTGACGGCGGCCTTGTTGGCCTTCCAGTCGTTTTCAGTGGAAACGTCGCCCTCGCCCGCAGCGGCCGGAATGCCCATCTCCGCACAGATGTCGGCGCATTTGCGGCTCTTGCCGGGGCCTACCACCACTTCGATGTACTGGGGCCGGTCATGGACAACGCCCAGGACCCCTTCCACCTGTTTGATGGCCTCGTCTTTCACCAGGCTGTCATCCTTCACGTGGATGCGCAGCCGCGTCATGCAGTTGGTGGCAGTGACTACGTTTTCACGGCCGCCCAGCTCTGTAAGCAGACGCTTGACCAGTTGTTCGTTCGTCATGTTTTGAATCCTCCCGTTCGTTTATTTTGACCGAAGGGCGTCGCGTACACGTCCCCCGGCTCGTTCCAACAGTTGCTCGGCCTGGGCTTTGTCCTGCCCGGTCAGGATCATGGTCACCGCCAGCTTGACCCGGCCGTCCGCCGCGTCGATGGTCTGCCGCGCCTGGGCGCGATCCACGCCGGTGGCTTCCATCACGATGTTTTCAGCCCGGACCTGGAGCTTTTCGTTGCTCTGGACCACGTCCACCATCAGGTTCTGGTACGCCTTGCCGATGCGCACCATGGCGCCGGTGCTGATCATGTTCAGAATCATTTTCTGGGCCGTGCCGGCCTTCAGGCGGGTGGAACCCGTCAGGACTTCGGGGCCGACCGGCGCTTCAATGGCAATGTCCGCGGCCTGGCCCACGGCGCTGCCGCGGTTGCAGGCGATGGCCGCCGTGCGGCAGCCCACGCTGCGGGCGTATTCCAGCGCGCCCAGCACATAGGGCGTGCGGCCCGATGCCGCAATGCCGACCACCACGTCGTCGGGGCGCAGGTCGTGGTCCACCAGATCCTGGCGGCCCAGTTCGCGGCTGTCCTCGGCGCCCTCAATGGGGAACCGCAGCGCGCGGTCCCCGCCTGCGATCAGCCCCACCACCATGTTGGGGTCCACGCCGAAGGTCGGCGGGCATTCCGAGGCGTCCAGCACGCCCAACCGCCCGCTGGTCCCGGCGCCCAGGTAAAACAGGCGTCCGCCTTTGCGGAAGGCGGCTTCCACAGCTTCCACGGTGGCGGCGATCTGCGGCAGCACGGCTTCGATGCCTTCGGGGACCTTGCGGTCCTCCCGGTTCATGGCCGTTACGATCTCCAGCGCGCTCATCTCGTCCAGCGCCATGGTGTCAGGATTGCGGGTCTCGGTCGTCATATTGTTCAGATCCATATGCTCACTCCTTTTAGAACTTATGTGCCGGTGTTCTTTGTGTTGACTTCAGCATAGGCTTTTGAAAATAAAATGTCAATCGGGATTGACAAATGTGGTATATTGTTTCATAATATAGGCATATTCCGGCAAATTTTATAGTAATTTTGAAAGACTTGCAGGTGAAATTATGAAAAGTGTCCTGATTCTGCTGCAGGAACTCCGCCAGACCGGCACGGGGGCTTCGCTGCAACTGGCGGAATATATCTGTGAACACCCCCGCAGCGTCTGTGATATGGACGTGCGCACCCTGGCCGAAAAGACCTACACCTCGCCCTCCAGCGTGGTGCGCCTGTGCCACCGGCTGGGGTTTGAGGGCTACAAACAGTTCCGGAACTGCCTGATGGTGGAGATCGCCTCGCTGGGCGTGCGGGTGGCCCATGAGGAAAAGCAGCTCACCGCGCAGGATTCCATCGCGGACATCATCGACGGCGTTACGGAAAAGAACATCCAGGTCCTCTACGATTCCCGCCACATCCTCAACGCCGAAACGGTGGAACAGTGCGTGGAACTGCTGCGGCATTCCCGGTCCATCCTTCTGTTCGGGATCGGGGCGTCCCTCTGCGCGGCCAAGGACGCCTACCTCAAATTCCTGCGGCTGAACAAGCCCTGCATCGTCAACGAGGACTGGCACTCGCAACTATTGCAGGCCTGCAACGCTTCGCCGGAGGATGTAGCCATCATCTTTTCCTACTCCGGCCAAACGCAGGAGATGGTCACCTGCATGAAGGAACTGAAAAACAACGGCACCCCCTGCATCGCCATCACGCGCTTTGCCCCGTCGCAGGTCGCCAAGCTGGCCGACTACCTGCTGTACATCGCGGCCAATGAATCGCTGCTGCGCAACGGGGCCATGTCCTCCCGACTGGCGCAGTTGAACGTGGTGGATATTCTGTACACGGCCTTTGCCAGCGCCGAATTTGAAAAAAGCATCCGCCAGTTGGCGCGCACCCACATCAAAAAGCCCGCGCCGTGATGCGGACACAAAAAACGCCCCGGCGGAACGGGTCCGCCGGGGCGTTTTTGCAGTTGTCAATCGCGCGCGGGCAGGTCGATGGTGGTCGTGGGGAAGGCGAAGCTGCATCCGTCCTGTTCCACAAGCTGCATGATCTCCAGATTCAGGCGGCTTTTCTCCTGCAGGAACTCGCCGTAGGGCATGACGTTGACGTACAGCCGCACCAGCAGCCCAATGCTGTAATCGTTGAACTGGTCCACGGTAACGGTCACGCTGTCGGCCTGCACGGTGGGCTGGGCTTTGAGCATCTCGGCCAAGTCGGCGCAGACGCGCGCAAGCTGTTCCGGCGAGGTGCTGTAGGTCAGGCCTAGGTTGAACTGCCACAACCGGCTGGAACGCTGGTTGCAGTTCTGGATGTACTCAGCGCAGACCTTGGAGTTTTCGATCGTCACGGCCACGTTGTCGGTGGTGCGGATGCGGGTGGAACGGAAAGAAATATCCTCCACCGTGCCCTCGCTGGAACCCAGGATCACATAATCCCCGATACCGAAGGGGTGTTCCAGCACCAGCGTGATGCCCGCGATCAGGTTGGACAGCGTGGACTGCGCAGCCAGCGAGATCGCCAGACCGGCGACCCCCGCGCCGGTCAGCAGGCCGGTGACCGGCACGCCCAGCCGGTCCAGCAGGGCGATACCGGTGAACAGCGCCACCAGCGCCCGGAAGATATTCTCAAAAAAGCGGGCCATCGTGTTGTTGGTGGTCAGGTCCAGCTTGTTCTGCGCGCTGCGCAGCAGCAGCCTGCACATCGGTGCGGCCCGCCATGCGCCCAGCCCGATCAGGAAGATCAGCGCCAGGTCGAACAGCATCCGCAGCAACGACTGATACCGCTGGAACTGAAGCAGGAACGTCACCGCCAGGGGGAGCAGGCTGAACGCTAGGTACAGCAGCAGCGCGCGCAGGATCAGGGCGGTGGGCTGCACATAACTGTCGAACAGGATGTAGAGCCATTCGGCCAGGTGGCTGTGCAGCCGCTTTAGCACCCGGCGCAGGATGCGCGTGTACACGATGGGCACGACCAGCGCCCCCAGCAACAGCAGCACGGCGGGCAGAAGGTCCAAAAAGAATGTCAGATCAAAAATCGGCATAGCAACCTCCAGTATGCAGCGGGTGGATCTTATACAACAGTATATCACACCCCCTTGCATTTTGTAAAATCTGTGCTATACTGCTTGGTAGAAAGTCTGTTTCAGGGCGGGGTGCGATTCCCCACCGGCGGTAAGCGGCGCGAAGCCGTAAGCCCGCGACCGGCCGCTTCGGCGGCTGCTGATCCGGTGAGATTCCGGGGCCGACGGTATAGTCCGGATGAAAGAAACGGAAGCTGTTTGCTGTGCCTGCATTCCGCCCTGTCAGTGTATCAACTGGCAGGGCGTTTTCTTTTGCGGCAGGGCCAAGCCCTGCAAACCTCCCGATTCCAACAAGCTGTTGCCGGCTTTCGCGACCGCAGGCCCCCGTTGGGGGCCACACCACTTGAACAGGGCCGGCGTTTTTGCTGCACCGCCGGCCAGGGAGGTATTGTTATGCAGACAAAAAATTCCATCCGCCCCCTTGCCATTACCGCCATGCTTTCCGCCGTGGGCTGCGTGCTGATGATGCTGGATTTTCCCATCCCCATGCTCATCCCGGCCTTCGTCAAAATGGACGTGTCCGAACTGCCGGCCCTGCTGGCGTCCTTCAGCCTGGGCCCGGCCTACGGCGTGGCGGTCTGCTTTGTCAAGAACATTCTGGCGGCGCTGTTCCACGGTTCCACCGGCGGCATCGGGGAAGTGTGCAACTTCCTCATCGGCGCGGCGTTTACCGCCGTGGCGGGGCTGATCTACCAGCGCCACAAAAGCCGCCGCAGCGCCGTCATCGCGTCGCTGGCGGGCGCGGCCGTCATGGCGCTGGTCAGCGTGCCGGTCAACTATTTCATCAGTTACCCGGTCTACGCGGCCATGTTCGGCGGCATCGACGCGGTCCTGGGGGCCTATCAGGAACTGCGCCCGGGCACCGACGGCCTGCTGGAATGCCTGCTGGTGTTCAACCTGCCGTTCACCTTTGTAAAAGGGCTGATCGACGCGGCGCTCTGCTTCTTCATTTACAAGCCGCTGTCCCCGATTTTGCACGGCCGCCGGTAAAAAATGCTTGACGAAGGTCGAAAACCGTGTTATAATGCAGTTTACAACAGAATAGCAACTTATCAAGAGCGGCAGAGGGAACAGGCCCTGTGAAGCCCGACAACCTACACGAACGTGCAAGGTGCCAAATCCTGCGGGGAACCGAAAGATAAGCGTCAGCGCGCAGTCTTTTGGCTGCGCGCTTTTTGTTCTCGTCAGTTGCGCTTTCTGCTTGCCAAGAAAAAGGGAGGCTAAAAAATGTCCAAAATGTTGTTTACTTCCGAATCGGTGACCGAAGGGCATCCTGACAAAATCTGCGACCAGATCTCGGATGCGGTCCTGGACGCCATTCTGGCGCAGGACCCCGACGCCCGCGTAGCCTGCGAGACCGCGTGCTCCACCGGCCTTGTCCACATCATGGGCGAGATCACCACCAGCTGCTATGTCGATATTGCCGAGACTGCCCGCGGCGTGATCCGCAACATCGGGTACGACCGCGCCAAGTACGGCTTCGACTGCGATACCTGCGGCATCATCGTCAACATCGACGGCCAGAGCCCGGATATCGCGCTGGGCACCAACGACGAGGTGGCGGGCGCCGGCGACCAGGGCATGATGTTTGGTTTCGCCTGCGACGAGACCCCCGAACTGATGCCGCTGCCCATCAGCCTGGCCCACAAGCTGTCCAAGCGTCTGGCCGAGGTGCGCAAGAGCGGCCTGCTGCCTTACCTGCGTCCCGACGGAAAGAGCCAGGTCACGGTGGAATACGACGACGGCAAGCCCGTCCGCGTGGATTCCGTCGTCATTTCGAGCCAGCACAGCCCGGAAGTTTCCCAGGAGCAGCTCCACGCCGACATCCGGCGTGAAGTCATTGCGCCGGTGATCCCCGCCGAGATGCTGGACGAAAACACCAAATACTACATCAACCCCACCGGCCGCTTTGTCGTGGGCGGCCCCCAGGGCGATACCGGCCTGACCGGCCGCAAGATCATCGTGGACACCTACGGCGGCTACGCCCGCCACGGCGGCGGCGCGTTCAGCGGCAAGGACCCCAGCAAGGTGGACCGCTCGGCGGCGTATGCGGCGCGCTGGGTCGCCAAGAACATCGTGGCGGCCGGCCTTGCCAAAAAGTGCGAAGTGCAGTTGGCCTATGCCATCGGCGTGGCGGAGCCTGTGTCCATCATGGTGGATACCTTCGGCACCGGCACTGTGGCGGATGACAAGATCGAAGCGGCGGTGGAGAAGGTGTTCGACCTGCGCCCCGCGGCCATCATCCGCGATCTGGACCTGCGCAAGCCCATCTACCGCCAGTTGGCGGCCTACGGCCACATGGGCCGCGAGGACCTGGGCGTGAAGTGGGAGAATACCGACCGCGCCGACGCGCTGAAAGCCGCGCTGGCCTGAGTTTACATCCCGGACAAAGAACCATGTATCGAGGCGTGAGGGCATTGCCCCTCGCGCCTTTTTTGTCCGCCAGGCGTGGCGGTAAAACCAGCGGGCGGCAGCCTTTGGCTGCCGCCCGCTATTCTTGCTGTCCTGACGGGATAGGGGAGTTTCACCGCAAATGGGAGGCGGTCCGTCCGGCTCTCTCGCCGAGGAACAGGCGAAGCGTTATGATCACGATAAGCAGATAAATGGCCGCGCTGGAAATGGCAGAGAGCGTAAACATACGGTCCTGCTCGCCGGCCTCTGTGTTGACCATGATCAGCGTGTTTTGCAGCGTCAGGATCGAGACCAGGGCGTCGATCAGGTTGATCGCTCTAAGTTCACGGATCAGCACCGAACGCCCCCGGCGTTTGTGCATATGAAGGATTGCCATCGTGATCTTGTAGGTCGTATAGGTAGCGATGGCGATGGCGGGCACCTTCCCCATGCGGATCGGCTTTTGCAGAAGCGCCATGAGGGAAATGGGCAAAATCAGGGAAAGGTTCAGCAGGAACAGCGGCGCGGCGGTCGCCAGAAAGACTTTCCGCCGCAGACGCTCTTTTTTCTCGTCCTGCTTTGCGCAGGCCCTGTGTTCTGCCAGCAGGATGATCCCCCGGATGGCGGAAAGCGTCAGATAGAAGATACAGATGCTTTTGTGCCATACCGAGGCGGAAAAGACCCCTAAAAGTCCGTGATACAGCGCGAACACCGTCGTGATGCAAAGGGCCAGCGTGGAACTGGTACGGGTCCTGAAACTGTAGCTTTCACTCCATTGCTTTCGGAACTGTCGGATCATCCGGCGTTGCATAGGGCGTGCTGCACATCCTTCCCTGGGCGTTGTGGTTGGGGGAAACACATTCTTCGATCACGGCGGCGACCATTTCCACCGGGTCGCGGCAGTCTGTTTCGAGCCATTCCTTGACGATGGCCATGATCCCCTCTATATAGTAGACGGTGTAATATCTCCAGTACGCTTCCGGGATGCCGAACCGCTTTAAGATCGGCTCCATGATATACTTTTTGATGTATCGGTATCTTGTCTGGGCCTGCATTTCCCTGGGGTTTCGGAACGCCGTGCGGTAAAGGTCTTTGTTTTCGCTGACGAAGCGCAGATAGGGGTGCAGGTAATCCTGCGTTATCAGAATAAGATCGGACAGGCTGCTGTGATCGAGCCTTTCGGCAATGCCTCTGGTCTGCTCGGAAAAACAGGATATAAACCGCCGGTTCACCATTTCTATCGCTTCCTCGACCAGATCGCCGATCGTTTCGTAGTGGAGGTAGAAAGTCGAACGGTTCACGCCTGCTTTTTCGCAGATCTCCTTCACGGTGATGTATTCCAGATCCTTGACTTTCAGCAAAGAGATCAGCGCCTCGTCCATGCGCAGGGCGGTATTGAAATATTTGCTTTCGGATTTGTTCACGGCCTGCCGCCCCTCCTTGTGTTTTTATTCGGCTTCTTCGCTGATCTCCTTGGCAAGCTGTACGATCTCATACGCATATTTGCTCTTGCCATTTTCCAGCAGTTTGCGGTAGATGGGATAGTTTATGCCGACCCCGGCCAGGCCGATCACGCCCACGACGATCCCCACGGCCAGCGCGGCAGGGCTGCCGTCGCCCAGCACCCCCATGGAAAGGCACATCCCTGCGCCCAGCACCAGCGTCATCAACACCCCGAACGTGTAGGCGAAAATGTTCGCCGTGCGTTTGGCTTTTCTGTCCAGCTTTTTCAGGGCCACCACTTTGGAAGCATTTTTGGGTGCGTATTCGTTTGCGATCGCTTCGGCAAAAATCTTGTCTGTGTTTATGTCGTTTCTCCTTTGGTACAAATAGATCGCAGCGTTTGCTGCTGATATAAGCATACCGGCTTTGCCGAAAAAACGGAACAACACATTTTGGGTTTCGCGTTGATTTGAGGACCCTGTGCGGCCATTATAACACAAAAGCCGCCGCGGCGGGAACTGCCGCCCCATTCCGCAGCCCACCGGCGGGCAGCGCGCCTGCCGCCCCCCTATGCTAACCCCCCGCCGCAGAGTACGGCCGAACGACAAACCGCCCCGTTTTGGATTGCCAAACGGGGCGGTTTGGGGTATAATAAAAAAGATATTGTGGAAGTGTGCCGGAGGAGGCGAACGCAGAAAATGGAAAACACCACACAGCCGCAGCTCCAAAAGCTGGAAGGCGTCGTCGAACATATGATCTATGAAAATGCCGAGACCGGCTATGCGGTGTTTGAAGTGAACGCCGGGGACCAGGACATCGTGGTGGCCGGGAACGTGGGCAGCGTGGACAACGGCATGCAGGTGACGGTCTACGGCCACATGGTCCGCCACCCCAGCTACGGTGAGCAGTTCCGCGCCGAATCCTGCGAGGCGAGCCTGCCGCAGGATTCCGCCGGGGTGCTGAGCTACCTGTCCAGCGGCGTGCTGCCGTATATCGGCCCCGCCACGGCCAAAAAGATCGTGCAGAAATTCGGGGACGACACCCTGAACGTCATTGGCGAGACCCCGCAGAAACTGTGCGAGATCAAGGGCATCACCGCCGAGAAAGCGGCCGCTATTTCCCGGGAATTCCGCCGCCTGTACGGCGTGCGGGAAGTCGTGGCCTGGTTCATGCAGTTCGGCCTTTCGGCCCAGAGCGCCGTCACGGCCTACCGCGCGTTCGGCGCCCACACGGTGGAGGCGCTGAACCAGAACCCCTACCTGCTCTGCGGGGAACCGCTGCAGCTCAAATTCGCACAGGTGGACGGCATCGCCGCGGCCCTTCAGTTTGAGTCGGGCAGCCGCCTGCGGGTGGCGGCGGGGCTGCTGTATGCGCTGCGCCACAACGCGGGCAACGGCCATACCTGCCTGCCGCGCAGCAAACTGCTGGAAAGCACCGCCAAATTCCTGCGCGTGGAGCCGGAGCAGATCGAAGCGGGATTGCAGGAACTTCTGCAGACCCGGGAACTGTGCGCCCGGACGTTTGACGGGACGGAATACGTCTACCTGCCGGACCTGCTCTCGGCCGAGGAGGACATCGCCGCGCGGCTGCGGGAACTGTCCAGTTACCTCACGCAGCCCCCCGCCACGCTCGAAAGCGACATCCGCGCGCTGGAAGTCGTGCAGGGGTTCGCCTACGCGCCATTGCAGAAAGAAGCGATCCGCACGGCCCTTTCCAGCCGGGTCATGGTACTCACCGGCGGGCCGGGCACCGGCAAGACTACCACGGTCAACGCCATCCTCAGCCTGTACGAAGCACTGTATGACCGTGTCGCACTCTGCGCCCCCACAGGGCGGGCGGCCAAGCGCCTGAGCGAACTGACGAACCACCCGGCGTCCACCATCCACCGCCTGCTGGAAGTGGACTACACCTCCGGCGCGGTGCGCTTTATCCATAACGAAAAAAATCTTCTCAAATACGACGTCATCATATTGGACGAGATGAGCATGGTGGACGTCAAGCTGTTCCAGGCGCTGCTGGCGGCCGCGCGCTCCCACTGCCGGATCATCATGGTGGGCGACGCGGACCAGCTGCCCAGCGTGGGGCCCGGCAATATCCTGGGCGAGATCCTGCGCACGCAGACGGTGCCCACGGTGCGCCTGACCGAGATCTTCCGCCAGGCGCAGCAGAGTCTGATCGTGCAGAACGCGCACCGCATCGTGCAGGGGCAGATGCCCCTTAAAGGCGGCGCGAAGGACGATTTCTTCATGATCGAGTCCATCGGCCTGGCCTGCCAGCGGCTGATCTGCGATCTGGTGAGCACCCGCCTGCCCAAAGCCTACGGCTTCGACCCCGTGCGGGACATCCAGGTGCTTTGCCCCACCAAAGTGGGGCCTACGGGCAGCGTGGAACTGAATATCCGCCTGCAGGAGATCCTCAACCCGCCCGCACCGGGCAAGCCGCAGATCGGCGGCGAGAAGGGCAGCAAGATCCTGCGCCTGGGGGACAAGGTCATGCAGATCAAAAACGATTACGACATCACCTTTGAGCGCGCCGGGGCCGAGGCAGGCGTGGGCGCCTACAACGGCGACCTGGGGATCATCACGGCGGTGGACCGGGAATCCCGTTCGGTCACCGTCATGATGGACGACCGCAAATACGTCTATTCCGCCGACCAGCTCAGCGAGCTGGAACCGGCCTACGCCGTGACCGTCCACAAAAGCCAGGGTTCCGAGTTCCCGGCTGTGGTGGTCCCGGTGGCCGATGTGCCCGGCAGGTTGTGCTACCGCAACCTTCTGTACACCGGCGTGACCCGCGCGCGCAAGCTGTGCGTGCTGACGGGCAGCAGCCGCACCATCCAGGCGATGGTGCATAATGTGCGCCAGAATATGCGCTACAGCGGGCTGCGCTATCTGCTGCAAAAACAGAGCGGCGACTCCGCCGGGGACGCCGTATGAAACGGCCGGACCGGCCCGCCTGGGCGGAACGCGCAGCCGCGCTTTTGTACCCGCGGCGCTGCCCGTTTTGCGGCGTCCTGCTGGGCCCGGACGCCCGGCAGGGGAATGTCTGCCCCGAATGTGAGCGGGAAGAAAAGCGCCTGGCCCACGAACCGCCCAAACTGCCGGCGACCGAACACACGCTGTACGCGCTGAACAGCGCCATGGCCGCCTACTACTATTCGGGCGCGGTGCGGGAAGCGATCCTGCTGTGCAAGCGGGGCGGCCGCCCCTGGTACGCGCGGGAACTGGCCGACTGTATGGCGGTACGCATCTGGGGCGCGGTCCCGGCGGGCAGACCGGGCCTGCGCCCGTCCAATGAACTGTTCCGGGCGATGCCGCTGTATCATTGCATCGTGCCGGTGCCGTCCCACAGGACCTGGGCCGGGGTGCCCGGCCTGCCCTTGCTTCTGGCCCGGCGATTGGGTATACTATTCCACATCCCTGTGGTGCAGGGGTTGTACACGGTGCGCGGCGGCACCCAGCAGAAAAGTCTGTCCCGCGCCGAGCGGGCGCAGAACGCCCGGAACTCTTACCGGGCCCGTCCGGGGCTGGACCTTGGCGGCAAGCGCGTTTTGCTGGTGGACGATATCATCACCACCGGGGCCACGGTCTCGGCGTGCGCGCTGGCGCTGTTACAGGCCGGTGCGGTGGATGTGACGGCGGCCGCGGTCGCCGTGGCGGAGGAACTGCCGAAGGAAAAGCGGCCTTTTAGGGAGAACGACAAATGAAGCAACAGGATATCGGCATTGATCTGGGAACGACTTCGATCATTATCGCCACCGAAAAGCAGGGCGTGGTGTTCAGCCAGCCCACCATCGGCGCAGTGGATACCCGCACCAACACCATTCTGGCGGTGGGGGAGCAAGCCCTGCGCATGGTGGGGCGCGCCCCGGCCTATATCGAACTGGTGCGCCCGCTGCGGGACGGCGTGGTCCAGGACCACCGCATGACCAATGAACTGATCGTGCGCTTCGTCAACGAAGTATGCCGTTCCCGGCTGTTCAAGCCGCGGGTAGCCGTCTGCGTACCGGCGGCCATCACCGGGGTGGAAGCCGACGCGGTGGTGGAATCGGTGATGGGCGCGGGCGCCCGGCAGGTCTACCTGGTGGACGAGCCGGTGGCCGCCGCGCTGGGCGCGGGGCTGCAGATCCGCCAGCCCCGCGGCTGCATGGTGGTGGATATCGGCGGCGGTTCCACCGATATCGCGGTCATCAGCATGGGCGGCCGCGTGCGCGCGGCCAGCGTGCCGGTGGCGGGCAACGCCTTCGACCGCAGCATCGCCCAGTACGTGCAGGAAAAATACCAGATCGCCATTGGCCCGCTTACGGCCGAAGCCCTGAAAAAGCAGGTAGCCTGCTGCACGCGCAGCGAATTCGAGGGCGTGATGGAGGTGCGCGGCCATTCCTGGGAGACGAACCTTCCCGCCCGCCGCCTGATCTATACCCGCGACCTGTACGAGCCGGTGCAGGAACTCGCGTCCCGCATCGTGGCGGCCGCCCGCGCCGTGCTGGAAAGCACCCCGCCGGAACTGGCCGCGGATATTTCTTCCACCGGCGTGCTGCTGACCGGCGGCGGCTCGCTGCTGCGCGGCCTGGCAAGCTACCTGGCCGGGGAACTGCACGTGGATGTGGCCATCGCGCCGGACCCCATCAACTGCGTGGCGCGCGGCACGGCCATCAGCCTGAGCGAAGGCCAGCACCTGAGCGCCGGGTTCCGGGACGCCACCCCCAAAGTCTGGAAAAAGACTTTGCAGACCCTGCGGGACCCGCTGGCTTCGGAATGATTCCCGCGCCCGAACATACGCACAACACAGCTTTATCATATAGAGAAGGGAAACGATCATGCCCGATATTACCCGTGAATACCTCGCGCTGCGCGATCAATATATCGAAAGCCGCTTCCAGCGCCTCAACCCGGTCCAGCGGCAGGCGGTGTTTACCACCGAAGGCCCGCTGCTGATCCTGGCGGGGGCGGGTTCCGGCAAAACGACGGTGCTCGTCAACCGCATCGCCAACATCATCCGCTTCGGCTCTGCCCACGGCAGCCGGGAACTGTCCCGGACCATCACCGAGCAGGACTTGCAGGATCTGCGCACGGCGGTACAGACCGGGCGGGACCTCCCGCGGGAAACCGCGTACCTGGCCGTGCGCCCGGCGCGCCCCTGGAACGTGCTGGCCATCACCTTTACGAACAAGGCGGCGGGCGAACTGAAAGAGCGCCTGCGCGCCATGCTGGGCGAAACGATGGGCGGCGACGTGAACGCGTCCACCTTCCACTCGGCCTGCGTGCGCATCCTGCGCCGGGACGCCGAGCGCATCGGCTTCCCCAAGAGCTTTACCATTTATGATACCGACGACCAGCAGCGGGTGCTCAAGCAGATCTATAAGGACAAGATGATCGACGACAAGTTCCTGCCCATCAAGTCGGCGGTGGCGCAGATCAGCGGCTTCAAGGACAAACTGATGACGCCGGAGGATGTGGCGGCGGAAGCCCCGCGCGACACCAAGGCGGCGCTGGTTTCCAAAATTTACACTTCCTACGCCGCCCGGCTGAAACAGGCGGGCGCAATGGACTTTGACGATTTGATCTTCCACACGGTCCGGCTGCTGCAAACGGACGCGGAAGCGCGGGAATACTACCAGAATAAGTTCCGCTATGTGGTGGTGGACGAATACCAGGATACCAGCATCGCCCAGTTTCATCTGGTGCGCCTGCTGGCGGGCGGGACCAACAACGTCTGCGTGGTGGGCGACGACGACCAGTCCATCTATAAGTTCCGCGGCGCCACCATCGAGAATATCCTCAACTTCGAGCAGGTGTTCACCGGCGCCAAGACGATCCGGCTGGAACAGAACTACCGCTCCACTTCCAACATCCTGAACGCGGCCAACAGCGTCATCAAAAACAACACCGGCCGCAAGGGCAAGACCCTCTGGACCGAGAACGGCGACGGCAGCAAGGTCCACCACTATACGGCGGCCAACGAACAGGACGAAGCCAGCCATATCGCCGACATCATCACCGCGAACCTGCGGGAAGGCGCCCATCTGCGCGACCATGCGGTGCTTTACCGCATGAACGCCCAGTCCAACCCCATCGAAACCTATTTCGCCCGGGCGGGCATCCCGTACCGCATCGTGGGCGGCCAGCGATTCTTTGACCGCAAGGAAGTCAAGGACATCAACTCCTACCTGGCGGTGATCGTCAACCCCCGCGACGACGTGCGCCTGCGCCGGATCATCAACGAACCGGCCCGCAAGATCGGCGCGTCCACCGTGGAAAAGATCGGGGAACTGGCGGCCAGCGCCGGGGTGCCCATGCTGCAGATCATCGCGGACGTGCGCCGCTACCCGGAACTGTCCCGCGCCGCGGCCGCGCTGGAAAAGTTCTACGAGATGTACCGCGAACTGTGCGATCTGTCGGTCACGCTGCCACTGGACGAGTTCGCGGGCGAAGTCATCCGCAAGACCGGCTATGAAGCCATGCTGAAAGCGCAGAAAGAGGAGGGCGAAAGCCGCCTGGAGAACCTGGGCCAGCTCGTCAGCTCCGTCAAGACCTACGCGGACCAGAACGGCGGCGACGCCACGCTGGCTGGCTTTTTGGAGGAAGTGGCGCTGATCTCCGACCTGGACAGCTACGACCAGGACGCCGACTCCGTCACCATGATGACGATCCATTCGGCCAAGGGGCTTGAGTTCCCCTACGTCTTTGTAGTCGGCATGGAGGACGGTATCTTCCCCGGCGATATGGCCCGCTATAACGAGGAAGATATGGAGGAAGAACGGCGTCTGTGCTATGTGGCCATCACCCGTGCCAAAAAGGAACTGTATCTTTCCTCTTCCTGCAGCCGGCTGATCTTCGGGCAGACCCGCCGCAACCCGCCGTCCTGCTTCCTGAGCGAGATCGACGGCGGATTGCTGGACGAGACCGAAAGCCCCGATCTGGCCTACTCGGCAGGCAGTTTCGGCGCGGGCTACGGCACCTACAGCGCCAGCGTGCCCGGCGGGCGCAGCGGCTATTCCGGGGCTTCCCGTGGGTATCTGAACAGCGATTACAATGCCCGGCCGCGCGGCGGTTTCGGCGCAGGGTACAGCAGCGGCTTCTCCGGCGGCGGGTACGAAAGCCCTCGGTACGGCGGCGGGCGAAGCGCGGCGCAGGGGTTCGGCTTCGGCGCCGGGTACGGCAGCCGTGCCAGCCACCACAGCGGCGCGCCCGCGGCCCCCGCAGGGGCCGGCACTTCCACGCTGGTGGGCATGCAGCAGCAGGCCGCGCCGAAAAAGCAGGCCGTCCAGTACCAGCCCGGCGAGGTGGTGGAACACCGCGTGTTCGGGCGGGGCAAAGTGCTCAAGGCCACGTCCATCGCGGGCGACTGCATCGTCGAGATCCAGTTCGAGCGCGTGGGCATCAAAAAAACGATGGCCAATTATGCGCAGCTCAAAAAAATCACAGAATAAACAGAGAGGGGAGACAGGCCCATGCTGGTCCAACTGATCGCACATACCAACGAACCTGAAAAAACCGTGGCGGCTGCCGCGAAACTGTGCTACTCCGATGCACATATCGAAACGCTGCTGGACGGCCTTACGCCGGAAAAGACGGCGGCTTTCCTGCAAAAGCTGTCTGATCTCGGCCACGCCAGCCCCATCGAGCACGCCAGCTTCACCTTCGGCATCGAGGGGGTGTCCCGCACCTTCCTGGCGCAGGTCACCCGTCACCGCATCGCCAGCTTCAGCGTGCAGAGCCAGCGTTATGTGCGCCTGGAAGATTTCCGCTATGTGATCCCGCCGGAGATCGAGGCCATCCCCGAAGCGAAGGCACAGTTCATCGAGTCCATGAACGAGGACGCCCGCAAATATCTGGAACTGGTCCGCACGCTGGAAAACGCCCACACGGCCCGCCTGATGGCCCAGGGCATGGAGGAAAAGGCCGCCCGCGCCAAGGCGGGCAAACAGGCCAATGAGGACGCCCGCTTTGTGCTGCCCAACGCCTGCGAGACCAAGATGGTCATGACCATGAACTGCCGCAGCCTGCTGAACTTCTTCAACCTGCGCTGCTGCAACCGCGCCCAGTGGGAGATCCGCGCCGTGGCGGACGAAATGCTGCGGCTGGTGCTGCCGCTGGCGCCCCATATCTTTGCGTCCGCAGGCCCCCGCTGTCTGACGGGCCCCTGCCCGGAAGGCCGGATGTGCTGCGGCCAGCAGGCGCAGGTCCGCGACAAGTACGCCCAACTGAAACAGGAGGCGCTGGAACGTGGGTAAGCTCATCATCTTTGAAGGGCTGGACGGTTCCGGCAAGGGGACGCAGGCGGCCCTGACAGCGCAAAAGCTGCAGGCGCGGGGCGTCGCGCTGCGCAAAGTCACCTTCCCGGATTATGACAGCGACTCTTCCGCCCTTGTCAAAATGTACCTTTCCGGCCAATTCGGCGAAAAGCCGGACGATGTGAACGCCTACGCGGCGTCCAGCTTTTACGCAGTGGACCGCTTTGCCAGCTATAAGACGGACTGGGGCGGATTTTATCAGGACGGCGGGCTCGTGCTTTCCGACCGGTACACCACGTCCAACGCCGTACACCAGTGCTCCAAACTACCGCCGTCCCAGTGGGACAGTTTTTTGAACTGGCTGTTCGATTTTGAGTATAAAAAAATCGGCATCCCCGCGCCGGACCTTGTGCTGTACCTGGCCGTGGACCCCGACGTGTCCCAAAAGCTGCTGGAGACCCGCTACCACGGCGATGAAAGCCGGAAGGATATCCAGGAGAAAGACCGGGAGTACATGGCGCGCAGCCGGGCCGCGGCTGAATACTGCGCCAAACAACTGGGATGGCAGCGCATTGAATGTACCCGCCCGGAAGGCGCGGGAAAGACGATGCGCCCGGTGGAAGAGATCAACGCGGAAATACTTGCGAAAATGGATCGTATCCTGTAAAATGAAAGGATACGGAAGGGAGGCTTGCCTATGGTGCGCGCAGCGGTGGAAGAGGACCTGCAGGCGCTGATTGGCCTACGCTGCGCACGCTGCGGCGGCACGCCTGCCGATGCGGCCGGGTGGCTGCGTCAGATCGCGGGGCTCGATCACATTCTGGTGGTGCAGCCGTCCGGGCAGCCGCCCGCCGCCATGCTCGGCGCGGTGCCGGTGCGCTGCGGGGAACGCCGCGGCGTCTGGTTCTGCGGCGCGGCCGCGGCGGACGGCGTTCCGCTGCAAACGCTGCTTCCGCGACTGTTGCAGGGCTGCCTGCGCGCTTTTGCCGCCAAAGGGTACGACTTTGCGCTGCTCACCCCCGACGGCGCCGACGATGCCGCCCGCATGGAAGCACTGGGCTTCCAGAACCTGCTGCCCACCCGGGTGCTGAACAAACCCATCCGCCGCAACCTGATGGCCCACGCGGAGTTTGACAGCCTTACCGTGCACCGCTGGCAGGAAATGCGCCTGCGCTACCAGCCGGGCTGCATCACCCTGCCGGAGGACGCCATGAACGAAGTGATGACGCAGCTTTACCGCCGCGGGCTCACCATCGTGTCGAACCGGCGCGGTTACGGGCTGTATTTTGCCCGGGGCGGCTGTTTGCAGTTTTTGGAATTGCAGGCGGACCAGGACTACTGCGCCGACATCCTGTTGCAAGCTGCGCGGGAAAAGACCGGCGCGGAACAGGCCCGCATCCTTCTGGCGGAAAACCAGGCCCTCTACCTTGGCGCCGGGCGCCGCTGCGGGTATGGCATGATCGCGTTTCTGCGGCAGGAATTCCCGATCACAGACGTTTATTTCAGGATGCTGCTGTGAGCAGCGGAGGAAATCAGGGCGGCGGTTCCCGCTGCACCGCACAAAAATAAGGAGTAATCCCTCATGAGGATCAATCGCAACGACAATACGGGGAGCCAGGCTCCGCAGCCGGCGCCGGAGGCAAAAGCGCCGCAGCCTCAGCAGAAAGCGGTCGCGCCCGCCCCGCAGGAGCCTGAAACTCCCGAAAAGCCCGAAAAGCCCGCGAAAGCCAAAAAAGAAAAGCCCCGCAAAGAGAAAAAGGAAAAACGCCCCCGCCGCCGCGTGCCGGTAGGCTGCCTTGTGCTGGTCGTTTTTCTGGCTCTGCTGGTGGCCGGCGGCTTCCAGGTCATGCGCTTTTATGACGAGGTGGACGGCGCCAGCGTTCTGGGTGACGAACAGACCATCACGATCGAGCAGGGCTCCTCGGTGGGGGATATCGCCACCCAGTTGAAGGACGCGGGCATCATCCAGTATGACTGGCTCTTCAAGGAATACGTCAAGTTCAGCGGTATGGCCAGCGGCATCCAGTACGGCGAATTTGCATTGCGCCCCGGCATGGACTACAACACCATCATTGAGGCCATCTCGCAGCAGACCCGCCGTCCCACCACGGATATCACCATCCCGGAGGGCACCACGGCGGTGGGCGTCGCGCAGATCTTTGTGGATGCCGGTCTGGTGGACAGCGTCGATACCTTCCTGGCCTGCGCCAACGGCACCGACGGTTCGGACTTCAGCCAGTACAGCTTCTGGAACGAGATCCCGGACAACGGCCGCCTGATGAAGTGCGAGGGCTACCTCTTCCCGGAGACCTACAACGTCTACGCGGACGAGGACGTCTATTACTATGTGGACACCCTCTACGCCGAGTTCGACAAGCAGACTGCCGGTCTGGCCGATACGATCGCCGAGAAGGGCACCACGCTGGACGATGTGGTCAAGCTGGCCAGCTTTATCCAGGAGGAAGCCGGCGTGCCGGAGGAGGACCCCAAGGTCAGCGCATGCTTCCACAACCGTCTGGAATCGGACGACCCGCTGTGGGCCGAGCATAAGCTGGAATCCAACGCCTGCAGCGATATCATGCAGGATGTAGAGAACAACTACCTCTGGAATTCCCCCACGGCCGAGTATTACGGCTGGCCGGAAGATGGCGCGATCCCGGAAGATGTGCTGGACCTGTATGACACCTACCGCATCAGCGGCCTGCCCGCGGGCCCCATCTCCTGCCCGGGCTATGCGGCCATCGAGGCGGCGCTCAACCCCGACCAGCAGTTTATCGACGAGGGCTACTATTTCTTCGTCACCGGCCACCCGGACACCGACGTGGCGGGCCAGTATTTCTACGCCAAGACGGCTGACGAACATGATGCCAACGTCGAAAAGGCAGGCTGGAAGCCCTGACCGTATCAGAAACTACAGAGCGCCCGGCGCGTCCGGGCGCTTTTTTACAGGAGGAACTTACCATGCTGCAACAGCCTGAACTGCTGGCGCCTGCCGGCAGCCTGGAAACGCTCAAATACGCCGTCCTTTACGGCGCGGACGCCGTCTACTGTGCGCTGCCGGAATTCGGCATGCGGGCCGCGCCGGTCAACCTCACGGTGGACGAACTGCGGGAGGGCTGCATCTTCGCCCACGCCCGCGGCAAAAAAGTCTACCTGACCCTCAACACGCTGCCCACCAACGCGGAACTCAAAAAGCTGCCGCAGTATATCGAGAACGCCGCGCAGGCCGGGGTGGATGCCTTTATCATTGCGGACCTGGGCGTTCTGGCGCTGGCCAAAAAGTACGCGCCCTGGGTCGAACGCCATGTGTCCACCCAGGCAGGCATCACCAACTACGAAGCGGCGGCCGTTGCCTATGAACTGGGGGCCAAGCGCGTGGTGCTGGCCCGCGAACTGCCCCTGACCGAGATCGCCCAGATCCGGGACAACTGCCCGCCGGACCTGGACCTGGAAGCCTTTGTACACGGCGCCATGTGCATGAGCGTGTCGGGGCGGTGCCTGCTTTCCAGCTACATGACGGGCCGCAGCGGCAACCGGGGCGAGTGCGCCCAGCCCTGCCGCTGGAAGTACGCGCTGGTGGAGGAACGCCGCCCCGGCCAGTATATGGAGATCGGCGAGAGTGAAAACGGCAGCTATATCCTGAACGCCAACGACCTGTGCACGGCCCCGTTCCTGGATCTGATCTGCAAGGCCGGTGTGGACTCCCTCAAGATCGAAGGCCGCGCCAAGACCTTCTACTATGTGGCGTCGGTGACCAGTGCCTACCGCCGCGCGCTGGACGCCTATCTGCGGGACCCCGGCAACGACAACTATGAACTGCCCGGCGACGTCATTGAGGAACTGAACCGCACCAGCCACCGGCACTATTCGCCGGGGTTCTACTTCGGCAAGGAACAGGCGTTGCAGACGCCGAGCCACACCTATGTGCGGGAATGGGATTTCATCGGCACCGTGGATTCCTGGGCCGACGGCATCGCCCACTGCACCCAGCGGGGCAAGTTCGCGGCAGGGGACACGCTGGAAGTGCTGCAGCCGGACGGGACGGTCCTGACCATCACGCCCGCTTGGATCGAAAACGAGGACGGCGTCCGCGTGGACGCCACCCCGCACCCGATGATGCACTACACCATCCCCTGTGAAGCGCCTCTGATGCCCTACAGCCTGCTTCGGATGCGCAAGGCAGACGCGACCTCCTGACCTGATAAACGCAAAAACAGAGCCTGCAAAGGAACCCCTTTGCAGGCTCTGTTTATTTTGTGGGGGAAGGGTCGTCCGCCCAGAAGGCGTTCAACTGTTCTTTGAGCTGTGCAATGCCGGAAACCGCGCGCAGATGATCCCAGTGCGGGGGCATCAGACGCCGGTTGTCCGGTGCCAAAAAGCGATCGTCGATCAGCAGCACGACGCCTTTGTCCTGCGGCGTGCGGATGACCCGCCCGGCCGCCTGCAGCACTTTGTTCATGCCGGGGTAGCGGTAGGCGTAGTCGAACCCGCAGCCACGGGTCTGCTCAAAATGGTCGCGCAGTTGTTCCTGCCGCGGGCCTACCTGGGGCAGCCCCGGCCCGACGATGGCAACACCGATCAGGCGGTCGCCGGTCAGGTCGACGCCTTCGCTGAATACGCCGCCCAGCACCGCAAAGCCGACGCGCGTCTGGCCGTCGGGGGTGAACTTTTCCAAAAACGCGGCGCGCTGTTCTTCGTCCATGGCGCTTTCCTGCCGCAGTGTGGGCAGGTCCGGGTAACGGGCCGTGAAGTCGTCCCACACGGCCTGTAGATAGCTGTAACTGGGGAAGAAGGCCAGATAATTCCCCGCCTTGCTTTGCGCCATACAGGCGATCAGATCGCTCACCTGCGGGATGCTGCCGTCGCGGTCTTTGTACCGGGTACTCACCTGGGCGGCGCACCACAGGCCCAGATTGCCGGGCGGGAAGAGGCTGCGCAGCGCCACGGCACGGGCGTCCGGCAGGCCGCACAGGTCCTTGTAGTAACCGGCGGGGGCCAGCGTCGCGCTGAACAGGACAGCGGCGCGCCCTTTGGCAAAATCCTCGCCCAAAAAGGCGCTGGGGTCCAGGCAGAGCATGGCGGCGCGCACCTCACTGCCGTGCGCCGACACCTGCAAAACAAAATGCTCGTCAAAGGTATCCGCCACCCGCAGCCAGGCGCGCACATCAAAGTAGAGCTGTAACAGGGCTTCGTGGGTCTCGTTGGGCTCCCGGTGTTCGTCCAGCCAGTCCTGCAGCGGCTCGCACAGGTGCGTGAGCAGGCGGTCCAGTTCTTCGGCGCGCTTTTTCTCAAAGAAAGTTTTGCCGAACCGCCCGTTTTCCTGCTCGGATTCGCAGCGGTGCCGCCATTCCAAAAACAGGTTGTTGACTTTTTGCAGGGCGTTTTTCAGGCTGCTCCTGCCGGGCCCCAGCCGCTTCTTGGCGTCCAGAAAGGCGCTTTTGCACAGGCTGGCGCTGTGCATATCCCGCGCGCGGCCCGGCAGATTGTGCGCTTCGTCGATAAGAAAGAGATAGTCGCCCCGCACGTCAAAAAAGCGCGCCAGATGCACAACGGGGTCAAACAGATAGTTGTAGTCGCCGACCACCACATCGCACCATAAACTCAGGTCCAGCCCCAGCTCGAACGGGCAGACCTGATGCCGCTGCGCCAGCGCCTGCAAGGCGTCGGCTGTCAGGGACGCAGTGTCCAGCCCGTCCCACAGCGCATCCTTGATGCGGTCAAAATAGCCGTTGGCATACGGGCAGGCTTCGGGGGTGCATTCGCGGACTTCCTGTAAGCAGATCTTGTCTTTGGCGGTCAGGGTGATGCTGCGCAGCGGCAGCGCCGGGGCGTGCAGGCGCAGGATGTCCAGCGCGTTTTCGGCGGCGGTGCGGGTGGTGCCGCGCGCCGTCAGGTAAAAGACAGGCCCGCCCGCCTGCAGGGCTTTCAGCGCCGGAAAAAGGACGCTCATCGTCTTGCCGATGCCGGTCGGTGCCTGGCAAAGCAGGGCCCCGCCCTCGCAGCAGGCTTTGTAGACGGCACCGATCATCGCACGCTGCCCGGCGCGGTAGCCGTCAAACGGGAAGGTCAGCGTTTCCAGGGCCGCCTGCCGTTCCTGCCGCCACTTGGCGGCGCGTTTGGCCCAGGGCGCGTACTGCTTCAATAGGTCCCGCACATAGGCGTCTAATTCTTCGGCGGTGTACTCCTGCACAAAACGGTATTCTTTTTCTTCGTCCACCTGGTAGTAATCCAGCCGCACCCGTATGGGGGAGATCTCTTTCTGCCTGCTGTAGATGGCGGCATAGACCTTGGCCTGCGCCCAGTGTTCGGGGGGCTGTTCGCCTGTGATCTGTTCGGGGGCAAGCAGCGTGGTCTTGATCTCGTCAATGGTGGTTATGCCGTCCGCATCGGTAAAGATGCCGTCGGCCCGGCCTTCCAGCGTATAATCCACCCCGTCGCAGCCATACTGTTGGGTAAGGGGAACTTCCGCCGTATAATCGGCAAATTCTTTCAGCGCGGCGCGCTGTAGCCTGCGGTGCAGGCGGGCGCCTTCGTTGGCGCGGTCAAAGCCGGTAAAGCGGCTGTCGATGCTGCCGGTGCGCAGCAAAAACTCGACCAATCGCCGGATCGGCAGGATGCAGGCCAGGGATTCCGGCTGCATGGCGTTCAACTCCTTTGCGGGAACAGGACCCCGGCGCGTTCATTTAATAGGTATGGTCGCAGACCTGGGCGATCTTTTCCCGCAGGGCCACAAAGTCGCCAAATACAGCGGGTTTGTTGGCGGGGTAGCGCAGCAGGGCGGCCGGGTGATAGGTAGCCATAAAAAGCGTCCCGCGCTTGTCATAAAAACGGCCGTGATCCCGGGAAATGGCGAACCGGGGGTCGATCATCTGCTGGGCGGCAATGCGGCCCAGGCATACGACGATCTTGGGGTGCAGCAACTGGAACTGCTGGCGCAGCCAGGGCAGGCAGGCGGAGGCTTCCTCCGGCAGGGGATCGCGGTTCTGGGGCGGGCGGCATTTGACGATGTTGGCAATGTAGACGTTTTTCTCCCGGTCCAGGTCCACCGCTTCCAGGTAATGGTCCAGCAGTTGGCCGCTGCGCCCCACAAAAGGCATGCCCTGGGCGTCCTCGTTCGCGCCGGGGCCTTCGCCCACGAACAGCACTTCGGCATCCGGCACGCCCTGGCCGAATACAACATGGGTGCGGGACTCGCACAGGCCGCAGCGGCGGCAGGCAAGACATTCCTGCTGTAAGGTTTGCAGATCCAAATGAAACACCTCTAAATCAAGAATCAAAATGGGGGACTGACGATGGAATGGGAATGGATGATGCGAATTTTATGCCTGCTGGCAGGCGTTCTGTTCGGCAGTTCCGGGTATTGGGCGCGGGGGCTGGTCCACCATATCCCGGCCGGTGGGGAAAACCGCCTTCCGCACCGGGCGAATAACACATCCCGGGCGGCGCCCCTTGTGACCGACACGCTGAAAACGGCGCTGGCCTGCGGGCTCTGCTACGGGTTCCTGGCACCGGAACTGAAAGAAGAAGCCATTCTGTATGCGGGGGCCGGCGTGGTGCTTGGGCATCTGGTCGCCGAATGGAAAAAGGGGACAGCGGCACGCCTGGCTGCCGTTGTCTGCACCTGGATCGTGCTGTACCTGCCCATCACCGGGGTGGTCTGCACGCTGGCGGGCCTGACGGTGGCGCTGGGCACCGGGCGGTCCCACTGGGGGATGGCACTGGTCCCGGCACTGGCGATTCCAGTGGCCTGGCTGCAATTCGGCTGGCAGAGCAGCCTGTTTATGCTGGCAGCCTTTCTGCTGCTTGCCGTGCGTGGCAAAACCGCGCCTTCCGGGAAAGATGCCGAAAAAGATCCGGCTCCGCAATATAAGAAAATATAAGGAACACCCCTATCATACCACGGCATCCGGCATTTTGCAACGCAAGAAAAACTCGTTCTATCGGCAAAGAATCAAAAAGTTATAAAAAAACAGAAAAAATTTGGAAAAACCCCTTGACAGTTGCGCTTTGTTTGGCTATAATAATTGACGTTGCAGCCGCCACGGCGGGCAACAAGCTGGGTATGGCCCGGTAGTTCAGTTGGTTAGAACGCTAGCCTGTCACGCTAGAGGTCGTCAGTTCGAGCCTGATTCGGGTCGCCATTTGCTGCTATAGCTCAGTTGGTAGAGCGCATCCTTGGTAAGGATGAGGTCAGCAGTTCAAATCTGCTTAGCAGCTCCAGCGCGACGCCCACAGCGTACTTCGCACTGTGGGCGTTTTATATAGGGGCATAGCTCAGTTGGTAGAGCAGCGGTCTCCAAAACCGCGTGCCGAGGGTTCGAATCCTTCTACCCCTGCCACCTCTACCCGGAAACGTCGTTGTTTTGCCGCAAGGATTGCTTGTGACGGAGTTCTCGATGTTTCGCCGGTAAGAAAGCTCGCGGATTTTCCGCGGGCTTTTTCTTTTATACAAAAAAATCCCCCGGGGGACTGGAATGGACCAGCCCTCCGGGGGATTGCTATGTAATTACTTGTCGTCCACGCTGTCGGGGATTCCGTCCCCGTCAGCGTCCGGGAGTTCCGGCAGGCCCGCCACGCTGGTCAGCATCGACAGGACACCGGCCAACGCGGCGGCGCTCCCCACCATGACCCAGTTGACGTCACCGAGCACGGCAGCGGTTCCGATGGTTGCCACCGCCGTCTGCGCCACAGTCTTGACGGCGCGAATGCCCGCCGCGTGCAGCCACATACAGATTTTTTTCTTGCTCATAATGCACCTCCATGTGCAACTCAATTTCAAAAGTTATGTTTTAACCGGTCTTTTTACGGGTAAACTTCACTTTTCGGTTCCAAAAACTTGAATTCGCTAGCAACTTGCTAGTAACTTGCTAGTAATTTGCGCATTGTTGCTACGAAATCACACGCGTGCGATCATTCCCCGCCGCTGCGGATATGTAGCTTCCGGCAGCGATCCATGATGTCGTGGGTGCTGCGGTCGCCGTCTCCCAGGTCCACATAGGCGGTATAGTAGTTTTCAAGATTATCCAGCCCATAGGGCGGGATGTCCCCCTCCTTGATGTAGTGCAGCCCCAGGTCGATGATCTGCCCCCGCAGCAGGCTCTTGACGCCCTCGGTCAGCGCCTTGTCCATCTTATGGCTGCGGGCCAGCTTTGCAGCCGCCCACCCGCAGAAAGCAGTGACAAGGGGAAGTGCCGCCGCCAAGAGGTCGGATATGTGTTCCATCGGTCTCATCCCTTCACATACTCGGCATGATATGCTTTATCGCCGTCCAGACCATGCTTGTGTGCTACGGCGTAAAAATCCATGGCCGCCTCTGTGGTAAGCACGGTTGCATCGATGCTGATTCGTTGGGTTACGTTCTCGGCATGATATGCTTTATCGTTGTCCAAACCATGCTTTTTGGCGGCCATGTAAAACTCCATCGCCACGGAAACAGGTACCTCAACCGGGTCAAGCCAGACGCGTTGCATATCAGAATTGCCAGAAAGCTGGTCATACTGCGTCAGGTTGTGCTTGTCAACCCGGGCCAGCAGGGTTTCGGTATACGTCGGGCTGGTGGCCCATCCATCTTCCCGGATAAGGCGGCATGCCTCCCGGATGTCCGTGCAGCCCACCAAATTGGCGTACCGCTCCATCGTCGTGAGCTTGCTCAAGTAGTCCTCTACGCAAGCCACCATAGTATCGTAAGCCCGGAAAACCGCGCTCACAGTGATATACTTGCTGCCGTCCCATTCCCGGGTCTGCTTGGTGTATGTTTTTCCGGTCCACCCACCGCTGGCCTTGATGCCAAACAGGTTATTGGCATTGACCGCCAGCTCACTTGTGCCGTAGGCGCTCTCTACACACGCCTGAGCAATGCACAGGCTGGGGAGAATCCCCGCCGCGATACAGCGCTGCTGGCACTTCTCGACCATAACATCGACGAACTGCTGCGGGTCCGCTTCCTGGGCCTGCAAGCGTGCGGTCACCTGCTGGGCGATGTAAGGGATCTTGCTCAGCAGGTACGGCCCAGGGCACTGGGTTGCCGCAAACATCCGGTGCAGCGTCAGGCTGCCATTCTGGTCACCGGTGTATTCCAGCTGGGCCATACCGTTGCGCTGGCAAATGTCCACACACAGGTCAATCAGTGCTGCAATGCTGGCATCGCTGACGTGCCAGTCCGGGGCGCCGCCGTCGTTGGCAACTTCAATCGTCACCGCCTGGTGGTCGTTCCACGGGCTGGAACTGCACCAACTGCGGTCGCTTTCGGGGCAATACAGTCCGATACCGCCCTTCTGGTCGATTGCGTAGTTGGCGCTCATTTGCCGCCCCGGATTAGCTACCAGCGTTCCGAACTGTTCCAGCGTGAGAGAACCCGCCATGTGATGAATCGTAATTTTCCTGATCGGCTGGTTCCGCGGGCTGTTTCGATTCGGACTGATCTGCGTATAGCTTACCAACGCGCTGTTACTCATCGTCCTCGCCCCCCTTTCCGTTGGTCAGTTCTTCTTCCGTTTCAGGTGTTAATTTAAGTTCTTCCATCATAATCTCCTTTAGCTTTTTACGCTGTCCGCTCCCACATGTAATAAGATTTGTAGGGCGGCATGTTGTTGTGTGGTTTACCCTCACCGGCATAATCAATGCCGCTGCCGCCAACGTAGTCAATACCTCCACCAGAGACAATGTCCCAGCTATCACCCTTAAATCCGCCAAGGCCAGTATAATTACCCGTTCCCCAGCCGTTATTCCTTAGTGCCCATCCTACCCAGTTATGTACATGGCGGGCACCTTCCGGACCAGTCAATGCGTGCGCTTCTTCGCCGCCTGTGCTGCCGATGGCGTACTTATCGCCTGCCGCCAACAAGAAGCAGTCTTTGATTTGCTGCCAGGTCGTCCCCGGCCATCTCTCGGCTGGTGGTGTGGGGCTGGATGTAGTCAGCACGTCGCCCACCGCGTAAGGGCAGCGCGCAGCGTCGGGGTTGCTTACGATCATGCAGCGCACCCCCTCTCGGGGATCAGGCTGTCCGACGCCAGATGTACACCGCGCGATAGGGCGGCAGGTTGTTGTGCGGCTGACCGCCGCCCGTGGACCGTGTCATCATATCCGTGTTGTCGATTTTGTCGTAAGGACGGGTTGGCGCAAATTGCGAGGAAGGCCCATCCTGATACGCATACGACCACCCGTGGAGCTGATGCTGATGGGGCGGAATCTCTGGCACAGTGAGAGTATGCTGTGCCTCGCCGCCCTCGCTGCCCACGGGGTAGGTATCGCTGGCCCCCATCAGCATCCGGCCCTGCAGGCGTTCCCAGCTTGTGCCGGGCCAACTCGTAGCCGGATGCGTCGGGTTCTCTGTCTGCAAGTAATCGCCTACACGGTACGGGCATAGAGAGGCCATGTTTTTCGCAATCATGCGTAACACCGCCTTTCGGCGATATGCACAATCTGGGGCTTAGGGAGCCCCCCCCCCGTTAAAATAACGCCTATTCGTCATTTTGTACAACCTCCTTATCAGGCAATGCGCCGCCAGCGGTAGACCGTGATGTAGGGCGGCATATTGTTGTGTGGTTCATTGCTTCCAGATGAAGTTGTATTAACACTTGCAGCATGCCAGGTTCCGTTAGAATCAGGAGTAAAATTCCATCCTGTAATTCCAGCGTCTCCGTATCTCGAGACATCATTGACAGTGTGATAGTGAGAAGCAACTTCGGATTGTGTTAGCGTATGCTTCTCCTCGCCGCCGGTACTCCCTGCGCCATGGCTGTCGCTCACGCCAAGCAGCATCTGCCCGCTGCCATAAGCCTCCCACGTGCCGAAGCCGTAGTAAGCTGCCACTTTCTCCGGTGTGGACAGGTCAGCCTTTCCGCCGTCCACCGGGCTCCACTCGACGATACTGCCCACCGGCAGCATGCGCTCGAGCACCTGTGCGATGATGTTATTCGCTTGCACCGGGTCTCACCTCCACTACTCTGATTTGGTATGTCGCCGTCGGGTCTTGCGTCGCCCACAGCACCACGCTGCCCGCCTGCGTGTCCAGCAGAGCGATCTGGCAGTAGGCACCGTAGTCGCCGCCCTCGTAGGCCATGGTCACCGATGTAGGAGAGGCCGTCGCATCCGCCGCCGTGACCGTGCACTGGCGGGTGTACGTCGTCCCGCCCCAGGTGAGGGAGCCGGTAGTCCAGCCGGTTGTCGGCACGTCGATGACATAGGCCACCGCTCTGGCGAATCTCTCATCTGCCTGCTCTTTGGTGTAGTAGTCAGAGAGGTTGATATTCTGGCTCGTATCTACCCATGCGCTGGTGTCGGTGTCCCACACCCAGATGGTGTCTGTGTTTCCCACGATGGCCCATTGACCCGCCTGCCCGGTAGGATGCGCAGACTGCAGCGCCTGGGGGCTTTCATAGTATCCTACCGCGCCCTGGCTTACCTGCTGGGCCAGGGCAGCATAGTATTTCGCGTTGTCGGTATCCTCGCCTTCGCGCGTACCTGTCCCGCCCACGGCCCAGCTCTGGGCCAGGCTGGCGCTTGCCTCGGCGTTTTTGGCATTTTCTGGGGCGGCCTGGATGGCGGGCAGATTCTCCTCGATAGCCTTGATGGCCTGCTCGTTGTCGGCGACGATCTGTGCTGCCGCTTCGACTTCCACTACCAGCTGTTGGATGGTCTTGTACTCGTCCGTGCTGGCGATGGCGTCCTCCGGCACGGGATTCGTGGCGATATGCAGCGGAAGCCGGGACGTCCCGGCCACATTGCCGCCGACTACAAGCTCCAGGATCGGGCAGTAGTCGCCAGCAACGACCGTCATCTGATAGGTCACCGCGATGTAGGCGGTCTGTCTATCCTCGCTGATACCCAGGGCCGGGTCATACACGTATGTGCCGTCACCCTTGGCCATGCGGATGTTGATGGCGGCGCCTTCGGGAAGGGTGTACGGCTGGTCGTCCAGATACAGCGCCACCGCGATGATCGGCAGCGTGTCATCGTACTGCACCAGGGGCACAGGTTCCGCGATGCCGCGTGCCCCCCAGTAGGCCGTAGAGTGCAGTATGATGCTGCTGGCCGGTGGCGTGTAGACCGACGCCGGTGTCGTGATCGTATCCGGCAGTTTAATCGCCTCCCTTCTCGGCAGGCGCAGCCTTTTCCTGCTGTTTTTCATGTTCCTGGGCATCTGCCTGCCGGGCGACGTCCCGCATGATATGCTCGCAGTTTTGCAGCAGCACGCAGGCCAGCGCCGGGTGCAGCGCGTACTTCTGGACCAGTGCGAGCACGTCTCGCTGGTACCCTTCGATTGCCTCGTTGATCGTCATGGTACATACCATCCTTTCGTTAGATTTCTCGGCCGTTCACCGCCAGGGATGCACACTCGATGCGGCCGGGGATCTCAAATTTTGCCGCCACACAGTGGATCAGTCTTTCACCGTGGTCGTAGTACATCCCGCCAAAGTTGTCATCATAGCTTTGTTTGTTCGCGTTGAGGCTCGGGTACCCGCTGGAGAACCACCCCCAGAAGGTGTATTTACTGTTAGAGCCCAGGTAAGTTTTGGCGTACTCGCTGTACAGCACGCCGGTCAAATAATTGTCGCTGTACCATCTGATTCCGTTAAAATTGATCTCTACGCGGGTGGAGTTAGACACGCCGGTAATGAGCACGCCGGCGTCCAGGTTCCAGGTAGTGTTGCCGCTGGATGCGGTGATCGTGCCGGTCTTGATCAGGCTTGCACTGAGCTGGCCCGTGACGATGTTGCTGGCGTTGAGGTTGATCACGTCGACCAGGGACGCATTGAGGGTCCCTGTGTTGATGTTGCTGGCGTTGAGGTTGATCACGGTGGCGAGCGCGGCATTTAATGTGCCCGTGGTGATAAAATCCGCCACGATGGACCCGTCCTGCGTGATGGCTGTGGTGTAGGGGCCGTTGTAGCCGGTACCGCTATGCCCAAACCCTGCGTTGTTCCAGCGCCATACATTTTTGGCCGTGCTTATATCCGGGGTGTCCAGGCTGCACAGCTCTATCCAATTGCTGTCTGCATCCTTGACGGCGACCATATAGCCACGCCCATTGGTGATCCAGTTTGTGGCGTTGTTGATGGCTGCCTGCTGCTGTTGACGGAACGGGCTGTTGGGGCTTTCCACTTGGTGGGTGATCTGCTGCAGCTGGTTCTGGATCTTCGCCGGGCTGCTGCTGAAAATCACCTTGTTTTTTTCGGGGTAGTAGGGATAATTCCACCGCTCCACGATCTGGTAGTTGATGGCAAAATCCTTGGCGTCGTCGATCAGCGTAGCCACGCGGAAGATCGTAAAATCCTGTATCCCGTACATTTCGGGATTGGTCGCCGCCAGGTCTACGACGTCGCAATCGTAGGACCGGGAGGGCTTTGCCATCTCGGCCAGGTTCTTTTTGGCGTCCTCCAGCAGGTTTTCGGCGACGGTGTAGCGATCGTCCCGCCACACCGCACAGACCACCTTTTCGCTGTAGGTGTGGTCGTCCACATAAGGCAGCCCGCCGTTGATGCTGGCGAAAGATAGCCCGTCCGCGCCGTAGGCGTACAGACGGGTCGCAAAGCTGGTGGACTTTCCCTTGTAGTTGATCTCTTTGAGGTTAAGGTCCCGGGTGGCAAAGGCCCCCATCGGCTGCGCCTCGTCCGGCACGATGACCGTGATGGTCTGCGCCACGTTGTCAAAGCGGAAATACACGCCGTAGGTGTCACGGCACTGTTCCACGACTTCCAGTGGAGTGTAGTCGCCCTCGATGGTGCGCCGGATGCTGATGCCCGTGCTGTCGATCAGCGTCCACCCGGCGGGGATGGTGCCGTTGATCGTAGCCTGCAGCGTCGCGCTGCCGTTGGAGTAGCCGATCAGCATGGTGGCCTTCCAGGCGTCCAGGTCGAGCTGCGCCACTACTTTGGCGGTCTCGCTGCCGGCGTCGATCTGCTTGATCAGATACCACTGCTGGTTGCGGTCCCGGATGGAGGCTTCCTCGATGAGCTGGGGGTAGAGTTCGTCCCAGATCGAGATGTTAAAGACCACCTCGTCGTAGCCGCTGGCTATCTCGCGCACGTAGTAGTCGTCGCACTGGATGATGTGCTGTTGGCCGTCTGCATATAAGCTGAGCGTCTGTATCCACCTCCTCAGATGTAACAGGGGTAGAACTGGACCGTGACCGGGTCCAGCGCGGTAAGGCTATTGTGGCCCGGCACGACGTATGGGAAGCGGACGAAGGTCACGTTGCCGGTCGCCGGGGCGCCGTTGCGCAGCAGGCGGCCGTTGATCCCGTCCACGGTGAGCTTTTCCCCTGCCGTGACGTTCTGGAAGGTCGCGCCCGCCAGCTGGTAGGTGCTGGCCGCGGCCGAGACCGTAGTCTCCACAAGACAGTCAGAGCGGGCCAGCGTTCCGGGGTTCTCGAAGCTCTCGCCGGCCACCGTGATGAGCGGGTCGTGCTGGATCCCCTCGAAGCTGTACTGCACATGCATGAGCACCTGCACGCCGTCGACGCCCTCGCGGGTCGCGTCCCCGATGGAGGTCAGCGTAGAGGTGTACCAGAAACCTGTGGGCATGTACAGCTCCACCTTCCCCCACATCCAGCTTTCCACCTGGGAGCGCAGCAGGGCGCATGCGCGCTCTGTGCGGCCCTGATAGGTCAGCGTGAAGGTGATGGGCTTGCGGCCAAAGACGCCCGCCAGCAGCGTGTAGTGGGTGCGGTTGCGGCCCTGAAAGATCGTGTTGGTCACCGCAGTGCCGCCGATGGTGTAATCCTGCTGTAATTTGGCCCCGTAGGCCTCGGGGTCATGGCCTCCGATTCGGAAATAGTTCTGCATTTACCGTTCCTCCCACGAAAGCTGTTCGCCCATATACCAGGCAGAGGCCCGCGCGATCTCGCGGCCGTCCAGGTAGAGGGGGACCTCGATCCGGGTCGAAACATTTTCGCCTGTGCCGCCAACGCGCGGGGCGTTCAGTGCATCCAGATTCCGTCTCATGCCCAGGATACCACCGGCAGCGGTATAGACTGCGTTTTCTTCTTTTGTCAGCACGCGCTCGCCGTAGTCCAGATAGGCCGGGAAGTAGTCCTTCGGGATGAACGGCAGGCCCTTTTTCAGCCGCGGGATCAGAGGGATATTGACGCTGGCGCCGCCGATGGCCGGTATCCAGTCGGGTATCTTGATGTTGTTGATACCCTTGATGAAGCCATTCACGATGTCGATGACTGCATTGATGGGGGCTTTCACGAGACCGGCCAGGCCTACCAGCGCAGACAGGGCGATCTGTACCAGCCCGTTGAAGGCCTGCTCCCAGTTGCCTGTGAACACGCCGGTCAGGAAGGTGATGATCCCCTCCAGGACGCCCTGCACCGTATTGACCGCGTTGATGACCGTGTCGCTGATCACACTAAAGATCGCCTGGAATACGCCGGCCAGCGCGCCGAGGGCTACCTGCAACGGCATGATGGCCACGTCGATCAGGTAGCCCAGCACCTCGATCAGCGGGTTGAGCGCCTGCGTAATGAGGTCGAGGATGGGCTGCAGCAGGTCGAGGGACAGGTCCAGGATGGGCGACAGCGCCTCCAGCAGCGTGGACAGGATCGGCATCAGTGCTTCCAGCAGCGACACCAAAACCGGCACCACGGCGTTGACGATCTCGGCCAGGGGCGGGAGCAGCGCCTCGATGATCTCCAAAAACGCGGGGAGTACCGCTTCTACCAGCTGGATCAACGGCGGCAGCAGCTGCGTGAACAGGTCCACCGCCACAGGCAGCACGTCGTTGACGACCTGGGCAAACAAAGGCATAAGCTCGCCGAGCATGTCCACCAGCGGCGGAAGGGATTCCGTCACGATTTGGGCCAGCACGTCAAACAGGCCGGACAGTGTGTCCTTTAGGGTATCGTCCTCAAACAGGCCATTTACCGCGTCCATCGCAGCGGTCAGCGCGGGCGTGATGCCCTCGACAACCTCCCCCGCGAACTGGGCGAAATTGTCCTGCATGGTGGAGAACTGGCCGGACAGCGTCTGCGACTGCTTTTCCATCGACTGGAAATACTTGCCGCCCTCGCTGGTGCTCCGCTGCATGGAGGCGGTGATCTCATCCACGGTGAGCGTGCCGTCGCTGATCCGCTTGTAGAGGCTCTCCATGCTCTCGCCGGTGGTCTCGCTGATCTCGGTCAGCGGGTTGAAGCCCGCCTCGATCATCTGCTTGATGTCCTCCAGCTGGACTTTCCCGGCGCTGGACATCTGGCCGTAGGCCATGGCGATGCGGCTCATCTTGTCCGCGCTGCCCTGCGAGATGTCTCCCAGCATCTGCATGCGGCTCATGGCTTCATCCGCCGTCAGGCCGTAGTTCATCAACAGCTGTGTGGTGTCGGCCAGGTCCGTTATGGCAAACGGTGTTTTCGCGGCGGTATCTTTCAGCTGCTCGGTGATGCGTGCGGCTTCTTCAGCATCGCCGGTCATTACCTCAAAGCTGGTCTGGTAGGTCTCCATCTGGGCGTTGAAATCGGTGCCCATTTTGGCGAGGGAGACGACGCCCGCCCCGGCAGCCGTAGTGACGCCCACGAACGCGGTGCCGAGAGCCTTTGCGATGCCGCCGGCCGCCGACTTCCACGAGGAAGACGCTTTCTGGCTGGACTTGTCGAAGCCGTCCCCGATACTGTCGTTGACCTGCTTCGACTTCTTTTCGACGCCGGACATCGAATCCTTGATCTCTTTCTCAGCCTTGTTAGCGTCAGAGGAGACACCGCTGGTATCCACGGTCGCCTTATATCGGACTTCGCCTACATCTGCCATACAGTCACCTCGCCATCTGCTTCATCGTTTCAAAGAGTTGCTCCAGCCCTGCCTGAAGCCCGGATGGGCTGCCTTTCAGCGCGTACTTTGCCTTGAGCCGGGACAGAGCCGCGATCTCTTTGGCGTTGTACTTGTTGGGGCGCGGGATCTCGCGCGTACGGATGTCGATGACCCGCGCCAGCTCAGTGTCGGCGGGCAGTCCGTCCAGCAGGGCGAGGAAGGTCTCCCAGTGCAGGAAGCCGCACCGCATCAGGTCGAGCCCGTAGGCCTGGCGAAAGGACGCATAGATCAGGTCGGCGTCCTGCCAAAAATCCATGCACTTTTGCCCGCCCGGGTCTCCCTTGGGCAAGCTGTCGAAGATCGCATCAAGCAGTGCATGGTCATGGGGGTGCCGCCCGCGGACCAGCAGGCGGAGCGCCCCCGCCACACGGTCCTCCGGGAAAATATCCTCCCGGCGCAGCACCTCCATGGCCCGCAGCACGCGCCGGAAATCCAGGTCCAGGCGGTATCTCCGCCCGTTCCACTCGATCTTATCCTGCGGCCTGCCGGTCAGTTTCAACGGCGGCCCAGCCGGGAGGCCGTGCGGGCCTTCTCCTGGCTGGCCTTTTTGAGCCTGGGATAGATCTCCCCGTCGATGTAGGGATACAGGTCGGTCAGCATTTCGGTGTACCGTCCGTCGTAGAACTCTACCATTTTCTGCGCCCATTCCTGGCCGAACAGGAAGATCAGCAGCGTCATGAATGCGTTGCCGAAGTTGATGCGGGATTCGTCGCTGTCCTTCTTTTTCAGCTGGTCCTGGGCCAGTTTCAGCTGCTCATAGTGCTTCCAGTAACTGGCGATCGCGGTGTCGATGTCGATCTCTACCGGCACGTTCAGCACCCTGTCGCCGTCTTCCAGCCGCAGGGTGTCCTTCAGCCGGGTGCGTCGCTTGATCGTATACATCCGTATTCCCTCCTTACAAAAATTGCCCCCTTATGCAAGGGGGCGCGGTATCAGGATTTGACGTTGACCGTCGTGTTGCCGGTAGCGATTACCACGCTGGTGGCGGTGTTGACCATGGCCACGGTGATGGAGTTGCCGGTGGGGATGGTGTACTCGCCGCCGACGGCCAGGTCATTCCAGCCCGTCAGGACTTCCCCGACGGTCGCCTCGGGGGCGGTGGGTCCGTAGCTGTAGACGAACTTGGAACCCGCCACCGGCTGGGCGGGGTTCGTGGTGATGACGGTCGTGCCGGCATCGGAACCCTCGGTGCTGGTCACCGTGAAGGACGAATTGGGCGTGATGGTCTCCATGGTGGGCTTGCCGTTCAGCCGGATCTCGTAGCTGATGGGGCTGCCGTCCGTGGTGGCTCCGCCCAGGTCGGTCAGGTTGCCCAGCGTAACGGCGCAGGTAATGCGTTCCACCTTGCCGTCGGTCCCGGGGCGGGACATGCGGAAGGTGGTGTTGCGCTCGGTCATCAGGCCAAACTTGCGGGCGTTATTGAAGATCCAGTCCTGCGCAGGGTCGCCGATGATGCGGCGGCCGGTCGCCGTATAGGTAGGGGCCATGCCGGTCACATAGTTGCTGGCAAAGCCTTTCTGGCAGTAGAAGAAATACTGCTGCACCGTCTCGTTCAGCGCCTCGGCCAGGTTTTCCATGCCGTTGCAGCACGGGACAAAGGTGCGGGTGGGCCCCTGCGGCGTGATGTCGATCTCGACGTCTACCGCATGGGCGACAAGCATAAAGGTATCAGCCATTGCTTGCTCCTTTCGCAAAAAATCTGATTCTGAAACTGGACCCGTAGATCCAGTTGCTGTTTTCCTCGCGGCCGATCAGTTGGGGCGCCGAGGTAGTCTCGATGGCGTAGACCTGCCATGCGGCCGTACTGGGCAGCGCCCGGGCTGTCGTGAGCGCCAGGAGGACTTTGTCCATCTCATCGGCCAGATGATGCTGGTCGGCGTTCTTGCCGGTGAAGGACAGGGGCATTTCCTCGTTGGTGTTCATGCAGCGGAACGTCTCGATGGGCGCGCCGCCGGCATTGCCGATGGCGTACCCGTTCAGAGGAGGCAGGCTGCCGATCACGACGGGGCCATCGACCAGGGCCTGCACCATCTGGCGCACCGCCTCGACGATCTCAGGTCTCATTTGCCCAGCCCCCTTGAAAATGCATTTTGTGCGACCTGCTGCCAGGTGTCGCCGCGTTCCATGCGGGCCTGTTCGACCCACATCTTGCCGGTGCCCGGCGTGGTGTAGTGCTCTACCACATGGGTGCCGTCCACGCGCATCCCGTACCACTGGTAGGCGGCGTAGACGTTCGACCAGACAAGGTCACGGCTGCCGGCGTCGATCTTCTCGACGCGCCCGATGTCTCGCAGCGTTCCCTCCTGCTTGGGAATCTTGGCCAGGCTGTCCTGCATCATCTGCTCTGCCAGCGCAGCCGCGGCGAAGTCGGCTGCCTTTTCGATGGCCGCCTTCCAGGCGGAGCGGTCGGTCGAAATCGTGAGTTTCCCGCTCATACCAGCCCCAGCTCCCAGTGGTGGATTCGATTGGAGGGGACGTCCGGGACGCTGTCCACCGTCAGCACCTCATACTCGCCCACCTGCCTCCCCCTCGCGTCGCATACCGTGGCGCGCATCGGGCGGCCCGCCGCCTGGGAGCGCTCCGCCAGGGCGTCCAGGTCAAGGTGCGGGGTGCTGCGCACGCCGTCCACGAACAGGATGCTGCGCAGCACGACCTCGGTGTTGGTGGTGGTTTTACGCACCTCGTTGGTGCCCTGCAGGTGCACGTTTTGGATGGTGTAGTCGGCCCAGGTCGGGGCCTGCCATGCATCCACGCCTGTGCACACGTGCACCGTCACCAGATACCGAAGTAGCTGTTGCGGTATGGGTCGAAGCATCCCACATCCCTCCCCATGAGCCCAGTCTGCTCCAAAATGGCGCGCACCTGCGGGCTGACAAGCATCTGCGCGGCGGCGTTTCCGCCATTGCCGCCGTTGCCTGTCGCGCCGCCGTTTACGCTTACTTTGCCTACGGTGAATCCCTGCCCGGCCTGGCCGGTCAGGATGCTTTCCAGGCCGTACTGCGTGTAGTACAGCACCTGCGCCGCCGCCGCATCCCGGACGGCCTGCTGCACCCATGCCGGGAAGGCAGTCAGGCCGCCATGCTGCGGGATGATGTAGCGGGTCACGCTGTCCACGATCCGGGACGCCTGCACGGCAAGCGGCTGGAAGGTGTCAGCGGTCAGGCCCTGGTCGCCGTAGAACTGGGAGAACTGGGCGAAATCAACGTAGCTGGTCACGCCCCCACAACGGCGGTGGCGGAACCGGCCGCGGTCGCGGCGTTGCCCTTGGTGGTGTTGACCAGGGCGACGGTGATGGTCTGGCCGGAGGCAGAGGTCAGCGAGGTACCGTTGGCGACCGGGGTCCAGCCATCAGCCAGCTGCTGGCCATAGGTCGGCAGCTCGGCAGATTCGCCAGACTTTGCGAGGTACTGCATGCCGAAGGGCGCCGGGGCCAGGCCGTTGATGACGGTGTGGGTGCTGTCAGCGCCCGCGCTGGTGGTGAAGGTCAGAGAGCCCAGGGTGTTAGAGCCGCCGATGTTGGCGAAGATGCCGGGCAGGCGCTGGTTGAGGGCAAAGACATCGTAGTAGTACCGCTCGTAGTACAGCCACTTGCCCTTGCTCTGCGCGGTGGGAGCGGACATCATGGAGGTGTCATACACGATGGGCGCGCAGACCGAGTTGGGGTTGACCAGCAGCATGTTGATCTGCCGCGCGCCGCTGGTCGCCTGCCAGCCCTCGGTGAAGTCGAAGGCGGTCTGCATGATGTCGGCGGGCACCTCTTTGATGCGCACGCCGTCCAGGCGGCCGACGTTGCGGTCGACATTGCGGATGCCGGTGTCCGCCTGGATGAACCGGGTGATGCCGGCCGCCTCCTTGAGGAACTTGTAGGCGTTGGGGGTCATGTAGGCGATGATCTGGTCGCGGTTGACGCGCTGGTCGGTCATGTAGGCGATGTAGCCGTCCCAGGTGGTCAGGATGTTTTCAGCGGTCAGCGCAGTAGTGTCCACGCTGCCAAAGCCCTGCGCCGCCGCAGCGACGGCCTGCGCGGCGTAGGCGTCCATTTCGGGCACCTTCTGGAACTCGTTGAAGGTTCTGGTAATGTTGGCGATGGTCGCCACCATGTTGGTCTCCTGGATGTCCATGGGGTCGACCAGCGTGTCCCACTCGCGGTCCATCTGCATGGTGCGCGGCTGCCACTCGTTGTTCCAGTTGCGCTTGAAGGTGCCGTCGATCTGGTCTCGGTCGACGGCGCGGGCGCCGCTGGTGGTCATGGACGGGATCATGATGGTCTTGCCGTTGACCGGCTTGTAGCGGGTGCTGTTGGGGCCGTTCCACAGCTCGCCGAAGTAGGACAGGTAGGGGTAAGCGTTTGCGAGCTCACGGGCGTACTCGGCCGCGTAGTTCACAGGCTGCTGAGTAAAAGGCATGCGTTATTCTCCTTTCGTTTTGCCGAATCCCCAGTAATCGCCAAAGCTGGGCGTCGTTTTGCCGGTGGGCATGCTGCCCTGTACGCCTGCCCCGAACTGCGGGGTTTTGGCGGGCTCGGCGGGTTCGGCGGGGTTGAAGTATTCTTCGTACTTTTCCTGCACCGTCTTGAGCTGGTCGGCCGTGCTGGGCGCGCCCTCGCTGCGGTCGAGCATCTTGTAGACGGCTTCGCGGAATTTGGGCTTGACCGATGCGAACTCATCGCCGCCCAGGGCGCGCAGCATGTCGCGTTCCTCGGCGATGGCCTTGTAGGCGTCGGTCGTTGTCACATCGATGGGCGGCGCGTCCTTCTTCGCCTTCTCCACCGCTTCGGTGATCTTGTCCTGCAACTCGGATTTCGGGATAAAATCGGCCATGCTGGTACCGTGCAGAGCCATCACTTTTTCGATTGCGTCCTCATTGAGGCCAAGACCGGCCAGTGCTTTGCGTGTAAACGCCATTTTTGTTTCCTCCTTTAACGCCAGATCGGCGACTGCCGTAGTTTAACGCCGTCGACGCGGGCGAAATGGTAATAAAAAAGCGCCCTGCATACGCAAGACGCTTGAATATTCGGATGCTTTACGCGCTTGACCCCGCGCCGGGAGATAACTGGATCACCGCCTTTCAGTCGTCTTCATACGCCATCCGGCCACCCTGCGCGCGTTCGCCGAGCGCCGCCGCCAGCTTGAAGTTGGCCTCCTTGTTCCAGCCGTACTCGTACTCCTGCAGCTTGTTCTGGACGTTGGCCGGCACGATCGCCTCGGCGGCCTGCATCATCCCCGAAAGCTCGCGGAAATAGCCCAGAATCATGCGGTATGTCTCGTCCAGCCCGCGGGGCTCGGTGGCCAGCACGTCGCCCGAGAACGCCAGCACCGCTTCGCTGATGCTGGGCTCTCTATAGCCGAGCGCGATGCCCGTTTCTGCAAGATCGTCGATTTCGTCGCTGATCTCCTCGTACCACTTGCCGATCTGCTTGTGGTTCGCGAACCACGCTTCGTCCCGCACGAGATTGCGGTGCAGCGTCGTCAGGTTGTGATAAAGGATTTTCATCCGCGCGATGAGTCTCTCATACTCGTTCATGCTTCCGCCTTCTTTCTGCCGCGTTTCGTCTGCGGCGTCTTCGGTTTCTTCTCTTCGGGAGGCTGCTCCGGCCCGCGCAGATACGCCGAGTATTCATCCGGCGTCATGTTCAGGCCGCACAGCTTGCAGTGCACGCCGTCGGCGCGGCCGACAAAAACGTGGGGGCAGGATTTCTGCGCGTCGGTCAGATTCAGCATTTAGATGGCCTCCTTTGCTTATTCTTGGGGCGGTTCTGGCAACGGCATCCAGTGGGTGATGCGCTGTTCGTTGTAGCTTTCGGGCTCAACTTCGTAAAGATTGCCGTTAGGGTAACACCAACACGCACCATCGAAGCAAAGCACACGGACAACGCCCGCGCCAGATACCGTCAAAGCATTTTCAGATTCCCCGCACTCGGCATGAGGAAGCCTTTCGCTGCACTTAATCCATTCCATAAATTACACTCCTTTTATGCTTTCTCGGTCGTACCGTCTGGTGCGCCCGGTTTTGCCGATAAACTCCCGCATGGCCGCTTGCCGGTCTTTGATGGTCTGCGCCATATCGGCGGCAGCATCATCCAGCCCGGCGGCCTTGAATGCGGCTTGTTTTCGCTTTGCCTCACGGATAGACCGCTCAAGCGCTCGCTGCTGCTGGCTTTCCTGGTATTCCTTGTCGTTGGCCTCTTTGTTTTGCTGCTTCTTGTCCTGCGGGATGGTCACGTTCGGAATCTGCGGCATCGGGTAGTGTCCGCAGTTGATGCCGAACAGCCCCGCCGCCTGCCCGTAGCTGGTGCTGTCGAGGGGCGCATACGCATGCTGCACGCCTGCGCCGTCCGTAAACGTCCCGCTCCCGCTGCCCCAGGAGTAAAACTTGCCCTGATAAGGATAGCAAAGCGGCCGCGCGCCGGCGTGGGACGACACCTGAAAAATGTCGCTGCCGTAATCCTCCTGCCGCACCCGTATGGACTGGATCGCCGCGTTGTGCACCGTCGTCCGGATGTCCATATTCATATAGGCCTCCGGCGACCAGTGCCGCCCGGCGCGGTCCACAAAACCATAAATGCCCTTGTCCGCCATCTGCGATATGGCCTTTTGCAGCGCTTGCCGTCGCGTTTCCGTGCCGATTGTCACGGCTGTGGCCGCATCGTTCAGCGTTTTCTGCGCCGCTGCCGCATCCAAAAGCTGGTTTTCCCAGATCACCATGTTATTGACCGCCTGCAGATATGCAGACTGGCCCGACTGCAGCATGACCGTGTTGACGAGGTTTGCGTCGTCTACCGCCTGCCCCGACAGGTCACGCAGCAGGTTCTGCACGCTGTCTGCCGGCGCTTCTTCAATCGCGCCCTTTGCGATCGCCTCCCGGATCGCCCTCTCGATGTCGGCCAGCGCGATTTGGGAGACTTCGTCCAGCGCCTTGCGGATTTCTTCGGGCACGCGCCGCGTCTCCTCGTTGATGATGCGCGCGTTTTCCTGCGTCAGCTGCCCCAGCTCGGCCAGCTTCCGCGTCTCCCAGCCCGCCGTGCGGAACGCCTTGCCTGTCCCGAGATGCTTTGCGATGTTGACGATCAACCGGTCGATGCAGTCGAGATAGGCGGCCTCCACCGGCTCGGACAGGCGCAGCGCCGTGTTTTTGTCAAGTCGCGCCATCACCTAGCCTCCCGCGATTACTCCGCGCCGCCCATCATCAGTTGATCCAAGACGCCGCCGGATACGGCGCCCTCGTTTTTGATCTCCTCAAGCTCGCGCGCCGCTTCGTCCTCAGTCATGCCCATCGTCTCCACCAGAAAGCGCTTTTTGCTCATTAGGCCGTTGCCGCAGAGCAAAATGCCCTCGTTGATGTTGGTCTGCCGGTCCTGCAGGATCGAATCGTCAAACACGACCTTGCTCTCCCACGGCTGCGCGGCCAGCGCGCGGATGCTCTTGCCGCTCCACTGCACGTCATACAGCGACGCGACCTGTATGATCGCATTCACGACCTGATCGATCGCCGCCTTGATCTGCAGCTGGTGCCCTTTGATGGTTTTGTAGGTCTTGGAGTTTTCGCTGATGACCTCCGTCGCCGTTTTGAGCCCCTGCGCCCGGTCGAATGTAAACGTGCCCGCCGAAAAGCCGAGCTGCAGGCACAGGATAGACAGGAACGCGTTGATCGCCGCCACGTGCTCCTCCACGCGCAGCTCCACCGTATTGTCGCTGATTTTGAGCGCGTCCGGATTGTCCGTCGAAAGCGCTTCGTATATCTCGTTGCTGGCGTCAAAATAGCGCCGCATTTCGCCTGTCTCCGGGTCGACCACCGTGCTGATGCACTGTGCGGGCACGATGATGCGCTTTTTCCCGAGCACAAACTCGCGAATGAAGCTGTCGTAGCAGATGTCCAGCGCCTTGAGCGTGCTCATCGCGTTGGCGTAGATACTCACGCCCAGCGGGCTGTTGTCGTCCAGATTGTTAGCCTGCGCTGTGCGGTAATACGCGAACAGGCTGCCGGACAGCCCCTCGAGCGCCGTAGCTTCGTTCAGAAACGGGTAGATTTCCCCCAGCGGATAGCGGAATCCCAGAATGTCCTGCGGCTCCGCGCTCGCCGGATTTGGGCTTTCCTTGATCTCCGTGCGGTACAGCTCGTTTTCGATCCAGTAGGTCAGGCCGTTCCATTTATGCCACTCGAGCCGGGTATAGTAGTAGCCGCCCTTCGCCTGCCGGCTGATGAACACGCCCTCCGTAACCTTGGCGTTGTCCCATGCCGTCGGGACGAACTGGTCCGCCATGCAAAAGCCCAGCTTGATTTCCCCGCTGTCCGGGATGACGTTGCCGTCAGTGTCCCGGCGCTCCTCGTACCACACCTTGATCGCGCCGCCACCGAGCGCGAGCGATTGCTCGATATGCTCCTGCATCTTCGTCCAGAACGCGTTTTTTGCGAGCACGTCATGCACAAAGTCGTCAAGGGGCTGCGCCTCGCCCTCTCCCTGGCTTACATGCACCTCGCATTGCTCCGACCAGATCAGCCCCGCCAGCTCGGCGCACGCCGCTTTCGCCGTGTCCATGCGCTCGAGGTCGCGCTCGGCATACCGGTCTTTGATCGTCGGCGCGGGGACGCGGTGCCAGGGCTTGTAAAATCCCCTGTAGATGTATTTCCACGGAAAAATGCCGAAGTAGTAAAACTGGTTGAAAGCCGGCACGCCGCCGATCTCAAAAATATCCTTAAACTCGTGCGCAATTTTTGCCGTTGCGCCTGTCTTTTGCAGCAAGTTTTTCACCGCCTTTTTTATCCTGTCGAACATGAGCATCACCACACCGTTATGATCTGCCGCATATACGGCTCTACCGCGTATTCCTGCGCGTCAAGGCTGTCGATGTTGTACACACCATCGTCGAGCCGCACGTCTTTTGTCAGGTATTTCGGGTCCCAGACCGCGGTTTGAAACGCCTCCAGCGTGTGCCGGCACGCATACATGATCTTGTGGCGCCCCGCGGCCTGCAGCCTGCAGAAAAAGCGGATGCGGTCGTTGATCTCGCCTTTCCGGGCGTTGTGGATCGTGATGCCCACGCCTTCGCGCGCGCACGCCGTCCGAAGCCCCTGTATGAGCGTCTGCTCCGCGCTGTCGCAGTAAGCGTCCGCAATCGGAAACGCGTAGCTGCGCTTGCACTCCCGCACAAACGCCACAAAATCCCGTTCCAGCTCCGCCGGGGAGACGATCTGCTTTTTATAGTACTCCTTGAGCGTCACAACGCCGCGCATGCCGGGCGTGAAGCCCATACAGCAAAAGGCCGTCGCCGAGCCGTTCCCGCCGAAGTCCACGCCGATGGTCGCAAACAGGACCGGCGGCGTTTCGTAGATCACGAAATCCGCAGGATTGTCTGCTACATGGCGGTAAATCGCCCCCTCCGCCGCTTTCCAGAGGCCTAAAATGTAGCGGTCATAGTAGACCGTGCCCGCATACTCGCGCTTGAGGTTTTCGACGAAAGCGGCATCCAGCGTGGGATTGTCGTCGATCGTATAGCTTTGCCGGTAGATGTCCGCGTCGGAATCCAGAAACTTTTTGAACCAGTGCTGCGGGCTTTCCGGGTTGAGCGTGCCGTCGAACTTGCTGTAGGACTTATCCAAACGGCTTTTGAGCATCGTGAAGACGTCCTCGTGCCAGGTCGCCACCTCGTCGCCGTAGCAGTATTTGATCGACGCGCCGCGGATGCGGTCCACCTGATTGGCCTTGTCTGCGCCGAGACAGTAGCATCGCTCGCCGAACAGCATCGCCGTGTTGTCGCTGCGGATGCTGCTCACAAGCTCCGTGCCGTACATGTCCTGCAGCGGCTCGATGATGTTGCGCTGTAGCGTGCCCTTAGTGTTGCCGAGGATAACGACGAGGCCCGGCAGCCCCGCCACCCGGCGGATGCGCATGGGTATGACGTAGTAGTCCAGGTAGGTCTTGCCGGATCGGGTCGCACCTTCCTTGATGTTCCAACGGTGATTGGCGTTGTCGAGAAACTCCCGCTGCTTTTTGGTGAACGGCACTAGATTACGCCCCCGATTTTGCCAAGCAGTTCGTCCAGCTTCTGCAGCGCCGTGCTGTCCTCGCCGGACCACTTGAAGTTGTGCTCCAGACTGAACTGTGCGCCGCGGGCGCCGTCGCGGTCAAACAGGCGACTCTCGGCGTACTCTTCGCAGCGGGCCTTCGCGCGCGTAATCGTGTCATTAAATGCTTTTTTCCCCTGGTAGTTCAGCAGGGCTTGCCGAGACGCAAAGCCCAGCGCCAAGGCCAACCCCGTCACGGTGGGCGGGTGCGCACCGATGATGACCGGATCACCGTACTTGTCAGTTACAGCGTTTCCGGAATCGTCCAGCAGCGGCTTGCCTTGGCAGTCATCAAAGTAGGCGTCAATGGCGGCCTGCAAGGCATCCACGGTCTTGTATTTCAGCGGCCTGGCCAATGACGTTTTCCTCCTTCCCGTCTCGAATGTAAAGTGAAAAATACCGCCCGGCAGCGCAGAGGACGGAGCACGGTTTGTCCATCGTGCGTGAGACTCTCCCCGCCTGCCGGGCGGGCTTGCAAAACGCCTGCCCTGCCTCTTGCGGCTGGGGCGGGGCATACAAATGCCGGCATTTCAGCCGGCGGGTGGCTCCCATATACGGGACGGCGCGTGTGCGCTGGGGCCGTGTCCCTGGGAGGTGCCTATGCAAAGCCCAAAACCAAAAGCCGCAAGGTCTCTGCTCCCTGCGGCTTTTGATGGTACCATTATAGCACTTTCAAATGGGACATTGTAGGACATCTTTGGCGGGGACAGCAATGTCCTTACCTTCCAGACAGAGAGATTCGACACAGGCGCGGTGCCGACGGCGTACCTGCTTGTAGCTATAGTACATCTCCACAGCAATCTGTTCCCACTTTTGGTTCAATAAGTATCTGCGCCGCAGAATCTCATGGTCGCGGGCGTTGGTGACCTGCTCCAGCGCGGCGACGACCTCGCGCCGGATGTACCCGCACTGATTGATCTGGGCTTGCAGTTCTTGCTGGGCTTGCACGATGCTCTCTACCGCGCGGGCCAAGCTCTGGCCTTCGCTGGGGCCGCCCGGCATGCCGGTGAGGGAGGGCGTGACCTTGCAGGCCCGGCTGTGCAGCTGCTCCAGTTCCTCGGCAAGTTCCCGTTCCCGGCGCAGGCTGTCCTGGTAGCGGCGCAGCCAGCGGACTTTTTCTTCATAGGTCATATATTCAAGAGCCCCCGTATTTTTTTCTGCGGCAGGTATGCCCGCGATAGGTCGTCCAGAATCCTTGGTTTGTTCGCCTGTCCTCGGTGGCCCACAACCAGATCGTTTTCAGCGGATTTCGATAAATCTTTCCCATTGTGATCCGCTCGTTAATCCTGGCCTGGTAGAAATCCACAGCCGCAATTCCGAACTCTTTTTTCAGTGTCTCGATAGTTAATGGCGATGGAATCTTCAAATATTCTTTCATGATGTAGTCCCCCTTTTCCCAGCCGCAGCCACGACCCGGCTGATCTTGCGCAGTACTGCGCAGCCGTCCCGGCGGCAGTTGTGCTCAAAGCCGCATCCAAGGCAGACTTCCGGCCGATTTTCAACTGCCAGTCGGTGAAGCTGTATCACCAGGCCCGGCGGCGGGCTGTCGTAGGGCACGCAACAGGCGTTGCGGTTGTCATATCTCAAGTTCTTGGGCATAGTCTTTTTCTCTCCCTTCTGGGTTCTGTGGTGGGTTGTGGTGGGTTTGGGGTGTTTTGAAAATCTCTCTATAGCTTTTATTTTTTTCTTTTTTCTCGTGTAGTACTTTTCCCGCAAAACCCACCACACTCACCACAAGAACATATAAAAAGCATAAAAAGCCGCATAACAACAGGGTTTAGGGCTGTGGTGGGTTTGACGATGAACTCGCCACAACCCACCACAAACCCACCACGCAAAGCCTGTCAGGAACGGGGCATCGTATCCATGCGCTGCTGTTCATACAGCGGCGCGCTGTTTCGGGGGCGGCTGCCGCCCTGCAGGGCATAGACCATGAGCCGGTTTCCCTCGTCGGTCAGGCGTAGATCACAGTATTCAAACGAGGTGCGCGTTTTGACCCGCTTGAGGACCTTTGCCACCTCACGGCCAAACTTCGTCCCCGTCAGCGGATATCTCTCACCGTTTTCCTCACACCAGCGGCGGTAGACCTGGTACAGGATGCCCGCCTGGATGGTGTAGCCGGTCGCTGCCTCGGTACAATCCTCCAAAAACTGCTTGAGCCGGTCCTGCTCGCCGCGGTAATCGGCGGTGGCACTGTCCACAGCCTTGCAGTGGGGCAGGCCCCGGCGCTTGCCGCCGGAACTGGCCTGCATCCACTGGCGCAGGCCGTCCAGCGCCCAGTTGAGGATTCCCGGCAGTTCGGCGCGCAGCTTATCGGGCAGCTGAAGATCCTGCCGCTCCTCGGGGATCTTCTGCGTGAAGGGCACCAGCCGGATGCGCCGCCAGATGCCCGTGTCGGTGCCGCGGATGCGCGGCTTATGGTTGGTGGCCATGATGAGCTTGAACTCCGGCCGGAACTCGAACTCGCGGCCGTACAGGTAGCGGGCCGTCACCACGTCGCCGCCGGTCAGCTGCTTGACGATGGCCTCGTCCAGCCAGACGTCGGCCGGGCACTCGCTGATCGTCACCAGCCGCGCGCCCTTCAGGCGGGCAATGTCGGCCCGCGGGGCATCGGACTGGCGGCGGGCGGTGATGGTCTCGCTCTGGGCGTTCATGGCGTAGGTGCCGAACAGGTCGGCCAGCACGTCCAGAAAGGTGCTCTTGCCGTTGGAACCGTCTCCATACAAAAAGAAGATGCACTGTTCCCGCGTCGAGCCGGTGAGCATGTAGCCCACCATGCACTGCAAGTAATTTTGCAGCGCCGTATCGCCGCCGGTCACGTCGTCGAGAAAGCGCAGCCAGGTGGGCGCAGTGGCGTTGGGGTCATAGCTGGCCCCCGCCAGCCGGGTGATGAGCCGGGCGCGGTCATGGGCGCACAGCTTGCCGCTGCGCAGTTTGAGCACACCGTTTTGCAGGTTGACCACCCCGCGGGCTTTGTCGAAGTCGTTGTCGGTGGCCGGGATGCCGGTCAGGTGCTGGGCCTCTTTGAGCAGGTTGTCCTTGGCATGGCTGCCTCGGCTCTTGCTGATGAACTTGCGCAGGGCGGCCGCCTGCTGGGGGTCATGGACCCCGAACAGGCTCTTTTCCATGCCGTCCAGCATGGCGTCGCACATCTGCTTGACGGCGGCGGTTTCATCGCGCCGCCAGACCTGCCCGGTCCACAGCATCCAGCACCCCTGGGTGTAGTTGTATCGAACTTTCTCTCCGTACAGATCCCGGAAACGCCGGGCGTTTCCGGTGTCGTCCAGGCTGTAGGTCTTGCGGCCGGGCGCAGGCGCGACGGGCACGGGGGCAGGCTCCGGCTTTTGGGCCGGGGTGATGCCCATGCTGCGCAGCAGGTCGGCCACCTCGGCCTTGGCTTCCTCGGCAGGCACCTGCGGCGGCGCGGGCGTCGGGTCGTAGACCTCCTGACAGTCGGCAATGGCCCGGGCCAGCGTGATGTTGCCATAGGTATCGGCGCCGCGGCGTTCGTCCCACTTTTTGCGGTACAGGCCGCTGGCGCGGAAGGCCGCGTCCATGCGCTGGCGATCAGCCCCCAGCCAGAAGGCCAGCAGGTTGCACAGGGCCAGGTCCGCCTCGCTGTGGCTGGCAGCGTAGGGCTGCCAGTTGCCCGCCAGCAGGGCGGCCAGCTTGTCGCCGCCTTTGGCCTGCCTGGCTGTCTCCAAAATTTCCGCGTCGCCCGGCGCCCCGGCCGGCCGGGGCTGCACAGGGCGGGCCTGTGCAGCTGTGGGCGCGGCGGGCTTGGGCTTGTCCAGGTACTTGTGGTAGATCTCGGCGGCTTCGGCCGTGCGTTCGGCCAGGGGCAGCGGCGGGTCGTGCCAGCTGCGGCCGGTCATGGTGAAATAACGGCCGCCGTCGTACATCTCCAGCCCCATGCCGGGGGCCAGAGCGCGGCGGCAGTACGGCCCCGCTTTGGTCCCGTGCCACAGGATATGCAGCCCGGTGCCGCTGGGGCTGATCTCGGTGTAGCTCTGCATAGCGTCCACGATGGCCAGCGCGATCTCGTCCACCGCGCCGGTGTCGGGGTTAATGCAGTGGTCGATGTCGATGCCCGCGATGCCGTCCCCCAGCACAATGCCGACGCCGCGGCAGCCCAGCGGGGTGACCGCTGCGGCCGCCGTGGCATAGTCGGCCCATGTGTCCGGGGCGGTGCTGTCGGCAGCTTTGCCGGTTTTGGGGTCAATGGGCAGCTTGTCGGCTGTGCAGCATACCCACCGCGGGAGATTTTTCAATTCTTCGGGTATGCGCATAGGTCCTCCTTAAAACGGCATGTCCTCGTTATCGTCGCTCACCGGCTCGTAATCGGGGGCTGCGGCCGATTCCTTGGGCTTGAGGTAGTCGGCCACGTTGCCGGTGCCCAGCAAGCGGTCGAAATATACCCGCTGGTACTGGGGATTCTGCTTATCCTCCGCCAGCGTCAGCTGGCCGATCTTGCCGGAAAAATCCGCCAGATGTTCGGGCAGCATGGCCAGGTGGGGCAGCTCGACGCCCACGCCCTTGGCAAACGCCTTGTAGTACGGGAAGCCCTGGGGCGTGAAATTGTAGGAAAGGTAGATAAACCGTCCCTTGTACTCGCCGTCGGTGACCACCCAGCTGGTGGAGAAGCGGGGGTAGCCGTGCTTCTCGTCCGGCGGGTAGAGCCGCGCTTCGTTGAGGATGGCCGTGTACCGGCCGTTGGGCAGGCGGCCGCCGGTCTCGGCGGTGTCGGCGTTCTGGTAGTCGTTTTCGAGTGCGTTCAGGTAATCGTAATTGTTGATGGTTTCCATAGTCAGGCGTCCTCCTTTTGGATGGGCAAAATGTTGGCGGATAATTTGCGGTAAACGGTCTTGCGGGCGGACCACTGACTGTTGCAGGTGGGCACCCAATGGTCCACAAAGTCATAGACGATGGCATCGCGCTTGCCGGGCGCCGGGCGCATGACGCGGCCCACGGCCTGCTGGATGGCGGTGGCGTCCCGCACCGGCTGTGCCAATAACAGGCGGTCGGCGCGGGGGATGTCCAGCCCCTCCTTGGCCAGCTGGTAGGTGGCCAGCAGGCACTGCACGGGGCTGTCGGGATCGCGCAGTTCCCGCAGGGTCTCGGCGCGGACGGCGGCGCGGGTGCTGCCGTTGATGCTGCGAACATAGATGCTGTCCTGCCGCAGGCGCTGGTCGGCGGCCATGGCCTGCTCCAGCCGGGCCAGCATGTCCAGGCTGCTGCCCAGCACGATGCAGGTGTGCCCGGTCAGCAGGGCAGGCACCAGCCGGTCCAGGATCATGGCGGTGCGGGCATGGTCGGCGGCCATGTGGCGGCGCAGCCGGTTGGGGTCGATGTGGTCATACTCCCGGGCACCGGGGCTGTAGCGGAAATCCGTCAGCACCGGCTGGATGGTGGGCAGCACGGTGCCGCCCGCGTCCACCAGTTCCTGCTGGCTGACCGCCGCCAGCGTGTCGCCCAGGATCATGTGGATGGTATCAGCCAGACCGTCCGCCCGCTGCGGGGTGGCGGTCAGGCCGTAGCGGTAGTAGGCGGGCAGACAGCCCAGCACGGCGTTGTACATCTCGGCGTTGGCGGGGTTGACGACTACATGCTGGCACTCGTCCACGATGACGGCGCCGAAACGCCCGGCTAGGTCGTCTAACTCCATGTGGTAGAGCGTCTGCACCGTTGCTACCGTCAGATGGGTGCCGATGCGCCGGGTGCCGCCCGCCAGCATGCCCAGCTGGTCGCCGGACAGCCCCAGCCGTGCGGCGGCCCGGTCGTACACCTGGCGGATCAGGTCGATGGTATGGGCGATCCACAGCACCGGCTGGCCGATGGCCCGCGCAATGTACAGCCCCGTTTCGGTCTTGCCCGCGCCGCAGGGCATCACGATGACCCCCTGCGGCACCTTGCTGTCCAGTACAGCCTGCGCCGTGCGCTGCTGGTAGCCCCGCAGCGTGATACTGCCCTCCGGCCATGCGGGGGCATCGCAGAGCGTCATGCGGTCGCGGCGGGTGGTGCCTTTGGGGCGCTGACGCCAGATGTCCATCGCCATGCCGCGCGGTAAAATCAGTTCGTTATTGTCCACCTGATAGAGCAGCAACTCTTTGGGAATTTCCCAAGTAGGCAGGCCCATGGCCGCCGCCCGCTGGTAGGCGGGGTTGGGGATGGTCAGCCGGTCCATCAGACTGCGGCGCAGGGAAGCCGGGCAGTCGGTCAGGTGCAGGCGTCCGTCCAGTGTCACGATCACGGCGCGCTCACCTCCCACACTTCGGCCAGCGTCCGGGGCTGACCGCCCAGCGGGATGCTGCCCCGGTCCCCGGCCAGGATGCGGCCCCGCACCGTCCACCACGGAATGTACACGCGGGCGGGCGGTTCCATCCGACGCACGGCCAGCAGGGCGGTGCCCCCGGCGTCCTCGAAGCGGCTCAGGTTCTCCACCTCGTTGGGGCGCAGGGCCGAAAACGGCAGGTTTCCGCGGGCGATGCTCTTGCACTCGATGGCAAGGGCGCGGCCCTCCACCTGGGCGCTGATGTCCCAGGGCTGGCCGGTCCAGGCTTTGGGCCAGCGCCGCGCCCAGGCATGGGGCAGGACGTCCAGTTCCTCGCAGAGTTCCGCTTCCCACTCCGCGCCGCTGCGGCTGCGTTGCCGCTGCAGCTTATCCCTGTGCTGCCGGTGCTTGCGGGCCGGGATCATGGGCGTCACCTCCGTTCTGTGCGGCCTTGGCGGCGTCCATCGCCAGCTTGTAGCAGGCGCGGCACAGCGGGCGGCCGAACTGTTTTTCCCCCAGGGCGGCCACGTCGGCCGCGGGGATGATCTCACCGGTGCGGCGGTTGACGCCGCTCTGGATGACCTGCCCGCAGTCAGCGCAGACAGGGCGCACCGGCTCCTTGCCGTCGTTCAGCCAGGCGGCCAGGTCTTTGCCCAGTTGCGGGGTGATGACGGCGCCGAAGCTGTCGAGGAAGGTCACGTCCTTGCTGGCGGTGGCGATGTGGTTGCGGGCGATATTCAGCACAATATCAAACTCATATTCGAGGTTGTCCCGCTGGATGGGCGCCAGCCCCAGCTTGACCGGCTCCATCTTGCCGCGCTCGTTGGGCTGCAGGGCGTAGTCCTGCTTGACGCGCAGCGTGCAGATGGTGTGGCAGGGCACCGACAGGATGCTGTCCACAAGACTGTTCTGCAGCTTGCCCGCGGCGTTCCAGGCCGTGTAGGAATTCTGACCGCGCTGGCTGGCGGCGATCTGGTCCTTGTACTCCAGCACGCCGCCCTCGCCGCTCCAGGCATGGGAGAGGCTGTCCACGATGACGACGCCGTCAGGGCCTACCGCTTCGGCGCCCGCTTTGACATACTGGACGTACTTCTCGACGTTGTAAGGCGGCGTCATAGGCGCGTACAGGAACGTGCCGGTGGGGGTGGGCAGGTCGCTGCGGTTGGCGTACTCCCGGGCGCGCTCGTGCTCGGTGTCAATCAGGGCGATCTTGCCCCAGTCGCCGGTCATGCCGTAGGCGATGTACAGCGCGCTCAACGTCTTTCCGCCGCCGGACACGCCCTGCAGCGCCATACGCAGCTTGGCCTTTTCGCGGGCAACAGGTTCAAACAGGTTACTCATTGGATTTTCCCTCCTTTTCGGCGGCCTCCCGGGCCGCCATGGTGCAGATCATGTCCAGCACTTCACGCTTGTCGTAGGTGTAGGCGTCGGGGTCGGGCGCCGTGAAGCCGTAACCGCAGGCACGGTCGGCCTCCACTTTTTTCAGCCGCTGTTCGAGACTACGCAGGCCGTCCTCATAGGTCTGCACCAGCGGGTAGGGCGCGGCCACCGGGTGGGCGCCCAGCACCTCGCCCAGCAGGTTCAGCGCCAGGTATAAGTCCGCCACTTGAATCTTCATATCGGTGATGCGGCCCAGCAGAGCTTCCTTGTTGACGGGTTCGCCGTCCATCAGTTCGGCCAGGTAAGCCTGCATCTGCCCGGCCGGGGCCATCAGTTCGCCCAGACAGCGCAGTGCGCGGTACTCCACCCGCTGGGGGCCGAACAGGGCCGCCGCCCGCGGCAGGGTGGTGGTATCGTAGCCGGTCATTGTGTACCTCCTGCCAGTTTGCGGTAATCGATCTCGCCCAGCTTGGCGGTCAGGTCGGGGCGGACGCGCTCGACGGTCTCCAGATAGATCACCGTGCCCGTTTCGGGGTCGTGCCAGCGGCCCCAGGGCATGGCCTCGCGGATGTCCAGCACAGTACCGCCGAAGGTAGTCAGCCGGTCCAGCATCCCGATACCGTCCCCGTCAAACCACAGGACGCGCCCGCCGTCGAACTGCGCAGCGCGGAAGCCCATACAGGCAAAGTCCATGGTGATGAGGCTGCCCTCCCACGTGGGGGCATCCTGCAGGGTGGGGATGGGTTCCGGGATGCCGTCCAATTCTTCCGGGGCGTCCCCGTAGGCATCCATGCACCACCAGCCCTGACACAGACGGGGCAAGCCGTGGCACCAGGAGGCGATCAGCCCCAGCACCGGGCCGGGGGTGTACTTCCACAGCATGGCGCAGGCCCAGCCGGGCCCGGCCAGATACAGCACGTCGTTCGTGCTGTGCCAGATCTTCACGCCGCCGCCCTTGTAGGCGGCTTTCATCAGGCGTACCAGTTTCTTGTCATTCAAAGTCGTCATCCTCCTCGTTGTCAAAATCATATCCGGCGGGTGCGCAGCTGCGCACCGTGTCCCGCAGGGCGTCAGCGGTCTGCAACACGTGGGCCACCACGTTGCCGTAGTCTTTGGGCGTCAGCCGGGCCTGCCGCAGCTGGGTGCGCAGCAGCAGGCGCAGGTTTTCGGTGGTCTCGTACAGCGTGTCCGCCGTGCGTTGGCAGGCGTCGGCGTCGGGCCGGGCGGCGGCCAGCTGGTCCTGCAAGGCAGCCACCTGGCGTTGGGCGTCGGCCTTTGCCTGATTGGCCTTGCGGACACTGTCCTGCAGGGCGGCCGACGCGCGATCCTCGCCCTCTTTGCGCCAGGCTTCGATCTGCTCTTCGCCGGGCTGGACCACAGCCACATCGCGCGGCTGGTTTTCCATGTCCCGGATCTTTGCTTTGAGCTCGGTGTTCTCGCTGCCGCGCTGCTCGGCCAGCTTTTGCGCACCGGCGGCGCGGTTCTCGGCTTCAGTGACCTGGCGGCGGGCGTCATCGCGCTCTTTGACGGCTTCGTCGCGCTCGGCTTTGGCGGTTTTCAGATTTTTTAGTGTGAACTCTTCGTTCTTGTGGGCGATACGGTAACTTTCCTCCAGACCTGTGATTTTCCTCTCATTCTCCGAAGCGTTTTTCTCCGCTTTCTCCCGGGCGGCGCGTTCGGCTTTCAACTGGGCTTCCAGTTCGCGGAACTCTTTTGCTGTGGTGATGTCGCGGTCTTTTACAGCTTGTACCAGTTCGGCGGGGGCGCTGGGTTTGGCGGCCTCATACAGCAATGTCGGCCCAAGCGTTTCCAGCACCTTTTCCTCTTTCGGGCTGCTCTGGTCGAACAGACGGGCTACATTCAGCAGCCGTTCGGCGGCTTTGCGGTTCAGACCGACGCTGTCGCACCAACGGCCGAAGGAGGCTTCGCCACGGTTCCCATGTTTGAGTTGCGACATTATGTCGCAACTCCCGCACAGCGCATCGTGCGCAATGGCAACGCCGTCCGCCATGCGGCGCAGACCGATCTCGGCCATGCGCTTACCGCCGGCAAACTCCCGCTCGGCCAGGTGCAGGGCCGCCACCGTCTGGTTGTCCAGCCCGCTGTAGTCAAACGTGGGCAGGCTTGAGGGGACATTCGCCGCAATATCCGCACAGCCTTCTGTGGGTTGCGGTGCAGTCAACACATCGGGGGAGTTGTTTGCATCCGCCCCGCTCTCCGAGGTGATCGTAGTTCCCGCCGCCTGCGACGGCTCCGGCGCAGCACTCGCGGCTGTGGTCGCAGCAGCATCCCCATTCGGGGCAGGTGTTTTCATCTCGCATGCTTCGTCCTCCTTGTGTGGCGGCTCAGGTGCCAGCCCCGCCGCCTTGCAGCGGCGGACGAAGTCGGCCCAGGTGTAGTTTGCTTTCCGATACTTGTCGCTGTTGTCGCTGCGGAAGATGGTAAATTCAATTCCTTTGGAGTCGGTATCATACAGCCCATCCGAAAGCGACCCGCCTTGGTGGTGCCGCACCGGCTCGCTGTTCTTTAAAGCAGCTGTGGTAAACGCAGGAAGTTCACGGAAAAACGGAAATTGCAGAAACGCTTCCACCATGGGGCGCACCCAATCCGGGAAGCCATCCTCCGGCCCGCTGCCCTCGTCCACGATCTCCGGCGGCTCCGCGCTGGCGGGTTCGGCACGCAGTCTTTTTTCACCCTCGGTCTGGTAGCTGTTGCAATGGTCGACGGGGTGCCCGCACCCTTTGCAATGCCCAAAGCAGTCCTCGTGGCACCCGGTGCAGGTGCATGTCTCGCACAGGCAGGCGCTGGCGGGTGCCTCCACCGGCTGCCAGCCTTTGGTGGCCGCCCAGTTGTCCAGCTGGCCTTGCAGCTCCTCGGCTGTCCAGGCTCCAGGGGTGAACGGGGTAATCATGCTGCTCAGGGACCAGGTCTCGGAAACTTCTGCCCGGCACATAATAGCAGGCGATCCATTGTGCTCTTTAACGGCAAACACGGTGCCGTATTGGGTTTTATACTGTGTCATTCGGCACTCCTTTCCGCGTGTGCTTCGGCGTATTCCAGGCCTTGGGCAAATGCGCCCAGTGCGGCAAGGTACCGTTCCAGCACGTTCATATCTTCTTCGTCCAGCAACTTGACGCTGCGCATGTAGTCGATGGCGGCGTCCAGGTCCTCAAAATGGCTCTGCGCCACCGCCGACAGCTTGACCGCCGGCCGTTGGGGTTGTGGCGTTTTGACGGTGCTTTCGGGCTGGGTAGCGGCCGCATCCTGCTTGGCCTTACTCACCCATGCATACACCGTGTTTTTGTTGATGCCGAGTTCGGTGGCAATGTCTGCTGTGTTTTCTCCGGCAAGGACGCGGGCTACGGCGTCGGCCCGCTGATCCGGGGTTACTTTGGGCTTCGGCTTGCGGGCATAATCCTCGGGGTCCAGGCCCAGCGCGTCGATCACGTCGCCGCGCTTGCAGGCATGCAGCTGGGCGACAACGCCCAGGCCCCTGTAGCCCGGGTTGCGCTCCAGGTCGGCGCGCATCTCCTCCAGTTCGGCGGGGTCAAATGCTTTACTCATGCCGCGTACCCCCCCCCCATAATGGCGCCCAGGTCGATTGTGGTCATGGGCTGATCCATCAACTCCACGAGCAGCTCGGCCAGTTTCTGTGCGCAGGCTTTGTGGTCTTCGGGCCGGGTGTTGCTTTCGATGACGTCCTTGACCGCGACGATGGCAGCCAGCATTAAGTCGGCCGGGTGTCCATGGCCTTTGACCATTACGCTGGAATCGGACGTCCACTCAAGGCGCAGAAATCCATTCTTTTCAAACATTTTCATGACCGATCACACCTCCTGCCGCATCTCGGCGCTGCGCAGGGCCTGGCCGCTCTTGGCGGCGGCGTAGGCGCAGCGGACCCGGTACAGTATCTCTTTGTCGGTCCCGGTGCCCTCCAGTACGCCCCGCACGGTCTCGTGCAGCAGCAGGTCGGCGTCCGGGCGGCCGTAGCGGTAGGCGGCCTCGATGGTCTCATAGATCATGCGTGAGGCACCTCCTCCAACGCGAACCACACGCCCAGCAAAGCGTTGAGTACCAGCACCCCGCCGATCAGCGCGGGGACGTTGAGCGCGGCCACAGCGGCCAGGATATAGGCGCCCAGTGTCACTGCCGCAGTCTTGACGGCGGCGCGCAGCAGCGTTACAATAAGGGGGAGCTTTTGCATCAGCTCTTTTTCTGGGCCGTCCCGGTGTGCCAGCACCGGGGCGGTCATCTTTTTTTCAGTCATGATGGGACCTCCTTTCAGTCGTTTTCGTGTCCCGCTGCCAAAGCCGCCGCAAAAAGCTGAACCAGCAGGGGAGCGATGGCGTTGATGCCATCCTCAGTCAACACGGCGTCGTGTATGGGAGCGCCGCCTGATAATTCTGTTTTGATGGTGTATGTACGTTCAATCATGGGTACCTCCTTGTGGTTTGTACCTCCCCGCGGTAAAATGAATTAGAAAGGGTGATAAAAATGATTTTGTACCATGCCGATCGGGAAAATTTATTGTCTGAGGGAATAACCTTAACGTTAGAAAACAACTATCACTTGGCTCAAAAAGATTTGCACGTCATTTATGATCTTTATCCTGATGGACTTTCAAGACATGGGGTACACTACTTCGACGATTGTATTCGGGATATAAGAAGTTACTGGCTCCCGAATGGAAACAATCGTATAGAAATAATTCTTCCCGATGATTTTTCTGCCGCTAAAAGGGATCTGGACAATTCGTTTTGTGAGTACAATTTTGAATTGGTTCGACGCGCCCTTTTTCCAAAAGTTCCTTCCCGCATGCAATGTCTTTTCGCAGTAGCATCGATAGAGGAATTCGTACAATGGCAAGACTGTAATTTTCCCCCAGATTGTCACGTGTACGAGATATCCGTTTCTGACTCTACACAGCGATTCGACTCAAAATGGCTTAGAGGTGGATATGTTTTAAACCAAGGCTCTATAGGGGGCTCCTATTTGGGTTTTTCCCCTGTTTTAAATCTGAATTCTGCCGTAAAATATTGGTCTGGTATGCAAACCGATTCTCCCAGATGGGAGTACCTTGTTTCATTTCCTGTTACAGTTGGCAAGCGAGTACGCTGAAGAAAAATCAACTAAGTAAGCTCTTGACTATGCTTCGGCATTTCATCCTCTGTCAACTGGTGTTGCTCCCCCTTGGAATTCAAAGGTGCAATGGAAATCTCCCAAGCACCTACTGCTTTTCGGAAAAAATCAGCGAGCTCTTTCGGGTCGCCAGTCAAAGCAATCTGCATCCTGTTCACCTCCTTTGTTGCATCCCGCAATCTACTTTAAGTAGAATTTTCAGCGAAAAAAATTTGGTCGATTGGAATCCCAACGACTTCGCTGAACTTCTTTGCAATGGCAATAGAAGCGGTCTCGGGAAAAAGCTCGATTTTCCTGTAAGAATCGCGGGAAATCCCCAGCTTTTGAGCAACCTCCACCTGGGTGAGCCCCGCATAGTTACGTGCCTGTTTAACAGAAAAGCCCATGTAAAACACCTCCGCTCTTTTTGGATTGATTATAGTATACTCTACTTTAAGTAGTGTGTCAAGAACTTTTAGTAGGAAAATTTTCATTTTCTGTTGACTTTTTCCTACTTTTAGAGTAAGCTACATATAAAGAGGTGATGAACATGAGCATAGGATCGAACATCAAACGACTTCGCACAGATGCACAACTGTCTCAAGCGGAACTCGGAAAAATAGCTGGTGTGACAGACAAGGCCGTTTCCACTTGGGAAGCAGATATTAAAACTCCCCGTATGGGAGCTGTGGAAAAAATGGCCGCCTATTTCGGGGTTCCGAAAAGCGCAATACTTGATGATGCACATCCGTCTTCTGCGCCCATCCCTCCCGGCTTCGAGCCGCTCCCCAAAATGGTCAAGCGCCCTCTGGTGGGCAGTATCGCTTGCGGGGAACCGATCACGGCCGAGGAAAACATCGAGGACTATGTGGACGTGCCGGAGAATGTTCAATGTGATTTCTGCCTGCGCTGCAAAGGCGACAGCATGATCGACGCAGGAATCCACGATGGCGATGTGGTCTATATCCACATCACACCGCAAGTCGAGAACGGCCAGATTGCCGCCGTCCGCATAGGCGGGGAAGCTACCCTGAAGCGCTTCTTTTGGAACGAAGAAACCCAGACCATGACCCTGCTGGCCGAGAATCGGAACTTTGCTCCCTTGGTCTACACCGGCCCAATCCTTGATACGGTTCATATCGAGGGGAAGGCCGTTGGGTACACCCACTGGTTTTGAAGGTGAAACCGTCGGCATCTGCCGCGGGCTATAAAATTTCACATTCGGGATATTGCATTTCAACGGAAAATTGAATATAATGAGGGTACAGGAAAGGTGCCTGCCGCATCGCCTGCATGATATCGCCGTAGAGCGCGGCGAGCCAAAAATAAAAAATGCTCAATGGCATGATTTGCTTGTAGAGCGCAAGCAGCATAATCTAAAAAAAGCTCAATGGAAGAAAGCCCTCTGCTTCACGGCAGAGGGCTTTTCCTTTTTCAGGAGGTTTATGTGAAACTCATATACTTGTCCCAAAAGTTTTACGCAGAGTATGGCGGGTGTAAGGAGATTTTGAAAAAGCCGACCCGTCCCTACGCCTGCCTGGCTGTCTATATCTCAGGTGTGACCTTTGCGATCCCATTCCGGCACCACATCGCCCACAAGTACGCCTTTATTACAAAGCCCGGCTGTGGGTTGGACTACACAAAAGCGGTAGTCGTTCCCGATGGCAGCTACATAGCGCCGGATCGCGTTCAAATCGACCAGGATGAATTTAATGCGCTGAAAGGTCAGGACTCACGAATCGCAAGAGAGTTTGCCCGCTATTTGAAGCTGTACATAAAAGCTGTCCAAAACCATGGAAACCCACACTACGCAAACATAACACGCTACAGTACATTACAATATTTTGAAAATTGGATCATGTAAAAATGATGATAATGGAGGAATCAAAAAATGAAAGCAGGAAAAATTGCGGCTGTACTGCTTATGGCGTCCCTGCTGGCGGCATGCGGACAAGAGACCCGCGAGGCCGACGCGCCGGAAATCCAGATGCAGGTCGCGGACGGCTACATACAGTATTATAACGGCACTGATTGGGAAAACCTGATCGCCGTCGAGGATCTTCGCGGCCCGCAGGGCGAGCCTGGTCGGGATGGGAAAGACGGCGAGGATGGCAAAGACGGTGCCGATGGTATCGATGGAAAAGATGGCGCGACAGGCGCGCAAGGCCCCGCCGGGGCTAAAGGCGAAACAGGTGCGGCCGGTCCTGCCGGGCAGGATGGCGCGGACGGCGCAAACGGCCGGGATGGCCGCGATGGCTCTGACGGGTCCAGCGCGGCGGCTTGCAGCCATGTCTATCGCCAAGTTTCACAAGATGTAGAGACCTTGGAGACTTACGAGGATGGAAGCAGCTTACTACGCAGAACCTACACGATGGTTTGCGATAAGTGCGGCATGCAGACCGTCATGTACTACGATTTCGTGATGGAGATTCCCACGCCCCGGCCCTCGCCGACGCCCGAAGTAACGCCGACTCCGGAGCCGACCCCCGACCCTACGCCGGAGCCTACGCCTGAACCTACACCCACCACACCGCCGCCTTCTCCATCGCCTATTCCCTTGGATGGCACAATCGAAAGTTAAACAGAACCGCCTCGCCGCGCGGTGTAAAATAGATTGGAGGAAAAACCGATGAAAAAACTGATTGCATTATCTTTGGCGGGAAGTTTGGCCCTGACCCTGGCCGCCTGCGGGGGTACAGGTGCCAGCGAGAACTCCAGCGAAGCGGCTTCTCCGAGCGAGGACCCTATTTCGTCCTCGGAATCAGAAGAGGCCGGCCCGTCTTCGGAAAGCACAGGAGATCTTGCTGCGCTGGGGGATATTGATGTTGAAGATAATCTCTTTGACGTCGAGATCACGATCCCTGCTGATTATGTAGAAGGTGCCACGCAGGAAGAAATCGAACAGGAAGCGGCGGAAGCCGGTGTACATTCGGCTACGCTGAACGATGACGGAAGCGTGACTTTCGTCATGAGCAAATCCCAGCACGAGAAACTGCTGGAAGATATGCGCGCATCCATTCAGCAGTCCCTGAATGAAATGGTCGGGTCTGAGGAATACCCGAACATTACCAGTATTGAAACGAATGACGATTTTACTGAATTCACCGTTACTACGACTTCCTCCGAACTGTCCTTGGAAGAATCCTTCTCCGTAATGGCCTACTATGTGTACAGCGGGGTTTATGGTGTTTTCAGCGGCGAAACGCCGGAGAACGTGCATGTTGATTTCGTCAATGCAGATACTGGCGAAATCTTGGAATCGGCGGATTCCAGCGAGATGGCGGAGGACACAACGGAAGCAGAATAAAAAACGCCCCCAGTGTTGGCGCACCGAGAGCGTTTATATAGACCAGCTTGCCCCATGGTGGTGGGAACAATACCGACCCGACATCTGTATTGTACCACCTCCGGGCAGGCTTTGACAAGTGTACCTTGGAGGTGTTTTTTCATGCAAGAATACGGTTTTGCCGCGCCGCTGGCTTATGGTTACTGCCGCAAGTCAACGAACGGCCAACGCGAAGAAAGCATCGAAGCCCAGCAGCGCGCCATTGTAGCCTATGCCGCGGCCTGCGGGTATAAGCTGGTCAAGATCTACAAAGACCATGGCAACAGCGGCCGCAATGGGGAACGGCCGCAATTCATGCAGATGGTCCAGGATGCGACAGCTGGCGGCGCGCAGTATATCATCGTTCATAAGCTGGACCGCTTTTTCCGCAACGCGGAACGCCAGACGCTGGTGGAAGCGCAGCTCCGGCGTCATGGTGTGCGGGTACTTTCGGCAACGGAACACTTCGACGACAGCCCCCAGGGGCAATTCATGCGGAACATCACCAAGGCCATCAACCAGTGGTACAGCGCCAACCTGGCCCAGGAAGTCATGAAGGGCCTGCGGGAAAACGCCCTCGGCGCCCGCAACACGGGCGGGCCGCCGCCGCTGGGATATATGGTGGACAAGGCCACCGGCAAGTTTGTGATTGAGCCGCATGAGGCCGAGGCCGTTCGGATCATCTTCCGAATGTATTTGCAGGACACCGGGTATGCGGCGATCATCGACGAGCTGAACCGCGGCGGCTACAAGACCCGCAGGGGAAAGCCGTTCAGCAAAAACAGCATCTACGAGATCCTGCGCAATGAGAAATACACCGGGGTGTATGTATGGAACCGCCTGGCGCCGGCCGACCCGGATGGACACGTCAGCCGCCGGCGGCTGAAACCCAAATCGGAATGGGTCTATATAGAAAATGGTATGCCGCGCATTATAGAGCCGGAAGATTTCCGCCGGGCACAGATCGCAATGGAGAAGCGCCGCCACAAGAGCGGACAGGCGCGCGCAAAGGTGTTTTATTTGCTTTCCGGGCTGGTGTACTGCGGCGGCTGCGGCGGCCCGATGGGCGGCGAGGTCCGCCGCTACAAAAGCCATGGCGATACGCCGGTGGAATATCGGTACTATGTCTGTACTACCAGAAAGCGGCTGCACACGGTCGGAGACCATGTGCGGGCAGTACCGGCGGACAAGCTGGAAAGTGCTGTGCTTGAATATCTTCAGCGCATCGTATTGAACCCTGCCACGATGGAAGCTATGTGCGCCGCCGTCCTGGCAGCCATGCAGCAGGGGGACAGTCCCGCCGAGAAAGCCGCCGGATTTAGGAAGCAGGCGGAAACCTTGCAGCGCAAGATTGACCGGCTATATACGGCCATCGAAAACGGCCTTGACGGCCCGGACACGATCCGCCGCATCAAAGAGATGCAGGCCCAGCGCGCCGACCTGCTGGCCAAAGTGGAAGCGCAGGAACGCGAAACGGGAAAGACCGCGGCCACGGTCGAGGAACTTTGCCGCGTGTGGGGCGGTATACGCCTGGACAAGCTGCCACCTGAGCAAATGCGCACGCTTATTCGTGAGCTGGTCGAGAAAGTCATCGTGTACGATGACGGTCCCAACGCCCACCGCGTGCGTGTCGTACTCAACCCGGGAAAAGTAAGGCCCCCGGACCAGCCGCCGGACTACGTTTCTACGCCATTTAATGAGTTGGGAACCCTTTTGGATAGAACTGTGGACGGTCTACCCCTGCCAGGAAGAACCGCGTATCTGGTACGGATACGCGGTTTTTTCGTATCTAAATGCATGTTGGTTTCTCTATAGCAAACTTATTATAGCTTTGTATATGCTGTTAGGGAGGATGTACCAGCCCGCGCATCTTTTTTATATGCAACGCTCCCCGGCAAGTCCGCATTTAACCAGACTGCCGGGGAGTGTTGCTTTATGTAGCCTTATCCCTGAATCAAACTTGTTTTTATCGGTTGCTTTCCTGCTTCATTCTCCCATTCTTCCGGGTCAAAGCCGCCTTTCTGCAATATTTCGCGCCAATAGTCCATCGGCTCCAATTCCAACCGGCGGCAGATCGCCATGAAGATACACGTTTTAGGAATATGCCCATATTCGATTTTCTCGTACTCGTTGATTGAAATACCCAGGTGTTCCGCCATCTTTTCCTGTGTGGAATAGCGGGGCGAATACAGGCGCTTCTCTAACACAGCATCGGCAAGAGTTTGATAATTTGACGGTACAGTTGACATACTATGTCCTCCTTAAAATAAAAATCAGGAGAAGAATATTTCATCAAGCCTTTACAGTCCATATACGGATGTTACTTCTTAGATTCAGTTTTGATTTTTTTGATATTCTCTTTTCAGACCCGCAAGGATTTTTTCAGACCCGCAAGGATTTTTGCCGCTCCTTATGCCTTGTTGCTTTTTAAGATTTTATCGTGCTCATCCGGCAGAAGCACTTTTCGTTTTTCTCCCTCATTTGTCCCGAAGTCGTTTTGCAGGGGGCCCGGCATTGTACCTTCTTCCAACAAGAAGGCCCGTCTATTGTGCCCATATACCAATCCAAGCTCTTCTTGTAAACCTTGACTTTGGTTAGCTTTCACATTAAGATAAAAATGTAAATAAGCATCCACTCAACAGGAATATTGAGAATCGCGTTTTTTATGATGTGCTCACCGCTGGGAAGTAAAATAAAGAACCGCCCCGCCGGCGTCTTGCCGCGCGGCGCAAAATAAATATGCAGGGAGAAAACTATCATGGCATTAAATTTTGGAAAACTTACAAGCAACTCTATTTTCAATGGCTTGTCCGGAAACCTGAATGAACTTTCCGCTGATGCGCTGCAAAAAGAATACGGTGCGTATCTGATGGCCGGGGAAACCATCCAGACCGGGTTCAAACTGATTCGTGACGCGATCGTTATCACGGACAAACGGATCCTTGATTTTGACCGGCAGGGCGCGACCGGTACCAAACAGCGCGTAAAGTCGATCCGCCTTTCCTCTATCGTGGAAGTCGAAGCGGAGACCGCCGGTTTCGGATTGGATGACAGTGAACTCACCATCACTTATATCGTATCGCCCTACTACAGAGCGAACGAGGTCCAGTTGGAAAAGAAAACGTTCGAGTTCCCCAAAAAATACAATATCCAGGGACTCTATACCATGCTGACGGAGATCGCGGAGTCCAACGTAGACGCGATAAACAAATAAAATATAGCACGCTAGAACTATGGACAAGGGCCGGGCACATCAAAATCAATCTGAAGCGATCTGCGGACATAGGGAAAATCGACAGGGTTCTGGCTACTTTTATTTTGGGTTGAACCAACCCGACACACGTAAGAACAGATAAAGCAATCAAAATCCCCCGGAGGACTGGAATATCCCAGACCCCGGGGGATTTGCTTTATTTATCTTGAAAGCACTCTTTTTCTATCGATTGTTTCTTCTGGTTCATCTTCCCATTCTTCCGGGTCGAAACCGCCTTTCTGCAATATTTCGTGCCAGTAGTCCATCGGTTCCAATTCCAACCGGCGGCAGATTACCATGAAGATACACGTTTTAGGAATATGCCCGTATTCGATTTTCTTGTACTCGTTGATTGAAATGCCCAGGTGTTCCGCCATCTTTTCCTGTGTGGAATAACGGGGCGAATACAGGCGCTTTTCTAACACAGCATCGGCAAGAGTTTGATAATTTGACAGTACAGTTGACATAATATGTCCTCCTTAAAATAAAAATCAGGAGAAGAATATTTCATCAACCCGTTATAGTCCATACACAGATGTTACTTCTTTGACTGTATATTAAAGTTATAGATTGCAAAGATTCCAGCCTGAACAGATTTTTTCAAAATCCCGCCGCCCTCTCCGCAATCTCTCTGCACCCATTCAGAGGTTTATTCCCGGCCTGTCAATTTCATGAGCTGAATACGAACCGGGGCTTATGGGGCGGCAGCAGCTATTTAGCGGCCCCGCCAGGAACATTTGTTTTGTGACCGGCTTTGCATAACCAGTAAACTCTCTCTGCATGCCTCTCTTCACCCCCGGATCAAGATGAGCAATAAATGCGTGCAGCACATAGAAGCGCTTCTCCATCCAACGGTACAGGGGTCCTCACTGCCGCTGTGCCTTTCCGTTTGGCAATCTATTATCCAAAAAATTCTGTTGTAATTTACAGCACAGTTGCTTTGCATTTCCATGCAAAAAGGAGCCCGATTTTTCTCACACGGAAATTTTACTGTGCTGAATATAACCACCTTTTCTACTGCTTATATACCGGGCGCAGGGGTTGTTACTTTTCGCACAGTTTCGCAGGAAGAAATTTTCTTCGCTTTGCGGGGATTTTGTAAAATCATGTTGTTATAAAGAACACATCTTGGCGTTCCCAACCCTCTCAGCACAGGATTGTTATCTTCAGCACAGTTAGAGGAAATATAGAGGTGTTATTCACAGCACATCTTTCCTGCCCAAAGGCGGCACAATAGTTAAAATACATCGGTATATCATTCATTCGAAAAGCATCCTCAGAAATACCGCAAATAGAATGTTTTCCTTTATCACGGTTGTTATTGTGCGCACATCTTTACCCGCGTTTCGACTTTTTCCAATTCAAAATCCCCGTTGTTATTCTAAGCACATCTGCGATTCGGAATGTTGTTATCCTGAGCACAGCAGGGTAACACGTCTGTTGTTATCCACGACACATTTCCTCCTTTTTGATCTTATTTTGCGGAGTTGTTATTTTGCACACATTTGCGTGTACGCGATCCCCGGATTTGATCCAGAAACCCCCATTTTCCTTTTTTGTTGTTATCCAGCACACAGTTGAGCGGAAATATTGTTATTTCCGGCACAGTTGCCCCCGCATTTTTGCAGTTGTTATCTTGTGCACATTGTAAAAACGAAAATATTTTATGTTGTTGCAAACCGCCTATTTGCATTGTTATTCTTTGCACATTTTTGTTGTTATTGGGAACACACCCTACCTATTTATGCTAAAAAATAAATTTATAAAGGACATAATGCTGATAAACCCCGCAAAAGTGCGGATATTTTCGTAATGTGTCGATTATTACAATCATTGACGAGAACAGCACAATATGGTATTATCTTGCGGGTTCAAAAGATGATGTGTAAGGAGCATTGCTCGTGGCAAGTCAAAAGAAGATGGCAGAATTCTCGTCCCTTATTGCGGAAGAAGATCTCGAAGGGCAAGAAGGCACTGTCGCAACATACAGCGAACGCGGGAACCAGACGGTCGTCCGCAAGTCGAACGAACTCATCCAAAATGCGATGTACAATTTGACGCTTAGCCAGCAGAAATTGATGCTCCACATCTTTGCGATGATCAAACCGTCCGACACAGAACTTCCCCGGTATGAAATGTCGATCTATGAGTTCCTGAAACTTTGCGGTGTGGATCCTCATAATGGGTCGATGTACAACCAGGTGAAGAAAAATATCTCGGATATTGCAAGCACCCCGGTCCAGTGGATCCGGATCGAGGGCACGCAGAAGATCACCATGTTCCGCTGGATCGACGGCAGTACCATCGACAAGCGGACCGGGAAGATCACGCTCACGCTCAGTCCGTTTTTGAAACCGCACCTTATCCAGCTAAAAGAGTTTTACACCACGATGGACGTGACCTACATTATGCTGATGAAAAGTCAGTATAGTGTCAGAATTTACGAACTTTGCAAGAGTTACCAGAACCTTTACCTGCAAAACAAGGCAAAGGGAAAACTGCTGGTTTGGAACATTGATAATCTGCGCAAACAGGTGGACTGCTCTGCGACGAACTGGGCGCACTTCCGCAGAACGGTGCTGGATAAAGCCAAGAGCGAGATCAACGGCCACACCGATATTCTGTTCGACTACGCCGTTTACAAAAAGGCAAAATCAAAAGTGGTCGAAATTTCCGTACAGATCGAGCAGGTGGAACAGAAAGAAGCCGCCCAGAACCTGACGGATATCACCTCGACCATCTCCAAACGGCGAAAAAGGCGCAGCAAACCCCTGGCGGAATCCATGGATGTGGATGATTCTTCCGTTATGTCGTTTGGGTATGTGTCCTCGCCGGAGACCACGATCCCGTATTCTTTCGGCCAAAAGCCTGCGGAACTGAAAGAAGAGATCCAGATCCGCGCCGATATGAAGGCGTTGAAGAAAGAGCTGAACGCAGCCGAGTTTGAAGCGGTGAACGTCATCATCAATACGATGGTGAATATGGCTGGTAAGGCAAGAGGGAAAAATACACTCATTGATGGCGGCGACCAGCAGTTCTTTGAACTGATGAACGAGATCATCTACGAGTGCAAGGGCCTGCATCGCTGGTTCCTTGGGATCGCCGGGCGGTACGCCAAAATCGTGATCCCGACCGCCAAAGCGAAAGCCGCCCCGGTCCTGTACCTGTGGAAGTCCATTCTGGAGGACCTCGAAAACTACCGGCTGTACACTTCCTGCATGGATGCCCCGGCCGCTTCGGATGTTGGGGAGAATCTGTACGAAGCCCATTTCGAGGAAGTGGATCAGGACGAAGATGTCCAGGATATGCTGGTCCCGCAGGATGCAGGCACGAGAAAGAGCATGACGCAAGCCCTGCAGCGCTTTATTGACGAAAAGGAACTGAACGAAAAGCTGACGGCCGGGCAGAAAGAAGCGTATGAGGACATCCTGCATCTGGCCACGTATTTCTGCCGCCGGAACGTTAAGAGCAAGGATGAAGGCATGATGGACGGCAAAGCCAATATGCAGTTCCTGAACAGCCTGAATAAGTGCATCATGAAATACGGTTCGCTGACCCCGCTGTTCGAGGCGCTGTCCATTGTTTACGATTACGACACCTATTGGAAAAAAGTGAGCCGTGACGGCAGGGTGCGAAACCCGAAACTGCTTTTCCAGTCGGAGATCGAACAATCGCTGCTTATGCCGTTTGGCGTGATCGAAAACCATAAGGCGCAGGGCACGGCCAACACCAAAAAAGAATTTGTGATGGACTGGCGCTCGGCGTTTGAAGAGTGAGGCCGTAAGCGGATAGAAAGCGCATACGGGGAACGCCTTTCCCCGAAGAAACAAAATAAAAATTCCCCCGGTGCGAGAGCAAAGCTGCACCGGGGAAATTTTTCTTGCCATAATGCTGGGAAACGGCTGTGCTTCTGTGTGAATATCCGCGCCCAAAACGGCGCTACACATGCGGACCTTTGCAGATGTGCCAAAATGGCGAAAACGAAAAGCGGGAACGGCGCCGCTGATGCAGCACTGTTCCCGCCAAAACGGAGGGATCCGCGCGATGGTCCTTTGCCGTTCTGCGATCCGGGGCGGCTCGGTCCCCATCGACGGTCCCCTGTTTGCGTCAGGTCTTTTTTATGAAGGGCTGCCCACGGGCTCCGTCGGTGCGTCAGTATAACTGCGGTCCCGCAGGGCGTCGTCCAGATAGTCCATCGGCTTCAATCCGAGTTCGTGGCAGATCAACAGGAAGATCCCTGTTTTGGGGATATGCCCGGATTCGATCTTTTTGTACTCGTTCAAGGAGATGCCCAGATATTCGGCCATTTTCTCCTGCGTGGGGGCGTGTGTGGAATAGCATCGCTTCTTTTTTACATCAACGGCGAAAATTCTCTGCTCGGATACGAAAACGGACATAAAACAACCTCCTAAAAATTGGCACAGAGGAAGAATATTCCAAGTGATCCGTATAGTCCATACACAAACGTGTACTTTTTGATAGAATGCCTGTTTCACAGAGAAAATCGGGAAAGCATACAGCCCGAAAAGGACCTTGCGAAAGCGGGCCTGCGGCGCAGGGAAAAATCCCAAAAGAATGCTCATAAAGCGAAAAAGACCGTCTGCAAAAAATGTTTGCTATTTGGGCGAAAATAAGATAAAATACTCTGTGCGAAGCCGCCGGCATACCGGCAGCGAAAAACGGCTGTACAGCAGTGCGGCAAAAGCAGGCGCGAAATACGCGCAGAAAAAGGCTTACACCCATAAACAGGCGAACGGCAGGGCCGCAGCGTGCGGGCGAAGAAGTTGGAAAAGCGCCCCTAAAACCGTTTGGGCACCGGCATTTTGCCTGGGCGTATGGGATCACGGCATAGATAATGAAGGAGGACCATGATGCAGGAATATTTACAGGCATGGGACTGGCAGGGAACGCCGTCCGCCCCCGTCCCTTACGGGGAAGGGCATATCAATCAGACGTATGTCGTTCAGGTGGAGGGGGACGCAGGGCCCCGGCGCTGCATTTTGCAGCGGATCAATACGGATACTTTCCGCAATCCTGACCAGTTGATGGAAAACGTCTGCGGCGTTACCGAGTATCTGCACGGGATGATTCTTCGCAACGGCGGCGACCCCGCGCGGGAAACGCTGCACGTCCGCCCGACCCGCGAAGGCAAGCCCTATTACCGGGCCGCTGACGGCGGGTGCTGGCGCGTCTATGATTTTATCGAGGATACGGTCTGCTTGCAGTCCGTCAGAAACGCGGAGGACTTTTGCGAGAGTGCGGCCGCATTCGGGAACTTCCAGCGTCTGCTGGCCGATTACCCGGTCCAGAAACTGCACGAAACGATCCCGCATTTCCACGATACCCCCAAGCGCCTGGCGGATTTTGAAGCCGCCGTACAGAAGGACCCGCTGGGCCGTGCCGCAGAGGTGGCGGATGAGATCGCGTTCGTGCTGGCGCGCCGGGAGGATTGCCGCTATATGACCGACCTGCTGGCGGCGGGCAAACTGCCGCTGCGCGTTACGCACAACGATACCAAGCTGAACAACGTACTGCTGGATAAGACCACGGGCAAGGGCATCTGTGTGATCGACTTGGATACCGTGATGCCGGGCCTTGTCGCCAATGACTTCGGGGATTCCATCCGTTTTGGCGCAAATGACTGCGCGGAGGACGAGCCGGACACCAGCAAGGTGCATTTCAGCCTGCCGCTGTATGAAGCGTACACCCGCAGCTTCCTGAGCGTGGTCGGAGATGCGCTGACGCCTCTGGAGCGGGAAACGCTTCCCTGGGGCGCGCGGCTGATGACGCTGGAATGTGGCATGCGGTTCCTGGCGGACTATCTGGAAGGGGACCATTACTTCCATATCCATCGCCCGGCGCAGAACCTTGACCGCGCCCGCACCCAGTTCAAGCTGGTGGCTGATATGGAAAACTGCTGGGCGGATATGCAGCGCGCTGTTCGCTGATACAGAAGTCCGGCAACAAAAACAGGAGCAGGGTGGCAGATAGCCGCCCGGCTCCTGTTTTTATATTTATGGGAGACGCCCGGCGGGACGGGCTGCGTTTTTTATCTTCGCACCCCCGGCGGGCCTGAATTTTTATGGATGCCGGGGGCCGGGCAGATTTTAGAAAATCAGCCGCCGTGCCGCCGCCCCGGAGGGGGCGTTTCGGTCCCATGAACGCGCAGAAAAAGCGGGCCGGTGCGGCAGTCCCGCAGCGGTTTTGCGCGGCCTGCCAGGCGGGGGATGGGCAAATATCCGACCGGATAAAAACAAATATCCGACGGAATCAAAAGAAGTTGAAAAATAGTAAGAAAGACCCCTTGAAATTTCCCTGCATCGTGATATAATACCAACCGCGGTAAGGGAAAATGCCGTAGAAAAAGCACAGAGGAAGAGAAAGCATGACAAAGGATTTGACGAGCGGCAGCCCGCTGAAAGTGATTCTGCTTTTCACGCTGCCCCTGGTGCTGGGCAACCTGTTCCAGCAGTTTTACGCCCTGGCGGATACGATCATTGTGGGACGGTACTGCGGCGTCAGCGCGCTGGCTTCGGTCGGCGCGACCGGCTCTGTAAACTACCTGATCCTGGGCTTTGCGATCGGCGTCTGCAACGGCTTTGCGATCCCCATCGCCCAGTTGTTCGGGGCGCGGGACTATTCCGGTATGCGGCGGCACGTGGCGAACGCGGGCTGGCTCTGCCTGGGGGGCAGCGTGGTCCTTACGGTGCTCACGGTCTCCCTGACGCGCCCGATGCTGCTCCTGATGCAGACGCCCGCCGACATCGTGGACGGCGCGGTCACTTACATCGGGTGCATCTTTGCGGGCATCCCGTTCGTGTTCCTGTATAATATGGTGGCCGCCATCATGCGCGCGCTGGGCGACAGCAAGACCCCGCTGTATTTCCTGATCCTGACCAGCGTAATGAATATCGGCCTGGACCTGCTGTTCGTGGTGCCCTTCAACATGGGCGTTATGGGCGCGGCCCTTGCCACCGATATTTCCCAGGCGGTCTCCGGCATCGTCAGTTTTGCCTACCTGCGCCATAAATTCAAGATCCTGTCGATGGAAAAAGGCGAAACGCAGCTTGACCGCGGCGCCTGCCTGCGCCTTGTGGGGATCGGCCTGCCGATGGGCCTGCAGTGCAGCATCACGGCCATCGGCAGCGTGATCATGCAGTGGGCGGTCAACGTGCTGGGCAGCACGGCGGTCGCGGCGGTCACGGCAGCCGGTAAAACCTCCAACCTGCTTACGGTCCCGCTGGAAAGCATCGGCACGGCCATGGCGACCTATGCGGGGCAAAACCTCGGCGCGGCGCGGATGGACCGCGTTCGCCGGGGCGTGCACAGCGCGCTGCTGATCGCAAGCGTGTATGCGATCGCGTCGCTGGTGGTGCTGCGCTTTGCCGACGTGGCGATCATGGGCCTGTTCCTGGATACCAGCAAGGAACTGGAGATCGTCCACATGGGCCAGGAATACCTGTTCTGGAACAGCGCCTTCTTTATCCCGCTGGGCGCGCTGATCGTCTGGCGCTACACGATCCAGGGCCTGGGCTACTCCACGCTGGCCATGCTGGCCGGTGTGGCGGAAATGCTGGCCCGCACGGCGGTGGCCGTCGCGCTGGTGCCGCTGCTGGGATACTTCGGCGCGGAACTGTCCAACCCGGCCGCCTGGGTCGCGGCCTGCCTGTTCCTGTATCCGGCGTATGTCTGGACCTGCCGCCAGTTGGATAACCGCCTGCTGGCCGCCCAGCTCTACACCAAAAACCAGGAACATCTCCATGCGGAACAGAAAACTTCGGACTGACGCGGAGAAAAAGCCCGCGGGCGCTTGCGCCGGCCGGGAAAAGCGTCTATAATAAAAGACACCGCGTATCTATGCTGAAACAGGAAAGGAACAGAAGTTATGCCGCAGAAACAGCCGTTTGTCACGCTGGAGCAGGCGAAGGGCATCATTGCCGATGTGCCGACGCCCTTTCACCTGTACGATGAAAAAGGGATCCGCGAGAACGCGCGCCGCGTGAACGAGGCGTTCCGCTGGAACAAGGGGTTCAAGGAGTATTTCGCCGTCAAGGCGACGCCCAACCCGTATATTTTGAAGATTTTGCAGGAGGAAGGCTGCGGCGTGGACTGCTCCAGCTATACCGAACTGCTGATGAGCGAAGCGTGCGGGTTCCGGGGCAGCGACATCATGTTTTCCTCCAACGACACGCCGGTCAAGGATATGCAGAAAGCCTATGAACTGGGCGCGTATATCAACCTGGACGACCTGACCCATGTGGATTTTCTGGAATCCGTGGCGGGCGTGCCCAAGACCGTCTGCTGCCGCTATAATCCGGGCGGCGTGTTCGACCTGGGCAACGGCATCATGGACAACCCGGGGGACGCCAAGTACGGCATGAGCGAGGACCAGATGGCCGAAGCCTACACCCGGCTGATGGCGCTGGGCGCGGAGGAGTTCGGCATTCATGCGTTCCTGGCAAGCAATACCGTCACCGATGAATACTACCCCAAGCTGGCGGGCATCCTGTTCCGTCTGGCGGTGCGGCTGCATGAGCGCACCGGCGCGAAGATCAAGTTCATCAATCTTTCGGGCGGCGTGGGTGTCGCCTACCGCCCGGACCAGAAAAGCAACGACATTGCCCGGATCGGGGAAGGCGTCCGCAAGCAGTTTGAGGAGATCCTGGTCCCGGCGGGCATGGGGGACGTGGCCCTGTTCACCGAGATGGGGCGCTATATGCTCGCGCCCTACGGCGCGCTGCTGACCACCGCGATCCACGAAAAGCACATCTATAAAGAGTATATCGGCGTCGATGCCTGCGCCGCCAACCTGATGCGCCCGGCCATCTACGGCGCGTACCATCACATCACGGTGCTGGGCAAGGAAAACGAGCCCTGCGACCATAAATATGATGTGACGGGCGGCCTGTGCGAGAACAACGATAAGTTTGCCATCGACCGTATGCTGCCCAAGATCGACAAGGGGGATATCCTGTATATCCACGATACGGGCGCGCACGGCTTCGCCATGGGGTATAACTACAACGGCAAGCTGCGCAGCGCCGAAGTGCTGCTGAAAGCGGACGGTTCCCATCAACTGATCCGCCGCGCCGAGACCCCGGCCGACTATTTTGCGACCTTTGATTTTACGCCTTTCTTTCAAGGCAAAGACCTGAAATAAAAAATGCTCCCGGCAAATCTTGCCGGGAGCATTTTGTTTTAGTGCTTTAGCAAAGACCTTTCGCGAATAAGCGAAAGGTCAACAACCGCCCGCTATGCGGGTGGATTAAAGCTTAAGCAAAGAAACATCCTTTCCGGTAAAATAGAGATTGTTCAAGCCTCTAAAAAACCAGGAAAGGATGTTTCTTGTGGCAAATAGTTTAGCACATACCAAATGGGTATGCAAGTATCACATTGTTTTTACACCGAAGTACCGTCGAAAAGTAATCTATAAAGAGTTGAGAAAAGATATCCAGCAAATCATAAAAGATTTGTGTAAGTGGAAAGGAGTAGAAATTATAGAAGGGCATATGATGCCGGATCATATACATATTCTGGTAAGTATACCGCCCAAATACAGTGTATCTCAATTCATGGGATATCTCAAAGGGAAAAGTGCAATGATGATATTTGAAAGGCATGCAAACCTGAAATATAAATTTGGGAATAGAAATTTCTGGGCAACAGGATATTATGTGAGTACAGTAGGAATCAATACTGCGACAATACAAAAATATATCCGGGAGCAAGAAAAGCAGGATCAAATAGAAGATAGTTTAAGCAAGAAGGAGTATGCAGACCCTTTCAAGGGTAGCAAGTAATCATACCACCAGAGGCTTGAACGAAGTGAAAGCCAGCGTCATTTAGGCGCTGGCTTTTATCTCGGCCTTATAGGCCGCTCGTCATGCCACCCCTCTTAGGGGTGGTCATGACTGGCTGTGAAGTTAGAAAGCCGCGTCGATGATGCCGCCGCCGCAGACCAGACCGTCGCGGTAAAAGACGGCGCTCTGCCCGGGGGCTGGGGCGCGCACCGGTTCCGGGAAAAGAACCGTGTCCGTACCGTCGAAGGTACAGGGGGTCAGTTTGGCGGCGCTGCGGATCTTGACCAGATATTCCCCGGCGGGCAGCGGTTCTCCGTCGGGGGTCGCCATCTGGGTCAGGCAGATCCGGGTGTTGTATTCCTGGCCGGTCTCGGCCAGTTGGATGTTGCCGTCGGGCAGGATCGCCTTGACGAACAGCGGCCGCCCCGCTGCGATGCCCAGCCCTTTGCGTTGGCCGACGGTGTAATGGTCCACCCCGGCGTGCGGGCCAAGGTCCGCGCCGTCGGGCCCCACGAAGCGGCCGGACTTCGGCACATAGCCGCGCGCGCGGATATAGGCCGAGTAGTCGCCGTCCGGGATGAAGCAGATCTCCATCGAGTCGGGGGCGTCGGCACAGGCAAGGTGCAGGTCCCGCGCCATCTCGCGGATGTCGTCCTTCTCGAACTCGCCCAGGGGCAGCACCAGTTTGCGCAGGATGTCCTGGGGCAGGCGGTAGAGCATATAACTCTGGTCGCGCGCGGCGCTGGCGGGCACGGCCACGCGGTGGATGCCGTCGGCACCCACGTCGATACGGGCATAATGCCCGGAAGCGATAAAGGCGCAGCCGAGTTCTTCGGCTTTGTCCGCCAGCAGGCGGAACTTGACCAGCGGATTGCAGGCGATGCAGGGGTTCGGGGTGCGTCCGGCGCAGTAGTTTTCGCAGAAGGGGCGGACCACATGCTCCTCAAAAGCCTGCTCCGCGTCCAGAACGTGCAGGGGGATGTGCAGCGCGTCGGCGGTCTCTTTGGCAGCCGTCACAGCGCCGTCGTGCGCGGGGGAGAAGCGGATCACCGCGCCCTGCACGGCGAAGCCCTGCTCCTGCAAAATACGCACGGCCACGCTGGAATCGACGCCGCCGCTCATACCAATCAGGACTTTATCCTGCTTTTCAAATGTGTTGAACCCGTCCATGGGATGCTCCTTTCCTCAGGCCTGGCGGCCGCCGTATTTTTTGCTCTGTTCCACCGCCATGCTGTCGCAGCGTTCGTTTTCGGGGTGGCCGGCATGGCCTTTCAGCCAGTGGTAAGTGATCTGGTGTTTCTCGCTCTCCGCCAGCAGCGGCGCCCACAGGTCGGCGTTCAGCGCGGGGGAGCGGTCGGCCTTTTTCCAGCCGCGGGCGCGCCAGCCTTTGGCCCAGCCTTTTTCCAGCGCGTTGATCACATACTGGCTGTCGCTGTACAGGTCGATGGCACAGGGCTCTTTGAGCTGCCGCAGTGCTTCCAGCAGGGCGGTCATCTCCATGCGGTTGTTGGTGGTCTGCGCTTCGCCGCCGGAAAGTTCCTTTTCAAAAACTTTTTCCCGGGTGCGGAACCGCAGAATGGCGCCCCAGCCGCCGGGGCCCGGATTGCCGCTGCAGGCGCCGTCCGTATAGATCTCGATATGCTTCATTATAAATCTCCTGTAGAAGGCAAGAATGACTGTATTAGGCATTATACCCGCTTTGCGGGATTCTGGCAAGTTTGACAATCGTATGCAATCCGTCTATAATAAATATAACTGCCATTATGCGTGATTTTGACAGGGCCCGGCCGCGCCTTTTCAGGCGGGCTCAACGCGCCCAACCCGGTACGGGGGCGAAGGATTCATGTACCCCGGCCACAGCAGAAAACATAAGACAGGAAAAGGTGTGTACGGCAGGTACACATGGTGTCTGTATAGAACAAGTTTGGAGGTATTCGATGGAAGAAAATAAAACGAAGCGCAGAAATGTGAAGGGCCAGCCCGCGGACCACGCGGCGTCCGAGCGCCGTGCCCCGCGCGGCGACAAGAAACCGCAGGAGGGCAACCGCAAGCCCCGCCGCCGTATGCCGCGGCAGCCGGCGGCAGCCGCCGCAGCGGAAAAGAGCGCGCCCGCACAGAGCGCCCCGGCCCCGCGCACGCGCCATCCCCGCGGCCAGAACGCCCAGAACAACACGGCGCCCGCCCGCCAGCCGCGCCGCGGCCGCAGGCCGCAGGCTGCCCGCAATTATGAGATGGAACCGGCAATCCCGATGCACATTTGCCCGCTGGGCGGCCTGGGGGAAGTCGGAAAAAATATTACGCTGTACGAATGCCAGGGTGATATGATCCTGGTGGACTGCGGCCTTGTGTTCCCGGATGCCGATATGTTCGGCGTCGATCTGGTGATCCCGGACTTTACCTATGTGCTGGAAAACCGCGACCGCATCAAGGGCCTTTTTATCACGCACGGGCATGAGGACCACATCGGCAGCCTGCCGTATCTGCTCAAAAAGTTCAATGTGCCGATCTATGCGGCCCGGCTGACGATCGGTCTGATCAAAAATAAACTCGAAGAACACGGCCTGGCGTCCAGCGCGATCTTCCACGAGATCCGCCCGCGCCAGAAGGTCCAGCTGGGCTGCTTCACGGTGGAACCGATCCATGTGAACCACTCGATCCCCGATGCGCTGGCGTTTGCGATCGAATGCCCGGCGGGCATCGTCCTCCATACCGGCGACTTCAAGGTGGACTATACGCCGCTTTCCGGCGACGCGGTGACGGACCTCTCCACCATCGCGGAGTACGGCCGGAAGGGCGTGCTGGCCCTGCTGTCGGATTCCACCAACGCCGAGCGCCCCGGCTTCACCGCCACCGAGCAGACGGTGGCCGAAGGCGTGCGCCGCCTGTTCGCCCGCGCCCGGAACCGCCGCATCATCGTGGCGACCTTCGCTTCCAACATTTACCGCGTGCAGCAGATCATTGACCTCGCGATCGAGTCCGGCCGCAAGGTGGCCGTCAGCGGCCGCAGCATGGTCTCCAACACGGAGATGGCGAAAGAACTGGGCTACCTGCACGCGCCGGATAATGTGATCATCGACATCGACGAGATCAACAAGTATCCGCCGGAAAAAGTGGTCCTGATCACCACGGGCAGCCAGGGCGAGCCGCTGTCGGCGCTGTCGCGTATGGCGCAGGCGAGCCACCGTCAGGTGCGGGTCGGCCCCAACGACTTCATCATCATTTCGGCGCGCCCGATCCCCGGCAATGAAAAGACGGTGACGAAGGTCGTCAATGGCCTGTTGAGCCTTGGCGCCGAGGTCATCTATGAGAATATGTACGACACCCATGTTTCGGGCCACGCCTGCCAGGAGGAGCAGAAACTGATCCTCACGCTGGCGCACCCGCAGTTCTTCCTGCCGGTGCACGGCGAGTTCAAGCAGCTCAAGCGCCATGCCGAAACGGCGGAACACCTGGGCTATATCCCGAAGCAGAACATCTATATTGCCGAGAACGGCCAGAACATCCGCATTTCGGCCGACGGCATGACGGTGGAGAACACCGTGACGGCCGGCGCCGTGATGGTGGACGGCTACGGCGTGGGGGATGTGGGCAACGTCGTACTGCGCGACCGGCATCATCTGTCGGAGGACGGCATTATCGTGGTCACCGCTGCGATCGACAGCAGCAACGGCCAGGTGCTGTCCGGCCCGGACATCGTGAGCCGCGGCTTCGTCTACGTCAAGGAGAGCGAGGAACTGATGGACGGCCTGCGCACGCAGGTGGAAATGGCGCTGGACCGCAGCCTGAGCGACAACCTGCATGACTGGGCCAGCGTAAAGGCGCGCGTGCGGGAAGCCCTGTCGAGCTATATTTACCGGCGTACCAAGCGCAGCCCGATGATCCTGCCCATCTTACTGGAAGTTTAAGTATGCCCGTCCGGCAAGAAATGGGGACTGAACCATGAAACACAAGGATGGTCTGGATGCGGCGGCCGTACTGTTGCTGCTGCTGGTCGCGCTCGTTGCCATGGTCGTGCCGGTGGCGCTGACCGCGCCCGAATGGCTGGCCGTGCCGCTGGTGCTGGTCATAGCGGCGCTGTGCGTGCTGTGGCGTATGCGGCGCAAGCTGCGCGCCTATGTGGCCGCCCAACTGTGCAGCACGGACTTTGAAAACAGCCGTATCCAGTACAGTCTGGCAGGGCTGCCGATCCCCACGATGCTGGTGGCGGACGGCCGCATTTTGTGGTATAATGCCATCTTCCGGGAAAAAGTCCTGGACGGCGGCGACGCGGTCACACGCCCGGTCGAGCGCGTGTTCCCGGATCTCAACCTTGCCGTATGCTCCCGGCCCCACGGCCAGGACCTGACGGTGGGGCAGCGGCGGTTCACCGCCTATTCGGGTTCCGCCCGGGGCAGCCGCGGGTCCAGCATCGTTTATCTCGTCGATGATACGTTCTATAAAGATACGCTGGACGAATACAACGAGAGCCGCCCGGCCTGCCTGATCATCGTGATCGACAGCTATGACGAGCTGTTCGATGATATGAAGGACAGCGAACAGGCTAAGGAACTGGAAGCCATCAACAGTCTGCTGGAAAATTATATCGCCCGCAGCACGGGCTTCCTGCGCCGTGTTTCCAACAGCCGCTATATCGCGGTGGTGGAGGAGCGCGATGTGCGCTGGATGATGCAGGAACGTTTCACGATCCTGGAGGAAGTGCGCGCGCTGCATCCGGGCGGGCTGACGACCCTTTCCATCGGCGTCGGCCACGGCGGCAAGACGTTGCAGGAGTGCCACCAGATGGCACGGGAAAGCATCGACATTGCGCTGGGCCGCGGCGGCGATCAGGCAGCGGTCAAGACCGTTGACGGGTTTGAGTTTTACGGCGGTATTTCCCATGGTGTGGAAAAGCGCAGCCATGTGCGCAGCCGTATTATCTGCAACGCGCTGTGTGATCTGATCAAAAAGAGCGACAGCGTCATCGTGATGGGCCACCGCATGAGCGACCTGGACGCGGTCGGTTCGGCAGTAGGCGCGCTGCGCATCTGCAAAATGTGCGGCGTGCCCGCCGTTATCGCCATCAACAGCGACGCGACGTTGGCGGCCCCGTTGCTCAAGTCCTTCCTGGATGCGGGGCTTGGCCATGACTTCATCCCGCCGGACCAGACGCTGGATGTCATCACCCCCAACACGCTGCTGATCGTGGTGGATACCTACCAGATACGGCTGCTGGAAAGCCAGAAGATTTACGAAAAATGCAAGCGCGTCGTCGTCATCGACCATCACCGCATGGCGGTGGGGCATATCGACCGCCCGCTGCTTTTGTACCATGAGCCCTATGCGTCCAGCGCCAGCGAACTGATCTGCGAATTGCTGCAGTTCATGCCGCGGGAGAACAACATCACCCCGCTGGAAGCCCAGGCGCTGTTGGCGGGCATCATGCTGGACACCCGCAGCTTCGCCCTGCACGTGGGCGTGCGGACCTTTGAGGCGGCTGCCTGGCTGCGCAGCCGCGGCGCGCAGACGGCAGAAACAAAGCTGCTGTTCAACACTTCCAAGGAAGAGTATGAAGCGCGCGCCCATATCGTTGAAAGCGCCTACATCTACAAGGGCTGCGCCATCGCGCTGTCCAGCGAGCCGGAAGCCGGCATGAACGTGGTGCTTCCGATGGCGGCCAACGACCTGCTGACGATCAACGGCGTGGATGCCAGCTTTGTGGCGGTAGCCAAGAACGGCGGCGTCAATATTTCGGCGCGCAGCATGGGCGCGCTGAACGTGCAGGTGATCCTGGAACCGCTGGGCGGCGGCGGCCATCTGATGATGGCGGGCGCGCAGTTGCAGAACTGTACCCTGCAGGATGCAGAGCAGCAGATCCGGGAACAGATAGACCTTTACCGTGCTTCGCAGGCGTCCAGTGCGGCTGCGGCCCGGTAAATATACAGTTATTATTGGGAGGGAACCGATATGAAGATCATTCTGAAACAGGATGTGAAAAGCATTGGCAAAAAGGACGAGATCCACGAAGTTTCGGATGGGTACGCCCGCAATTTCCTGCTGCCCCGCGGCCTGGCGGCCCCGGCCGATGCGTCGGCGCTGAACCAGGCGCGCACCAAGAGCGAAGCCAAGGCCCACCACGAAGCCGAGGCCCGCGCCGCGGCGGAAGCCCTGGCGGCGAAGATCGCCGGGCAGACGGTCTGCGCCAAGATCAAGGGCGGCGCTTCCGGCAAGTTGTACGGCAAAGTGACCGGCAAAGAAGTGGCGGAACTTCTGACGAAACTGACAGGTACCGAGATCGACAAGAAGAAGGTGGAACTGCCTTCCGCGATCAAGGAATTTGGGACGTATGACGCCGCCGTGCGCCTGCACGCGGGCATTTCCGCTTCCTTCAAAGTCAAGGTGGAGGAACTGTAAAGCAGATCAACTTTCCATAAAAACGCAGAGGAAGGAGGGCGCCTGGTATGCCGCGCAATGAAGAATTGAGCCTTGCCAGTCTGGGCATCCAGATGCCTTACAATATGCAGGCCGAACAGAGCGTTCTGGGTGCGGCGCTGATGGATGAAACGATCCTGAACCGCCTGATCACCGATATGGAACCGGCCATGTTCTATTCGGACCAGAACCGCGCCGTTTATGAAACGATGCGGGCGCTCTACACCGAAAGCGAAGCCGTGGACGTGATCACGCTGGTGAATGCGCTTGCCACGGGCGGCACGTTCGCCAGCGCGGATGACGCCAAGGTCTACATTACCCACATTGCGGAAACAGTGCCTGCGATCTCCAATGTGGACTCGTATTTCAAGATCGTCAAGGAAAAATACCAGGCGCGCCGCCTGATCGAGGCCGCCCGCAGCATCCTGAACGAGACCAACAGCGGCGAGGACGCCGACCTTCTGCTGGAATCCGCGGAACAGAAAATTTACGAGATCCGCAGCGGGCAGGACAAGTCCGGCGTCAAGACCATCCGGGAATCCATCCTGGAAGTTATCGACACGATGCAGAAGCTCAGCGGCGCGGACCGCGACAAGTTTGCGGGCATCCCCACCGGGTTCACCTATCTGGATACGGTGCTGACCGGGCTGGGCCGTTCGGACCTTATCATCCTGGCGGCGCGCCCCGGCATGGGCAAAACGAGTTTTGCCCTGAACATCGCCACCAACGTGGCCCGCCAGCAGAAAGTGCCGACCATCGTGTTCAGCCTGGAAATGACCTGCGAACAGTTGACCGACCGAATCCTTTCCAGCACGGCCAACATCGACAGCCAGGCGTTCCGGACCGGCCGGCTCAACAATTCGGACTGGAACGACTTCGCGCAGGCCACTTCGCTTTTGTACAACGCGCCGATCTATATGGACGACACTTCCGGTATTTCGGTGCCGGAGATGAAGGCCAAGATCCGGACGATCAACCAGGACCCCAAAAAAGAAAAGATCGGTCTGGTCATCATCGACTATCTGCAATTGATGCAGAGCGCCAAGCGCACCGAAAGCCGCGTGCAGGAGATCAGCGACATCACCCGGAACCTCAAGATCATGGCGAAGGAACTGAACGTCCCGGTCATCGCACTGTCGCAGCTTTCCCGTGCGGCGGAAAAATCCACGGGCCGCTCGGACCACCGGCCGCAGCTTTCGGACCTGCGTGACTCCGGCTCGATCGAACAGGACGCCGACGTGGTACTGTTCCTGTACCGCGCAGCCTACTACAATTCGCAGAACGGTGAAGAAAATCAGGCCAATGAAAACGAAGCGGAATGTATCGTGGCCAAAAACCGCCATGGCGAGACCAGCGTCGTCCGCCTGGGATGGGACGGCGCGCATACACGCTTCAGCAACCTGGATGTGACCCATGAATTCTGATCATGAAAAACTGATCCAGCGCATCGAAGATACCTTGCTGGCCTATTGCCGCCAGCAGGGGTTGTTCAAGTCGGGCGACAGAGTCATTGCAGCCTGCTCCGGAGGGGCAGACTCTATGGCTTTGTTGCTTTTTTTACTACGGCGGCGCCGGGACCTGAAGATCGAAGTGCTGGCAACCCATGTGAATCACGGCATCCGGGGCCTGCAGGGCCAGGCGGATGCAAACTTCGTGCGGGCGTTCTGTTCCAGCCAGGGGGTGGAACTGTTCGTGTACGACGCCGTGCGGGAGGGCGTGCAGATCCCCGAACAGCCCAGCGAGGAATGGGCGCGAGGTCTGCGCTACGGGTGGTTCGACCGTCTGGCCTCACAGGAGGAAGCGTCCATCGCCACCGCCCACACGATGTCGGACCAGGCGGAGACCGTGCTGTTCCGCATGGCCCGCGGCACCGGCCTGCACGGGCTGGCGGGCATCCCGCCACGGCGCGGCTACTATGTTCGGCCGTTCCTGTGCCTGACGCGGGCAGATACCGAAGCATACTGCGCGGCGCTTGGGCAAAACTATGTGCAGGACGAGACCAACGCCGAAAACCGCTATGTGCGCAACCGCATCCGGCACGAGGCGATCCCCGCGCTACAGTATGCGAACCCTTCCGCCGAAACGGCGATCGCCCGCCTGTGCGACCAGATGCGCAGGCTGGACCGCTGGCTGGCGGGGGAGGCGGCTGCGCTTTTGCAGTCGGCTTCTGTGGAAGGCGGGTATGATGTGGCCGCCCTGCGCCGGGCGGAAGGCCCGGTCCTGGATGCGGCGCTGCATACGCTGGTAAGCCCGGTGCGCGACGCGGAGGAAAAATACATCACGCTGCTTCGTTTTCTGGTGCAGCGCGGCGACGGGGCCTTGCAGCTTACGCCGGAAGTCACCTACAAAGTCCGGGACGGCGTGCTGCTTTGCCAGACGCCGGAGGGCGTCCGCCCGCCGCCGGCCCCGCCGCAGCCCTTCTCGGAAGGCCGTTTTTTCCTGCCGGGTGGTTATTTTGTTGAATTTCGACGTGTAAAGTATGAAGAATTTCTAAGAAATCGACCAATTTTCAAAAAAGACTTAAACTGTTGCGCGGATTGTGCTAAAATACAGGGGAATCTAGTTTTGCGCACGCGGCAGCCGGGGGACTTTTTCCGCCCGGCTGGCCGTCATGTCCGCAAGACTTTGAAAAAATACTATAATGAATTAAAAATTCCGCAGGATGAACGTCCGCTGCTTCCGCTGCTGGCCGACGGAAGGGAAGTGCTCTGGCTGTGGGGCAGCGGCTTTGCGGAAGGACTTGCCCCCGATCCTTACACCATGGAAGTGCTTGTGGTGCGGACGGAAAAAGAAGAGGAGGCATAATACATGCAGGGCATGGATCAGGATATTGATCATATTTTAGTATCAGAAGAACAGCTTCGGGAAAAAGTGGCCGAACTGGGTGCCCGGATCAGCCGGGATTACGAAGGGCGCGACCTTCTCATGGTCTCCATCCTCAAGGGCGGGGCCGTGTTTATGGCGGACCTGATGCGCGCGGTCACGATCCCCTGCGCGATCGACTTCATGGTGGTCTCCAGCTACGGCGGCGCCAACATGGAATCGACGGGGCTGGTCAAGATCGTGAAAGACCTGGACGCCGACCTTTCCGGCAAGGACGTGCTGATCGTCGAGGACATTCTGGACACCGGCATCACGCTGTCCAACCTGCTGCCCATGCTGCGGCTGCGCAATCCCCGCAGCGTCAAGCTCTGCACGATCCTGAGCAAGCCCAGCCGCCGCAAGGTGGATCTGGAACCGGATTATCTGGGCTTTGAAGTCCCTGATGAATTTGTGGTGGGCTACGGCCTGGATTTTGATGAAAAATACCGCAATCTGCCCTATGTGGGCGTTTTGAAACCCGAAATCTACACCAAGTAAGCGCCGGTTCGGGCGGCCAAATTGATCCGGCGCAAACAGCCGGTTAGGAGTTGATTTTTTGCAGCATAAACCTCGCTTTAACGGCATCCTTGTAGTAGCTGTGCTCATGGTCATGGTGCTGTTCATCGTCAGTATGTCGCCGTTGCTGGCGGCTTCGGCGGCGAACCACATCAACTATTCGGAGATCTACTATTACTTTGAAAATCATCAGGTGACTTCGTACCGTCTGGACGTGGGCACGAACAAGCTGGAACTCTGGCTCAAGGAAGGGGCGGTGCCCCTGCCGGAAAACGCCGTTCAGCCGGAAGTGGAGGGCGGCGGCCTTCTGAACAACCTGACCTCCTCGGAGGAGGACGTCCTGCCGTCCAACGGCGGCACCGTGTATGTTGCCTATAAGCTGCCCTACGGCGTAGACTTCAGCACCGGCAAGATCATGGAATTTGTGGATGAGTACAACGCGGAAAATCCCGACGCCCCCATGATCTTCGACTATGTGGCGCCCAAGAACTCGATCCCGTGGATGGAGATCATCTTCTACGTTGTCATGCTGGGCAGCATCGGCCTGCTGTTCATGTCGATGTATCGCGGCGGCGCGGGCGGCGGCATTATGAATGTCGGGCGCGCCAAGGTCAAGGACCAGCAGGAAAACCAGCGCAAGGCCACCTTTGCCGATGTGGCGGGCGCGGATGAAGAAAAGGCCGAACTGCAGGAAGTGGTGGAATTCCTCAAAGCGCCCGGAAAGTTCAACTCCCTCGGCGCGCGTATTCCGCACGGCGTGCTGCTGGTCGGCCCTCCGGGTACCGGCAAAACCCTGCTGGCCCGCGCCTGTGCGGGTGAAGCGGGCGTCCCGTTCTACGCCATCTCCGGCTCCGACTTTGTGGAGATGTATGTCGGCGTAGGTGCGTCCCGTGTGCGTGACCTGTTTGAAAAGGCCAAAAAGACGATGCCCTCCATCGTCTTTATCGACGAGATCGACGCGGTCGGCCGCCAGCGCGGCGCCGGCCTGGGCGGCGGTCATGACGAACGCGAACAGACGTTGAACCAGTTGCTGGTCGAGATGGACGGTTTCGACGCCAACGACGGCGTGATCGTCATGGCGGCCACCAACCGCGCGGACATTCTGGATAAGGCGCTGCTGCGTCCCGGCCGTTTTGACCGTCAGGTCTATGTGGGCCTGCCGGATGTCAAGGGCCGTGAGGAGATCCTGAAAGTCCATACCAAGAACAAGCCGCTGGGGCCGGATGTCAGCCTCAAGACCATTGCGCGTTCCACGGCGGGCTTCTCCGGCGCGGACCTGGAAAACCTCGTCAACGAGGCGGCGCTGCTGGCTGCGCGCAGCGGCAAGAAGGCTATTACGGAATCCGAGATCGAGGAAGCATCCGTCAAGGTCATGATGGGCCCCGAAAAGAAGAGCCATGTGGTGACCGAGAGCGAGCGCCGTCTGGTGGCTTACCACGAAACGGGCCACGCCATTACCGGCTACTTCGGCAAGCATCACGACCCGGTGCATCAGATCAGTATCATTTCCCGCGGGGGTGCGGGCGGCTACACCATGTATCTGCCCGAAAAGGACCCCAGCTTTGTGACCAAGACCGCCATGTTCGAAAACATCGTTTCGCTGCTGGGCGGCCGTGTGGCGGAGCAGCTTGTCCTGGATGACATTTCTACCGGCGCATCCAGCGACCTGCAGCGCGCGACGGATACCGCGCGGGCTATGGTGACGCGGTACGGCTTCTCGGAACGGATGGGACCGGTGGTGTATGGCAGCGATCCTGAACAGACCTTCCTGGGCCGCGACTTCGGCCAGGGCAAGGGCTATTCGGAAGCCATCGCCTCGGAGATCGACAACGAGATCCGCGACATCGTGGACGAAGCGTACGAAACGGCGCGCCGCCTGCTGACGGAGCACATGAATGAACTGCACAAGGTCGCCCATGTTCTGATGGAACGGGAAAAGATCAGCGGCGACGAGTTCCAGACGCTGATGGAAGGCGGGGAACTGCCGCCCTATGATCTGAGCAAGGGCAAGACGACGAAGCCGGAGGAGACCCCCGCGCCGGTCCAGCCCGCTGTGCAGGAGGAAGAACCGAGAACAGAGACCGCTGCCGGGCCGGAGACAGACCGGCCGGAGGCCCAAGAGTAAAAAGTAGGTGTTGGATCATGGATCAGAATTTTTCCCTGATGGCGCAGTCCCGCGCCAACTATTACACGGCCGGAAGCCCGGTCCAGTTCGTCCGGGTGGAACTGTTGAAAGGGGACGTGACCGGGGAAGTTGCGGTATGCCTGACCTTCAAAAACGTGGGTACGGAGCCGCTGACCGGGCTGGTCGTCCACTTCAAATGTAAGGACGCCGCCGGTCAGGTCCTGTGCGAAGATGACTTCTATTATGAACAGTTGGAAGCGCAGCCGGGCGATCTGTTCGGCAGCGACGACGCTGTCTATGTCAGCGACACGCCGGTCTCCAGTGTTGAGGTGGAGCAGGACCGCGCGTTCCTGAACGGCCGCGGTGTGGACCTGCGCGGTTATAAGCGCGTCCGTTTGCAGATGCCGCGCGTTTTGCCGGCGTCCATTTCCAAGACGCTGCAGCAGCGCACGGGCAACTCCCTGTTGACCTGCGTGCCGCAGGATACCCAGTATGGCTGGTTCTGCGCCTGCGGCGCGTTCCATCCCAATGAGGAAAACTGCACGGTCTGCTCCGAATGCGGCGGCGACCGCGGCGGCATCAAGGCCACGCTGACCCAAATTCTGGAAGAAGCGCGCCGCGCTGCCGAGCGCCAGCAGCAGGAGATTCGCTCCGTTGCCGATAATGTCGCCCCACAGCATGCGCAGGCTGACCCGGCCGGGACGGCGGCTGCCGCCCAGGCGGCGATCAGCCAGGAGGACCCGGACGCCACCGCTACGTATGATCCCCGCGGCTATGCCCCCGAGGAGGAGGACGCGGAGATGGAGCGGGTGCGCCGTTATGCCCCCCAGGGCCGTCTGTTCGAGGACGATGAGGACGACGAGAGCACCCAGATGTTCGACTCCGATGACATGGACTACGACGATGACGAGGATGACGCGCCCGGCAGAGGCCGCGGCCGCTACGCTGACGACGACGAAGCCAGCGAGGACGACGTGATGGCGGAACGCATCATCCACTGGGCGCCGCCGATCACTGCGATCGTTTGCGCGCTTATCATTGCCGTGTCGCTTATTTACCATTTCGTGATCGCGTAAACAGAACGGGAGGTCCGCCGCAAAGTGGCGGACCTTCTTTCTGAAAAATGACAAAAACAGCCGCTGCCGGCAGGGCAGCGGCTGTTTTGTGTAAGCGGGGAAAAATCAGGTGCGGGCCAGACGCTCAAAGCCCGTCACGATGTTTGGCTGGTCCAGCTTGATGACGCGCCCGGAAAGATCGTGCAGGCTGTTTTCTTCGGGAATATGCCCAAAGGTCAGCCGTTGGGCGCAGAGGGCCTGGGTGTTGAGCCCCGTGGCGGCGTTCATTTTGCGGTTGCCGTATTTGATGTCGCCCAGCACCGGGTGGCCGAGATAGGCAAGGTGCGCCCGGATCTGGTGCGTGCGCCCGGTGATAAGCCCAATCCGGCACAGAGCGAAGGAACCTTCCTGGCGGATCACCGTTACGTCGGTGATGATCTGCTTGTAGCCGTCGCCGGGCCGCGCGTGGATGCGGACCTTGTTGTTCTTCTCGTTATGCTGCAGCCAGGCGATGTGCCGCCCCGCAGGCGGTGCGCCGACCGTGATCGTCAGGTATTCCTTTTTCATAAGGTTTTCCTGGATGATACGGTTCAGATCCCGTAGGGCCGGGTAGGTCTTGGCCGCCAGGACCAGCCCTTCCGTCCCGCGGTCCAGGCGGTTGCAGATCGCGGGGGCAAAGCGGTTTTCAGCATGGGGATCGTATTCGCCTTTCTGCTCCAGATAGAACGCGAAGGCGTCCACCAGATTGGGGTCGCCGGTGCGGTCGCTGTGGCACAGCAGGTGCGCCGGTTTGTACAGCGCCGCGATGTTGCGGTCCTCATAGATCACGGTCACGGGCGGCTGGCGGCGCGGCGGTTTGGGCTTGGGCGGTGCGGCGTCCGGCGGGAAAAACTCGTCGTTGATATACAGTTCGATCAGATCGCCGGCGGCAAGGCGGGTGTCCGGCTCGGCGCGCTTCCCGTTCACTTTGATGCGCTTGTTGCGGAAGGCTTTGTACATCAGACTGCGCGGCATCTGGCTGGTCACGCTCTCGACAAAACGGCTCAGGCGCACGCCGTTTTCGTTGGGGCCCGCGGTAAAACTTTTCATAAAATCCTCTCTTGTTTTGGGATAGACCCTTTGCAAATTGCTTTGTACCATATATAATAATATAAAATGGGGAAAACGTAAAGTGAACCGGCGAAAGGATGGGGAACGGATGGCAAAAAAGACAGAGCGTCCGCTGCACGAAAACCATCGGGCCCGCATGCAGGAAAGAGTGGCACGGGACGGACTGGAAAGTCTGGCGGAACACGAAGCACTGGAATATCTGTTGTTTTTGTCGATCCCGCGCAAGGATACGAACGAACTGGCGCACCGCCTGATCCAGCATTTCGGGAGTTTCTGCAGGGTGATGGAAGCAGAGCCGGAAGAACTGCAGCGCGTGGAGGGCATCGGCCCCCGCAGCGCGAACCTGATCCATACGGTCATGGGGTTCACCCGCTATTACGCGCTGAAAAAGCGGGAACGCGGCGTCGCACTGGACAGCGCGGAACGGGCCATCGAGTATGTGAAGCCCTTCTTTCTGGGGCAGCGGAACGAACTGCTGTATCTGATCCTGCTGGACGACAAATGCCAGCCGGTGCGGGACCTCTGCATTGCGGAGGGTGTGCCCAACCGCGTCCATGCGGACGCGCGCAAGCTGGTGCGCGAAGTGGCGCGCACCGACGCCACCTGCGGCATCCTGGCGCATAACCATCCCACCGGCCTGGCAATCCCCAGCGAGGCGGACCGGGTCGCGACGCTGGGCATCATGAAAGCGTTGGAACCGTTGGGCGTTTCGATCATCGACCATGTGATCATCGCCGGGGAGGACGCTTCTTCCATGCGCCAGCGCGACTGCCTGCCGCAGTGTACCAGCGGCATCCAGATCTTGAACGCCGCCAGCCGGTAAATAGCCTGCACTCTGCCGCCTGTGTGCGGCAGGGTGTATTTTTTCGCCGTGCCCGGATAAAATGTTCCGCAGGGGACTTTACTTATAAAAAGGGCTATGGTATAATCAAAAAACAACAAAATGTTGTTAATTGGCGAGGGAGGTACTGCTGTGGAGGAGATTTTCCATCTGAAAGCGCCGTTTCAGCCCACGGGCGACCAGCCGCAGGCGATCGAAGCACTGGTCCAGGGGATCGAAGCGGGGGACGAAGCGCAGACGCTGCTGGGCGTGACCGGCTCCGGCAAAACATTTACCATGGCAAACATCATTGCGCGCTGCAACCGGCCCACCCTCATCCTGGAACCCAACAAGACGCTGGCCAGCCAGATCTGCACCGAGATGCGCGGATTCTTCCCGGATGACGCGGTGGAGTATTTTGTCTCCTACTACGACTACTACCAGCCGGAGGCATACATCCCGTCCACCGATACCTATATCGAGAAGGACAGCGCCATCAACGACGAGATCGACCGCCTGCGCCATTCCGCCACGGCGGCGCTTTCGGAACAGCGCAACGTGATCATCGTGGCCAGTGTTTCCTGTATTTATTCGCTGGGCGACCCTATCGACTACCGCAGCATGGTCATCAGCCTGCGGCCCGGTATGCAGATGGAGCGCGACGAACTGTGCAGCCGCCTGGTCAAGCTCCAGTACGAGCGCAACGATATGAACTTCATCCGCAATAAGTTCCGCGTCAAGGGCGACACGGTGGACATCCACCTTGCCTACAACGACGAGTATGCCATCCGCGTGGAATTTTTCGGTGATGAGGTGGACCGTATCATCGAGTTTGACCCGTTGACGGGCGAGCACCGCAACGTGGTCCGCCATGTGGCGATCTTCCCGGCCAGCCATTATATCGTCGGGCCGGAAAAGATGAAGGTCGGCCTGGAAAAGATCGCGCAGGAGATGGAGGAACAGGTCAAAAAATTCACCGAGGAAGGCAAACTGCTGGAAGCGCAGCGCATCCAGCAGCGCACCAACTATGATATGGAGATGCTGCAGGAAGTCGGCACCTGCAAGGGGATCGAAAACTATTCGGCGGTCCTTTCCGGCCGGGCGCCCGGCTCCACGCCCACGACGCTGCTGGACTATTTCCCCGACGACTTCCTGCTGATGGTGGACGAGAGCCATGTCATGCTGCCGCAGGTCCGCGGTATGTTCGGTGGCGACTACAGCCGGAAAAAGACGCTGGTGGAATACGGTTTCCGCCTGCCGTCGGCCTTCGATAACCGCCCGCTGCGGTTCGAGGAATTTGAAAAGAAGATCCACCAGAAGATCTTTGTTTCGGCCACGCCGGGCGAGTACGAGCGCCAGCATTCCAGCCGTGTGGCGGAGCAGGTCATCCGCCCCACCGGCCTGCTGGACCCGCTGATCATGGCGCGGCCGGTAGAGGGCCAGATCGAGGACCTGCTGGGCGAGATCCGGCAGCGCATAGAACGCAACGAACGGGCGCTGGTCACAACGCTGACGGTCAAAATGGCCGAGGACCTGACCGACTATCTGGAAGAACACGGCGTCAAGACCAAATATATGCACCATGAGGTGGACACCTTTGAGCGCATGGAGATCATCAAGGATCTGCGCGTGGGGGCTATCGACGTGATCGTGGGTATCAACCTGCTGCGCGAGGGCCTTGACCTGCCGGAAGTATCGCTGATCGCGATTCTGGACGCCGACAAAGAGGGCTTCCTGCGCAGCGAAACGAGCCTGATCCAGACCATCGGCCGCGCGGCGCGCAATGCGAACGGCGTCGTGCTGATGTACGCCGACGAGGTCACGCCCAGCATGGAGCGTGCCATCATGGAAACGGAACGCCGCCGTGCGATCCAGTCCGCTTACAACGAGGAACACGGCATCACGCCGCGGACCATCGTCAAGGCCATCGGCGACGGGCTGGAGATCAGCATGAGCGAGGAGAACAAGCGGATGCGCCAGCACCGCATGAGCCGTGCCGAGCGCCAGCAGACCATCGAGCGGATGACGAAAGAGATGAAGGAAGCGGCGCGCCTACTGCAGTTTGAACTGGCGGCCCAGCTGCGCGACGAGATCGCGCGCCTGGAACGCGGGGAGGACCCCACGGCCGCGGACGCCGGTGAACGGAAAGCCGCTGCAAAGACCCGCAAGGGCAGGAGGAAATACAAAAATTGAGTACCGCACCGAAAGAAAGCAAGCGAAACTCCAAAATTCGCATTGATCCGAACAACCGCATCGTCATCAAGGGCGCGCGGGAACATAACCTGAAAAATGTGGATCTGGTTCTGCCGCGCAATAAACTGATCGTCATGACGGGCCTTTCCGGCTCCGGCAAGTCCAGCCTGGCGTTCGACACGATCTTTGCGGACGGGCAGCGCCGGTATATGGAGAGCCTTTCCAGCTATGCCCGCCAATTCCTGGGCCAGATGGAAAAGCCGGACGTGGACGAGATCACCGGCCTGTCCCCGGCCATCTCCATCGACCAGAAAACCACCAGCCACAACCCCCGTTCCACCGTGGGTACGGTGACCGAGATCTACGACTATCTGCGCCTGATGTACGCGCGCATCGGCGTGCCGCACTGCCCCATCTGCGGGCGGGAGATCACCCAGCAGTCGGTGGATGAGATGGTCGATGAGGTCATGAAACTGCCGGAACGCACCCGGTTCCAGGTGTTGGCGCCGGTGGTGCGCGGCCGCAAGGGCACCCAGGCCAAGGAACTGGACGCGGCCCGCCGCGCCGGTTTTGCCCGCGTGCGCATCGACGGCAATATGTACGATCTCAGCGAGGAGATCCAACTGGAAAAGAACATCAAGCACACGGTCGAGATCGTTGTGGACCGTCTGGTCATCAACGATACGGTGCGCGGCCGTCTGGCCGACTCCATCGAGACCGCGCTGGCGCAGACCGGCGGGCTGGTGATCGTTGATGTGATCGGCGGTGAGCCGATGATGTTCAGCCAGAGCTATGCGTGCCCGGAACACGGGGTCTCGGTGGAAGAACTGACCCCCCGTATGTTCAGCTTCAACAACCCCTTCGGCGCCTGCGAAAAATGCACGGGCCTGGGGACCTTCATGAAGGTGGACCCGGCCCGCGTCATCCCGGACAAGCGCAAATCCATCCGGGAAAGCGCCATCAAGGCCAGCGGCTGGTATTATGCCGAGGGTTCCATCTCGGAAATGACCTATGTGGCCCTTGGCAAGCGGTACGGCTTTACACTGGACACCCCCATCAAGGATTTCAGCAAGGAAGCCCTGCACGCGCTGCTGTACGGCACCGGCGACGAGCGCATTGAAATGCAGCGCGAGAGTATGTTCGGTTCCGGCACCTACTACAACCAGTTTGAGGGCATCATCCCCAACCTGGAACGCCGCTTCCGGGAGACCAACAGCGAGTGGGTGAAAGAGGAGATCGCGTTGGTCATGTCCAGCGAGGAATGCCCGGACTGCCACGGCAAGCGCCTGAAACCCACGAGCCTTGCGGTCACGGTGGGCGGCATCAACATTGCCGATTTCTGTGAGATGAGCGTCAGTGAGGAACTGGAATTCATCGAGAATACGAAGGTCAGCCAGCGGGACGAAATGATCGGCGCCCCCATTTTCAAGGAAGTGAAGGAGCGCCTGGGCTTTCTGCAAAGCGTGGGCCTTGGCTATCTGACGCTTTCCCGCGGGGCGGCGTCCCTTTCTGGCGGCGAGAGCCAGCGCATCCGTCTGGCGACGCAGATCGGCAGCGCGCTGACCGGCGTTTTGTACGTGCTGGACGAACCGAGCATCGGCCTGCACCAGCGGGACAACGACAAGCTGATCGCCACCATGAAGCGCCTGCGCGATCTGGGCAATACGCTGATCGTGGTGGAACATGACGAGGACACCATGCGCCAGGCGGACTATATCGTGGATGTAGGTCCCGGCGCGGGCGTGCACGGCGGTGAGATCGTGGCGGCCGGCAGCGTGGCGGACATCTGCAAGGTCAAGCGCAGCATCACCGGCGCGTATCTGTCGGGGCGCAAGTTCGTGGAGGTGCCGGAACACCGCCGCGAAGGCAACGGGAAATGTCTGCGCATCGTCAAAGCGCACGAGAACAACCTGCGGGACATCACCGTGGAGTTCCCGCTGGGCAAGATGATCTGCGTGACGGGCGTGTCCGGTTCGGGCAAGTCCACGCTGGTCAACGAGATCCTGTATAAGACGCTGGCGGCCGCCATGAACGGCGCGCGCGGCCGGCCGGGCCAGTGCGAGGAAGTGCAGGGGATGGAATGGGTCGATAAAGTCATCGGCATCGACCAGTCCCCGATCGGGCGCACGCCGCGCTCCAACCCGGCAACGTACACCGGCGTGTTTGGCGATATCCGCGCGCTGTTTGCCAGCACGCAGGACGCCAAAATGCGCGGCTACGGCCCCGGACGGTTCAGCTTCAACGTGAAGGGCGGCCGCTGCGAAGCCTGTGAGGGCGGCGGCATCCTGCAGATCGAGATGCACTTCCTGCCGGATATCTACGTGCCCTGCGATGTTTGCAAGGGCAAACGCTACAACCGGGAAACGCTGGAAGTCAAGTACAAGGACAAGAACATCTCCGATGTGCTGGACATGACTGTTGAGGAAGCCTGCAACTTCTTTGCCAACATCCCCAAGATCGCCCGCAAGCTGCAAACGCTGCAGGAAGTGGGCCTGGGTTATATCCAGTTGGGGCAGGCGGCCACGACGCTTTCGGGCGGCGAAGCCCAGCGCGTCAAGCTGGCCAACGAACTGGCGCGCAAAGGCACCGGGCAGACGGTCTATATTCTGGACGAACCCACCACCGGCCTGCATGTGGCGGATGTGCACCGTCTGGTCAAGGTGCTGGACAAGCTGGTGGACGCTGGGAATACCGTCATCGTGATCGAACACAATCTGGATGTGATCAAGCGCGCGGATCATATCATCGACCTCGGGCCGGAGGGCGGCAGCGGCGGCGGTCTCGTCGTGGCGACCGGCACGCCGGAGGAAGTGGCGCAGAACGAACACTCCTTTACCGGGCAGTATCTCAAGCCCGTTCTGGAACGCGCGCGCGAATTGCAGCAGGAAAAATAAAAGGCAGGAGCTTCCCCAAAAAAGCGGGAAGCTCCTGTTTGCGCTTTGCGGCGCCGGACCACAGCATACCGTGTATGGTGAAAAAACAAAGCTACCGCTTGTACTTTTTCGCCCGATTTGCTATACTAATACGGTATGTTGGATTTGTGTGCCCTTTTGTGTGTCCTTTAAGGAGAATTCACTTGGAAAAACTGACTTATACCCATGACGATGCGGCCGCGGAAGCCCTGGCCGCCTACTATGAAACGCCGCCGCTGGCGTATGTACGCAGCTACGGCTGCCAGCAGAACGTCAACGACGGCGAGAAGATCCGCGGGGTCTTGCAGGATGTGGGCTTCGGTCTGTGCGATACGCTGGAAAACGCCGACCTGATCCTGTTCAACACCTGCGCGGTGCGGGAACACGCGGAACAGCGCGTGTTCGGCAACATCGGCGCACTGAAAAAGCTGAAAGAGCAGAACCCGAAGCTGATCATCGGCGTCTGCGGCTGCATGGCCCAGCAGCCGCACATCGTGGAAAAGCTGCGCCAGAGCTACCCGTATGTGGATCTGGTGTTCGGTGTGGACGGCATCGACCGCCTGCCCGCCATGCTGGCCGAACGCCTGCGCCGCGGAAAACGCTATCTGCAAACGCCCGAACAGCGGGACGCGGTGGTGGAAGAACTGCCGATCCGGCGGGATTCCGGATTCCGCGCCTGGCTGCCGATCATGTACGGTTGCGACAATTTCTGCACCTATTGTATTGTACCGTATGTGCGGGGGCGGGAACGCAGCCGTGAGCCGGAGGCCATTCTGGCGGAATTCAAGGAACTGATCGCACAGGGGTACAAGGAGATCACCCTGCTGGGCCAGAACGTCAACAGCTACGGCAAGGGCCTGGAACGGACGGTCGATTTTGCCGATCTGCTCAATCTCCTGTGCGAAGTGCCGGGGGATTACCAGATCCGCTTCATGACGAGCCACCCCAAGGACGCCAGCCGCAAGCTGATCGACACCATTGCCGCACAGCCCCATCTGTGCAAGCATATCCACCTGCCGGTGCAGTCCGGCAGCGACCGCATCCTGCAGCAGATGAACCGCCATTACACGGCGGCGCAGTACCGGGAACTGGTGCGCTATGCACGGGAGAAGATCCCCGGCGTGACCTTCTCCAGCGATATCATCGTCGGCTTCCCCGGCGAAACGGAGGAGGATTTCGCCGCCACGCTGGACCTGGTGCGCGAGGTGGGCTATATGCAGCTTTTCACCTTCATCTATTCCAAGCGCAACGGGACCCCGGCGGCCAAAATGCCGGACCCCGTCACCCATGCCGAGAAGGCTGCGCGGATGGAACGCCTGCTGCGCGTTCAGGATGACTATGCCTTTGCCGCCGTCGCGGCGATGGCGGGCCAGACGGTGCGCGTGCTGGTGGAAGGCGCGGGGCGCACCCCCGGCACCTGCAACGGGCGGCTGGACAACAATCTGGTGGTGGAATTCCCTGCCCCGGAATCGCTGGTCGGCCAGTGGGCGCAGGTCCGTCTGACAGGTTCCCGCGCCGCGCTGCTGGTGGGCGAACTGGCGCAGGCGGAAAAAGCGGACGACCGTACATGAGGCTGTTAAAAACGGTGCCGCTTTCGGCAGCGCGCAGGCTGCGGCGATCCACTGCATCAGTGGGGGCACGGCCTGCCGGGCTGGGGGAGTGCCCGGAATTTTGTCCTGCACTATGGACAGAAACACAGAAAACGAAAAAAGTAAAATTAAAAGGAGAAATTCTCATGGATTGCATGGATCTTTTCAAGAAAGCGGCTGTCGCGATGCAGACCGATCCCCGTTACCTGGAACTGGACGCGGCGCGCCGCGCCAACGACGCCGATCAGGAACTGCAGGGCATGATCGGGGAGTTCAACCTCGCGCGTCTGGACCTGAACAACGAGAGCAGCAAGACCGAGACCGACGCCGCCCGCGTGGCGGAACTGAACCAGCGCATCAACGCTCTGTATGAGCAGATCATGGCCAGCGAGGGCATGGTGCGCTACAACGAGGCGAAGGCCGCCTGCGAGGCGATGGTCAACTACATTGACGCCATCATCAACACGGCCATGAACGGCGGCGACCCCATGACGGTCCAGGAACCGACGGGCAGCTGCACCGGCAGCTGTGCGACCTGCGGCGGCTGCCACTAAGGCGCGCCCCGGATGACGAAACAACAGGAAAGCAGAAACAACAGGAGTGTGAAACATGGCCGAACAAGCAGTATCGCCCATGATGCAGCAGTATTTTGAGATCAAGAAACAGCATCCCAACGAGATCGTGTTCTACCGCGTCGGGGACTTTTACGAGATGTTCTACGACGACGCGCTGACGGCTTCGCGGGAACTGGAGCTGACCTTGACGGGCAAAAACTGCGGCAGGGAGGAGCGCGCCCCCATGTGCGGGGTGCCCTTCCACTCCTACGAAACGTATGTGGCGCGGCTGATCGCCAAAGGCTACAAGGTGGCGATCTGTGAGCAGATGGAGGACCCGGCGCTGGCCAAGGGGCTGGTCAAGCGGGACATCATCCGCGTGGTCACGCCGGGCACTGTGATCGAGAGCAGCATGCTGGACGAAGACAAAAACAACTACCTGTGCAGCATTTACTGCAAGCGCCGCCGCGGCCGCTGGAAGGCGGGCGTATGCTTTGCCGATATTTCCACCGGCGAAGCCCGCGCGACGGAACTGGATGCGGAAAAGATCGGCCCCGCGATCATCACGGAACTGTGCCGCTTTATGCCCAGCGAGATCCTGATCAACCCGCCCATGCTGGACTTCAAAGACGTGACCACCTACATCAAGCAGCACACCAACGCGCTTGTGGAACTGCGCGAGGACGCCTGCTATCAGGACGCCCTGGTGGAGGAAACGATGGCGGGGCAGTTCGGCGCGGACTGGCGCCAGAATATGGACTATGAGCCTGACCGTCTGGTGCCCTATGCCGTGGCGGCGATGCTGAATTACCTGCGCGAGACCCAGAAGCATGGCCTGGAGCGCATCAAGACCGTGGAGAACTACGCGGACGCCCAGTATATGCGCCTGTCCCCCGTGACGCGCGCCAACCTGGAATTGACCGAGACCATGCGCGGCCGCGAGAAGCGCGGCACGCTGCTTTGGGTATTGGATAAGACCGAAACTTCGATGGGCAAGCGCCTGCTGCGCGCCTGGATCGAGCAGCCACTGGTGGATGCCGACGCCATCAACGCGCGCCTGGCGGCGGTGCAGGCCCTGTATGCGGCCAACATCGCGCGGGCGGACCTGCGGGAAGCACTGTCCCATGTATATGACATCGAACGTCTGACCACCCGCATCCTCTACGGTTCCGCAACGCCGCGGGAAGTCAAGGCGCTGGGGGATACCTGCGCCCGTCTGCCCCAGATCCGGGAACAGGCGGCCGCCTGCGGCGCGCCGCTGCTGGAACAGCTTGCGGGCCAGATCGACCTGCTGCAGGACCTACAGGAGAAGATCGGGGCCGCGCTGGTGGAGGATCCCCCGGCCACGCTGAAGGACGGCGGTGCGATCCGCAGCGGCTACAACAGCGAAGTGGACGAACTGCGCGACATCATGCACGGCGGCAAGGGGTACCTGGCCAGCCTGGAAGCCAAGCTGCGGGAGGAAACGGGCATCCCCAAACTGAAGATCGGGTTCAACAAGGTGTTCGGCTACTACATCGAGGTCAGCCGTTCCTATTCCGACGCGGTGCCCGATACCTTCACCCGCAAACAGACGCTGACGAACGGGGAACGGTACATCACCCCGGAACTCAAGGAACTTGAAAACAAGATCCTGGGGGCGAACGAACGACTGCTTGCGCTGGAGCATCAGCTTTTCGCCGACCTTCTTTCCGATATTTCCGCCCAGATCGTGCGGTTGCAGCGCACTGCGCTGGCGGTGGCCCAGCTTGACGTGCTGGCGGGCTTTGCCGAAGTGGCGCTGCAAAACAACTACGCCATGCCGACGGTGGACCGCAGCGACCGCATGGAGATCCGGGAGGGCCGCCACCCGGTGATCGAACAGATGCTCAAGGGCAGCTTGTTCGTTCCCAACGACACCCTGCTGGACGAGAGCGAAAACCGTATGCTGCTGATCACCGGCCCGAACATGGCCGGTAAATCCACTTATATGCGCCAGAACGCCCTGATCGCGCTGATGGCGCAGATCGGCTGTTTTGTCCCGGCGGCCAGCGCCCATATCGGCGTTGTCGATGCGATCTTCACCCGTGTGGGCGCGTCGGACGATCTGGCGGCGGGGCAGTCCACTTTCATGGTCGAAATGACCGAAGTGGCGGAGATCCTGCGCCACGCCAGCAAGGACAGCCTTGTGATCTTGGATGAGATCGGGCGCGGTACTTCCACCTTCGACGGCATGAGCATCGCCCGCGCGGTGGTGGAATATATCTGCGACAACATCGGCTGCAAGACGCTGTTTGCGACGCATTACCATGAACTGACCGGGATGGAACAGGACATCTTCGGCGTGAAGAACTACAACATCGCCGTGAAGAAGCGCGGGGAGGACATTACCTTCCTGCGGCGGATCGTGGCGGGCCCGGCGGACGACAGCTACGGCATCGAGGTGGCCAAGCTGGCGGGGCTGCCTTCCAGCGTCACCAAGCGCGCCCATGCGGTGCTGCGCCAGCTGGAAGCCAGCGCGCCCGACCATAACAAGACGCTCCAACTGGATTTTGAAACGGTGGAAGCGTATAACAACCCCTCGGTCCCCAGCGAAGTGGTGGAAAAACTCCACAAGCTCGATATTGAAACGCTGACGCCGCTGGAGGCGCTGAATTTCCTGTACGAACTCAAGAATACACTGGACAAAGAATAAAGGCAGGTGAACGATATGGCAGAGATCCGCGTTCTGGACAAACACACGGCGGAACTGATCGCGGCCGGCGAGGTCGTGGAGCGCCCCGCGTCGGTGGCGAAGGAACTGTTGGAAAATGCCATTGACGCCGGTGCGACCCAGATCACGCTGTCCGCGGTGCGGGGCGGGATCGCCCAGTTGCAGATCGTGGACAACGGCAGCGGGATCGAGGCGGAGTACATCGACAAGGCGTTTATCCGTCACGCGACCAGCAAGATCGCCACGGCGGAAGATCTGAACCATATCCACACGCTGGGCTTCCGCGGCGAAGCACTGGCATCCATCGCCAGCGTGGCGCGGGTCGATGTGCTCACCCGGACGGAGCAGGACGAGTATGCCTGCCATTACCGCATCGAGGGCGGCGAGCCGCAGGGCATGGAGCCCGGCGCGCGCCCGGTGGGAACGACGATCACCGTCAATGAACTGTTCTATAATACCCCTGCCCGCATGAAGTTCCTGAAAAAGGACGCGAGCGAAGGCTCCTATGTGGCGGACGCCGTGCTGCATGAGGCGCTGGCCCACCCGGAGATCAGCTTCCGCTTCCTCAAGGACGGCAAGCAGCAGTTCCTCACGCCGGGCGACGGCGATTTGCGCAGCGCCGTCTACGCGGTGATGGGGCGCGAGTTTGCCCGCGACCTGCTGCCGGTGGAAGGCGGCAGCGGCGTGTACCGTGTCACGGGGCTCATCACGCCGCCGCGGGCCTGCCGCGCCAGCCGCGGCGCGCAGCACTTCTTTGTGAACGGGCGCTATGTCAAAAACCGCACGATGATGGCGGCGCTGGAAAATGCCTATAAAGGCACGATGATGCAGGGCAAGTTCCCCGGCGCGGTCCTGATGCTGGAAATGCCGGCGGATATGGTGGACGTCAACGTGCATCCGGCCAAGACCGAGATCCGCTTTGCGCGGGACAGCGACGTGTTCGACGCCGTGTACCGCGCGGTGCGCACGGCGCTGACGGCGCCGGGCAGCGGCGAATGCCGTTTTGAACTTCATGAGGAAGCGCCGGCCCCGGCTAAAGAAGAAAAGCCGCAGCAGCCGCAGAAGGCGCAGACTGTTCCGCCGGCAGCCCCCGGCCGCCAGCCGGTGCAGGAAAGATCCCGGTTTACGACCCTTTCGGCGGCGGAGTACCGCGCGCTGACCCGCCTGACGGAACCCGTGCCGGCCAAGCCGCTGCCGGGAACGATCACGATGGAAGCACCGAAGCCGGTGTATCATGCGGAGCAGGAACCGCTGCGCCCGGCCCCCATGCCGCGGACCGCTGCGCCGGAGGAATCGGTGCTGGATATCCTGCCCGACCTGCCGGGGCCGGAAGAAACGCCCGCGCACCCGGCGGCTGCGCTGCAGGAAGTGGAGGACCTGCCCGACGCGGAAGGCCGCACCCTGCCTGACGCCCTTGCGGACGCGCTGGACGGCATGAAGGCTGCCCCCGTCCCGCCGCAGAGCGAAGCGGACGGCATTTCGCCGGTTCCCCCGGCGGAAGAAGCCGCCGAAACGCAGGAGCCGGAGGCTGCTCAAATTTCCCTCAGTGCGCTGCCGCCGGAAACGGCGACCCCGGAACAGACGGTCATGGCGCCGCCCGCCCCGGAACCGCTGCGTCTGGTGGGGGAAGTGTTCAAGACCTACATCATTACCGAACGCGGTTCGGAACTCTGCCTGATCGACAAGCACGCGGCCCACGAACGCATTCTGTTTGAAAAACTGGCGAAGGACTACGGCAACGTACCGGCCCAGATGCTGCTGGTGCCGGTGCAGGTCAACCTGACGGCGGGGGAAAAGAGCGCGCTGCTCCAAAATCTGGAACTGCTTGCGGACGCCGGTGTGGAAGTGGAAGATTTCGGCGGGCCCACGGTGCTGGTGCGGGCGGTGCCCGCGGATGTCACGGTGGACGATGTGGAAGATATGGTGGTGGAACTGGCCGCCCACCTGCTGAACGGCGGGCGCGACGCGCTGCGGGAAAAGACCGAGTGGGTGCTCCACTCCATTGCGTGCCGGGCCGCCATCAAGGCGGGCGACCGCACCACCAGCGCGGAAATGCTGGCGCTGGCGCAGCAGATCATGGACGGTACGATCCCGCCTTTCTGCCCCCACGGCCGCCCCTGCGTGCTGAAGATCACCCGGAAGGAGCTGGAAAAGCAGTTTGGACGCCTTGTATGACCGGCCCAAAGTGGTAGCGGTGGGCGGGCCGACCGCTACCGGCAAAACGGCCCTTTCCGTCGCGCTGGCCCGCGCTTTCCGCGGTGAGATCATCAACGCGGATTCCATGCAGATCTATCAGGGCCTTTCCATCGGGACGGCCAAGGCGACGCCGGAAGAACGGCAGGGCGTCCCGCACCATCTTCTGGATTTTCTGCCGCCGGAACAGTCCTACAGTGTGGCGGACTATGTGGCGGCCGCCGCGCAGCAGATCGAACAGATCACGGCGCGCGGGAACCTGCCCATTCTGGCCGGGGGGACCGGGCTGTACATCACCAGCCTGCTGCGGGGGATAAAGTTCACCACCGTGCAGACGGACCCCGCCCTGCGCGAAAGGCTGCGGCAGCAGGCCGAGATCGAGGGAGCGCAGGCCCTTTATGAGCGCCTGCGTGCGGTGGACCCCGCCTGTGCGGCGGGGGTACACCCCAACAATCTGACGCGGGTCATCCGCGCGTTGGAACTGTATGAACTGACGGGCCAGACAAAGGAAGTGCAGCAGCAGGATTCCCGGCCCGAAACGCCGCCCTACCGCTCGCTCTGTCTGTGCCTTACCTGCCGGGACCGCGCCCTGCTGTACCAGCGCATCGACCGGCGGGTGGACAAAATGCTGGCCGACGGCCTGCTGGAGGAAGCCGAACTGGTGTGGCGCAACAGGGATCGCTACCGCACCGCCGCCCAGGCCATCGGGTACAAAGAGTTTTTCCTGTATTTTGAACAGGACCAGACGTTGGGGGAGTGCACGGCCCGTCTGAAACAGGCGACCCGCCATTATGCCAAGCGGCAGCTCACCTGGTTCCGCCACCAGAGCGACGCCGTGTGGCTCTATGTGGAGGACGGCGGCCTGACGGAACGCGCCTGCGAACTGGTCCAAACGTTTTTATCTGACTGATCCCGCAACAGAAAGGAGGCGATCGCATGGAGCGTGACAAAAAGCCAATCAATGCCGTCAGGATACTGCGGTGGGTCGGTCTTGCGCTGCTGGCGGTCGTCTTTTTGTATGTGGTGGCCCAGTGCTTTGTGATCTTTCACCAGTCTTACAAAACGGAGATCGCCATCCGGCACACGATGTCCGACAGCGTCATGCTGGACGGGGTCGTTTCGTATGAGGCAGTCCCGGTGGAGGGCACCGGCGAACTGGGCTATCTCGTGCAGGACGGCGAGCGGGTGAGCAACGGCACCGTCCTGGCGGAACTCTATACCGACGATTCCCAAGGCCTTTTGCGGGAGCGTCTGGACCGTTTGCAGCGCACCATCGACCTGCTCAGCAAATCCCAGAATTCCGACAGCAGCGATCTTTCGGTATTGACCAACCAGACCCGGCAGGCGCTTTACAACCTGCTGGACAAATTGGACACGGCCGAATACAGCGGCATCACCGAGGCGGTGGACGACTTTCTGCTGGCGCAAAACCGATTGCAGGTGAATACCGGGCAGACGGGCGATTTTTCCCAGACGCTGCAAACGCTGCAGGCGGAATATGACGAGATCTACGCGCAGCTCAGTTCGCTGCAGACGATCACGGCGTCCACCAACGGCTATTTCAGCAGTACGGATGCCGCCCCGACGATCCAGACCGACCCGCAGGCGTTGGATCAGGCGTCCCCGGCGGAACTGCAGCAGATGCTGGCCGATGGATTCCCCGCCGCGGATACAGGCCGGGCGGGCCAGATCGCCACGGGGTTCAGCTGGCGGTTTTATACCGTGTGCGACCTTGAAACGGCGGCGCGGTTCGACGGGATCACATCGGTGAAGATCAGTGTCCCCGGCAAACAGAACACGCCGCTGGCCGCGACCCTGGTCGAGTGCACGGTCAGCGAGGAGGACGGGATCGCCAAACTGGTGTTTGAATGCCAGAGCATCAACGCCGAAATTTTGAGCCTTGGGCAGGAGACCGCGCAGATCGATATCAAGACCTACGAGGGCATCCGCATCGACAAGCAGGCGCTGCACATCGTGGACGGCCAGCGCGGCGTCTATGTGAAGTACGGCAACCTGCAGCGGTTCCTGCGCATCACGATCCTGTATGAGGATGAAAACTACATCCTGATCCCGGATAACGGCGCGATCGGCACCGACAACGAAGTCCGCCTGTATGACGAGATCATCGTCCAGGGCACCAACCTGGAAAACGGCAAACTGCTGTAGCGAAGAGAATCTGACGGTTTTATATTGACAACTGGCGGCAAATCGACGATAATATTTAGTATATATTGCTGTAATCGTGTCTGTACAGTTTTTTGAACAGGCGACCAAAGGAGTTAACGATTATGTCTATGTTTGACAGCTTGAAAAGCAAACTGGGGATCGACCCGGAAGGCGATTCGTATATAGATGATACAGAGGACGAAATTTTCGCAGGCGGCCAGGGCGGCGGCGCTGCACAGAGCTACGCGCAGGCGGAAAACAAACAGCACAGCAACAAGGTGGTCAACATCAACGCGACGACCCAGTTGCAGGTCGTGCTGGTCAAACCCGAACGGTTTGAGGACGCTTCCACCATTGCCGACCAGCTCAATGCCAAGCGCACGGTCGTTCTGAACCTGGAATCTACCGGCAAGGAAGTTTCCCGCCGGCTGATCGATTTCCTCTCCGGCGTGGCCTATGCAAACAATGGTCAGATCAAGCGCGTGGCCACCAGCACGTTCATCATTACCCCCTACAATGTGGATATCATGGGCGATCTGATCGACGAACTGGAGAACAATGGCGTCTTCTTCTAAAACATCCGGCGCGGCGGCGCGCGGGTTCGTGCCGCCGCAGAATGATGACGAGCGCAGGCTCATGAGCCGCGTCGAGGAATTGTGCCGGGTGGCGCATGACCGCGGCATCCCGCGCTATACGGGGTTCCTCTCGGACCGGGAACAGGTCCTGGCGCAAGCAGCCTGCCACCGGGCGGGCTTTACGGCGTTTCGCTTCTGGGGCGGATACCCGGAAGCCGAACGCCGGGTGCTTTGCCTGGAACCGCCGGACGCCTGGCAGGAGGAGCCGGTCGCCTTTTTGCGGATCACCGCCCAGGGCACGGACCTGCCGGGGCACCGGGATCACCTGGGGGCGATCCTGGGCCTGGGGCTTGAACGCACCTGCGTGGGCGATCTGCTGCAGGACCCGGAACAGCCCGCCGTTTTTTACGCGGCGGTGCTGGCGGATAAACAGGAGTTTATCGCCGCGGAACTGACCAGCGCGGGGCGTTGCCCGGTGCGTGCCGAAGCGGCGGACAGCCTGCCGCCCCATCTGGCCCAGGGGCCGGAAAGAACGGTGCAGGAGGCCACGGTCTCCTCCCTGCGGGCGGACGCCGTGCTGGCGGCGATGATGCATACCTCCCGGTCGCGGGCGGCAGACTATATTGCAGCCGGGCGCGTGGAAGTGAACCATCTGGCGCTGCAGGCGCCGCATGCGGCGGTTTACGCCCGCGACGTTTTTACCGTGCGGGGCGTAGGGAGATACCGGCTGACGGAGATCGGCGGAAAAAGCAGGAAGGACCGCGTGTTCATATCCTTTTTTCAATATTGAACCCCAGGCGCGGAAGCGCGCTTTTCCTATAAAAGTGAGTCCGGAAAGTCCGAAAACAGGAGGAGTATCATGGTATCTTCTGAGGATGTACGCCGCGTGACGTTTGAAAAGTCGATGCGCGGGTATCGCTGCGACGATGTGGACGATTATCTCAAGCAGGTCGCGGAAAGTATGGAAGCACTCTCGGCACAGAACGATGACCTGCAGAAAAAACTGGTCGTGCTGGCACAGCGGATCGACCAGTACCGTGCAGAAGAAGATACGCTGCGCACCACGATGATCAACGCGCAGCGTTTGGGCGAAAATGTGATCCGGGAAGCCAAGCAGAAGGCGGCGGAGATCATCCGTACGGCCAACATGAAGGCGGAGGACCGCGAGCAGCGTGCCCGCGACGATGTGGAACTGGCCAAGCAGGAGATCGTCACGCTGAAAAGCGAGGCGGACAGCTTCAAGCGTTCGCTGATGGATATGTACCGCAAGCATATCAATCTGATCAGCAAGCTGCCGGAGTATAAAAAGACCGAGGATGAGGAACCCGAAGCCCCGGCGCCCGCGCAGCCGGCGCCTGCCCCGGAACCGCCCGTGGCGGAGCCTGTGCCGGAACCGCAGCCCCAGCCCGTCGTGACGGCCCGGCCGGAGCCGCCGGTGCAGGAGACCACCTATTATCCGGCGGAGGAACCGCAGCCGGAACCCGCCGCGGAAGAAGCGGAACCGGTGGATACCGTGGAGTTTGCCATTGCACCCCACCCGGAGGAGCCGGAGGAACCGCCCATGCCTGTGCAGCCGCCTGTACAGAAGATGGACGATCTGCCGTTCCAGCCCGGTGCGGGCCTGTATGACGAACCCCCGGCAGAAAAACCGGCCCCCGCCCGCAAGACGCGCAAGAGCAGCACGGGCAAGCGGACCACGCGCAAGACCAAGACGGCCCCCGAACCGCAGGAGGAACTTTCCTCCCCGGCATTTGATAATTTCGAGGGCATCGACTTTGACAGTTGATGGGCTGTGAACCGCAAACCGCAGTGCAAAGATTTAATAAATAGAGGAGAGTAGGAAATCGTGCCGCAGAATTATAACGATACCATCCACAAGATGCAGACCCCCTTTGAAATGCGGGCCGGGCTGCCGAAGAAGGAACCCAAAATGCTCGAAGACTGGGAGGCAAACCATGTCTATGAGCAGATGATCCGCAACAACGAGGGCAAGCCCCGCTACATCCTGCATGACGGCCCGCCGTATGCCAACGGCAGCATCCACATGGGAACGGCCCTGAACAAGATCATCAAGGACATCATCGTCCGTTATAAGAACATGGCCGGTTTCCAGGCTCCCTATGTGCCCGGTTACGACACCCACGGCCTGCCCATCGAACTGAAAGCACTCGGTTCCCTGGGCGACAAGAAGGCGGGCGTTTCCAAGCTGGAACTGCGCAAGATCTGCCGTGAATTTGCCACGGAGCATATCGACGTGATGAATTCCCAGTTCAAGCGTCTGGGCGTGCAGGGCGACTTTGACAATCCCTACCTGACGCTGCGCCCGGAGTTCGAGGCGCGCCAGGTCGAGATCTTCGGTGATATGGCCAAGAAGGGCTACATCTACAAGGGCATGAAGGCCGTTTACTGGTGTCCGGAGGACCGCACGGCCCTGGCCGAAGCCGAGATCGAGTATGCAGAGGACGAGTGCGATTCCATCTATGTCCGTTTCCACCTGACGGGCGACCCCAAGGGTGTGCTGGCCAAGCACAACATCCCGCTGGATAAGGCGTGGATCGTGATCTGGACCACTACCACCTGGACGCTGCCTGCCAACGTGGCGACCTGCCTGAACCCGGACCTCGAATATGCCTTCGTCAAGATCGGGGACGAGTACCACATCATGGCGGCCGAACTGGTCAAGGCCACGATGGAAGCCTGCCATATCGAGGAATATGAGGTCCTGCCGGAGACCGTGCGCGGCAGCGAACTGGAACTGATGGAATACAAGCATCCGTTCCTGGACCGCACCGGTCTTGTGATCCTGGGCGATCATGTCACGCTGGAAGGCGGCACCGGCTGCGTCCATACCGCGCCCGGCCACGGCGTCGAGGACTTTGAAGTCTGCGTCAACCACTACCCGCAGCTGCCGGTGGTGGTCCCCGTGGACGACGCGGGCCGCCTGACCGAGGAGGCCGGCAAAGAGTTTGCAGGCCTGAAGGTGTGGGCCGCCAACAAGGTCATTCTGGAGCATATCCGGGAGAGCGGCCACCTGATGGGCGTGCAGCACATCACCCACCAGTACCCCCATTGCTGGCGCTGCCATCACCCCATCATCTTCCGCGCCACGGAACAGTGGTTCTGCTCCATCGACGCCTTCAAGGAAGATGTCTACAAGGCCATCGACAGCGTGCACTGGCAGCCCGCGTGGGGCCATGACCGCATGGCGGGCATGGTGCGCGACCGCAGCGACTGGTGCATCAGCCGCCAGCGTGTCTGGGGCGTGCCGATCCCGGTGTTCTACTGCAAGAAGTGCGGCAAGTATCATATCACGGATGCTTCCATCCAGGCGGTGTCGGATTTGTTCCGCAAGGAAGGCAGCGACGCCTGGTATAAGTACGACGCCAACGAGATCATGCCCAAGACTGAAGTCTGCGAATGCGGCGCTTCCGACTGGGAGAAGGATCCCGATATCATGGACGTCTGGTTTGACTCCGGCTCCACCTGGAGCGCGGTCTGCCGGGAACGTCCCGAACTGACCTGGCCCGTCGATCTGTACATGGAAGGCGCCGACCAGTTCCGCGGCTGGTTCCAGTCCAGCCTGCTGACCAGCGTGGCGACCCAGGGCGTCGCGCCGTACCGCGAAGTGCTGTGCCACGGCTGGGTGGTGGACGCCCAGGGCAAGCAGATGCACAAATCGGCCGGCAACGGCATGGAACCCGCCGAGATCATCCGGGATTACGGCGCCGACATCATCCGTCTGTGGGTGGCGTCCAGTGATTACACGGTGGACGTTCGCGCCGGCAAGGAGATCTTCCGCCAGCTTTCCGAAGCGTACCGCAAAATGCGCAACACGGCGCGTTTCATGTTGGGCAACCTGAGCGACTTCGACCCCAACACCGACGCCGTGGCGGACGACCAGCTGTATGAGATCGACCGCTGGGCGCTGGAAGCCTGCAACGCGCTTACGGCGACCATGCGGGATGCCTACGATCATTACGATTTCTCCCGCGCGTATCATGCGTTGTACAACTTCTGCGTCATCGATATGTCCAACTTCTACATGGACGTCATCAAGGACCGGCTGTACTGTGCGGATGACCATGCCCGCCGCTGCGCGCAGACGGCGCTGTACCGCATCCTGGTGGACTTCACCAAGCTGCTGGCGCCGATCCTCTGCTTCACCAGCCAGGAGATCTGGAGCGATGTGCCCAAGATGCCCGGCATGAAGGAGTATGTGATCTTTGAGCAGATGCCCGAAGCAAAGGCTGCTGCCGGCAAGGACTTCACCGATAAGTGGGACCGCATCATGGCGATCCGCGACGACGTGAAGAAGGTGCTGGAACAGGCCCGTGCCGATAAGCGCATCGGTTCCTCCCTGGAAGCCGGCCTGACGCTGTACTGCAACGAGGAACTGTATGCGTTCCTCAACGCGATCCCGATGGATGAACTGGCGGACCTGTTCATCGTATCTCAGGTCCGTCTGGAACAGAAGGAAGGCGGCGTCAAGGGCCTGGTGGAAGGTCTGGGCGTACAGGCGGACCATGCGGCCGGCAACAAGTGCCTGCGCTGCTGGAAGTACGATGCAGCCGTTGGTGAGAACGGCCTTTGCCCGCGCTGTGCCAAGGTCCTGGGAATGTAATCTTACCCTTCAGCGGTGCTTAGATCGGTATAAGCACCGCTGATTTTTTGAACCGTGGGAGTGTCGTATGATCGTATCCGTTCTTTCTCTGCTGGCCGCCGCCGCACTGGTGGCGGTGGACCAGCTCATCAAGTGGTGGGCGACGGCCGTTCTGCAGCCGCTTGGCTCCATCACCGTCTTGCCCGGCATCGTGGAACTTCGCTATTACTTAAACGACGGTATGGCATTTTCCATGCTGTCCGGCAAGCAGGGGCTGCTGATCGCGGTGACTTCGGTCGTTCTGCTCTGCGTCCTGATCGCGCTTCTGCGCCGGAAAATGCCCCTGATGGAACGGGTGTCGTGGACGCTGATCCTGGGGGGCGGTATCGGCAACCTGATCGACCGGGTCCTGAACGGCGTGGTCGTTGACTATATCAACGTGCTGTTCATGAATTTTGCCGTGTTCAACTTTGCAGATATGTGCATTACGGTCGGCGTGATCCTGCTGATGCTCTGGGTGATCTGTGATTCTTTCAAAAAGAAACCGGAAGAACAGCCGGAAAAACCGAACGACGCGCAGTAAAGAGGACGGCGTATGGAGCAACTGGAGTTCACGGCCGGCCCGCAGGAATCCGGCCGTCTGGATGCCTGGCTGGCAGCCTGCTGCAGCACCCTGTCCCGCAGCGCATTGCAGGCGCTGATGGAACAGGGGCTGGTGACGCGGGACGGCATGCCGGTCAACAAAAAGGAAAAAGTCCGGCCGGGCAGCGTTTACCGGATCGAACTGCCGGATCCGCAGCCGATCGAAGCGCAGCCGCAGGATATTCCGCTTTCCATCGTGTATGAGGACGCGGACCTGCTGGTGGTGGACAAGCCCAAGGGGATGGTCGTTCATCCTGCGCCAGGCAACCCGGAGGGGACGCTCGTCAACGCGCTGCTGTATCACTGCGCGGGACAGCTTTCCGGCATCGGCGGCGCGATCCGTCCCGGCATCGTGCATCGTATCGACAAGGATACCAGCGGCCTGCTGGTCGTTGCCAAAAACGATGCGGCCCATCAGGCGCTCAGCGAGCAGATGCGGGTGCACAGTATCCACCGGGTCTATCATGCAGTCGTCTACGGCAACCTCAAGGAAGAGGAAGGCGCTGTGGAAACTTGGCTGGGGCGCGACCCCCGCGACCGCAAAAAGATGGCGGTCGTTCCGCAGTCCGCATCGGGCGCGCGCTATGCATATACCGGCTGGCGCGTGCTGGAACGCTTCGGCAATTTTACCTATATCGCCTGTAAACTCAAGACCGGGCGCACCCATCAGATCCGGGTGCACATGGCTTCCATCGGGCATCCGCTGGCGGGGGACGCCGTGTACGGTCCCCGGAACTGTATCAAAAGTCTGGCGGGGCAATGCCTGCATGCCAGGGAACTTGGCTTTCAACACCCGGCGACGGGGGCGTGGATGCAGTTTGACTCCCCGCTGCCGCCGTACTTTACGGATTTTCTGAACCGGCTAAGAAAGGAACACCGTACATGAAATCAGCGCTCAGCGATTATCTGGTCATCTGTGATATGGATAATACTCTGCTTACCGCGAAAGAGGGGCTGCCTTCCTGCAATCGGACGGTGATCCAGCTTTTTACCGAGATGGGGGGCCGCTTTACCGTGGCGACGGGCCGCCCGCCGGAGTCGATCCGCGCGGCGCTGTCCGGCATCAAACTGTCCATGCCGGCGATCTCCTGCAACGGGGCGCTGCTGTATGATTTCTCTACCGAGACGGTGCTTCACCGTTCTACGCTCAACCGGGAACAGGCCACGGCGGCCATCCAGGATATTTTGTCCAAATTTTCGCGGGTCGGCGTCGAGGTCATGGCGGGCAACGGCGAAATGTATGTCATCAACGCCAACGAATACACCCACGCCCATCAGGTGGACGAACACCTTGGCAGCATTGCCTGTCCGCTGGAATGTGTGGCCGACGGCTGGGTCAAGGTGGTGTTTGCCTCTGACCCGGAAACGATCCGCAAACTGGGCCAGTACGCCAAGACCAAATATTATGGCCGGGACAACTATTTCCTGGCGACCAATAATATTTATCTTGAGATCATGCCCGCGGGCGTCAGCAAGGCGACGGGGATGCATGATCTGTGCGCGCTGATGAATCACCCACAGAAAAAGACCATCGTGATCGGGGACTACTACAACGATCTGGAACTGATGCGGGAGGCAGGGCACGCGGTGGCGGTGGCCAACGCGCCCGCCGAGGTCAAGGCCAGCGCGGATGAAGTGATGACCTGCACCTGTTCCGAGGGCGCGGTCGGGGAATATCTGTATCAGCTGGTGCATCGTGTCACGAACACCTGACGGGCACAGAAAAAGAGGGCAGTATGAGAGTCAGCGATTTGATGGACCCCAAGGGCATCTTGCTGTATGCCAACATCGACAACCAGGCGGACGCGCTGGGGATCATGGTGGAACTGCAGGAAAGCAGCGGCGTGATCACAAACGGGACCGCATACTATAACGCCGTGTGCCAGCGGGAGACCTTCGGCGGCACTACGGCGATCGGGAACGGCATCGCGCTGCCGCACGCCGGCAATGCGGGCGTATCGGCGCCGGGCATCTCAGCGCTGACGCTGCGGCATGGTGTGGACTGGGGCGCGCCGGACGGCCGTGCGGTGGACCTTATTTTTATGATCGCCGTGCCGCCGGGGGAGGAAAGCCTTCACCTGCAGATCCTGGCGCGGCTGGTCAACCTGCTGGAATATGGGACGCTGGTGGACGCGCTGCGCCATGCCAGCAGCCCCGCACGCTTTTTGGAACTGATCCAGAGGGCGGAAAATACCTGCTTTGGTATGGAATTTTAGTAAAGAACAGGCCGGGATGGTTTCATCCCGGCCTGTTTTGGTGAAAACGGAGAAAAAACAAGGCCGTACAGGGCAAAAAATTGGCAAGGAAATTCATTGCTTTAGTGCGCAAAAGTGTGCTATGCTTTAGCATATTAAATCGGCAAAGATATGCCCGGAGCGACGGCTGGAACAGCGAACCCCGGGCACATCGGACGGAACGGAGGAAGAACGTATGAAAAAAGCGGTATCGTTGCTGATGGCGGCCGCCATGGGCATGGGATTGGCAGCCTGCGGCAGCACAGCGGCGCAAAGCGGTTCCACGGCTTCTTCGGCTGCGGCGGGCACGGCGGAGACCGGCGGCAGCGGCTACACGGTCGGCATCTGCCAGCAAGTGCCCCATGAAGCACTGGATCAGGCGACGCAGGGGTTCAAGGACGCGCTGGTGGAAGCCTTCGGCGAGGACGGCGTCACCATTGACGAACAGAATGCCCAGGGCGATTCCAATACCTGCTCCACCATCATCAACGGCTTCGTTTCCGGCGGGTATGATCTGATCATGGCCAACGGCAGCAGCGCCCTGCAGGCGGCTTCGGCCGGTACGGCGGACATTCCGATCCTGGGCACTTCTGTCACCGAGTACGGCGTGGCCCTGGGCATTGATGACTTCACCGGCACGGTGGGGGGCAATATCTCCGGCACCAGCGATCTAGCCCCGCTGGATCAGCAGGCGCAGATGCTGGCGGATTTCTTCCCGGTGGACCAGTACCCGAACGTCGGTATGCTGTATTGCAGCGGCGAACCCAACAGCGACTATCAGGTGGAGCAGGTGACCAACTACCTGACCGAGATGGGCTACACGGTCGAGGATTATTCCTTCAGTGATTCCAACGATCTGGCGACCGTTGCCACCAACGCGTCCATTGGCTGCGATGTTATCTATATTCCGACCGATAACACCGTCGCTTCCAACACCGAGATCATCAACAATATCTGCCTGCCCGCCCAGGTGCCCGTCATCGCGGGCGAGAAGGGCATCTGCGCCGGCTGCGGTGTTGCGACCCTGTCCATCAGCTACTATGAACTGGGCTATACCACTGGCGAGATGGCCGTCAAGATCTTGAAGGGCGAGGCGGATGTTTCCACCATGCCCATCGAGTACGCCCCCAGCCTCACCAAGATGTACAACCCTGCCAACTGTGAGGAACTGGGCATCACCGTTCCCGAGGATTACGTCGCCATCGAGTGATCCGGGCGGTGCCTGGCGCACGGCAGACAAAGACGGGAAAAGGTTCCGCTTTTTCTCGTCTTTTTGTTGCCTGCCGCCATTCTGTAAGCAGGGGTGCAAAGCCCCGGAACGATAATGGGAAGGACTGTTTCTTTTGGATATCATGACACTGGTCAATGCCCTGCCCGGCGCAGTGGCGCAGGGCCTGATCTGGGCCATTATGGCCATCGGCGTTTATATCACCTACCGCGTGCTGGATATTGCCGACCTGACGGTGGACGGCTCGCTCTGCACGGGCGGCGCGGTCTGCATCATGTGCATGCTGGCCGGCTGCAATGTGTGGGTGTCGATCCTGGCAGCGACCTGCGCCGGTCTGCTGGCGGGCTTCGTCACCGGCATTTTCCATACCTTCATGGGCATTCAGCCCATTCTGGCCGGTATCCTTACGCAGTTGGCGCTCTGGTCGGTCAACCTCAAAATCATGGGGAAGGCCAACCAGGCCATCAACGTGAACCAGTATGACCTGCTGGTTTCGCTGCGCTACATCAAGGATGTGCCTTTTTACAAGAACACGATTTTTGTGGTGCTCGTATTCCTGGCCGTGCTGATCGCGGTGCTGTACTGGTTCTTCGGCACCGAACTGGGCTGCGGCATCCGTGCTACGGGCTGCAACGCCAACATGGCCCGGGCGCAGGGCATCAACACCAACCGGAACAAGGTCATCGGCCTGATGATCTCCAATGGCCTGGTCGCCCTGTCCGGCGCGCTGCTGGCCCAGTATCAGGGCTTTGCCGATATCAACATGGGCCGCGGTTCCATCGTGATCGGTTTGGCAGCCGTTATCATCGGCGAGGCGCTCCTCAGCCGTGTGTTCCACAACTTCGCCCTTAAAATGGCGGCGGTGGCTGTGGGCAGCATCGTCTACTATCTGGTCTATCAGGTCGTCATTTGGCTCAAAGTGGACACTGACCTGCTCAAGGCGTTCAGCGCCGTGGTGGTGGCCATCTTCCTTGCGGTCCCTTACTGGAAAGGAAAGTACTTCAACAAACCCGTGGTAGCGAAGGGGGGCAGCAAGAATGCTTGAGATCAAAAACGTATATAAGACCTTTAATGCCGGAACGGTCAACGAAAAGGTCGCACTCAACGGGCTGAACCTGAAGCTGGAGGACGGGGACTTTGTCACGGTCATCGGCGGCAACGGCGCGGGCAAATCCACCATGCTCAATGCGGTTGCGGGCGCCTGGCCGGTGGACATGGGCAAGATCCTGATCGACGGTCAGGATGTGACCCGCCTGCCGGAACACAAACGCGCCAAATACATCGGCCGCGTTTTCCAGGACCCCATGATGGGCACGGCAGCCACGATGGGCATTGACGAGAATCTGGCGTTGGCAGCCCGGCGCGGGATGGCGCGCACGCTGCGTATCGGCATCACCAAAAAAGAACACGACGAATACTACCGGCTGCTGAAAACGCTGGAACTGGGGCTGGAAGACCGCATGAGCAGCAAGGTGGGCTTGCTTTCCGGCGGCCAGCGGCAGGCGGTCACGCTGCTGATGGCGACCCTGAAAAAGCCGCGCCTGCTGCTTTTGGATGAGCACACCGCGGCGCTGGACCCCAAAACGGCAGCCAGAGTGCTGGATCTTTCCGACCGGATCGTGCGGGAACACCACCTGACCACGCTGATGATCACCCACAACATGAAGGACGCGATCCACTACGGGAACCGCCTGATCATGATGTACGAAGGCCGCGTGATCTACGACGTGCGCGGGGAAGAAAAGGCAAAACTGAAAGTGAGCGACCTGCTCCAGCGGTTTGAACAGGTCAGCGACGGCAATTTTGCCAATGACCGCATGCTGCTCTCGTAAGACGGCAGGGGCGGCCCTGCACAGGGGATTGCCGTGAGTTCCCGGCACGGCAATGAAAGAAATGGGCAGTCCGCCCCGGCCACTCTGGCCGGGGCGATTTGTTATTTTTTTGTAATGCAGTAGAATTTACGAAAAACGATACTCAAAAGCGATTTTTTGTGCTATAATGCTTTTGTTTATACTTGGTGATGTGCGGCTTCGGGTCGCACGCCGATTCTTTACCAGGGAGGCACTGTAGTCGAGATGAGCCGTAAACAGCCCAGTTTTATATCCGCTCTCAGTCCGGTTCAGCGGAAAGCGTGCATTGTGCTGGCATTGTGTGTGCTGGCTGTCATCCTCAGCGTTGTGGTGGCGTGGGTGCTGCCGCAGCATCTGAATCTTTCGGGGGACGGGTACGACCCGGACCAGTATCCCATTGATACGAGCCTGGAAGCCATTCTGGGGGATAACTCTGCCGACGACTCTTACATAACCCAAAGCCTGTTCGTGGGGGATCGCAGTGCGACTTCCCTGCAAAAGGACGGCCGCATCACGCTGAACCAGTACGCGGGAACGGACGATTTGAAAATATCGGATTTCCTGCGGGAAAGCTGCGTGGCGTTCGCCGATGATGCCAACACCTACACGATCCCCCAGGCGGTGGCCAAGATGAAGGTCCGCCGTGTGTACGTCATGATCGGCAGCAACGATGTAGACGGCTCGATCTCGGTGGATGATTTTATCAACGATTACAAGCAGGCATTGCAGAACATCAAGAAGTCCTATTCGTACTGCGATGTGATCGCCTGTGCGATCCCGCCGGTGCTGCAGGACAGCGACAAGGCCGCCGAGACCCAGACGACCATCGACCAGTTCAACCAGGCCATCGCGCAGGCCTGCGAGGATATGGGGTATAAATTCCTCAACAGCACCGAAATTTTGAAGGGCGAGAAAGGCTACGCGGAAGCCAGCTATGTGGATGCGTCCACGAATGCTTTCAACGCGTCGGGCGCGAACGCTTTCCTTGAATATGTGAAGTCCCACGCCTACCAGACCGAGGACACCCGCCCGGATACCGACGATATCCCCGAGCGCGCGGCGCAGCCATCGGGCACCACGGCCACGCCGACGCCCACCGCCACGCCGGAAAAACTCACCGCCAGCTACAATGTTGAGGACGCCAGCAAGGGCACCCTGACCGGCAATGGCAAGACCGGCGTTACCAGCCTGGAGATCCAGGTCCAGGCCGGTGAGCAGGTCAGTGTGACGGCGGTCGCGGCGGAAGGGTTCACGTTCTATAAGTGGAGCGACGGCGTGACCGACGCCACTCGTTACGATGTGCTGAACAAAGACATATCGGTCACGGCCATGTTCAACGACGCCCGTGTGGAGCTTACGCTGGACCGCGGCGACACCACGATGCGCAAGGGTGAGTCGATCTCCATCAACGCCACAGTCAAGCTGGGCGATAAGAACTACGATAACAGCGGTGTGCAGTGGGCTGTCAACGACGAACTGCAGATGAACGGCGGCACCTTTACCTTTACGCCGGAAGATGCGGGCGATTATGTGATCCGCGCGGGCATCGAGATCAACGGCACCTTCTCCACGGCGGAGATCAAGGTGACGGTGGAATCCGACCCCACGTCTATCAACGTCAGCGGCACCGGGACCATCACAGCCGGCAGCAGCACGACGCTGACGGCCAACGTACAGAATCAGGACGGCGACGTGACCTGGAGCTGCGACGAAACGTCCTGGACGGCTACCGGCAACCAGGTGACCTTCACAGCCAACGAGCAGGGGACCTACCACCTGAGAGCTAAGAACAACGGTGCGGAGGCGATATTCACGCTTACGGTGGACCCGCGTCCCACGCCGACGCCGTCGCCGTCGCCCAGTCCTTCGCCCTCTCCGTCGCCCAGCCCCACGCCGGACGAAGATAAGGATGACGATTAACACTCTTTGCGTCGGCTGTGGCTGCACAAGATGCAAGCAAAAAGGAGAAACCTATGGCGATTTATACCTGTGTCCTGCTGGACGTGGACAATACGCTGCTGGACTTTGACGCTGCCGAACATAAGGCCCTGACAGCCATGCTGGAGGAATACGAACTGCCGCACGACGCGCAGGCCTGTGACGTGTACCATAAAGTGAACCGTGAACTGTGGGACGCGCTGGCAAAGGGAAAGCTGAACAAATCCAAACTGTTCCAGATCCGTTTCCTGCGGTTTATGCAGGCGATGGAACTGCCGGATAACGGCAAGAGCCGCGCCATGAACGACCGGTATGAGGAACTGCTGGCGACCCATGCGGACCTGATCCCCGGCGCGCTGACCGCGTTGCAGGAACTGGGCGAGGTGGCAACGCTGGCGACGGTCTCCAATGGGGCGACCGCGGTGCAGCAGGCCCGCATCCGGGATTCCGGCGTGGAAAAGTACATGGATGGGATCTATATCTCGGAGAAGATCGGCGCGGCAAAGCCTTCCGCCAAGCTGTTTGAGCATGTGCTGAAGGATCTGGGCATCACCAACCGCAGCCGCGTGTTGATGGTCGGTGACGACCTGCTGGCAGACATCAAGGGCGGCCAGAACGCCGGTCTGGATACCTGCTGGGTGAACTTCAAGAACGAAGAAAACCATACGGATGTGGTTCCGAAGTATGAGATCCACTCCTATGAAGAATTGTACCGGCTCGTGATGGAGCCGGAAGAACTGGAAAATATCGGCATACGAAACCGGCGTCACAGCAACGAGGCGTGAGCCGGACCGACCGCTACCGCCATGTGAGGCCGCGGCAGCGGAAGAGGGGATAGGGAAGAAGCACGATGCTGCTGGAATTGCAAGAACTCGGAAAAAGTTTTGGCGAGCAGGAAGTTTTGCAGAACGTAACTGCGAGCGTAGAACAGGGGGACCGGATCGGGATCATCGGTGCGAACGGCACCGGCAAGACGACCCTGCTGCGTATCCTGTGCGGCGAAAGCCTGCCGGATACCGGCACCGCGGCCTTTGGCAGCGGTGTGACCTGCGGGTATCTGGAACAGAATGCCCGCCTGGACCCGTCTTTGGATGTGTACGCCACGATGCGGCTGGCCTTTGCCCCGGCGCTGGAAGCCATGCAGCAGTTGGAGGGCCTGCAGCGGCAGTTGGCCGCCGCGCCGTCGGACGTTCAGATCCAGGACAAGATTACCCACTGTAACGCGGTGATCGACGCCATGGACGCCTACCAGATGGATACCCAGATCAAAAAGGTGCTCAACGGTATGGGGTTCCCGGCTGATACCTGGACCAAACCGGCCGGGGTGCTGTCCGGCGGGGAGCAGACCCGGCTTCGGCTGGCGCGGCTGCTGCTGGAACGCCCGGATCTGCTGATTCTGGACGAGCCCACCAACCATCTGGACATCGAAACGATGGACTGGCTGGAAAATTATTTGAAAGCCTACCGCGGCGCGGTATTGGTCGTCAGCCACGACCGCTACTTTCTGGATGCGGTATGCACCCGTATCTGGGAGCTGCGGGGCAAAACAATCCGTACCTACCGGGGAAACTATTCGGCCTACCTGCCCCAGCGGGAGGCGGCCGACGAGCGCCAGCAAAAACTGCATGACGCCGCCGTGGAAAAGGCTGCCAAGTTGCAGGATTATATCGACCGCAATCTGGTCCGTGCTTCCACCACCAAAATGGCGCAGAGCCGCCGCAAGCAGTTGGAAAAACTGGAGATCGTGGAAGCCCCGACGGAGGAAGCGCGGGAACTGACGTTCCGCTTTGCGTACGACATCGAGCCGTACGACGAGCTGGTCATCATGAAAAATCTGCGCGTTCAGATCGACGGCCGGGTGCTGATCGACAACCTGGATTATACGGTGCACCGCGGGGATAAGCTGGTGATCGCCGGACCCAACGGGACCGGCAAGTCCACGCTGCTACAGGTCCTCGATGGCAAACGCCGTCCTTCCGGCGGTATGGTGCGGCTGGGCAGCGGTGCCAAGCCGGGAATCTTCACCCAGCAGCAGGCGCGCCGCGCCGGGCGGGTGATCGATGCGATCTGGAACCAGTACCCCCGTTTCACGGAACTGGAAGTGCGCAGCCATCTGGCGCGTTTCGGCTATCGCGGGGAGGATGTGTTCAAGGACTGCGCGCAGCTTTCCGGCGGGGAACTGGCCCGCCTGCGCTTTGCAGAACTGGCGCTGGAACGTCCGAACCTGATGTTCCTGGACGAACCGACCAACCACCTGGACATTTACATGCGGGAAAGTCTGACCCAGGCTTTGGCGGCCTACACCGGCACGCTGCTGCTTGTCACCCATGACCGCTATCTGATGCAGACGCTGGACTGCCCGATCCTGTACCTGGAAGACGGGAAGGCTGAATTCTATACAAATTTTGCGGCGCTGAAAAACCGCGACAGCGGCAAGGCGGACGAGAGCCGCCCGCGGGAAGAACCTGCCAAAAAGCAGGGCTACGGCAAGGAACAGCGCCGCCGCCGTGCGGAAGTGCGCGCCCGCCTGAAAGCAGTGGAAACCGAGATCGAGGAACTGGGCGCCCATATCGTGGAACTGGAAAACGAGATCAACGACCCCGAAGTCCTGCGCGACCATATGCTGCTGCGCGAAAAATGCGACGAATTGGAAGATACCCGATTCCACCAGCAGGAGCTTTTTGACGAATGGGAAAAACTGGCGCAGGAGCAGGAAGCCTTTGAAGCAGAAGGGGAATGAGGGACGGGTTACCGTTCTGTAACTTGTAATCTGACGAAAAAGCGCTATACTATTGTCAGTGTATAGGGCAGAAAACAGGGGATGCGGGTCCCGGCATCGCCATCACGGAGCGGAGAAAATTTTGCAGACGACCATTATCATTGCCACGCATAAGCCATACTGGGTGCCGGATGATCCCATGTATCTTCCGGTACAGATGGGTCATGCCATTCATCCGGCCATTGGATATATCGGGGATGATACGGGTGAAAATATTTCGGAACGCAACGCCAATTTCTGCGAATTGACGGGCCTGTACTGGGCGGCGCACAATATTGACGCCGACTATATTGGAATCGTGCATTACCGCCGTTACTTCGGCAGCCGGAAAAAGAGCCGCTTTGCGCCCAAAAAGGAGCGCGTCATCGGTCACGAGGAACTGGATGCGATCCTGGCCACCACCAACGTGATCCTGCCCAAAGAGCGTCACTATTTTATCGAGACCAACTACAGCCAGTACATCCATGCCCACCATAAAAAGGACCTGACGGTGACAAGGTCAATCATCGCCCGCAAATGCCCGGAGTATCTGCCCGCGTACGACCTCTATATGTCCAAGACCCACGGGCACCACTTCAATATGTTCGTCATGAAGCGGGAATTGCTGCGCCATTACTGCACCTGGCTGTTCGACATCCTGTTTGAACTGGAACGGGAGCTGGACATGACCGGCTATTCCGAAAACGACCGCCGTGTGTTCGGCTTTGTGAGCGAGCGCCTGCTGGACGCCTGGCTCAGCACGAACAATATCCGCTACGAAGAACTGGACCTTGTGTATATGGAACACCAGAACTGGCTGCACAAGGGCTTCGCGTTCCTGCGGCGCAAGTTCTTCCCGAACAATCATGAGTGAGGGACTGCGTACGGCGGCGGTGGTGGTGACGTACAACCGCCTGCCGCTGCTTCGGCAATGCCTGGCGGCGCTGCGGTCGCAGACCGTTGCGCCTGCCGCCATATGGGTCATTGATAACGCCAGCACCGACGGCACGCAGGCGGCCGTTCAGGAACTGGGCTGGCCGGAACTGATCTACCGCAACACGGGCCGCAATCTGGGCGGCGCGGGCGGTTTCGCCTACGGTATGCGGGAAGCGGCGCTGGCTGGCTATGACGCCTTGTGGGTCATGGACGACGACACGCTGCCCGAACCGGGGGCGCTGGAAGCACTGCTGCAGGCGGATACCGCCCTGCGGGGCGAATACGGCTGGCTGTCCAGCCGCGCGCTGGCGCCGGACGGAACGGACCAGCCCATGAACCGCCAGCGGATCACCCCGTACAAAGACCTGCCGGACTACGCGGGGGGATGCCTGCCTGCGGTGATGGCGAGTTTCGTTTCGCTCTTTGTGCGCACGGACCGGGTCCGCCGGTTCGGGCTGCCGATTGCGGAGTTCTTTATCTGGTCCGATGACTGGGAATATACCCGCCGTATCTCGCGTGCCGAGCCGTGCTATGTGATCCCTGCCAGCCGCGTGGTCCATGCGATGCAGAATCCCGGAACGGTGAATATAGCGGCCGACGCACCGTCGCGGTGGGAGCGGTACCGTTACTTTTACCGCAATGATGTGGTGCTGTACCGCCGTGAAGGGCTCTGCGGCTGGCTCTGGCTGCTTGCCAAGGATCTGTGGCATACGTTGCAGGTTTTGCGGGACCCCCGCGGGCACCGCAGGCAGAGGATCGCCATCATCTGGAAAGGATTTGCCGCGGGGGTGCGGTTTCGCCCTCCGATCTCCTATCTGTCATGAATGATATAACCAAAAAGATCCTGCGCAGGGCGGCGGCTTACCGGGCCGTTGCGCTGGATGTGTTCGACACGCTGATCAAGCGGGACGTGGGCCGTCCCACCGACCTGTTCCTTTTGGGCGGCGAAACATTTGCCAAGGCGCGCGTAGCGGCGGAAACGCAGGCCCGTGCGGAATCCGGGCGCGAGGTCACGCTGGCGGAGATCTATGCCCGCCCCGGCCTGCGCGGCTGCGATCCGGCCGACGAATGCGCTTGGGAACTGGCGGCAGCCGTCCCCAACCGGCCGGTGTTGGAAGCGGTCCGGGCCCTGCACGCGCAGGGGAAAAAGCTCTACTATATTTCCGATATGTACCTGCCTTCCGAGCAGATCGCCGCCATGCTGCAGCACTGCGGGTATGATATGCTGGACGGCGGGTTCGTTTCGAGTGCCTACGGTGTGCAGAAGCGCAGCGGTGCGCTGTTCCGCCGCTTTTTGCATGATACCGGGCTCAAAGCGTCGGAGGTCCTTTTCATCGGGGATGACTGGCGCGCCGATGTGGCCGGGGCCGCGCTGGCCGGGGTCCGGGCTTGGCACCTGCCTGTAGAAAGCGCGGGCAGGGAAGAACCACAGCCACAGGCCAGGGCGCTGGCTGCCTTTTGCGGCAACCGGCTGGGCGGCCAGCCGGTCACGGCGGAGAGCATCGGGTTTTCGGTGCTGGGGCCGCTGATGGTCGCGTTTTGCCGCTGGCTGCACGACAGTGCGCCCCGGCGCGCCGGAGGGCGGCTGTTCTTTCTGGCGCGGGATATGTATTTGATGCGGGCGGCCTATCAGGTCTTGTATCCGGAGGAGGCCACGCGGTATCTGCAGGTGTCCCGCCGCAGTTTGTGCCCGGCGCTTCTGGAAAAGAGGATGCTGCCGCAGTTGCTTGCGGCGCTGCCCCGCCAGCGCCTGACGGGGGCCGAGATCGCGGCATACTGCGGCGCAGCCTGCCCTAAGGAGAGCGCGGAACAAATTTTTGATCTGAAAGCAGAACCGGCGGATGGGAGCGTCCTGGATTTTCTGGGGCGGCTGCAGCCCGCGCAGGACGGCGCGCTGGCGCTGGAATACCTGCGGCAGGAAGGGCTGCGTACCGGGGACTGCCTTGTGGATATCGGCAGCGGGGGAACGACCCAAATGCTGCTGGAAGCACTCTGCCAGATAAAACTGCAGGGGCTTCAGCTTTCGGGCGACGGACGGCTGCCCGGCCGTTTCCCGGACGGGCGGGCGCAGGTCTGCCTTGCCATCCCGGAAAAGCAGAAGGCGACTTACTGGGCCGGGCAGCCGATGCTGGAACGTCTGCTTTCAGAAGATGTGGGCGCGACCCTGGGCTATATAAAAACACAGGGAACGGTCCGGGCAAAGCAGCAGCAACAGGTGCCGGAACCGTGCATTAGCGCGCTCCAGCGCGGCGCCATGGCCTTTGTTACGGCGTGGAAGGGCAGCGTCCTGGCCGATGTTTTGATCCCGCCGCCGCTTGCGATCCAGCCGTTTTTGCGTATGGCGGCAAGGCCCCGGAAAGCGGAACTGGAGATCCTGGGCGACCTGACGGTCGAGGACGGCGGTATCTATCCGCTGGCAGCGGCCGGGTCATGGGCCGGGTATCTGCGCAGCCCGCGGCAGGCGGCGCGGGATTTTTCGCAGGCGCGCTGGAAGGTCGGCTTTTTGAAGCGGCTTTTGCCCCTTCCGCTGCCGTATGACCGCCTGTATGCGGCCGCCAAAAGAAACGATAAAGGGTAAAGGAAGAACGCCCCGTGGCAACACAGATCAGCATCATCATACCGGTGTATAACGCCGCCGCCACGCTGCGGGCGGCGGTGGAAGCGATCCTGCAGCAGGATGTGCGGGATTTTGAGCTGCTTTTGGTGGATGACGGCTCGACCGATGGAACGGCCGCCGTGTGCCATGAACTGTCGGCACAGGACGGCCGGGTCCGGGTCATCAGCCAGAAAAACGCCGGGATCTGTGCGGCACGGAACCGCGGCATGGAAACCGCAACCGGCGAATACATCGCCTTTTGCGATGACGACGACGTGTTCCTGCCGGGGGCGCTGCGCCTTCTGCTGGAAGCGGCGCAGAAAACGCGGGCGGATGTGGTGCGTGCCGGCTATGAACTGCTGCGCGAAGGCGCGGACGGTGCTTTTGCGGTGCAGCCGCACCCGCAGGGGAAGATCTGCTGCCTTTGGAAAGACGGCTATGCGGCGTTTCTTGAAAACAGCGGTCCGCAGTTCGTATGGAACGCGCTCTACCGCCGTCAGGCGTTGAAGGGGCTGAAATTCGATGAACGGTGCCGTTATGGGCTGGAAGATTTTATCTTTAACATGACGCTCTATGCCGGGACGGACCGGGCGGTCTATCTGCCGCGGGCGGTCTACCGGCATTTCGAGCGTGCCCAGAGCACATCCGTCTGCCGTTCGGCGCAGGCGTTCCACGGCAGGATCCAGGCGCTGGCGCCCTGGATGGCGGCCGAATACGCGGCGGTCCGGGCGCGCTGCCCGGAACAGGACCGCGCGCAGGTCTGGACGCTGCGCAGGACCGAAGCGGTCACGTTTTTGATGCACCAGCTCCGGGACGGGCAGGCGCCGGCCGCCCTGCGCCGCCGTGCCTGGCGGGCGCTGCGGGCCGTATTGGCGCAATATCCGGGCCGAACGCTTGACTTTTTGCGGATTGCAAGGCAAAATAAAAAGAAAATGGCTGCATTGCTGCTCTATCAGCTCCATATGCAGCGCATGTACGACCTGCTTTCGGGTCGGTAAAGCACAGGATAAGCGAGGGAATGCCATGAAAACGATTTTGGTCACCGGCGCGGCGGGGTATATCGGCCGCCATGTGGTGAAACATGCTTTGGATCGTGGATACCGGGTCATCGCTTCGGATTTTGCGTTCAAGGGGCTGGATGAGCGCGCTGAATTCTGCGACGTGCCGATCTTCAGCGGCGACCCCGATATTTACAGGAAGCTGGGCAGCCCGGATATCTGCATCCATCTGGCCTGGCGGGACGGGTTCCGCCACAATTCCCCGGCCCATATGCGCGACCTTTCTGACCATGTAGTCTTTTTGAACCATATGGCGGAAGGCGGCCTGCAATCGCTGAGCGTTATGGGGACGATGCACGAGGTAGGATACTGGGAAGGCCCCATCAACGAGAGCACCCCCTGCAAACCGCAGAGCCAGTACGGCATTGCCAAGAACGCGCTGCGGCAGAGCCTGATGCTGTCGTTGGAGGACTCCGCCTGCAAACTGCACTGGCTGCGCGCTTACTATATCACGGGGGATGAAGCGCACGGCAGTTCGATTTTTGCCAAGCTGGCCCAGGCGGAGGAAGAAGGAAAAGAGACCTTCCCCTTCACCAGCGGCAAAAACCTGTATGACTTCATTGATGTGGACGAACTGGCCCACATGATCGTGGCGGCCAGCGTGCAGGATGAGGTCAACGGCATCATCAACGTCTGCACCGGCAAGCCGCAGTCCCTGGCGGACCGGGTAGAGCGTTTTCTGAAAGAAAAGCACTACAAGATCAAGCTGCAGTACGGGGCGTACCCTGACCGCCCGTATGACAGCCCCGGCACCTGGGGCGACGCGACCAAGATCAATCAGATTCTGGAAAAGGAACAGATATGAAGCGACTGGGAATCTTCTTCTTTTACGAGAAAAACGGGGATGTGGATGAGTTCATCCTCTATTACCTGGCAGACCTCGTCAAAAACCTGAGCGAACTGGTAGTGGTCTGCAACGGAAAACTCAGTGAACAGGGCCGCGCGGCTTTCGGCCAGTTTACCGACCACATCATCGTGCGGGAAAACAAGGGCCTGGATGTCTGGGCCTACAAGACCGCGCTGGACTCCTACGGCTGGGAGAAACTCTCGGAATTTGACGAGGTCGTCATGACCAACTCCACGCTGATGGGGCCGGTGCGCCCTTTGCGGGAGATGTTCGACGCCATGGCCGCGCAGGAGGACCTCGACTTCTGGGGGCTGACGATCCATCACGGCGCCAAGACCAACCCCTTCAAGGGCAAGCACCTGTACCGGTATCTGCCGGTGCACATCCAGTCCCATTTCATTGTGTACCGCAAGCGTTTCATCCAAAGCCCCGAACTGCAGGCCTACTGGAATGAGATGCCGATGATCGAAAGCTACACGGATTCCGTGCAGCGGTATGAGGCGGTATTCACCAAACAGTTCGAGGATCGCGGCTTCAAGTGGGATGTCTATGTCAAGACGGATGATCTGAAAGAGTTCACGGACTACCCGCTGCTGGTCTGCCCGGTCAGGCTTCTGCGCGACAAAAAGTGCCCGCTGTTCAAGCGACGCAGCTTTATGCATACGCTGGAAGCCTACCTGAACGATACGGCCGGGGAGCCGGTGCGGGAACTGTATGACTACCTGCGCGATGAAACGGACTATCCCGTGGATCTGATCTGGAAGAACATGATCCGCACGATGCACCCGCACGAGTTCACCCGCAACCTGGGGCTGACCCGTGTGATCCCGCCGCAGGTGCAGGACCCCGCCCTGGCGCAGCAGGTCTGCGAAGGGCGGCGCATCGCCCTGGCCATGCACCTGTATTTTATGGACATGCTGGACCAGAGCCTGGCGTTTGCGGCCAAATTCCCGCCGCAGACGGATGTGTTCATCTCCACGAATGACGAGGAGAAAAAGCGCCGGATCGAACAGGCTTTCGCCGGGCAGGACCTGCACAGCGTCACGGTGCTGGTGGTGGAGAACCGCGGCCGGGACGTGGCGGCGTTCCTGTGTGACCTGGCCCCGCATCTGCGCGGCTATGATTATGTCTGCTTCATGCACGACAAAAAGGCCATCCAGACCAAGCCCGGCAGCGTGGGCGCCAGCTTCGGCTATGTGTGCAACGAGAACGTGTGCAAGAATGCCGCCCATGTGCGCAACGTCCTGTGCGAGTTTGAGCGGGACCCGTATCTTGGCATTCTGTGCCCGCCGTACCCCACCCACGGGCTGTATTTCATGAATATGTGCTCCGGCGGCTGGGGCCCGAACTTTGAGAACACGAAGCAGCTTCTCAAAACGCTGCACCTGGATGTGCCGATCTCCGGCGAGGAATCCCCGATTGCGCCGTTCGGCAGCGTGTTCTGGTTCCGTCCCGCCGCGCTGGAACCGCTGTTTGCCCATGGCTGGGAGCACAGTGACTTCCCGCCTGAACCGCTGCCGCAGGACGGGACCATCAGCCATGCCATCGAGCGCGTGTATCCTTTCGTGGCCCAGGCGGCAGGGTATTACCCGGCCGTCGTCATGAGCCGCGACTTTGCCGTGCTGCGCAGCGATACGATGCAGGCTTACGCCAACGGGCTGATCCGCCCGCTGGCAAGGGTCTTTGACTGTACCACGTTCTGGGCGGCGGCAACGTCGGCGGTAGGCTTTGCGGCCAAGCGGCATCTGTTCGCCGTGTACGGCCCCTATGCCAATACGCGCCGCCGTCATGCGCGCAACTGGCTGCGGGACCGTCTGCCCGAACCGGCCTATAAGGGATTGATCGCGACCAAGCGCGCGATCTTCGGGCCGCGCCACGGTCCCTACGAGGATTGATTGCCATGAGGCGGCTGCTGATTTATTTCCATTATGATGCCCTGGGGCAGATCGACGCGCCCTGCCGCCTGGCGGCAGAGGCGCTGCTGCCTTTTGGGCGTCTGCTCTTTGTGACCAACGCAAAACTGCGTCCCGCAGACCGCGCCTGGGCGGAAAAAGCCGGGTGCGAACTGCTGGAACGCACGAATACGGGTTTTGATGTCGGGGCGTACCGGGATGCGCTTTTTCATTGCGGCAGGGAAGAAGTCTGCCGGTATGAGGAAGTCGTCCTGATGAATTATACCCTGGCAGGGCCGGTCGGCCCCGGCGAACCGCTGCGGCGGATGTTTGAAACGATGGAAACGCGCCCGGAACTGGACTTTTGGGGGCTGACGCGCCATTACGCGATGCGCAGCCGCCGCTTTGGCGGGCAGGTGCCGGAACACCTGCAATCCCACTTTCTGGCGGTGCGCGGGCGGATGCTGCGGGATGACGCATTTTGGGTGTACTGGCAGCAGATGCGGATGCCCCGCAGCTATGAGGAGTCCGTCATCTGCCATGAAACGCGCTTCACGGCATACTTTGCCCAGCGCGGCTTCCAGTGGGACAGCTATGTGCAGACGGAGGACCTTCGGGCTGTTTTTCTCAACCCGATCATGGCCTGCCCGCGGGAACTGATCGCAAAACGCGGCTGCCCATTTTTCAAGCGGCGCAGCTTCTTTACGCCTTACGCGGACGAACTGCGCCGGACGGACGGCGCGGCGGCCCGCGAACTGTATGCGTACTTACGCGGGGAAACAGATTACCCGGTGGACGCGCTGGTGGCGTCGCTGTTACGGGAACATCCCGTTGCAGATTTGGCCCGGAACCTGCCCTGGCACTACGTCCTGGGGAAAGAAAAAGGGCCTGCGGAACTGGAAAAGCGGGGGCTGCGGCTACTGCGTTTTGACCCGCTCGACGCCGAGCCGGTGAGTGCGTGGTACCTGCGCCAAAGCGCGGAGGAGGCAGACCGCTGCCTGGCGGCTGCGGCTGCATTGTTTGCGCGGGAACCTGCGCTGGGGCTGCTCTGCCCGGCATGGCCGTCGTGGCCGCCGTTTGCAGAAAACGCGGCCGCCCAGTGGCGCAAGCTGGGCGCCGGAATGGCGCGGGAACTGGGCGTGCCTGCCGGAGAAACCCCGCCGCCCGCACCGGCAGCGGGATGGGCTTTGGTACGGGAAGCGGCGCTTGGCGGCTGCTGCCCGGATTTGCAGGCGGAAGGCGTGTGCTGGCGCCTGCCGCTTCTGGTACAGAAAAACGGATTTTACAGTGCGGTCTTTGATACCGCGGCGCAGGCGTCGGCCCGTGCCGAACAGCTTGCGCTGTACTGTCAGGCAGCGCAGACGCCGCGGGCCGTGGTCAGGCAGTTGGGCCGCCTGGCAAAACGCAGGCTCAGGCGCCGGTAAAGGGGAGAGATCATATCAAAAAGCAACGGCTGTTTTATTTGGACTTTGTGCGCGCGGTGGCGCTGGCCGCCATCCTGATCATCCATTTCAATGCGACGGTCACCGGCTACTTTACGCTGCCGCACAAACTGTTTGCCAGCACACTCCCGTTCGGGATCTACCTGGGGGACTTTGGTTCTTCCCTGTTTTTCATCGTTTCCGGCGCGGCGCTGGCCCTGACCACGCCGCCGGAGCAGGGGCTGGGCACGTTTTACAAAAAGCGCGCGCGGGCCATCTATCCGCTGTTCTGGCTGGCGTGGGCGGTCTGCTTCGCTCTGCGCTTTCTGAGCAAGCCGGGGTACTATGCGGCGGCAAAAACGCCGACGCTGCTGCTCACCGTGCTGGGGCTTGATAACTTTGCGGTAGCCGCCGGCTGGGTGGGCATGGACTTTGCCTGTGTGGGCGAATGGTTCCTTGGCAGTATCCTGTTCCTGTACCTGTTGTTCCCGCTTTTGAATTCCGGCCTTCGCCGCAGCCCGGTCTGCACCTGGGTGGCGGCGTTGGCGGTCTGCCTGCCGGTGCATCTGGCTGGGTGGGACGCGCAGCTTGTGGCGATCCATGTGCTGGAATTCCTGTTCGGTATGCAGTTCCTCAAACTGGGCGGGAAAGCCCGCACGGTGCTGGCGCTGCTGGCGGCCGTGGGAACGCCCCTGTGCGCAGGGTGGAACAGTAAGGTCACCTGCGCGCTTTTCAGCGTGGTGGTCTTTACGCTGCTGGCTGCGGTTTCGCGGTTGTTTGACCGGCCGTGGCCGCGCGCGGTCTGCGGGTATCTGGCAAAGATCTCCTACGCGGTGTTCCTGGTGCATCATGTGCTGATCCAGCGCATGGCGGAATCCTTTGATCTGGCGGCGCTGGGGCGGCGTGATACGCTGTTTCTGTTCCTCGTTTATCTGGGCGGCACCTGGGCCGCGGCGGAAGGTCTGCTCTGGCTGCACCGCCGCCTGCAAAAAGGGTATGCGGCGCTGCGCCCGCAGCAAAATTGAAAAGTATCTGCCTGCCGCTTGCGGCAGGTATTTTTTTATTGTTCAGCCCGGCTGGGCACTGTACAAAAACAGGGGAGTACGCTATAATAAAACCAGATTATTATACCTCAGGGAAGGGGTGTCCGGCTGTGTCTGAATTTTCTGTATCCCTTGCAAAACTGGTGGAGGAAGCAAAACTTACGGTGGCCTATACGCCGTGCGAACTGGAGAAGATCAAGGTTACGGCTACGGAGGTTTACCGCCCGGGTATCCTGCTGGCCGGGTACTATGAAAACTTCGACAGTACCCGCGTCCAGATCATCGGCCTGACCGAGATGTCGTATCTGGAAGAACTCTCCACATCCCTGCGCAACATGCGGCTGGAAAAGCTGTTTTCCTTCCAGCCGCCGGCGGTCATTCTGACGCGCAATATGCAGCCGCTGTCGGAAATGATGCAGTACGCCAAGCAGTACAGCGTGCCGATCCTCATGTCGACCGAGATGACCTCCACGTTGATGGGGGTACTCATCACGACGCTGAACACCGAACTGGCGCCGCGCATCACGCGCCACGGTGTTCTCGTGGAAGTGTACGGCGAAGGCATCCTGATTTTGGGTGATTCCGGCGTAGGCAAAAGCGAAACGGCCATCGAGCTGGTCAAGCGCGGCCACCGTCTGATCGCAGACGATGCGGTGGAACTGCGCCGTGTTTCCAACCGGAACATCCTGGGCACGGCGCCGGCCAATATCCGCTACTTTATCGAACTGCGCGGCATCGGCATCATCAACGTCGCCCATGTCTTCGGCATCGGTTCGGTGCGCAGCAGTGTGGAGGTGGAACTGGTCGTTCAGTTTGAACCCTGGGACAAGACGAAGAACTACGACCGCACCGGGCTGGAGACCCAGTACTTTGACATTCTGGGCGTCAAGATCCCCAGCATGGTCATCCCGGTCATGCCCGGACGAAATCTGGCAGTCATTCTGGAAACGGCCGCCATCAACAACCGTACCAAGGAAATGGGCTACAATGCGGCCAAGGAACTGCTGACGCAGTTGGGGCTGCAGAGTGATACCCCCCTCTGAATTTAACAGGAAGAGAGAACCCGCTTTATTATGCAGATGATCGCAGACCTGCACACACATACGCTGTGTGCGACCCATGCTTACCAGACCTTAAACGAGATGGCCGCCGCGGCCAAAGCGGCCGGCTACTGCGCTTTGGCAATCACGGACCACGCCCCGGCCATGCCGGACGCGCCGCACAGTTGGCATTTTGCAAACTGGAACGCCCTGCCCCGGGAAATAGACGGCGTGGCGATGCTCTATGGCGCGGAAGTCAATGTGATGGACACCAAGGGCGGCCTGGATATGCCCCCGTGGCAGTTGGCGGCGCAGGACTGGGTGGTGGCGTCCATCCACAGCCCCTGCATCCCCGGACTGCTGACGCGCAAGGAGGCCAACCGGCTTTGGCTGAGCGTAGCGGAAAACCCGTATGTGGACTGCATCGGCCATTCGGAACAGAGCAACTACCAGTACGATTATGAACTTGTGACAAAGGCGTTTGCAAAGAACCACAAGGTCGTGGAACTGAATGCAAATTCCTTTCAGGTCCGCAGGGACGGCATCCCCAACATGCGCGCGCTGCTTACAGCCTGCCTGAATAACGGGTGCCGCATTGCGGTGGACAGTGATGCCCATAGCGCCTGGAAATTGCAGACAGGGCTGGAACCGCTGTTCGGGCTGTTGGAGGAGTTGCAGTTCCCGGCGGAACTGATCGTCAACGCCACGCGGGAAAATCTGGTCAATGAATTGAAATTGCACGGCCGCCGCTGTGCAGAATATGTAGGAGGAATCATACTATGAGTCAGTACACCATCGGGATCGATCTGGGCGGCACCACCATGACGGCGGGCCTCGTCAATGAAAATTATGAGATCATCGGCAAGGTGACCTGGGCGACCCGTTTGCCGCGCCCTGCCGCGGACCTGGAAAAGGCACTGGCCGAGCTGTGCCACACGGTGGCGAAGGAAAATAACGTCGATTTTTCCGACGTTCGCTATGTGGGCATCGGCACGCCCGGCAGCGTGAACTTTACCACCGGCTTTGTGGGCTATAACACCAACTTTGGTTACTATGACTGGAACCTTGGCCCGGATATGGAGAAGATCCTGGGCTGCAAGGTGTATGTGGAGAACGACGCTAACGCCGCGGCTTTCGGCGAGTACATCGCGGGCGGCGCCAAGGGTTACAAGGACGCGGTGGTGATCACGCTGGGCACCGGCATCGGCAGCGGCATCATTTTGGGCGGCAAGATCCTGCGCGGCTTCAATTTCGCAGCGGGCGAAATGGGCCATACTGTCATCGTCAAGGGCGGCCGCAAGTGCAACTGCGGGCGCTGCGGCTGCTGGGAGCGGTACGCTTCTTCCCGCGCGCTGACGGAGGATACCAAGGCGGCCATGCAGGAACACAGCGATACGCTGATGTGGAAGCTGGTGCCGGACCTCGACCATGTCAACGCCAAAACTTCTTTTGACGCCATGGCCAAGGGCGACACGGTGGCCCGTCAGGTCGTGGAGAACTGGATGGAGTATGTCGGCTGCGGCCTTGCCAACGTGGTCAATACCTTCCAGCCGGAAGTGATCTGTGTCGGCGGCGGCGTGTCCAACCAGGGCGAAACGCTGCTGGGACCCGTGCGCGCCTATGTGCAGAAGGAGACCCATGACATCACCGGCGGCCGTGTGCCGGAGATCCGCGCCTGCGAACTGCGCAACGACGCGGGCGTGATCGGCGCGGCGGCGCTGGAAAGCTCGATTTGAACCAGACCGAAAATAAAGACCATGCCCGAAAGGGCTTTAAAGAGGGAGAAACCATGCAGCAGCAACAGGCAGCCGCCCTGCGGGACAGTTTGACGGCGCTTTCCGTGGCCTTTACAGAACAGGAACCCCTGGCGGAACACACGACCTTCCGCATCGGCGGACCGGCCGCGTTCTGGTGCCGGCCGCAGGACGCGGCGCAGTTACAGGCGCTGCTTGCCTGCTGCCGGGAACAGGCGGTGCGCACCTACTTCCTGGGGAACGGGTCCAACACGCTGTTTTCTGACGAGGGGTATGACGGCGCTGTGATCGACCTGCGCGGCCTGACAGGGGAACTTTCCACCGTCCAAAGCGGGGATGCATTTCTTGTCACGGCGGGGGCCGGTATGACGCTGGGCCGCCTGTGCGCCGAGGCGCAGCAGCGCGGTCTGGCCGGGCTGGAGTGTTTCAGCGGCATCCCCGGCACGGTGGGCGGCGCGGTCTATATGAACGCGGGGGCCTACGGCGGGGAACTGAAGGACGTTCTGCAGGAAGTGTCGTATCTTAATACGGACGGGCAACGGCGTTCGCTGCCAGCTGAAGAACTGCAGATGGGATACCGCACCAGCATTTTTGAAAAAAATCCGTCTTGGTGCATCCTTTCGGCTACGGTGCGCCTGCACCCCGGCGACCCGGCGCAAATTCTGGCGCAGATGCAGGAATACCTGCGTCGCCGCAATGAAAAGCAGCCCCTTGAATGGCCCAGCGCGGGCAGCACCTTCAAGCGCCCGCAGGGGGCGTTTGCGGGCAAGCTGATCCAGGACTGCGGCCTGCGCGGTTTTTCCGTCGGCGGGGCGCAGATCAGCGAGAAACACTGTGGTTTTGTGATCAACAAGGGCGGCGCGACCTGTGCGGACGTGGTGGCCCTGACGGAGGAAGTAAAACGGATCGTCCGGGAAAAGACCGGCTATGTGCTGGAACGGGAGATCCGGGTAGTAAAGTGAAAAGGCAGGGGTTGGGATGAATTTTCTGATCGTAACGGGCTTGTCCGGCGCTGGCAAATCCATGGCGGTCAACGCGCTGGAAGATATCGGCTTTTTCTGTATTGATAACATTCCCATCGCGCTGCTGCCGCGTATCGTGGATTTTGCCCTGCAGGGCGAAAACCAGCTCAGCCGCGTGGCAGTGGTGATGGACGTGCGCGGCGTGCGCAACAGCGACCAGTTGGAGCAGGCGCTGGCTGATCTGGACGCCAAAAAGATCGACTATGAGATCCTGTTTCTTGACGCCAGCAGCGACACGATCCAGCGCCGCTATAAAGAAACGCGCCGCCAGCACCCGATCTCTGTCACCGACCATGTTTCGGTCGAGGAAGCCATCGAAAAGGAGCGCAGCCTGCTGCGCCCGCTGCGCAGCCGTGCCCGCTATGTGATCGACACGTCCCTGTTGAGCGCGGCCCAGAACAAAGAGCGGATCTGCGGTTTGTTCCTGGACAAGGGCAAAAGCCCGATGGCCCTTACCATCGTTTCGTTCGGGTTCAAGTACGGGCTGCCGCAGGAGGCCGACCTTGTGCTGGACGTGCGCTGTCTGCCCAACCCGTTCTATGTGCCGGAACTCAAAAACCTGACCGGCATGGACCAGCCGGTGGTGGACTACGTGATGGCCGCGCCGGAGTCGCAGGAGCTGCTGCGCCGGTATGAAAGCATGCTGGAGTATGCGCTGCCCTTGTATGTGAAGGAGGGCAAAAGCCAGCTTATGATCGCGGTCGGGTGTACGGGCGGCAAGCACCGTTCGATCACGTTCGCCCGCAAGATCGGGGAGTTCTGCCAGAAGCTGGGGTATGCCCCCAACGTGCAGCACCGGGACGCAAAGCGTACGCTGTGAAAAGCCCCGCTGCACCGCAAGGGAGGAAGATTTTGAGTTTTTCGCAAGAGGTTAAAAACGAGATCCTTCGCCACCGGATCACAAAACCCTGTTGCAATGCGGCGGCGGCCTATGCGGTAGCCTGCTTCGGCAAGTATTTCGACGACCGCGGTGTGGTCTTGCAGACCGAAAACGAGGGCGTAGCCAACTTTGCCCAGAAAGTATATCGCCGCTGCGGCATCCAGGGCGATGTGCTGCGCAAAGAGCGCCCCACCGGCCCGGTATTTGAGTTCAGTGTGAAACAGCCGGAGGAAGTCCGCAAACTGCTGGACCTTTTCGGGCATACAGGCAGGGAACCTACGCTGCGGATCCGTCCGCAGCCTTTTAAGTGCCAGAAATGCGTGCAGACCTTTATCGCCACGGCGTTCCTTTGCTGCGGGACCATGACGGACCCCGAAAAAAGCTATAACCTGGAATTTTTGTCCACCCGGCATTACCTGTCGCAGCAGTTGGAGGCGATGCTGGCGGAGCATGATTTCCACCCCCACCGCGCGCTGCGCAAGGGGGCCAATACGATCTATGTGCGGGCCGCCGACCACATCGAGGATCTGCTGACCTTTATGGGCGCGGGCGGCGCGGCCATGCGCATCATGGACCAGCGCCTGTATAACGAGATGCGCAACAAGACCAACCGCCTTTCCAACTGCGAAACGGCCAACATGGGCAAAAGTGTCCAGGCGGCGGTGCAGGTGCAGATGGCCATTGAACGGCTGAAAGCTGCGGGGGCGCTGTCGGCGCTGCCGGAACCGCTGCGCCAGACCGCGCGCCTGCGGATGCAGTACCCGGATCTGCCCCTGGCAAAGCTGGCCCAGAAGTTTGACCCGCCGGTGAGCAAGGCGGGGCTTTCCCACCGATTCAAACGTATCCAGGAAGCGGCCCGCAGCCTGCCGGACGGGCCCCAAGAAGAAAAGGATCAAAGCAATGTCTGAAGCGACGCAGAGACAGTTCACCCATCTGCATGTGCATACCGAATACAGCCTGCTGGATGGCGCCTGCCGGATCGACCGCATGTTCGACCATCTGAAAGCGATGGGACAGACGGCGTGCGCGATCACGGACCACGGCGTCATGTATGGCAGCGTGGCTTTTTTTGATGCGGCCAAGGCGGCGGGCATCAAGCCGATCATCGGCTGCGAGGTCTATGTGGCGACCCGCACCCGCTTTGACAAAGTCAACCGGATCGACGGCAACAGCCACCTGATCCTGCTGTGCAAAGACGAGACCGGCTACCGGAACCTGATCAAGATGGTTTCGGCTGGATTCCTGGAAGGATTCTATTCCAAGCCGCGCATTGATAAAGAACTGCTGGAACAGCACCATGAGGGGCTGATCTGTCTTTCCGCCTGTCTGGCGGGCGAGGTGCCCAAGGCGATCCTGGCTGGTGATTACGAGCGCGCCAAGCAGACGGCGCTGTACTACCGCGACCTGTTTGGCGAAGGCAACTATTATCTTGAACTGCAGGACCACGGTCTGGACGAGGATCAGGTGGTCCTGCCGCAGCTCATCCGCCTGTCAAGAGAAACGGGCATCCCGCTGGTGGCGACCAACGACGCCCACTATATCACCAAAGAGGACGCCAAGATGCAGAGCATTTTGCTCTGTATCCAGACGGGCAAGACCATTGCGGACGCGGACCGCATGGAATTCCAGACCGACGAGTTCTACCTCAAAAGCACCGAGGAAATGTATGATCTTTTCTCGATGGTGCCGGAAGCCTGCGAGAATACCAATAAGATCGCGGAACAGTGCAACTTCGCGTTCACGTTCGGCGAGACCAAACTGCCGTATTTCCGCGCGCCCGACGGGATGGAGAACCAGGCGTACTTTGAAAAGCTCTGCTGGGAAGGTCTGGAACGCCGCTACCCGGGCAAAGTTACCGACGCGCTGCGGGAACGCCTGAGCCATGAGATCAACGTCGTCAAAACGATGGGGTACACCAACTATTACCTGATCGTCTACGACTTTATCAACTATGCCAAAACGCGGGACATCCCGGTGGGGCCGGGCCGTGGTTCGGGCGCGGGCAGTCTGGCGGCTTACTGTGTGGGCATCACTGACATCGACCCGATCCGTTACAACCTGATCTTTGAACGCTTCCTCAACCCGGAGCGCGTTTCCATGCCGGACTTCGACGTGGATTTCTGCTATGAGCGCCGTCAGGAAGTCATCGACTACGTCAACGAAAAATATGGCCGGGACCATGTGGCCCAGATCGTTACCTTCGGTACGATGGCCGCGCGGGCGGCCGTGCGCGATGTGGGCCGTGTCATGGGCATGGCGTATCAGGATGTGGACAAGGTCGCCAAGCTGATCCCCATGGAATTGAAAATGACCCTGCAGAAGGCGCTGGATGTCAGCCCGGACCTCAAGGCCATGTACGAGAGCAATCCGCAGGTGCATGAACTGATCGACACCTCGCTCAAGGTGGAGGGCATGCCGCGCCATGCTTCGACCCATGCGGCGGGCGTCGTCATCACCCGCGAACCGGCAACCGAGTATGTGCCGCTGGCGACCAACGACGGCCTGCCGGTCACCCAGTTCAACATGGTGGAGATCGAGCGTCTGGGCCTGCTGAAGATGGACTTCCTGGGGCTGCGGACGCTGACGGTCATCCATGATACCGAAATGGCCGTGCGCAACCGGGTGCCGGAGTTCAGAATGGCGAACATCAGCTACGATGACCCCGACACCTACGCCATGCTGGCGCGCGGCGAGACCGAGGGCATTTTCCAGCTTGAATCTACGGGCATGACGCAGGTGCTGGTCAGTATGCGCCCGAAGAACCTGGAAGATATCATCGCGCTGATCTCTTTGTACCGTCCCGGGCCGATGGAATCCATCCCCACCTACCTGCGCAACCGCCGGGAGCCAGACAAGATCAGCTACAAGACGCCGCAATTGGCCCACATCCTGGACGTTACCAACGGCTGTATCGTCTACCAGGAACAGGTCATGCAGATCTTCCGGGAACTGGCGGGCTTCAGCTTCGGCCAGGCCGACAACATCCGCCGCGCCATGAGCAAGAAAAAGCACGCAGTCATGGAGGCGGAACGTGAACACTTCGTTCACGGCTGCACGGAACCGGGCAAGGAGTGCCCCGGCTGCGTCAAGAACGGCATCCCGGAGAGCGTCGCCAACGAGATCTACGACGAAATGATCAGCTTCGCTTCCTATGCGTTCAACAAGTCCCATGCGGCATGTTATGCGTATGTGGCCTTCCAGACCGCCTACCTCAAATGCCATTATCCCCATGAGTTTATGGCGGCGCTGCTGACCAGCGTGCTGGACAACACTTCCAAAGTCATTGAATATACGACGGAGTGCCAGCGGCTGGGCATCAAGGTCCTGCAGCCGGATATCAACGTATCGCGCGGCGGCTTCACGGCGGACGGCGATTGTATCCGCTTTGGCCTGAACGCAGTCAAGAGCGTGGGCCGCAACCTGATCGAAGCTGTGGTCCGGGAGCGGGAGGACCGCCCCTACCGCGGGCTGTATGATTTTTGCAAGCGGCTGTACGGCAATGAACTGAACCGCCGCGCGCTGGAAAATCTGGTCAAGTGCGGCGCGTTCGACGCACTGGAACCTTCCCGCCGAGGTATGCTCGAATGTGTCGAGGGCATCCTGAAAAGCGTGGAGACCGACATGCGCCGCAATCTGGAAGGGCAGATGGACCTTTTCGGCATGATGAGCGGCGGGGCAGGGGAGCCTGCGGTCAACGACTACAAAGTTTCCAACATCCCGGAATATCCTGCCAGTGAACTGCTCAAGATGGAAAAAGAGGTGTCCGGCCTGTATCTGTCCGGCCACCCGCTGGACGCCTACCGGGAGCAGATCGCCCAGATCTCCACCTGCACGGTAGCACAGTTGCAGGGGGAGGATGCCCGCCAGTTTGATGACCAGATGGTGACGATCTTGTGCACGGTCGTCAAAAACAAGATCATGACCACAAAATCCAATACCCTGATGGCCTTTACCACCATTGAAGACCTGACCGGCTCCATGGAGCTGCTGATCTTCCCGCGGGTGTTGGCGGAATGCCGCGCGGCGCTGCAGGAAAACGCCGTCGTAGTAGCGAACGGCCGTGTCTCCGTCAAGGAGGAAGAAGCGGCGCGCCTGATCGTGGAGGGTATTCAGCCCATCGAAAGCTACGATCCGGCCAAGAGTTTCGGGCGGAACCGCGCCGACCGTGTGGAGCGCGAAAAAAGCGCAGAGGGGGCAAGCGGGTATTTCCTGACCGTCCCTTCCATGCAGTGCCCGGAGATGCACAAGGTAGAGAACCTGCTTTGCAACATATTTGACGGCGGCACGGTCAAGGTCTATTTCCGCTTTGCCGACAGCGGAAAGAAGGTTTTGGCGCGCCACATGGCCGTTAAGGACGACCCGCTTTTGCGGGCCGAACTGGCCAGAATTTTGGGCGAAGAGCATGTAAAAGTGCAGACAGCCCCTGAGAATGCAAAATAAATCCATATGTTTTGCGTGAATTATCCATAATCGAAGGCCATGAGTTGTGGTATAATGGGACTGTTATAGATTGTTAAAAAAATATTCTGAATAACGCTATGTTCCCGAACAGGAGGAGCTGCATTATGGCTAAGGAAATAAAAACCATCGGTGTTTTGACCAGCGGCGGTGACGCCCCCGGTATGAACGCGGCTGTCCGCGCGATCGTGCGCGCCGGCATCAGCAAGGGTTACCGGATGATGGGCATTCAGCGCGGCTATAACGGCCTGATCAATGGTGAATGCTATGAAATGAATGTCCGCAGCGTGTCGGAGATCATCCACCGCGGCGGTACGATCCTTTATACCGCCCGCTGCCTGGAGTTCAAGACCCAGGAAGGCCAGGCGAAGGGCCTGGCCCGCTGCAAGGAGCTGGGCATCGACGCGCTGGTCGTTATCGGCGGCGACGGTTCTTTCATGGGCGCCCGCGCGCTCGCCAATCAGGGCATCCCCTGCATCGGCCTGCCCGGCACCATCGACAACGATATCGCCTGCAGCGAGTACACCATCGGCTATGACACGGCCATGAACACGGCTGTGGAAGCCATCGACAAACTGCGCGATACCACCCAGAGCCATGACCGCTGCAGCGTGGTCGAGGTCATGGGCCATCACGCCGGCTATATCGCGCTGAACGTGGGTATTGCCACCGGCGCGTTGGCTGTGCTGCTGCCGGAGATCCCGTTCGACTTTGAGCGCGACATCCTGCAGCGTATGCGCCAGACCCAGTCCACCGGCAAGAAGCACTTCATCATCATCGTGTCGGAAGGCGTCGTGGGCGCGCAGGAACTGGCCAACCAGATCCAGGCGACCACCGGCGTGGATTCCCGCGCTACGGTCCTGGGCCACATCCAGCGCGGCGGTTCCCCGACGGTTCGTGACCGTGTGAATGCTTCGCTGATGGGCTACCATGCGGTGGATCTGCTGGATAAGGGCATTTACAACCGCGTGGTCGCGGTGTCCGGCGACAAGATCGTGGACTACGATGTGAACGTGGCGCTGTCCATGCACAAGACCATCGACCGGGAAATGATCGACATTGCCAACGCGATCTCGATCTGAGAAGGAACGATACGGGGCCGCTGCGCTGTGCAGCGGCCCTTTTTGTGAAGAAAGAGCCTGCAAGACAGAAATTTTTTCGACTTTTTGTAAAAAACTGCTTGCCAAACAGGCTGGCAGATGCTATAATACTAAAGCGTTAGTGCTGCCGGGCCACCGGCAGGATAATGACATATCATTATACAGGCGGTCCTCTGCCGAAGATTCGGGTATGAACGTCGATACAAAATGGAGGAACTTAGGAATATGGACGCAATGAAGCATTTTACCGAAGGCATGATCAAAGAGAACAAGCCTCAGTTTGAAGTCGGCGATACCGTTCGCGTGTCCGTCCGCATCAAGGAAGGCGACAAAGAGCGTATCCAGGCTTTTGAGGGCACCGTGATCGCCAAGAAGCATGGCGGCATCGCGGAGACCTTCACCGTCCGCCGTACTTCCTACGGCGTTGGCGTGGAGCGTGTGTTCCCGGTCAACAGCCCGTTCGTGGAGAAGGTCGAAGTTGTCCGCCGCGGCAAGGTCCGTCGTGCGAAGCTCTTCTACCTGCGTGAGCGTACCGGCAAGGCTGCCAAGGTTAAGGCGCGTATCTGAGTATCCAGAGAAAAGGGGAGGACGGTTGGCGTTCTCCCTTTTTTCGTATATTTTTGCGGGAGGGGAGCTATGGCACGCACATTCAAGGAGCGGTACCGGCGTAACCGGGAAACGCTGGAATGGTATGACGCGCTCGCTGTAGCAGTGGCGGTGATCGCGCTGGTGTTCACGCTCGTGGTGCGCATCGTTCAGGTGAACGGCAGTTCCATGAACCCTACGCTGTATAACGGCGACCGGGTGCTGATCGCCTCTTTCATGCAGCCGCAGTATGGCGACGTGGTGGTGGTAGACAGCTATATCCCTTACGGGAAGCCGCTGGTCAAACGGGTCATCGGCAAAGCGGGGGATACCATCGACATCGACTTCGACCTGGGCATCGTGTACCGCAACGGCGAAGCCCTGTGGGAACCCTACATAGAAGAACCGACCCTGATGTATGAGGGCGTCAATTTCCCCATCACGGTGCCGGACGGCTGCCTGTTCCTGATGGGGGATAACCGCAACAACTCCAAGGACAGCCGTGACCGGGAGATCGGATGCGTCGAGGAAGGCGACGTGTTGGGGGTCGCTCTGTACCGGATCATGCCGTTTGATGAAATGGGAGTCATTCAATGAGCCAAAACGATATTATCAACAGCCGCCAGATCCAGTGGTTCCCGGGGCACATGACCAAGACCCTGCGCCTGATGGAAAAAGAGATCCGCAACGTGGACTGCGTTTTGCAGATCCTGGATGCGCGCATCCCGCTTTCCAGCCTGAACCCGGAGATCGAGCGGATTACAGCGGGCAAGCCGCACCTTTATATTTTGAATAAGTCCGACCTTGCGGACCCGGAGATCACCCAGCAGTGGCTGGCCTATTTCAAGAGCGCGGGGGCCGGGTGCCTGGCGATGGATTCCAAGAAAAAAGGCCGCGCGGCCGCAGTCAAGGCCCCCATTGAACGGGAACTGTCGGCGCTGATGGAACGGCGCCGCAACCGCGGCATGGAGGGCGCGGCCATCCGCGTCATGATCGTGGGCATCCCCAATGTGGGCAAATCCACCTTCATCAACTCTTTTGCCGGGACCACGCGGGCAAAGGCGGCCAACAAGCCGGGCGTTACCCGCGGCAAACAGTGGATCTCGGTGGGGCGGTTCGACCTGATGGACATGCCCGGCGTGCTCTGGAAAAAGTTCGATTCGCTGGAAACTGCTTCCCACCTGGCCTTTATCGGCTCGATCCGGGACGATATACTGGACATCGAGGAATTGGCCTGCGGGCTTTTGTCCAGCGTGCGCGGCATCTACCCGGAACAGCTTTTGGCGCGCTACAAGCTGGACGCGCAGGTGCTGGACCTGCCCCCGTATGAACTGCTGCAAGCCATCGGCGCCAAGCGCGGGATGCTGGTCTCCGGCGGGGAAGTGGACACTGAACGCGCAGCTAAAATGCTGGTGGGGGAATTCCGCGCCAGCAAGTGGGGCCGGCTTTCGCTGGAGCGCCCGCCGCAGCGGCAGGGCGTGCAGGAAGAGCAGGCAGAAGAAGAGGAAACCGAATATGAAGAGCAATGAAGCCGCGCTGTACCAGTTCGACGCACAGATGCGTGAAAAATTCGGCGTGCTTTGCGGCGTGGACGAGGCGGGGCGCGGGCCGCTGTGCGGCCCGGTCTGCTGTGCGGCGGTGATCCTTGACCCGTCGGACCCGATCGAAGGCGTCAACGATTCCAAAAAGCTGACGGAAAAACGCCGGGAAGCTCTGTATGAGGAGATCACGCACCGCGCGCTGGCGTATAAGATCGTGTTCGTTTCCCCGCAGGAGATCGACGAGAAAAATATCCTGTGGGCGACCATGGGCGGTATGGCGCAGGCGGTGGCGGGGCTGGACCCGCAGCCCGGCTATGCCCTGATCGACGGGAACCGCTGCCCGCCGGAGCTTGCCGTTCCGGCCCAGGCGGTCGTCAAGGGGGACGCCACCAGCGCCAGCATCGCGGCCGCTTCGATCCTGGCCAAAGTCAGCCGGGACCGCTACATGCTGGAACTGGACCGGCAGTATCCGCAATACCAGTTGGCAAAACATAAGGGCTACCCCACGCGGCTGCACTATGAACTGATCGCCCAGTACGGCATCCAGCCGTTTTACCGCCGCAGCTTTTTGAAAAAGCAGGGGTACTGGCATGAAAAATGACCTGGGCCCCAAGGGGGAAGCCATTGCCGCCCAGTATTACCGCCGCCGCGGGTATGTGGTGCTGGGGCACAATTACCGTACCCGCATGGGTGAGCTGGACCTGATTTTGTACAAGGACGGCACGGTCGTTTTTGCCGAGGTCAAGGCCCGCGGCGCACAGCGGCGGTATGAACCGGCGGAAGCGGTCGATGCGCACAAGCAGCGGCGTCTGCTGCTGGCGGCGCAGATGTATCTGGAAGGCAGCCCCTTTGCGGACGCGCCCATGCGTTTTGATGTGGTGGAAGTGACGCCTGCCGCCCATGGATGGCAGGTACACTGTATTTTGGACGCTTTCCAAAGCTGACAACAACATAAGAAAGGGTGGAGCGATATGCAGTATCGGAGTACCAGAGAGGACGGCCTGCGGGTCTCGGCCGCAGAAGCGATCGTGCGGGGCCTGGCGCCCCAAAGCGGCCTGTTCGTGCCGGAGTCTTTCCCAAAGGCGGACCTTGCGGGATGGAAGCACCTGTCCTACCCGGAACTGGCGCGGGAAGTCCTGGCGCTGTATCTGACGGACTACAGCCGGGAATTCCTGGACGGTGCAACGGCCCGGACCTACGGCGATGCCTTCGGCGGTAAGGCAGGGGCGACGGTCCCCGTACACGAGGGCCTGTACGCGCTGGAACTGTGGCACGGGCCTACCTGTGCCTTCAAGGACTATGCCCTGCAGCTTATGCCCCGGCTGCTGGTTGAAGCCAAGAAGATCCAGCACCGCACAGAGACCACGCGCATCCTGGTGGCGACTTCCGGCGACACCGGCAAGGCGGCGTTGGCCGGGTATGCGGACCTTGAAGGCGTCGAGATCCAGGTGTTCTACCCGAACGCCGGCACCAGCGAGATCCAGCGCCTGCAGATGGTGACGCAGACGGGGGAAAACGTGCAGGTGTACGCCGTGGAGGGAAATTTCGATGATGCGCAGACCGGTGTCAAGCGGGTATTTGCCGACGCTTCGGTGGCTGAAGAGCTGGAAGCGCGGCAGATCCGCCTTTCCAGCGCGAACTCCATCAACTGGGGCCGTCTGGTGCCGCAGATCGTCTACTATTTCTATGCCTACTTCCGGCTGGTGGAACAGGGAGCGGTCGAATGGGGCCGCCCGGTGGATTTCTGTGTGCCGACCGGCAATTTTGGGGATATTCTGGCCGGTTACTACGCCAAGCAGATGGGCCTGCCGGTACATAAGCTGGTCTGTGCGTCCAACCGGAACAATGTTCTGACGGATTTCATCCGCACCGGCACCTACGATGCACGCCGGGAGTTCTACCGGACTATTTCCCCGTCGATGGATATTCTGATCTCGTCCAATCTGGAACGCCTGCTGTACCACGTCAGCGGCAGCAGCGAGAAAGTTTCCGCCTGGATGGAGGAACTGGCGCGCACCGGGAAATATACGGTCGATGCCGAAACGCTGGCGGCGATCCAGGAAAGCTTTGCGGCCGGTTATGCCGGGGAAAAGGACTGCACGGAGGAAATCCGGGTCCGCTATGAGCAGGACGGCTACCTCTGCGACACCCACACCGCCGTGGCGTTCCGGGTGGCGAAAGCCTGCCGCAGCGACGCGCCGATGGTCGTGCTGTCCACCGCAAGCCCGTTCAAGTTCCCGCGCGATGTGCTGGCGGCATTGGGGGAGAACGTCCCGGCCGGGGACTTTGCGGCGATGGCCGCGCTGGAAGAAAAGACCGGCGCGCAGGCGCCGCAGACCCTGCGGGAACTGGACCGCCAGCCGGTGCGCTTTACCCGCGTCATCACCCCGGCGCAGATCCGCGCCGAGGCGCTGCGCTGACCGGCAAACCACACAACGTAAAGGAGCTCTATGGCAGTTTTTGTAATAGGGGATCTTCACCTCTCTTTGGGGACGGACAAGCCGATGGATGTGTTCCCCGGATGGGAAGGCTATCTGCCGAAACTGGAGCACAACTGGCGCACCCTGATCGGCCAGGGGGACACGGTGCTTCTGGCGGGCGATACCAGTTGGGCCATGAACCTGCCGGATACCAAAGCGGACTTCGCGTTTTTGCAGGGGCTGCCGGGGCAGAAATGGCTCCTGAAGGGCAACCACGATTACTGGTGGACGACGGCGCGCAAGATGCAGTCGTTCCTGATGGAAAACGGGTTCGATTCCCTTCATATCCTGCACAATAACGCCTGCATCGTGGGGGACGCCGCCCTGTGCGGTACCCGCGGCTGGCCGTTTGACGATGTGGCGGCCCAGGGCGAAAAGCTGATGGCACGGGAAGCCGGACGCCTGCGCATGTCGCTGCAGGCGGGGCAGGGCGCGGCACGGCGCATCGCCTTCCTGCATTACCCGCCGGTCTACCCCGGCGCTTCGGCAAAAGAGATCGTGGACGTTTTGAAAGAATACGCCGTGACGGAATGTTACTACGGGCATCTGCACGGGCGGTCCATCCGCTTCGCCGTACAGGGCGAGGTGGAGGGCATCCAGTATAAGCTGATCTCGGCCGACGGCCTGGGGTTCTGCCCCTATAAGATCCAATAAAATGGCACCACCTGCCGCCCGGCAGGCGGTTTTGGGGAGAAATCCCCGGTTTTTCCCGTGTTTTGGGCGAAAAATGCGGCCCGGAAAGTGAAATTTTTCTAAATAGGGCTGGTATTTTTCGCAGGGACATGTTATAATTACTTGTATTTTTATGTACATCTATTTTTGGAGGAATTTATAAATGAACCTGATTTCCTGTGAAAAGCTCGAAAAGAGCATGGTTGAACTGCAGTTCTCTATCGACGCGGAGACCTTCAAATCCGCCGTTGGTGCCGCTTTCAAGCGTGAGGGCAAGAAGTACACGATCCCCGGTTTCCGCAAGGGCCATGCGCCCCGCGCGATGATCGAGAAGATGTACGGCAAGGACGTCTTCCACTACGACGCGGTCAACGATCTCTTCCCGGAGAACTACGAGGCCGCCGTTAAGGCTGCCGGCATCGAGGTCGTGGGCAGCCCGGCCCCGGAAGTCGTTTCCATGAACGAGGAAGACGGCGTTGTCCTGAAGGTCAAGGTTGCCGTCAAGCCCGAAGTGGAACTGGGCGAGTACACCGGTTTAACGGTGGCCAAAGATGTCAAGACTGTGGATGAGGCGGACGTGGACGCCGAGATCAAGCGTATGCAGGAGCGCAACGGCCGCCTGCTGACCCGTGAGGGCGAAGCCCAGAACGGCGACACCGCGACCATCGACTTCGAGGGCTTTGTGGACGGCAAGGCGTTCGAGGGCGGCAAGGCCGAGCACTACGCGCTGGTGCTGGGCAGCGGTTCCTTCATCCCCGGCTTCGAGGAGCAGGTCGTGGGCCACAAGGCCGGCGACGAGTTCGACGTGAACGTCAAGTTCCCCGAACAGTACCAGGCCGAGGAGCTGGCTGGCAAGGACGCCACCTTCAAGATCAAGCTGCATGAAGTCCAGTACAAGGAACTGCCGGAGCTGGATGACGACTTTGCCAAGGACGTCAGCGAGTACGACACGCTGGAAGAACTGAAGAAGTCCATCCGTGACGGCATTGCCGCCAACAACGAGAAGCAGGCCGACCAGAAGGTCGAGAACGACCTGATCGACCAGGTGGTCAGCGGCATGAAGGCCGAGATCCCCGACGCTATGATCGAGGGCCGCATGGAAGAGCTGGTGCAGGACTTCCAGTACCGCATCTCCCAGCAGGGCCTCAAGCTGGACCAGTACCTGCAGTATATGGGCATGAACCGCGACCAGTTCAAGGAGCAGTTCCGTGAGCAGGCCGAGAAGCAGGTGAAGATGCGTCTGGCTATGGAAGCCATCGTCGCCAAGGAAAACATTGAGACCACCGATGAGGAACTCGAGGCCGAGATCAAGCGCATTGCCGACGCTTACCAGATGGAAGCGGACAAGGTCAAGAGCCTGATCGACACCGCTGCGGTCAAGAAGGACCTGGCCGTCAACAAGGCCATCGACCTGGTCAAGGAGAAAGCCAACGTCGTGACCGAAGCCCCCAAGGCCGAAAAGAAGCCCGCCAAGAAGACCACCCGCAAGTCCACCAAGAAGGCGGCGGAGCCCAAGGAAGAAAAGGCTGAAAAAGAAGAGAGCAAGGGCGAGTAATTCGCTGCTGCTTAAAAGCAAGGGATAACAAACAGGACCGGTACGGCGCGCGCAGGCCGCTGTATCGGTCCCTTTATCACAAATTTGATCGATTTTGATTGTAAGGAGGGAACCCCTATGAGCCTTGTACCTTATGTTATCGAGCAGACTGCGCGCGGTGAGCGCAGCTACGATATTTTTTCCCGTTTGCTGAACGATCGTATCATCGTTCTGAGCGAGGATGTCAACCCCACCTCTGCCAGCCTGATCGTGGCGCAGCTTTTGTATCTGGAAGGGCAGGACCCGGAGAAAGATATCTATTTCTACATTAACAGCCCGGGCGGGTCCATCTCGGACGGTATGGCCATCCATGATACGATGAACTATATCAAATGCGACGTTTCCACCATCTGCATCGGTATGGCCGCTTCGATGGGCTCTTTCCTTCTGGCCAGCGGCGCGAAGGGCAAGCGGTTTGCGCTTCCCAACTCGGAGATCCTGATCCACCAGCCGCTGATCAGCGGCAACGGTATCTCCGGCCAGGCGACCGATATTCAGATCCATGCGAACCATATCATTCGCATCCGGGAGCGGATGAACCAGCTCTACAGCCAGTATACCGGCCAGCCGTTGGAAACGATCCAGAGGGATACCGATCGTGACAATTATATGACTGCACAGCAGGCGAAGGAATATGGTCTGATCGACGACATCCTCTATAAACATTGATTCGGAGGAAAACCATGGCAAATATCACGTCCGGAAAGGACGGAAAAGGGCGCGAGCTGATCTGCAGCTTCTGCGGGCGCTCCCAGAACGAGGTGGAGCAGCTTCTGATCGGTCCGGGTGTCAACATCTGCAAGGACTGCATCGATATGTGCTACCATGCGCTTTACAAGGACGCCGACCGGCCGCAGCCGCCCCGCGCGGGGGCTTCCCGCCGCCCGGGGCCGGGGCGCAGCGCAGGGCAGGCGCGCTATGACGCCGACCCGCTGGAAAGCATCCGCATCCTGACCCCTGCCGAGATCAAGGCGGGCCTTGACCAGTATGTGATCGGTCAGGATGAAGCCAAAAAAGTGCTGGCGGTATCCGTCTACAACCATTATAAGCGGATCTTGTCCCGCCAGGAAAGCAACGTGGAACTGCAGAAGTCCAACGTCCTGATGCTGGGACCGTCCGGCACCGGCAAGACGCTGCTGGCCCAGACGCTGGCCAAGATGCTGAACGTCCCCTTTGCGATCGCGGATGCCACCACCTTGACCGAGGCCGGTTACGTGGGCGAAGATGTCGAGAACATCCTGCTCAAGCTGATCCAGGCGGCGGATTTTGACATCCCCAAGGCGGAAGTGGGCATCATTTACATCGACGAGATCGACAAGATCACCCGCAAGAGCGAGAATCCCTCCATCACGCGGGACGTCGGCGGTGAAGGCGTGCAGCAGGCGCTGCTGAAGATCGTGGAAGGCACGGTCAGCAACGTGCCGCCCAACGGCGGCCGCAAGCATCCCCAGCAGGAGTTCATCCAGATCAACACCAAAAACATCCTGTTCATCTGCGGCGGTGCGTTCGATGGGCTGGAAAAGCTGATCCAGCGCCGCACGGACAATGCCTCGATGGGATTTGGCAGCCAGTTGCGCACCACGCTGGATAAGGACGAAACGCGCCAGAAACTGCTGAGCCAGGTGGAACCTGACGACCTGGTGAAGTTCGGCCTGATCCCGGAACTCATCGGCCGTCTGCCGGTGGTGACGGTCCTCGACCCGCTGGACGAGGACGCGCTGGTGCGGGTCCTGACGGAACCCAAGAACAGCATCGTGCGTCAGTATAAAGAACTGCTGCATCTGGACAATGCGGAACTGGTCTTTACCGACGCCGCGCTGCATGCGATCGCCAAAAAGACCGCGGAACGCAAGAGCGGCGCCCGCGGGCTGCGCAGCGTCGTGGAGTCACTGCTGATCCCGATCATGTACGATATCCCTTCGGACGCGACGATCACCCGGGTGACGATCGACGCCGATACGGTGGAAGGCGCCGCGCCCCACATCGAACACGGCATGATGCGCCCGCGCTACAAGAGCATTGCCGCTCAACCATAACGATAAAAAGTGCAGACAGGGAACTGTCTGCACTTTTTCTGTAAAGCGGCCATACTTTACGAAAGGCGGCCCCATCCCCGGAAAATCGGGCAATAGAGACTGCAAAAAGGCGGGGGCTGGCCCATATATGGCGTATCCAGACGATTTTTATCGGATAGATGGTAGAAAATGCTTGTTTCTTTGGGGCAAATCGTTTATAATATAGTGTATGCCTGTGACTGCGCCAGATAGAGGGGGCGCGGCAGGAAATGATTCTGAATAGGGGGAACTATCATTGGCTGATTACTTTGCGATGGACCGTGCCGCGCTGACCGCTGAAAAGGCGAAGTTGGAAGCGGAGTACAAAAAGTTTCAGGGCATGGGCCTGAACCTGAACATGGCGCGCGGCAAACCCGGCCCGCACCAGATGGATCTGGCGATGGACCTTTTGAAGATGAGCGACTACACGACCGGCGACGGCGTGGACGCCCGCAACTACGGCAACCTGGAAGGGCTGTATGAGGCGCGCGTTCTGTTTGCGGATGTGATGGGCGTCAAGCCGGAAGAAGTGTTTGTGGGCGGCAACTCCAGCCTGCAGCTTATGTACAGCCTGATGTCGATCGGTTATATGTTCGGCTACCCGGAATCTCCGTGCCCCTGGTCCCAGGTGGAAAAGCGGAAGTTCCTGTGCCCGGTGCCCGGCTATGACCGCCACTTTGCCATCACCGAAGAGATGGGCTTTGAGATGATCAACATCCCCATGCGGGAAGATGGCCCGGATATGGACATGATTGAAAAGCTGGTGGCCGAGGATGATACCATCAAGGGTATCTGGTGCGTGCCCCAGTATTCAAACCCCGATGGCTATACCTACAGCGCCGAAACGGTGCGCCGTTTTGCGGCCATGAAGACCGCGGCCCCGGATTTCAAGATCTTCTGGGATGAAGCGTACATCGTCCACCACCTGACCGATGAGATCATCGAGAACCCGCCGCTGCTCAACGAGTGCAAGAAGTACGGCACCGAGAACCGCGCTTTCATGTTCACCTCGACCAGCAAGATCACCTTCCCGGGCGCCGGTGTTTCGGCCTTTGCCTGCAGCGAAGCGTCCATGAAGTACCTCTGCAAGCGGTTCGAAACGATGATCATCAGCTACGACAAGATGAACCAGCTTCGTCATGTCCGCTTCCTGAAGGACAAGGCGGGCGTCCTGGCCCACATGGCCAAGCACCGCCGCCGTCTGGTGCCCTGCTTCGATGCGGTCAAGACCACCTTTGCCCAGCAGCTGGGCCCCTGCGGTGATATTGCCCACTGGACCAACCCCAAGGGCGGCTACTTCATCAGCCTGTACGTCATGCCCGGTTGTGCCAAGCGTGTGGCCCAGCTCTGCAAGGAGTGCGGCCTGACGCTGACCGGCGCTGGCGCTGCCTACCCCTACCACAAGGACCCTGACGATTCGCACCTGCGCATCGCGCCCACTTACCCGAGCCTTGACGAGGTCGAAACCGCTTCGGCGCTGCTGTGCGTCTGCGTGCGGCTGGCCGTTGTGGAAAAACTGCTGGCGGACCAGCAGTAACCTTTGCATTCTGCCCGACGGTTCGGGCGTATTTTGGAGGTTTCTATGAACAAGAGAGGGAAGTCGTGGCCGTTGTTCGTTGTGGCCCTTCTGATCGTCGTATTTTCCCTTACGGCCGTATTCGGCGTCAGCTATCAGTACGGCGATACTAAGAACGTCTATCTGAAAGGCGCTTCTGACATCCGCTTCGGTATCGACATTCGCGGCGGCGTGGACGTGACGTTCATGCCGGACGGCGATGTGGACGCCACGCCGGAACAGATGACGGCCGCGCAGACCGTTATCGAAGACCGTCTGGTGGGCCTTGGCATCACCGACTATGAAAGCTATGTAGACAGCAACAAGGACCGAATCATCGTCCGTTTCCCCTGGAAGACCGGGGAGGAGGACTTCGACCCCCAGACGGCTATTGAGGAGATCGGCACCACTGCCCAGATGGTCTTCCGCAAGGGCGATACCGCGGACGGGGAACAGATCCTTTCCGGCGAGGACGTGACCTCGGCCAACGCGGCTTACAGCGAGACGGAGGGCTGGGTCGTCCAGCTTCACTTCAGCAGCGAGGGCGCGCAGGCTTTTGCCGATGCGACCACCGAATTGGCGGCCAACGGCGGCACGATCTCCATCTGGCTGGATGACAAGAACATCTCCACGGCGACCGTGGAAAGCGCCATCACGGGCGGCGAAGCGATCATCCGCGGCAACTTCGACCAGGAGAGCGCCGCCACGCTGGCCAATCAGATCAATTCCGGTGCCCTGCCGTTCGCGCTTTCTGCGGAAAGCTATTCCACCATCAGCCCGACGCTGGGCACCCAAAGCCTGGAAGTCATGACCCTGGCGGGCGTCGTGGCCTTTGCGCTGGTGGCGCTGCTGATGATCGTGCGCTACCGTCTGCCCGGTACGATCGCTTCGATCTCCCTGCTGGGCCAGGTCTGCGCCACGCTGGCGATCGTTTCCGGCTATTTCAGCATTTTCCCGGGCTCTACGCTGACCCTGCCCGGTATCGCGGGTATCATCCTCGGTATCGGCATGGGCGTTGATGCCAATGTTATCACGGCGGAACGCATCAAGGAAGAACTTGCCAAGAACAAAACGCTGGATGGCGCGGTCAAGAACGGCTTCAAGCTGGGCCTGTCCCCGATCATTGACGGCAACGTGACGGTCGTGATCGTCGCGGCGATCCTGATGGGCGCCTTTGGCCCCACGGACGGCTTCTGGGCCAAGGTGTTCAGCCCGATCTTCTTCTGGTTTGGACCCTCTACGGCGGGCACGATCTATTCCTTCGGCTTCACCTTGCTGACCAGCGTGTTGCTGAACTTTGTGTTCGGCGTGTGGGCAACGCGCGTCATGATCCGCGGCGCCATCCACTGCAAGGCGCTGCGCAATCCCTGGCTGTACGGCGGCAAAAAAGAGGGCGGCGCGGTGTACAAGACCCCGTCGATCGACTTTGTCGGCAACCGCAAGAAGTTCTACGCCTTCACGGGCTGCATCATCGCCGCGATCCTGGCGTTCAGCTGCGTGTTCGGTGTGAGCATGGATATTGAGTTCAAGGGCGGCTCGATGATCACGCTGGCCTATGAGGGCGACGCGGATCTGACTGCGCTTGAAACGACCGTTGAGGAATCGCTGGGCCAGAAGAACCTGACGCTGCAGACAGGCGCGGATATTTCCGGCGCACAGACGCTGACCATCACCCTGCCGGGCACCAGCACCCTCACCACCGAGCAGTTGGATGCCCTGCTGACTACGCTGAACGAACAGTACCCCGATAACCAGTTCGCCCAGAGCGAAGTCAGCAATGTGGATGCGACCATCGGCAACGAGTTCCTGCTCAAGAGCGTGGTGGCGCTGGTGGCGGCCTGCGTGCTGATCCTGCTGTATGTGGCCTACCGCTTCCGCCGTATCGGCGGCTGGCGCGCCGGCGTTACCGCCGTGGTGGCCCTTATGCACGACCTGCTGATCATCTTCGGCGCGTTCGTGGTGCTGCAGATCCCGCTAAACGGCAACTTCATCGCAGCCATGCTGACGATCCTCGGCTATTCCATCAACGATACCGTGGTCATCTATGACCGTATCCGCGAGAACAGCGCGCTGTTCGGCAAGCGGCAGATGAACCTGAAAGAACTGGTCAACCTGTCGGTCAACCAGAGCTTCTCCCGTTCGATCATGACTTCCGTCACCACCTGCCTTGCCCTGGGCGTGGTCTGCGTGGTGTCGGTGGTGTATCGCCTGGACAGCATCTACACCTTTGCGCTGCCGCTGCTGTTCGGTCTGTTCAGCGGCGTGTACGGCACCATCTGCATCGCCACGACGCTCTGGTACGACTGGAAAACGCACGGGAAGAAGCTGCCCGACAAAAAGAAAGCCTGACGTTTTTACGAGGAGGAAGTTTCTATGAAATGCCCATACTGCGGCGAAGTAGACTCCAAAGTCATTGATTCGCGCCCGACCGAGGACGGCGAAAAGATCCGCCGCCGCCGGGAGTGCCTGCACTGCAAAAAGCGCTTTACCACGTATGAGATCGTGGAGACGGTTCCTCTGATGGTCATTAAAAAGGATCATTCCAGAGAGGTGTTCGACCGCCAAAAGCTGCTCAACGGTATGCTGCGCGCCTGTGAAAAGCGCCCGGTCAGTTACCAGCAGTTGGATGAGGCCGTCGGCCGCATCGAACAGCAGCTTCTCAACTCCTATGACCGCGAAGTCACGTCGATCCACATTGGGGATCTGGCGATGCAGGAGTTGAAGAAGATGGACGACGTGGCCTATGTCCGCTTTGCGTCGGTCTACCGCCAGTTCAGCGACGTCAATACCTTTATGGAAGAATTGAAAGATATGCTGGGCAACCGCTCAAAGCCGTCCGAAAAATGATTGCCGGATCTGCCGGGTCTGTTCGCGGGCCCGCGCAGCTTCCACAGAAAGGTCGGCGCGGTTGTCGGCGGTGGCATAATGCGGCAGCGTGGCAAGGGTCTGGTTGAGCTGATCGACCAGACTGCGCCGGATCATCAGCAGCCAGATGGCACTGGCCTGCTGTGCGTAGTCCGCTGCATCGCGGAAAGCGGCTTCCGCCTGTGTGAACTCTCCCTGTTCCATGCAGGCGCAGGCGGCGGTGAGCTTCTGGTCCAACCGCTGTGTGCTGGTGTCCATGTAGACGCCCGCGCTGAACACGGCGGCCAGAAGCAGCAGCAACAGCCCTGCCGCGTACCAGTTTCGTCTCATAATGGTTCCTTTCAGGACCGCCCGAAATGGGCGGTCCTTTTTTGTACCAGCAGCGTTTCTTTTCCGTTAGAGAGAAGAAGCAGGACCTGCCGCCGTGCAAGCCGCCGTTCTTTCAGCAGGGCGTCCACCCATTGTTCGTCCAGATGCAGGGCGGCCAGGTTTTCCCGGAAAAGCGCGTCGTCCACCAGAAGGGGCAGCATGGGGGCGGAACCTTCCGCCGGTTTGCGGGTGGCGGTGCTGATATGGCCGTTGGGTTCGACCACTGCCCACAAAACGTCGGCGGGGGAAAAGATATCCTTGCCGCGCAGCGCTTCGAGCAGGTCCCCGGCTGTGATGCGCAACTGGGGTAGGGCAGACTGGATGATCTCCCCGTTGCGGATGACGGTAACTGGCTTGCCGAACAGCAGACGGGCATAGGCCGGGTTCAGGCAGGCAAGGGTAGAACTGAAAATTTCCAGGACCGTCAGAAGCAGGATCAGCGCAAGGCTTGAAAAAAGCGGCAGGTCCGGCTCGTCGATGCAGATGGAAGCGACATTGGAGACCATCAGCGTCGTTACCAGTTCCGACGGCTGCAATTCCCCCAACTGACGTTTGCCCATCAGGCGCAGCGCGGCGACCACCGCAATGTAGACTGCCACCGTGCGAAAAAGAGCAGAGATCATGAGCGGTTCCTCCTCATATTTGGGACGTTTCTGGCAAGACTAAGAGGGTAACAGAATGAGAGGAAAAGCCTATGCAGGATATGAAGATCAGTCGGTCCCTGGCGGAAAACCTTCGTTATGTAAGAGAAAGTTTTGGTTCCTCCGGGGACTTCTATGCAAAGGAACTGACGATAAGCGGCGTGCCCTGTGCAATCGTGATGTTCACGGGCCTTTCATCGCCCGAAAAGCTCTGCCACCTTGCGCTGGACCTGCTGGACCACGACCTGTTTTTCCCAGACGGCAGCGACGGTCTGTGCGACTATCTGCTCAGCCAGAGCCGCGTGCCGTCGGAACCGAAGCCGGTCCGGGACTGGGAATCCTTTATAGAAATGATCAGCAACGGCATGACGCTGCTGCTGATCGACGGCTGTGACCGGGTGGTGGTTTTCTCCACGCAGGAAATGCCGCAGCGGTCGGTGAGTACCCCCACCGGGGAAGGCAATATGCGCGGCTCGCAGGAAGCGTTTACAGAACTGCTGCGCAACAATCTGTCGCTGCTGCGGCGGCAGTTCCGTTCCGGCACGCTGGTGGCAGAGATCGCAACGTCCAAGACGCGCGCCAAGACGGAATACTGCCTTTGCTATGACCGCGCGCTGGCCCCCAAGGAGACCGTGGACGCATTGCGCGCCCGGCTGGCCGAAGTGGAATTGCCGGTGCTGCTGGACAGCGCGTACTTTGCCTCTTTCCTGAAGCAGGACAAACTGAACCTGTTCCCGGCCGCAGCCTACACCGAACGCCCGGCCACAGCCTGCGCCCGCCTGTGTGAAGGAAAGGCCGTTGTGCTGGTTTCCGGCTGCCCCTATGCGCTGATCGTGCCCAGCTTTTTTGCCGAACATTTCGAGAGTCTGGACGACTATGCCTCCGGGGCGGTCTTTTCCGGCCTGATCCGGTTGTTAAAGTATCTGGCGTTTTTGCTGGCCGTGTTCGGCCCCGGTTTCTATGTGATGGCGGTCGCCTTTGCGCCGGAGATCATCCCCATCCGGCTTTTGACAACGCTCGCACAGGCGGAACGCGCCACGCCGCTGCCGCCCATGCTGGAGATGCTGGGCGTCACCCTGTTGTTGGAGATCGTGCGTGAAGCAGGGCTGCGGGCGCCCCAGTCCATCGGCCATACCGTCAGCCTGGTGGGGGCGCTAATTCTGGGCGAAACCGCAGTTTCCGCCGGAATCGTCAGTATCCCGGTGCTGACGATGGCAGCCGCCGCGACCGTCGCAACGCTGGCGGTCCCGTCGCTCTATGAACAGACCATCATCTTCCGCTTTGGGGTGATCTTGCTGACCGGCTGTTTCGGTGTGCCGGGAATGGCCTGTTCGGCGCTGATCATTCTGGCTATGGCCTGCGGCAGCGAACCGTTCGGGTACGATTATCTCTACCCGCTGATGCCCTTGAGCCGCAAGACATGGCGCGACGGGTTCGTGCGCAGTATATGGTCGCGGCTCGCCAAACCGGGGGAGGTGATCGGGCACGATGAAACGTGACTGCCCAAGCCTGTTGGCGGCGCTGACCGTGAGCCTGCTGGTCAATGCCTTTCTGCATACACAGAGCGCCTACTGGCCCCGGGCAGGCGCGGCGGCTGCGCTGATCTGTGTGCCGGTCCTGGCCGGGGTGGGGTACCTGTTTTCGGTCGCCTGGCGGTGCGGCCCCAGTCCGCTGGCGCGGCTGGGGTTTACGGCGCTGCTGCTCTGTCTGTCGGTTCTGGAACTTCTGCGTTTCTGGCAGATGGTGCGGCGTTTATACCCCGGAACGGCGTCCCTGACGGTGGTTTGCCTGATGCTGTTGCTGCCGGTCCTGTATCTGCGCCGGGTATCCTCTTTGTCGCAGACGGCGCATGTGGTGCTCTGCCTGCTGGTGCTGGGCACCGGGTTCCTGTTGTTGACGGTTTTGCCGCTTCTGCATTTTACGAATTTACAGGCAGTCCCGCTGCAGGCGGATGATTATAAGGCGGCGGCTCAGGCGCAGTTGGTCCTGTACCCGGAGTATTTGCTGCCCGCCGTGTGGCCGAAGGAACGGCAGGGGCCGCGCTGCCCGCGGCTGCGGCTGGCGGCGATCGCGATCTGGTTTGATGTGGGGCTTCATCTGGTGCTGGAACTTTTTTACGGCGCCGCGATGCTGGACCGTATGGACCCGATCCATGCGGTGGCGCGCAGCGGTGCGCTGTCGATCTTCAACCGGCTGGAAAGCGTGCAGTTGATCCTCTGGATCATGGCCCTTACACTGAAACTGGCGCTGTATCTGTACGCCATGTCCCTGCTGCTCAGGCACAGCCGCCAAAGTGAAACATCGGTGCGGCTGGCGCATTTCCCGCTGTATTTTGGCGGTCTGTGGCTATTGTGCCTGCTGTTTCGCAGGACCAATCTGGAGCAGGCGGCAGGGGTACTCAATGCGGCCACCTGGCTGTTTGCGCTGCTGGTGGGGATGGGAGGTGCTGCCGTATGGCTTTGCCGAAAAATAAAGCGTGGCTGCTGAAAGGGTGTTTGCTGGTGAGTCTGGTATTGAGCGGCTGCGGCGGGCAGGCGCTTTCGGAACGGGAGATCGTGCGCGGCGTCTTTTTCGCCGGGCAGGACGGCGGGTATTCCGCCTGCCTGGTGCTGGCCGATCAGGAAGCGGAATCGAATGCCGATACAGAGCATAAGATCGCGGCGGGGCAGGGCCAGACCCCGGCGCAGGCATTGCAGCGCGCCGAAGAAAGCCTGTACGGGGATGTCTATTATGGGCTGCTGGATCTGGCGGTCCTGCCTGCCGATTCCTCATGGCAGACGGCGCAGGAGATCGGCACGCTGCTGTATGAGAACGCACAGCCCGCCCCGGAACTTGCGGTGTTTCTGCTGGGCGAAGAACCCGTCAAAAGCTGGGCGGAAGAGGGCAGCACGATATACCGCCGCCTGAAGGCCGTCGAGCAGACCGCGCAGGTGCATTGCGGCCTGCAGCAGCTTTTTACAAGCAGTGACATCTGCGCGGTCCCGGCACTTTCGGATGGTGCAGCGTATGATTTTGTGCTTCTGCCGCAGAATGGCGACGCGGTCCGCAGCAGCGGCATGACGGCCCAGTTGGCGGCCGTCCTTTGCGGCCAGACGACGCGGATGGAAGGGACGTTTGCCTTTGGCGCGGGCCGCTGCCGGGCACGGGCGCAGGTCACGATGGAGGGCAACCATGTACGGCTGCATCTGCGGGATGCGGAATTCCAGAGTCTGGACCCCGGCATGCAGGACATCGAAGCGGCGTTCTGCGGGGAACTGCAGCAGGCGTTCACGGAGTTGTGCCGCCAGGTGCAGGCGACCGGAACCGACCCGTTTTCTTTCCGCATATGGCAGTTCAGCACCTACGGAACGAACGCGGTGCCAGCGGAACCCGTATTGGACATTCTGATCGAGTAACACAAAAGCGCCCTGCCGGAAAACGGCAGGGCGCTTTGTGCTGTAGAATGTTAAGAAAGCGTAGAGGGACGGGAAATATAGATCAGGTTGGTGTCTGCGATGAAGGTCTGGAAATTGTACAGGATCAAAACCTCATCATAGCCTTCCTTTTCGATCGTGGAATCCAGCCCGTATTTGAAATTGCGGAAGTCCACGACGCCGATCTTGGCGTAATTCTCGGTCAGGTAGGGGATAAAGCTGTTGGCGTAGCTGTCCTTCACCACCAGAATACTGCCGGTGCCGTTGCCCTCAATGACGGAATAGCCATTGTTGCCGTCCAGGAAAGCGGCGTACATATCCCGCGTTTGGAACTTGTCGGTATTGATGAGGCTTTCGGTGGTCTGGGGCTCATACTGCGCTTCGCCGGTGATCTGGTAGATCGTCATGGGATTTTCAAAGGGATAGTAGGTGATAGTGTCGTTCTCCACGTTCCACAGGCGGGTGGCGGAGTAGTGGGTGCCCTGGAAATCGTTGACCGTGACGGGTTCCATGGTGCTGCGGTCAAAGGGCGTCAGGCCCTTCAGGGCGCAGAACTGTTCATAGGCGCGGTACGCGCCGTTGGGGGTCCAGTGATGGTCGGTTTTGAAATAGAGGTATTCGTCCTTATAGGATGTGAAGGTGTCCCGCAGATCCAGCACCGCGGCGTTTTCCCCGACGCGGGCAAAGATCTGGTCCAGCATGGCGTTCTCGTCGATCATCGGCGCGCCAACGGGCAGCTCTTCGGGATAGATCACACTGGCGGACGGGGCCAGCAGGAACGTGACCTTGCCGGGGTACTGGGCGGCAAAGTTGGCAACCGCTTCGATGTTTTTGTCCATCTGCGCCTGGGTAGACTCCGGGACCGTGAAAAGCTTCGTGAACATCCAGTGGTCCTTGCCCAGCAGGATGCCGCCCTCTTCTACTTTCTGGAATGCGATCTCGTCCACCGCGCGCTGGGTGTTGATCCAGCCGTCGCGCAAAAGGAACTGGTCCTGCATCCAGGTGGAAAAGGCGCTCTGCCAACTGCCGTCCAGCAGGTCTTCCAGCCGGAAAGCGGGGAACTGGGCCGCGCGGCGGTTTTCCAGTTCAATCTGGGTGCGTTTGGGCCAGAAGATGTTGAGCAGCGTGATCCCGGCAAGAAGAAGCACACCCAGGCACAGCAGCGGATAGAAGGTGTGCCGCCCGGCTTTGCGGTAAACAACTTTATTTGTCATAGGCAAATCCCTTCCTTCCGTATCAGAAATTGGCGTAGAGCGCCGTGGAGTTGGTTGCGGCGACGACATAGGCGATACACAACAGGCTGAGCAGCAGGAACAGTACCACCTTCAGCGGTGTGCAGCGGCTGATTTTCTGCCACAGCCGCCGGGGCAATGCCGACGCGCAAAGGCAGCCCAGCACCAGCAGCACGCCATAGTTGCGCAGGTAATAGACCGGGGAGATGCCGCCCTGGGGCAGGAACAGCTTTTGCATCAGCAGGCCGAGCGGCGCGCCGGGCTGATTGGCGGTGAAGATGCCCCAGCCCAGGACCACGAGGAACAGGGTGTACAGGTGGGGCCATACACGGCCCTTTTTCAGATACTTGAGCAGGAAAAGCTTTTCTATCGTCAACAGCACAAAGTAGTAAAGGCCCCAGCAGATAAAGTTCCAACTGGCGCCGTGCCAGATCCCGGTGGCGGCCCAGACGACCAGCATGTTGAACAACTGGCGGGCCTGGCCCTTACGGTTGCCGCCCAGCGGGATGTAGATGTAGTCCCGGAACCAGCCGGAAAGCGAGATATGCCAGCGCCGCCAGAATTCTGTGATGCTGCGCGAAATGTACGGCAAATCAAAGTTGGGCGCACAGTCAAAGCCGAGCAGGGCGGCCAGGCCGTTGCTCATTTCGCTGTAACCGGCAAAGTCAAAATAGAGCTGCAAAGAGTACGCCAGGATTCCCAGCCAGGCCAGCGGGGTGGAAACATTGGCCAGCCCCACACCGCCGCTGCCGATGATATCGGTCCAAAGCGCGCCGATGGAATCCGCCAGCAGGACCTTTTTGGCAAGGCCAAAGACGAACAGTTCCACACCGCGCTCCATCAGCGGCAGGTCGCAGCGTTTGGCGGTGTTGTGGAGCTGCGGCGCCATATCGCGGTATTTGATGATCGGGCCGACGATCAGCTGCGGGAAGAACAGCACATAGCTGGCAAAGGTGATGGGGTTCTTTTCCGCCGCTACTTTGCCGGTATAGACGTCGACCTCGTAGCTGATGATCTTGAAAATGTAGTAGCTGATGCCAAGGGGGAGCACGTCGCCGATCGAAAGTTCCGCCAGCCCGAAGTTCCCGATCTGATTGATTGTGTCGATCAGGAAGTTGGCATATTTGAAGTAGACAAGAACGCCGAGGTTTACGAGCACGGCCACGACCGGCAGAAAGGCTTTCAGCTTATCGCGGGCGGCCGACGCCAGCAGGCCCCACAGATAGTTGAACAGGACAAGGCACAGGATCAGCGGCAGGAAGGCCGTCCCGGTCCAGCAGTAAAACACAAGGCTTTCCAGCAGCAGGACGGCATTTTTGGCCCGCCCCGGCACCAGGTAATACAGCAGCAGGGACAGCGGCAGAAAACAGAACAGAAAGACTACGCTGTTAAAGACCATGGGGGGACTCCTTCGTTTTTGTAAACAAGCAGGCCGTTACCGGCGGGGGTAGCGGCCTGTGCAGGGGTGTTTATGCAGGAAGGATCAGAAATTCAACGCCGTTTCCAGCGCGGTGTCGATGGCGCTGTAGTCGCCGCCGATGCTGGCGATCACGATGGCCACATAGTTACCGTTGGTCACGATGCGCGCGTCCTTCGCCATGGCGATCTTGTCCGCAAATTCAGCGTACATATCGTTGGCGCTCAGGCTTTCCTTATAAGCCTGCAGCTCGGCTTCCACATCCGCGGCCTTGCCGTCCTTGGCCTGCGCCACGAATACCAGCCCGCAGTCGGCCTGGTCGTTGGTCACGTCGCCTTTGTAGGCCACCAGGTTGTCCATCGTCAGCATCAGTTCGTTCTCGACCGAGAAATCGTCCAGCGCGCGGGGATTGGCGATGGGGTTCACCGCTTCCAGCGCAGAAACGGCGCTTTCCAGGTTGGCAGTCTGGGCTTCCTCACCGGCGGTGCTTTCAGAGGCCGATTCGGAAGAAGCCTCCGAGGAAGTTTCTTCGCTGCTGGAAGCAGGCTCGGAGACCGAGGAAGACGTGCTGTCGGAAGCGGTGGAAGAAGACTGGCTGTTGGAATTGGTGCAGCCGGCCAGCAGGATAGAAGCGCACAGAATGATAGGCAGTAATTTTTTCATGGAAAAAACTCCTTTGATCTGAATAATAGTAAAGGGCATATGCCGGCAGAAGCCTGCCGGGCTGCCGGATCGGAATATAGTATTAGGATACACTATTTGGACGGCTTTTTCAACCCGTTTTGGTCGAATCCTGCGCTGTAAAACGCAGAAAGAATTGTAAATTTTCTTCCCTTGACAAATCTCCTGCCCATGCCGTACACTCCTAAGGTATAAGACGGCAGGGAGGAATCGGAAATGCGGGGGACGAAAGCACAGGAGATCGCGCGGACGGGGCTGCTGTTTGCGCTGGCGATCGCACTGTCCTGGCTGGAATCCTGCATTACGCCCATGCTGGGGCTGATGCCCGCGCTGAAACTGGGGCTTGCCAACATCGTGGTGATGTATGCGCTGCTGTTCCTGCCGGTGCGCACAGCCTGGGCGCTGGTCGCCCTGAAAGCACTGTTCGCGCTGCTCACCCGCGGCGTCACGGCCGGGTTCCTGTCGGCGTGCGGGGGAACGCTGTCCCTGCTGGTGCTGCTGGCGCTCCTGTACGTGCCTTTTTCGGTCAGCGGGTATATATTCTGCGTGAGCGGCGCGCTGGCCCATAACCTGGGGCAACTGGTGGGGGCTTCCTGGATCTTGTCCAGTTCAATGGCGCTGGCGTATGCGCCTGTTCTGCTGGTGGCGGGCGTTTTAGTGGGGGCTTTGAGCTGCCTGCTGACGCGGGCGCTGTTTGCGGCGCTGCCGCAGAAAGACCGGGCGCCGCGGCGGAAAAACGATCCATTCAGAAAATAAGAATCTTTCTTAAAATATTTGAAATTGTCCTTGACATTTTGAAAAATGTGGACTATAATAGGCACAAAGACACAGGAATGCGTCTTAGGAGCAATGATAATAACAGGAGGCTATTACTATGACGAAATATGTTTGCACCGTCTGCGGCTACATCGCCGAAGGTTCCATCCCTGAGTACTGCCCGGTCTGCAAGGCCCCGGCTTCCAAGTTCATCGAAAAGAAGGACAACACCTATGTGACCGAGCACGTGGTCGGCATTGCCAAGGACGCCCCGGAAGAGATCCTGCAGGGTCTGCGCGAGAACTTCAACGGCGAGTGCAGCGAAGTTGGCATGTACCTGGCCATGAGCCGCGTGGCTGACCGCGAGGGCTACCCCGAGATCGCCGAAGCCTGGAAGCGTTACGCCTTTGAGGAAGCCGAGCATGCTTCCAAGTTTGCGGAACTGCTGGGTGAAGTCCTGACCGACAGCACCAAGAAGAACCTGCAGATGCGTGTGGATGCCGAGTGCGGCGCCTGCGCCGGCAAGATGGACATCGCCAAGAAGGCGAAGGAACTCGGCCTGGATGCCATCCATGACACCGTGCATGAAATGGCGAAGGACGAGGCCCGTCATGGCCGCGGCATGCAGGGCCTGCTGGACCGCTACTTCAAATAATTACTCCCAAAGGCACGATGCGGGCCGGAGCGGTAGCTCCGGCCCCTTTGCTATCCCTGTTCGGTGCCGCGGCAGGCAAAAAAGCGGCCCTGTTTGTCGCAGGCGGCGTAAAACACTTCGCTGCGCTGCCCGATCCCGGCTTTGTGTAACTGTTCCTGCAGCCAATGCATATCGCGTCCCGCGTCTTTCAGGTTGTCCTCCATCAGCCGGCCGTCCAGTATCAGGTCGTACCAGGCGCTGGTTGGCTCCGGCTGCACGCCCAGGTCGGCGGGGGTGGCGGGCCGGGCGCCGCTTTTGGGCAGGAAGCTGATCTGGCCGTTGTTTTCCAGGATTGCGGTCTCGATCTCGTGGGGGTCAAAATACCCGGCGATCCGTGCCTGACCAAGGAACTCATTGAGGTCGATGGACGCGCGCCGCAGGTTCGCTTTGGAGATCACGCCGTTTTTCATCAGGATCATCGAACGCCCGCTCCAGAACGTGCGCATGGCGACGCTTTTGCAGGCGCTGCATTCCACCGCGCGCGTTACCACGCCATAGATGATCAGCGCCGTAAACGGCCGGTACCAGGATTCCAGGTTGGTGGCCATCTCGGCCGCGATGGAACCCACTGTGACGGCGTTCAGGTAGTCGAAGGGGCTCATCTGTGCAATCTGCCGTTTCCCGCTCAGGCGGGTAAAGGCAAACATGCTGCCCAGCGATAAAAGGCTGGTCAGCGCGACCTGCCCGATTTCCTGCAAGATTTGCTGCATACTTCCGCCTCCTGTACGGCTTATTTTGGGCAGACCTCTAACAGTTTATCCCACCCTCTTGCACTTTTTGCAAGAAAAAGTTACAATAAATACTACCTTATCAATGGGAGAAGGGGGTGGCCGAGATGCGCTGGTTGTTCATCATCAACCCGACCGCCGGAAAGGTCGATGCCAGCGTCAGCCTGATGCCGCGCATCCGCGCGGCGGCGGCGCGCGCCGGGATCGAACCGTCCATCGTTGTGACGCGCCACGCAGGGCACGCCAGAGAGATCACGGCGGCCTGCGCCGAAAGCGGGGAAGAGGTCCGCGTTTACGCCTGCGGCGGGGACGGGACCATGAACGAAGTGTTGCAGGCGGCAGCCGGGAAAGAACGGGTCGCCGTCGGCTGCATCCCCTGCGGCAGCGGGAACGACTATGTGCGCAATTTCGGCACCCAGGCGGATTTTTTGGATCTGGACGCGCAGTTCGCGGCTGAATGCCGCCAGGCCGACCTGATCCGCACGCCGCAGGGGTACGGCATCGATATCTACGCCGCCGGGATCGACGCACAGGTGGCCAACGGCATCGCCAAATGGCGCCGCGTGCCGCTGTGCGGCGGTACGACGGCCTACACGCTTTCCATTTTGGAAGCGGCGTGCAGCACCTTCCGCCACCGGCTGCGTATCCAGACGGATCAGGGCGAGATGGAAGGCATATACATGATGCTGGCGGTATGCAACGCGCAGATGTACGGCGGCGGCTACTGCGCCGCCCCCTACGCCAGCATGGACGACGGCCTGCTGGACGTGGTGCTGCTCAAGCCGGTGCCGCGGCTGAAACTGGCCGGTTTGCTGAAAGGGTACCGCCAGGGGCGTCATCTGGCCCCGGACGGCACGGTGGAAGCGCCGTTCCGCCCGTATATGACGTTTTTGCGCACCAGTCAGATCGACATCCGGGTGCTGGATGAAAAGCCGCTGATCGCCACGCTGGACGGGGAATGTTCCCCGCAGATGCATCTGCACGCGGAGGTGGCGCGGCGCGGCGTCCGTATCCTGCTGCCGCCGGAACTTGCACGAAACACACCTGTATTGCAGGTTATGGGAGAGTAAATATGTCTGAAAAAGTTAAGGTTAAAATCGCCCGCAATGTGGTCCACATTCCGGCCATCGCATTGCGCGGGCTGGTGGTTTTCCCCAACAATGTGGTCCACTTTGAGGTGGGGCGGCCCAAGTCCATCGCGGCCATCGAGACCGCCATGCGCGGCAACGGCAGCGTTTTCCTTGTTGCGCAGCGGGAGATGGACGTGGAGGAACCCGCCCTGCGGGATCTGTACTCCTATGGCGTGATCGCGGAGATCAAGCAGGTGCTGCGCGTTTCCGAGGATCTGGTCAAGGTGCTGGTCGAGGGTAAGACCCGCGCCCGGCTGCTGGAACTCAACGACGGGGAAAAGTATCTGCAGGCGACGGTCCGCCCGGTCCCGGTGCGCGGGATCGGGGCTGATAAGCGCACCCAGACGGAGGCATTGGTCCGCAGCCTGAAGGAATGTTTTGAAAACTACCTGTCCTACAGCCCGCAGATCTCCAAGGACGTGGTGTACAATATCGTCACTTCCTCCAGCCCGCTGTACCTCAGCGAATATATGCCGGCCAACCTGCTGATGAAGTATTCGGATAAGCAGGCCATCCTCAATGAGTCCACGCTACTGGGGCGGCTGGAAAAGCTGCTGACCCTGCTGCGGCAGGAGTGCCAGGTGCTGGAGATCGAGCGCGACCTGGACGACAAGGTCAACGCGCAGATGGATAAAGGCCAGCGGGAATACTACCTGCGGGAACAGATGCACATCATCAGCGAGGAGCTGGGCGACGCGGAGGACACCCGCGCGGAAGCGGAGGAATACCGCAAAAAGATCGAAGCGCTCCAACTGGACAGCGAGTCCACGGAAAAGCTGCTGAAAGAGTGCGACCGCCTTTCCCGTATGCAGGCAAACTCTGCCGAAAGCGGCGTGATCCGCAGCTATCTGGACGCCTGCCTGGCCTTGCCGTGGCATATCACCACCAAGGACGATCTGGACCAGGCGCACGCCCGCAAAGTGCTGGATCGTGAGCATTACGGCCTGCAAAAAGTCAAAGAACGTATTCTGGAACTGCTGGCGGTGCGCAAGCTGAACACCGATGTCAAAGGGCAGATCGTCTGCCTTGTCGGCCCTCCGGGCGTCGGCAAGACCAGCATCGCCCACTCCATCGCGGAGTGCATGGGCCGCAAATTCGCCCGCATGAGCCTGGGCGGTGTACATGATGAAGCGGAGATCCGCGGCCACCGGCGCACCTATATCGGCGCCATGCCGGGGCGTATCATCAGCGCCATCACCACGGCAAAATCCTCCAACCCGGTCATTCTGCTGGATGAGATCGACAAATTGGCCGGGGACTACAAGGGCGACCCTTCCAGCGCGCTGCTGGAAGTGCTGGATCCGGAGCAGAACTGCTCTTTCAAGGATAACTACCTGGATATTCCGTTCGATCTGAGCGAAGTTCTGTTCATCACCACGGCCAACGATGCTTCCACGATCCCCGGCCCGCTGTATGACCGTATGGACGTGATCGAACTGCCGAGCTATACCCGCACGGAAAAATTCAATATCGCCAAACGGCACCTGCTGCCCAAGCAGCTCAAGAACAACGGTCTGGAAGGCCGCGTGACGCTGACCACCAGCGCCCTGTATGAGATCATCGACGGTTATACCCGTGAAGCCGGGGTGCGCACGCTGGAACGCACGATCACGGCGGTCCTGCGCAAGTGCGCCCAGCGTATCGCTGCCGGCGAAAAGGAAAAGATCAGCGTGTCGGCCGCCACGGTCAAGACCCTGCTGGGGCCGGAGAAAGTCAAACCTACTTTTATCTCCCGCAAGGATTCGGTGGGGATCGCCAACGGTCTGGCCTGGACCAGCGTGGGCGGCGAAATGCTGCCCGTGGAAGTGGCGGTCATCCCCGGCGGCACGGGGCGCATCGAGATCACCGGCAGCCTGGGCGACGTGATGAAGGAGAGCGCCAAGCTGGCCATCAGCTATGCGCGCGTGCACGGCGAGGAGTACGGCATCACGGCCGACAGCCTGAAAAACACCGACATTCATATCCATGCGCCGGAAGGCGCTGTGCCCAAGGACGGCCCCTCTGCCGGTGTGACGCTGACCACCGCCCTGATCTCGGCGCTGTCCGGGTTCCCGGTGCGCCATGACCTTGCCATGACCGGCGAGATCACGCTGCACGGCAACGTCCTGCCCATCGGCGGCCTCAAGGAAAAGAGCATGGCGGCTTTCCGGGAGGGTATCTCCACGGTGCTGATCCCCAAAGAAAATACCAGCGACCTCTATGAAGTGGATGCTGAAGTCAAGCAGAAGATCCGCTTTATCCCAGTGGACCACCTGTCCCAGGTGCTCAAGCAGGCGCTGATCCTGCCCGGCCATACTTCGGCCCGTAGCAGCCACGCCGTGCCCCAGGCGACCAGCCTGATCGCCAACGAAAAGCCCGCCAAAGAGCCCGCTGCGGTGATGTGAAAGGATTTGCCATGAACTGGAACAACTGCGAATTTTTGGCCTCCTATGGCCTGTCCCGTCAGCTGCCGGTCAGCGACCGGCCGGAGATCGTGTTCTCCGGCCGGTCCAACGTGGGCAAATCCAGTCTGATCAACAAGCTGTGCAGCCGCAAAAGCCTGGCGCGGGTAAGCTCCACGCCGGGCAAAACGGCTACCATCAATTTTTACCGGGTGGACACCGCCTATCTGGTGGACCTGCCGGGCTACGGCTATGCCAAGGTGTCCAACGCCGACCGGGCGCGGTGGGACGAACTCATCAACAGCTATTTTGAAGCGGACCGCGCCCTCTGCCTGCTGGTCCAACTGCTGGACTGCCGTCATGCGCCCAGCGCCGACGACGTGCAGATGTTGGAATACCTGCATTATCACGGCATCCCGTTCGTTGCTGCGCTGACAAAGGCGGACAAGCTGAAAAAATCACAGAAGGCTGCCTGCCAGGCCGAATTTGAGCAGATCTGCGCGCCCTACGGCTGCCGGGCGGTATTCCTGACCAGCGCCGAGAAGGGCGACGGCGTGGAAGCCCTGCACCTTTGCCTGGAACAGCACCTGAATGGGGATGGCGGCAATGGCGTATAACGAGTTTGCCTATTTTTATGATGAATTCAACAGCGCGGCAGATTATGACGCGCTCTTTCGTTATGTGCAGGGGGAGCTGGCGGCCCACGGGATCACCGACGGCATCCTGGCCGATCTGGGCTGCGGCACCGGGGACCTGACCCTGATGCTGACCCAGGCCGGGTATGATGTGATTGGGATCGACCGCTCGGAAGAAATGCTCAGCGTTCTGCGGGAAAAGGCGGACGAACTGGGCCTTACCGGCCGGTTGCTGCTGCTGCGCCAGGACCTGCTGGAACTGGACCTGTACGGGACCATCCGGGCGGCGGTTTCGACCTTTGACACCTTCAGCCATATCGGGCCGCTGGAACGCTTTGAGCAGGCGATCCGCAAGGCTGCCTACTTTATGGAAAAAGGCGGCGTGTTCCTGTTCGATTTAAACACGCCTTATAAGTATGAAAAGATCCTGGCGGGGCAGAGCTTTGATATTGAAGCGGAGGACGCCCTCTGCCACTGGACCAACCGCTATGACGAAGCGGAAGGGCGCGTCGGGATCCAAATCGACATCGACTACCTTGATACGGGGGAGCACTTCCGGGAAGCCTTCTATGAATACAGCTACCCGCTGCCGACGGTGCTGGCGCTGCTGGAACGCTACGGTTTCCAGGTGGCGCGCCTTGCCGACGGTGAGGACTTCGGCCCTGTGCGCCCCGACAGCCCGCGGTGGATCATCACGGCGGTCAAACAATATACCCAGGAGGAAAAAGAATAAATGGAACAGAACCATAATATGCTGCGCGGCATTTCGGAAAACGGCGGCATCGTATTCTACGGCGTGGATTCCACCGAGATCGTGCGGGAGATGGAGCGCCTGCACAAGACCAGTGCCGTGACGACGGCGGCGCTAGGGCGCCTGCTGACGGCGGCTTCCATGATGGGCATCATGCTCAAGAGCACCCGCGACTCCGTCACCCTGCAGGTCCGCGGCGGCGGCCCTGCGGGGCGTCTGCTGGCGGTTTCTGACGGGACGGGCAACGTCAAGGGCTATGTGGAACACCCGGTCGTGGAACTTCCGCCGCGGGCGGACGGCCATCTGGACGTGGGGAGCGCCGTGGGCAAGGACGGCACGCTGGACGTGATCCGTGACCTTGGCATGCGGGAACCCTATGTGGGCCAGGTGCCGCTGACCTCCGGCGAGATCGCGGAGGATGTCACCACGTATTTTGCCATCAGTGAGCAGGTGCCCACCGTCTGCGCACTGGGCGTGCTGGTGGATACCGACCTCAGCGTTCGCTGTGCGGGCGGTTTTATCGTGCAGCTTCTGCCCGGCGCGACCGAGCAGGAGATCGACATGCTGGAACGCAACATCAAAGCCATGCCCAGCGTCACCGCGATGCTGGAACAGGGCAAGACGGTGCGCGATATGCTGGATATGGCCCTGCAGGGATTCCAGCCGGATATTCTGGACAGCTACCATGTGACCTACCGCTGCGACTGCAGCAGGGAACGGGTGGAGACCATGCTGCGCAGCCTGGGCCGCAGCGAAGTAGAAAAATTACGCGACGAAGACCCCGTTGCAGAGGTGGACTGCCAGTTTTGCGACAAAGTTTACCGTGTGGACCTGGCGGAGCTGCTGAAAAATTGGCCTGCCAGCGATGAAAAAATCGAAGAAAAAAAGAACTGAAAAAAAATATAAAAAGTGTAGAAAAAACGCTTGACAAATGAGCCGCAGTTGGATATAATAATACCCGTCGCCCGGAGAGAGCGGCTGAGAAAAACTCTCCGACTTATATGCGGCCGTAGCTCATCTGGTAGAGCGCCACCTTGCCAAGGTGGAGGTAGCGAGTTCGAGCCTCGTCGGCCGCTCCATTGCGGAAGTTTAGCTCAGCTGGGAGAGCATCTGCCTTACAAGCAGAGGGTCAGCGGTTCGAGCCCGTTAACTTCCACCACATGTGGCCCGGTAGTTCAGTTGGTTAGAACGCTAGCCTGTCACGCTAGAGGTCGTCAGTTCGAGCCTGATTCGGGTCGCCATTTGCCTCTGTAGCTCAGTCGGTAGAGCAGGGGACTGAAAATCCCCGTGTCATTGGTTCGATTCCGATCGGAGGCACCAAGGTTCTTGTACATTCTACCTTAAGAATGTACATCATGCGGCCGTAGCTCATCTGGTAGAGCGCCACCTTGCCAAGGTGGAGGTAGCGAGTTCGAGCCTCGTCGGCCGCTCCAAACAAATAGTGGAAACCGGCTCCCAAAGCCGGTTTTTCACTCATTATGGTGACGTGGCCAAGTGGTAAGGCAAGGGTCTGCAAAACCCTCATTCACCAGTTCAAATCTGGTCGTCACCTCCATAAGACTGTGATGAAAAAGATGTCACAGTCTTTTTTCTTTGTTGTA
>QAKI01000042.1 GCA_003343905.1 Subdoligranulum variabile
GGCGGAGCAGGATCCTCCTCGGCAATACAGTAAAACCGTTCAATAAACGCCTTGATTTTCGATGACAACGTCCAAAAGTACAACGGTGAGGCAAAGACAATTAAATCCGCTGATTTAATCTTTGGTATCAATTCATTAAAATCATCTTTCTGCACACATGGTTTTCCATAGCGGCAGGCATTGCACCCCAGACACCCTTTCACTTCTTTATCCAGCAAAGACACTACCTCTACCTGATGCCCCGCTTCCCTGGCCCCTGCCGCAAAATACTCGACTAAACAGGCTGTATTTCCTTTGGGGCGTCCTCCGCCCCGAATCACAAGAATCTTCTTCATTTTCGTCAACTCTTACCTTTCCTTCAGATATGCGCCGTTGGTATGAATCACCTGTTTATACCAGTCAAAGCTTTTCTTCTTATACCGTTTCAAACTGCCGCTTCCGTCGTCATTTCTGTCTACATAGATAAAACCATACCGCTTTGACATCTGGTTGGATGTGTTGCTCACAAGATCAATACACCCCCAGCTGGTATATCCCAGAACCTTTACTCCATCCCGAACAGCCTCCGCCACCTGGAGCAGATGCTCTTTTAAATACTGAATCCGGTAATCGTCAATCACCGTGCAGCCTCCCAGTCCATTATCCACCAGCTCATCCCTGGCTCCAAGTCCATTTTCCACAATAAACAGCGGAAGCTGGTACCGGTCATACAGCTGATTCAGAATAAAGCGCAGTCCCTTCGGATCAATCTGCCATCCCCATTCCGATTCCTTTAAAAATGGATTCTTAACAGCGCTCAGAATATTTCCCCGGGAGAGGATATTCTTTTCCTCATCTGCTGTGGCACAATAGCTCATATAGTAACTGAACGAGATAAAGTCCACCGTATGACGCAGAATTTCCTCATCTCCATTCTCAAACTGAACCCTTATTCCATTTTCCTCAAAATACCGCTTCATATATCCGGGATAGGCCCCTCTCACATGCACATCTCCAAAAAACAGGGATTTTCTGTCCTTCTGCATTGCCTCCATCACATCATCCGGACTGCAGGTCAGCGGATACATGGGGCTACCCGCAATCATACATCCAATCTGAAATTCGGGATTCAGTTCGTGGCCCAGTTTTGTCACCAGTGCGCTGGCAATCAGTTGATGATGAATCCCCTGATATAAGACAGATGGAGCCACCTCTTCTGCTGTTCCAAGGATCCCGCCCCCATTAAATGGCGCGTGAAGCATCATATTAATCTCATTAAAAGTAAGCCAGTATTTCACCTTATACTGATAGCGGCTCATAACAACCCCCGCATACCGCAGAAAATATTCAACCACCTTACGGTTGGCCCAGCCTCCGTACGCCCTTGCCAGATGCAAAGGCATCTCGTAATGTGACAGTGTAATCAGCGGCTGGATCTGATGCTTACGCAACTCATCAATGACTCTGTCATAATATTCCAAGCCCTTTTCATTGGGCTGGGCCTCATCTCCATTTGGAAAAATCCTTGCCCAGGAAACAGACAAACGGAGCACCTTAAAGCCCATTTCCGCAAACATGGCAATATCCTCTTTATAGTGGTGGTAAAAATCGACCGCCTCTTTTTTTAGATAAAATCCGCTGGGCGGAATCTCCGGTGCCCCAAACACGCCGCTTGTCAAGGCATCCGCCGTAGAAAGTCCTTTCCCATCTTCCTCTGCCGCCCCCTCACACTGGTTTGCGGCAATCGCACCTCCCCATAAAAAATCGTCCGGGAACATACTCTTCCTGATTATCATACAAGCCTCCTGTTTTTAGAGCTATTTTACACAGAGTAACGAATCACCGGGAACTACAGTACCGGCAGCCAATGTTACTACCTCCCGATATTGTCCTGTATTGGAGATCAAAACCGGTGTAATCGTATCGTAGCCCTCCTGTTCTATCTTCTCACGTTCACACACGATCAGTAGCTCCCCCTTTCTCACTCTCTGGCCCTGCTCAACCATAGCTTTAAAATACTTTCCCTCCAGTTTCACCGTGTCGATGCCAATATGGATTAAAACCTCCGCCCCTTCATCACTAATCAGGCCAACCGCATGGTTTGTGGGGAAAATACTGACAACTGTACCAGATACCGGCGCATAAATTTCATTTTCACTCAGACGGATTGCAGCCCCCTTACCAAGAATCTCCTGTGCAAAGGTGGAATCGGATACCTCCGATAGAGGAACCACTTCTCCTTTGGCAGGACTGACGATAAACTCCCCTCCATCCTCTGTTCCACTGCCTCTGCTGTTAATCAATTTCCCTTCCGTTTCCTGCCTGGGCGGCTTTTTCTCTTCTGTCAATGTCCCATTTTCCGTCACTTCCTTAAATCCCCAGAGCCACACTGCCACAAATGTCACGGCAAACGCAACTATCATGGAAATACAGGAATGGAGCAAGTTCCTCCAGCCATCGGGTCCCACATAAGCAACCAGCGATAAGAATCCCGGAGAGCAGAAGCTGAAGCATTTCACTCCCATAAACCCTGCGTAGAACCCTCCCGCGCCGCCGCCAATCATCACGCAGGTAAGAACCTTTTTAAATTTCAAAGTCACTCCAAATAACGCCGGTTCTGTAATCCCCAAAAGAGCGGTGGTTCCGGTTGTAAACGCAGTCTGTTTTAATTCCCTGTCCTTTGTCCTAAACGCCACTGCCAGGGAGGCGGCTCCCTGGGCGATATTGCTGGGCAGGTTTCCCGGACCTGCAATCGTCTCAAATCCCTGTGCCGCAATGGACTGCATCATGAACGGAACAAGGCCGTAATGCATACCGGCTGTCACCATCAGCGGGAACATAGCTCCTACAATCGTCGGAACCAGCCAGCCGGCGCAGTTGTTCAGCGCGTTTAATGCCGTGCTGATTCCCACGCCGACCACAAATCCGATTGGACCCAACGCAATAAACGTAATGGGGGCTATCACCAGAAGGCAGAGCAGCGGTTTAAAGAAAAACTTCACTATCTTCGGAAGTACCTTATCTAAAAACCGTTCCACATACATAAGGGCAATCACCATCAGCAGAACCGGTATGACACTGGAGCTGTATGTGGCCAGCGTGACCGGAATCCCCAGGAATGAGCTGAAATGGATATGGAATGCATCTGTAATCAGCGCCGAATAATTGGGATGAATCATGGCTCCGGCAATGGAGACGGCCAGAAATTGGTTACATCCCAGTTTCTTTGAAGCCGTAAATGCCAGCATAACAGGCAGAAAATAAAGCGGCGCGTCCCCAATAAAATTCAGAAAGTAATATGTATTCCCCCCTGTATTGATTCCCAGCAATATTGCCACAGCCAGCACAGATTTCACCAGTCCGGCGCCAATAATTGCCGGCAGAATCGGCGTGAAGATGGATGAGACAAAATCAAAGAAAAGCTCTGATACGTTTCGTTTTAATTTCCGATCTTTCTGCTCTCCTAATCGTTCCGAATTCATCTGCTTTTGAATTGCCGCATATACGTTTGGAACTTCGTTTCCGATGATTACCTGAAACTGCCCGCCACTTTTGGCAATCCCCAACACTCCTTTTGCAGACTTAAGCATTTTCTCATCCGCCCTGCTCTCTTCCCGGAGTGTAAAACGCAGCCTGGTTGCGCAGTGAGTCAATCCGGCAATATTATCATCGCCGCCAACCCCCCGTAAAATAGTATCCGCCAGTTTTTCAAAGTCCATGTTTCTTTCCCCCTCGTATTTTTAACTGTTAAAAAACTATAAATTGCAGCGTTTCCAGATTTGTGATATGATAAACTTACTTTCAGGAAAGGCGGTAGAAAATATGCTGATTCCACGTTATTACTTTGCTGACGATTACGCAGACTTTTTTGAATATTTTCTCACACAGCCCCATACCCGCAAGCACTTTCACAAGCAGGAATACCTCTGGTCCCCGGGTGAGCCTCTCACGCACATATATTACATCGTATCCGGCATTGCCCAAACATCTCTGGAACATGAAAACGGCTTTCGCAAAATCTCCTCCATACACAGTACCGGGACTTTGTTTCCCGGCTGCCATCAGGTCGAATTTAAGATTGAGCAGTCTATTATTACCACGGCGTTATCTGATATGGAGGTCCTGTCGTTCACCAAGAGTCAGATGCTTCGTATGTTTCTGGAAAACAAGGCGCTCAGCATCCGCATGTTGGACTGGTATGCCACTTACATTAATCTGCTGCTGTATGAAAGTGCCCATCAGGATTACAACAGCTCCTTCATCAAACTTTGTAACCTTCTGTATCTGTTTTCACAGAATGCCCCTAACGGCGAAAACAATTGTGTCCGTCTGACTCAGGAAAATATAGCTGAGATTCTTACTACCACCAGGGTGAATATAGCAAGAAACCTTGCCCGCCTCAGGGATGAGAATATCATTATTCCACATCACAAATGGGTAGAAATACGTGATCCGGAAGCGCTGGCCTCCTACTGTTCACAAGAAACTTTAAAATGCTAAGATCATTTCTCTTTGGCTATAATATACATTGTGAGGGGATTTTTTTCTGTATAGCATGTTACAAACAGCTTCTTTTATCGAATAGGTTCATAATCAGGGAACGATTCCTGTTCTGTGGCTTCTATCTTGAATATCACTGGGCGAATCCCATCATTGCAGCTGCAAATGGCAACTCCCGGTTTACGCACCCAGTCACCAAAATAGAACACCTCTTTCCCATTATTATGAGCCAGCGCAAAAACGTACTGATAAATGGCCTTCCATGCCTCGTCACAGAATCCATCCGGTTTTGCATAATCTGCCCAAAAAACCTGTCCCTCTTGCATCATCGGGCAGGTGTCTATCCCCGGCACTCCATATTCCTCTGCCAACTCCTTATCCAATGTGGTCTTTAAAATCGTTATTTTGCATTTTTTCATTTACTTTCCTCGCAATCATATTTTAATTATTGTTTGCAATCATATACATATATCCTTTTCTTACGGTACTGCTGATTTACCTGTCTGTCTGCACAAGGTTGTGCCCCATAACCTTTTAGTACACTTCTCTGAGGATGATATATTCAATTTCTTCACAAGCGCTTCTCAGGCTCATGTTTTTATGCTATGCTGTCCTAAGTAAACATTTCCATCGATCCCTTTCCATATCGTCTCTGCTATTTCTTTTTACAGTATACACAACACCCTATTTCATTTCTGTATAAAAAGATACAATACATATTGATCTTCATACATTTAAAATAAAATTCCAGATAACTTTAGTCTTGTGCTATTTGAAAATATTAATATTTTCAAATATTGAAACATCCTGCCTCAGATTTTGTTGATAACCATAATGCGGTTAATTGCGTCTCTGTAGCTCTTTATTGTTATATGCAATACTTTTCTCCTGTTTATTATCATCAATAAAAGGCCAGCCAGTTTTGATCTGGCTGACCTGAAATTTCACCCCATATCCTCTTTTACCCGTCTCACATCTATGAAAAGGCCAAAAAATCG
>QAKI01000021.1 GCA_003343905.1 Subdoligranulum variabile
GAACCTGTACGATTACCCCTGCAACATCTTCGTTGCCGGCTTCATCGGCAGCCCGCAGATGAACTTCCTGGACGGCACCCTGAACAAGAGCGGCGACCAGTACACCGTTGACCTGGCCGGCACCACCATCCCGCTGCCCAAGGAAAAGACGGCGGACGGCAAGCTGGACGCTTACGTCGGCAAGACCCTGAAGGTCGGCATCCGTCCTGAGGACATCAAGGACGACGAGGAATTCCTGGCCAAGCATCCCAACAGCCATATCGAGGCTGAGGTCGAAGTCTCCGAGCTGATGGGCGCCGAGATCTACCTCTACCTGACCTACAAGGGCCAGAACCTCATGGCGCGCGTGGCTCCCACTTCCAAGTCCCGCCGTGGCGACAAGATCGTGGTCGCGATGGATACGAACAAGATCCACCTGTTCGATCCCGAGACCGAAAAGACGCTGCTCAACTAATTGAGTTTGCATCCCAAGGCGGTTCCGCATGGCGGAACCGCCTTTTTTGTTATAAATCGCGGTAAAAGGGGTGTACCCCTTTTCATCCATTTGGGAAGGAGAAGCCCCCCATGCACATAACGGATCTGTTGCAGCCCGGTTGTGTGGCGCTGCGCCGCAGCGCGCATTCTATGCAGGAGGCGATCCGCCAACTGGCGGAACTGCTGGCAAACAGCGGCTGCCTGAAAGACGCCGCCGCGTTTGAAGCCGATGTGCAGCAGCGGGAAGCCCAGGGCAGCACCTGTGTGGGCGGCGGGCTGGCGATCCCGCACGCCAAAAGCGCGGCGGTGAACAGCCCGGCGCTGGCAGCCCTGACGCTGGACCCGCCGCTGGAGTGCGCCACGCCGGACGGCGAGCCGGTGCGGATGCTGTTCCTGATCGCCGCGCCGGAACACGCCAACGACCTGCATGTAAAGGTTTTGGCCGAATTGGCCGGGCTGCTGATGGACCGGGATTTTTGCGCGCAACTGCTGCAAAGCCCCGCGCCGGAGGATTTCTGCCGCCGCATTGCGGAACGGGAAGGTGCCGGGGACGCGGCCGCCGCGCCGCCGCAGCCGGAACACTGCCGCTTTGTGGCGGTCACCGCCTGCCCGGCGGGGCTGGCGCATACCTATCTGGCGGCGGAAGCACTGCAAAAGGCGGCGCGGGCGCGCGGCGTCACGCTGAAAGTGGAAACGAACGGCGCTGCGGGCGTCGGGGACCCCCTGACGGAGGAGGACATCCGCGGCGCGGACTGCGTCATCGTGGCGGCGGACCGGGCGGTGTCCACGGCCCGCTTTGTGGGCAAGCGGCTGGTGTCGGTCTCGGCACGGCAGGCGCTGCGGGACCCGGACGGCGTGCTGGACCGCGCCGCGCAGGGCAGCGCGCCGGTCTGCCGGGGCGACGATGCCGCGCACGCCTGGGACTGGGCTGCGCTTGGCAAGGAGGGCTACCGCCACCTGATGAGCGGCATCACCCATATGCTGCCCTTTGTGGTGGCGGGCGGCGTGCTCATCGCCTTTGCGCTGCTGTTCGGCAAGCTGGGCCTGTCGGGAACGCTGGCCGATATGATGAACACGGTGGGCCGGGCGGCCATTGCGCTGATGTACCCGGTGCTGGCGGCCTTTATCGCCTACAGCATCGGGGACCTGCCCGCCTTTATGCCCGGCCTGATGGGCGGGTATCTGGCCCAGATGGGGGCCACCACCGTGGCCCCGCAGGACGAATGGGTGTCCAGCGGGTTCTGGGGGGCGCTGGTGGCGGGCTTTGCCGCCGGGCTGTTGGTGCGGCTGCTCAACCGGCTGGGCAAACGGCTGCCCGCCGGGCTGGACCAGGTGCGCGCCAGCCTGCTGACCCCGGTTTTCAGCCTGCTGGGCGTGGGCGCGCTGATGGTGCTGGTAGTCAACCCGCCGCTGGGGCAGTTCAATGTCTGGCTCATGACCCTGCTGGAAACCATGCAGGGCGGCAGCCGTCTGGTGCTGGGCGCACTGTTGGGCGCGCTGATGGCGACCGACTACGGCGGCCCCATCAATAAGGCGGCTTACCTGACCGGCACGCTGGCGCTGGTGGACGAACAGATGGACGTGATGGCGGCGGTCATGGTGGGCGGCATGGTGCCGCCGGTGGGCGTGGCGCTGAGCTGCCTGCTTTTCCCCAGCCGCTACACCGAAGCGGAGCGCCGCACCGCGCCCCAAAACCTGCTGATGGGCGCGTCCTTTGTGACCGAAGGCGCGCTGCCCTTTGCCCTGCGGGACCCGCTGCGCGTGGCGCCTGCCTGTATGCTGGGCAGCGGGCTGGCGGGGTTCCTGGCCGTGCTGCTGCGCTGCGGCTGCCCGGCGCCCCACGGCGGCATTTTTCTGATCGCCGTGATCCAAAATCCTCTGGGCTTTCTGTTGGCATGGGCGGCCGGTTCGCTGCTGACTGCCGCCGTGCTCGGTGCGCTGAAAAAGCCGCTGCCCAGGGAATAGAAGCAGACCTAAGCAGTCCGTTCCGGGCTGCTTTTTTGCTATACGCCGGAAAGAAAAAAGGAGGGTACAGCGATGCTCACACTGATGCCTATTTGTCAGGAAGCGAGGGACTATATAGAAGAACAGTTGCTCCTGCGCGGGTTTGACAAGCGCGGCAAATTGTTTGTCCGCCGCAGCGGGCCTATTGTGGCGACGGTGTACCCGCGCTGGGAGCATGGCGCTGTGGAAGACTATAGGATAGGGGTTCATCCACTTTGGTTTTGCCCAGACAAGATTTTTCTTTTGCGTGAAGGTGCAGGAAGCGAAGACTGGCAAATCGTCGCAAGACGTATAGCGGTTGGAGCGATAGCTTCCCCTACACCGGAATATCCATTCCGTAATGTGACAACCGTTTCTTATCCTACATTAATCGCCAATTTTAATGGAGTTTCAATGAGTCCTTTGAATTGGGAGCAGTTGCGCGACATTCTGGATTGTACTCTTCTGGCACCTTTGGATTTCCGAGCAACATACAAAGGTGAGAAATCCTGTGCTGAATATATAAGGGACACCCGCTATTTCTTTAACGTGCGCTATTTCCTGATGTATGAAAAGAATCTCTCCGACTTGCGAGAGGATTTGCTGATGGAAGAAAAAGTTCGCTCCGAATGTATCCAGCAATATGGGGAGTACCCGGATATGTATGAAAAAAAGTATCAGCAAGCCTTGCAGATTCTCCAAGCCGCAGAAAAGGGCGACTGGGGTCCCGCGGAACGGCTTTTGGCCGAAAAAAGCGCGGGCGGGCTGGCCCTGCTCAAACGCTACCATATCGAGGACAAAGGCCCCTACCCGAAGGAGTTCGCCCGCCTGCGCTATGATGATTGATGGAGGGGACAGCGATGCTTACACTCAACCCACTTTGCCAAGAAGGTCTTGATTATGTAGAGGAACAGCTCTTTCTGCGTGGCTTTGAAACACGTGGCAAACTTTTTGTCCGTCGCAGTGGTCCTATCGTCTCTACAGTGTACCCGCGTTTGGAATGTGGGGAGGTAGAAGACTATTGGGTAGGAAATTATCCACTTTGGTTTTGTCCCGACAAAATCGCTTCACTGCGGAATAGTAATGACTCTATAAGTTGGCATTATGTCGCTGGCCGCGTGGCAATTGGGGCGGTTTCTGTTCCATCACCAGAATTTCCTTTTCGCCCGATAACAAAAATACCCTATCGGGCAGTGGAGTTCCTTTTGAACCGATTTCCGCTGGATTCCTCGTGTTGGGAGGCTTTACAAGAAATTCTAGACGGTACTCTTTTGGCACCGATAGATTTTTGGGCGACATATGAAGGAGCGAAGGCCTACGCCGAATATATAAGGGACACCTACTATTTCTTTAACGTGCGCTATTTTCCGATGTATGAGAAAAATTTGCCTGACCTACAGGCAGATGTGAAGATGGAACAGAATTTCCGGGAGAAACTCATACAACAGCATGGAAAATATCCACAACAAAGGGAAGGTAAATATCAGCAAGCCTTGCAGATTCTCCAAGTTGCTGAAAATGGCGACTGGGGCCCTGCGGAGCGGCTTTTGGCCGAGATGAGCGCGGGCGGGCTGGCCCTGCTCAAACGCTACCATATCGAGGACAAAGGCCCCTACCCGAAGGAGTTTGCCCGCCTGCGCTATGACCAGTAAAGCGTGGCCCGCAGCAATCAACCCTCTTCTTCCACCGTACAGCCGGGGAAGTAGTAGGTCAAAATCTCCTGCCAGTTTGCGCCGCCCTCGGCCATGGCTTTGGCCCCGTACTGGCTCAGCCCCACGCCGTGGCCGTAGCCGCGCGTAGTCAGAATGAACGCATCCCCGTCATACGTCACCGCAAAACAGGCCGACCGCAGTGAAAACGCGCTGCGCAGCCGCAGCCCGCTGAAACTCTGCCCACACACTTCCATCTGCGCCACATACCCGGCGTCATCCCACTCGGCTGCGCCGAACCACGCGCCGGGGTCGCCCTCGGGCGTCAGCCCCAGGGATTGCAGCATGGCGGTCATCTGCGGCACGCTGTATGTCACCGATACCTCATACTCCGGCACCGTGGCGTCCCAGGGGGAATCCACCCCCTGTAAGTACGGCAGCGCGGTCAGCCATACGTTCTGGCTGGCCTCGGTATGCCCGGCGCTGATGCTGTGGTAACAGGCGGCGGCCGGGGCGCCGTCGTAGCACAGCAGCGCGCCGGCTACGTCACGGGCAAGGTCCTGCAAATGGCTGTAATACCGGGTAAAATCGTCGCCCCACCGGCTGCGCAGCACCTCGGCGCTGGTCCAGCCCGCGCACAGCGCGCTGTTCACCTGCATGGGGTCGTCCCCCAAAGCGAGCGCATAACTGTGGCTGGCGACCATCTGCGCCCGGATCGCGTCGTCGGGCCAGTCCGGCGGCAGTTCGCTGGCAGCCGCGCCGATCAGAAATTCCTCCACCGGGACGGTGATCTCCTCCCCGGCGGCCGCGTCGTACAGCGTCAGGGCTTCCCCGGCGTCTGTGCCGCCGGACGGCGGCGTTTCGGGCAGCGGCTGCGGCGTCGCCGCGGGCAGGGGCTCGTCCTGCGGCGCGGCGGTGGGCGCGGGCCGGGTCTGTACGGCAGGGGCGGCGGGGAACAGCAGCACCAGAAAAGGCGCGGCCGCCGCCAGCAGGGTCAGCGCCAACAGGGCGCACAGGGTCTTTCGCACAGGGCGCACCTCCCAACTTGCAATTTGCCCGGCGGGGCGGTACAATAAACGCAGAACATCCGCACGGGCCTGTCCTACTGTATGCAGGCGGCCCGGACCGATAGACCAACCCGGAAATGAGGAAACAAGATGAAACCAAAACGCCCCCACGGCGTGCTGCTGCTTTTGCTGGGCCTTGCGCTGGCCGGGCTGCACACGGCCGACCTGATGCTTTGGACCGACCCCTATACGGGTTTTGCCCAGCAGGGGCCGGTCTGGGCCCGGTATCTGGTGTGGGGGGCGGCGTTGCTGCTGCCCTACCTGCCCGCCCGCCGCGCCGCGCCCCAGCCCGCCGCCCTGGCGGACCGCTGCCCGGCGCTGGGGGCCTGTCTGCTGCTGGCCGGGGGTCTGCTGGCCGCGGGCGCTGTGGTGGTGCTGGCGGCGCTGCTGCCCACCGGGGCCGCCGCCCTGCCTGCCAGCGTATGGGCCGACGCGGTGCTGCCGCTGCTGGCCGGGCTGTGGCTGGTGTGGTACGGCATCCGCGCCTTTATGGGGTACGGCATCCGGCGCGAACGCCTGGGCCGCCCGCTGCTGGCCGTGGTGCTGCCGCTGTGCGCTTTGTGGCGGCTGGTGTGGCGGTTCCAGTTCGTGCCCGCGTCGCTGGCGCGGCTGCCCTGCACGCTACGGGTACTCAGCGCCGTGGCGGCGCTGCTGTTCGCGGTGGTGCTGCTCAAGGTGTTTCTGGTGCCGGGCTTTGCCTGCGGCCATACGCTGTATGCGGCGGGGGCGGGGTGCTTCCTGCTGTGTACCGGGCTGGAACTGCCCCAGACCTTGTGGGAGGCCGCCGGCGGCCTTTTGACGCTGCCGGACCTGCTTTCCGGCCTGGGGTGGGCGGCTTTCGGCGTGGGGGGCCTTGTGTGCGCCTGGGCGGCCTGCGGACCCGACACGACCGAAGAAACAGCCTGAACCGAAAAAACGCAATAAAATTTTGCGGCAAGCGTGTGGCTTGCCGCAAAATTTTTTGTATGGTCCATGCCTGCCGGGAAAGTTTCGGGGCTTTTTTGCAGGCCGCGGGCGCCGGGGTCATTCGTCCGGCCCGGCGCAGTATCCGGGTAAAAAGACCTGTAACGGGCTGTAGCGGTCCTGCAGCAGCTCCCCGGCTTCGGGGGCACGGCGCACCGGCGTTTCGGTGTGCAGGGGCAGCCGCAGCGCGGCCGTGAACGGCCCCGGCCCGCCGCTCTGCACCACCGCGCCGCCGCATACGGCGGCCAGGCGCAGCAGCAGGGAACGGGCGTCCGGCGGCAGGTCGCGCCCCAGCCCGCCCCGCAGCACCAGCACGGCGGCGCCCGGGGCGGCGTCCAGTTGCAGCACGGCCCGCGAACCGCCCTGTTCCAGCACGCCTTCCATCCAGCAGAGCACAGCGGCCTGCAGCAGACTGCGCGGCACCGCCGCCGGGGCCGGGCGGGCCGCCGGGGCAAAGTAGAACCAGCCGGGGCGGCGGCGCACACTTTCCTGCAAAGCGGCGGCCAGTGCTTCCAGTTCGGCGTTCAGTTCCAGGGGCCTGCGGGGCGGCGGGGCCGACAACGCTTCCCCCAGCCAGATCAGCCGCAGCCGCGGCAGCACCGCCTGCCCGCCGGCGGCCTGTTCCGCCAGCAGGGCGCGGGCCGGGTCATCAAGCTGCATGGGGATCACCTCCAATGCACATAGTCTGTGCAGTTTACGCCCCCGCCGCGCTGGAAAATGCTGCCGCGCCCGGCATACCCGTAATTTTTTTGAAAAAATTGCGTTAAAAGAATAACATCCCTCTTGCAGATTGTGTAAGAATAGGGTACAATAGTACCATACCAAAGAGCGGAAACCCCGCTTGCAAGGTTATACAACAATCTTGGGAGGATTTTACTATGGCTGTTAAAGTTGCTATCAATGGTTTTGGCCGTATCGGCCGTCTGGCTTTCCGTCAGATGTTTGAAGCGGACGGCTACGAAGTCGTCGCGATCAACGACCTGACCAGCCCCGCTATGCTGGCTCACCTGCTGAAGTACGACACCGCTCAGGGCTCTTTCCTGGGCAAGATCGGTGAGAACAAGCACACCGTCGAGGCTGGCGATGACTGCATCATCGTCGACGGCAAGAAGATCACCATCTACGCGATCAAGGACGCCAAGGACTGCCCCTGGGGCGAGCTGGGCATCGACGTCGTGCTGGAGTGCACCGGCTTCTACACCAGCAAGGAGAAGAGCATGGCTCACATCGCCGCTGGCGCCAAGAAGGTCGTTATCTCCGCTCCTGCCGGCAATGACCTGAAGACCATCGTCTACTCCGTCAACGAGAAGACCCTGACCAAGGAAGATCAGGTCATCTCCGCTGCTTCCTGCACCACCAACTGCCTGGCCCCCATGGCCGACACCCTGAACAAG
>QAKI01000032.1 GCA_003343905.1 Subdoligranulum variabile
TAATCGTTTAAAATGCTCTTTGTTTTGCAAATACTCCCACTGTTCTCTGGTACAGTAACATGGCAGACCAAGTTCCTGAAGATAACCACAAGCCGTCGAAATGACTGATTCACTCCCACCCATATAAACTCCGTCAATCCGTTTCTCCCGAATGAGTTGTTTCATAGCCTCTGTATTTGTGGAATCTACGTCATAGCACTCATCTGCAATTTCAAATATTCCAGCATTATGGTTATTCCCAGTAGCGATCAGTATAATTCCTTGCTCTTGGGCGAAATCCTGAATCGCTTTTTTCCATAGACTGCCGCCGAGCAGCAACAATCGTTTATTTGCCAGATTTTTCTTCATATATTTCTATTTTGATTTGTTTCATCGCTTGTTCACATGCCTCGATTGCCGCAGCAGCATCTCCCCTTTGAGCAATTACACATCCCATACGGTCGATACTACTATGAATATCTGTGACAAGATCTCCGATTTTTTTTGTACAGATGATATCGCATATACCCGCAATTTTTCGTGCAGCATTTATACCTTCAATAGAATAAATTTTCCCTGGACAAACTTGAAAATAACGAATGGCACTACCCTGTTCGAATTTGGGTTCAATATCGGGATACAATCCTAAGGAAATGTCAATAGTTGCCTTTACCATATCTATTCCCGTTGAAAGAGGTACAAGATGCGTCGTGATACAGTCCCCTCCCATTCGAGCTCCTAACTCGACCATCTTCGGCCCCTGAGCGGTAACAATCATTTCAACGTGAGCAGGTCCCATATTGATTCCGACACTTCGAATTGCTTTGACCGCTAAATCCTTGATAGTATCAATTGTTGTTTTGGATAATCGGGATGGTTGACTATGCCCCATTTCGACAAAATAGGGAGCTCCCGTAGTCAACTTGTCTGTAACAGCAAGAATATGAGGTATTCCGTCAACAGTCATCACCTCTACACTTACCTCCGGCCCCTGCATATACTCTTCAATGATTACGGTACCATGGCGGGATTGTTCCCGGCTGTATCGGTATGCTCTTGACAATTCTTCAACCGCATGAACCAATATGACTCCTCGACTACCGGCATTATCCGTAGGTTTGATAATGCATGGAAAACTTAACTCCGAAATAATGGATTTTAATACTGATTCATTTTCAACTATATGATACCAAGGTGAAGCTACGCCGTCAGCTTTGAAAGCTCGAATCATTTCACCTTTGTCAGTACAACGTAAAGCTGTTTGTACAGAAATGCCGGGTAGGCCAAATTTTTCGGCTACTGCCGCCAACGATCGCATTGGCATATCTGTTGCTAGAGTCATAATTCCATCAGGATGGAATGTTTCTGCAACTTGACAAATCGCCTCTATATCAATAGTACTAGCAGGGAAAAACTCGTCTGCAAAAAGAATCCCAATAGCTTGCGGATTATAATCGGCAACTGCAACATAATGCCCCATTTCTTTGGCTTTCAGAATTGCAGGGAGTTGCAAAGTGGATGCACCAAGAATTAATAGACGGCTCATTTTATTCAGCCTTTTTATCTTTTACAAAAACATTTTCTCGTTTTAACACCGAATATGCCGTGTGAAATAAGATTTTCAAATCGAAAAGGAGAGATACATGATCGGTATAATAACAATCCTGCAGAAATTTTTCCTCTTGACCAACAGAATTACGAAAATAGGCCTGGCTATATCCTGTAATACCGGGTCGTACGGTTAGGCGTTTGCGCCGAACGTCATCGTATTCGGCATAAGGTATGCCCGGTAATACAGGGCGGGGACCGACAAAACTCATATCACCAATCAAGACATTGAGAATCTGAGGAATTTCATCTATACTGGTTTTCCGTATAAAACGTCCTATACGAGTCACACGCGGATCATCACTGGAATTAAATGTAGACCCATCTGTATTACGTATATCGGGAGCATTCACTTTCATTGAACGGAATTTGAACATTTTGAATATTTTACCATTCAATCCAACACGTTGCGCATTATAAAAAGTCGGTCCTCGATCAGTCAGCCAAATCAATGGTACCATGATTAGAATAAGAAGCAGCACAAAGGGTAATGCAAACAAAGCAATTATCAGATCGAACAACCGCTTGAAGAAATGTTTGTACATAACTTTATCGGGAAATGATATCGACAAAATTTGAGATGACGAATTCCACATCTTCGTTGGTGAGACGGGTATGCAATGGAAGCGTTACTTCGTTGCGGTATTGATTGTAGGCATTCGGATAATTGGTAATATCGAACCCGAGAGCCTTGTAAGCAGTCATCATCGGAAGCGGTTTGTAATGAACGTTGCAGGCAATTCCGTGTTCTGCCATTTTGACAATAACTTCGTTGCGTTCTGCCACATCCATATCCAGCAGGCGCACGATATAAAGGTGGCCGCTCGACGAATGATCCGGATCGTAATGATTGAGGACTTGTACATTCGAATTCTTCAGCGCTTCGTCATAACGACCGATTATTTCCCGACGTCGGTGCAACATTTCCGGATAACGTTTTAACTGTGCTAATCCGATCCCTGCCATAATATCGGTCATGTTGCATTTGAAATTGGGGGCAATAATGTCATACTCCCAAGCTCCAAGTTGGGTTTTGGCCAAAGCATCCTTATTCTGACCATGTAATGAGAGTAACTGGAATTGCTTATACAACCACTCGTTATCAATACCAGAAATAGATCGCCATGTAAGCGCCCCGCCTTCAGCGGTCGTAAGGTTCTTCACAGCGTGAAATGAAAAGGAGGTAAAATCTGCAATCTCTCCGCACATCCGGCCATGCCACTGTGCTCCGAAGGCATGGGCGGCATCTGCCATTACGACTATGCGACCGAAAGCCTTTTGGATATCGTTGGCAGGATTAAAAAGGTGTTTGTAATTTTCTATGGCGGCAAAAATTTTATCGTAATCGCAAATGACACCACCTAAATCAACCGGAATAATAACCTTGGTTTTTTCGGTTATTGCTTGGGAGAGTTTGTCGTAATCCATTTCAAACGTCCCAGGAGCTGTATCGACTAAAACAACTTTGGCTCCGACGTGACAGATTACACTGGCTGAAGCTGTATAAGTGTAGGCTGACGTGATGACTTCGTCACCTGGTCCAACTCCAAGTACCCGGAGAATCAACTCCATACAAGCAGTTGCAGAATTCAGACAAACCGATTTCTCAGTCTGGCAACACATCGAGATCAGTCTTTCAAACTCTTTGGTTCGCGGGCCGGTAGTAATCCATCCTGAGCGAAGAGCATTCGCAACTTCTGTAATTTCCGCCTCGGTCATGTCTGGAGGCGAGAACGGTACGTTTCTCAATTTCATATTCATAATCGTATTCTATTCTTTTCTCCAGACCATTTTGTTTACGACAGTAGTGTAGGACTGAATGATCTTAACGACTTTCGTCGAGACGTTTTCATCGGTGTAATCCGGAACGGGGATTCCATAATTGCCCGCGTCGTTCATTCCGATCGCCGTTTCCACAGCCGGCAAAAGCGATTTTTCATCGATGCCTGCCAGGATGAAGTCGCCCTTGTCCAACGCCTCAGGACGCTCCGTCGAGGTGCGGATGCAGACGGCCGGGAAGGGATGGCCTACCGACAGGAAGAACGATGACTCCTCGGGCAGCGTCCCCGAGTCCGAAATCACCGCTGCGGCATTCATCTGAAGGCAGTTGTAGTCGTGGAAGCCCAACGGTTCATGACGAATTACCCGTTTGTCCAGTTCAAACCCTGACTGCTCCAGACGTTTCTTCGAGCGCGGGTGGCACGAGTAGAGAATCGGCATGTCGTATTTCTCAGCCAGCGCATTGATTGCGTTGAACAGACTCAGGAAATTCTTCTCTGTATCGATGTTCTCCTCGCGGTGGGCCGACAGCAGCAGGTACCTCCCCTTCTCCAGTCCAAGACGCCGGTGGATGTCCGAGGCCTCGATTTCCTTCAAATTCGCGTGCAGGACTTCAGCCATCGGGGAGCCCGTAACATAGGTGCGCTCTTTCGGAAGCCCGTTCTCAGCAAGATAGCGTCGTGCATGCTCCGAATAACACATATTCACGTCCGAGATGATATCCACAATCCGCCGGTTGGTCTCCTCCGGCAGGCATTCGTCCTTACAACGGTTACCCGCTTCCATATGGAAGATCGGAATATGGAGCCGTTTGGCGGCAATGGCCGATAGGCAGGAGTTCGTGTCGCCCAGGATCAGCAGTGCATCGGGCTTAATTGTGACCATCAGCTTGTAGGAACAGTTGATGATATTGCCAACCGTTGCACCCAGATCGTCGCCGACGGCATTCATATACACCTCCGGGTCTTCCAAGCTCAGGTCTTTGAAGAAAATCCCGTTCAGATTATAGTCATAGTTCTGCCCTGTATGCGCCAAAACCGTATTGAAATACCTGCGGCATTTCATGATGACCGCTGCCAGACGGATGATCTCCGGGCGTGTGCCTACGATGATCAGTAATTTGAGTTTGCCGTTATCCGCAAACTTTACGTCCGAATAGTCAAGTTTGATTGTATTCATTGTACTGTTGTTATTCTACCGGCTCGAAATAGGTGTCGGGCTTTGCAGGGTCGAAACACTCGTTACACCACATGAAAGTAACCAGATCCTCCGTATCGGAGAGGTTGACGATGTTGTGCGTATAACCCGGAATCATCTCCACGACCCGGATCTTTTCGCCACTTACCTCATAATTGACCACCGGGTAATCGTTGCCGTGTTCGTCTTTGCCCACCTTGCGCAGCTGGATCAATCCGTGTCCGTGCACCACCACGAACTTTTCGTTCTTCGTGTGATGCCAGTGCTGGCCCTTGGTGATACCCGGTTTGGAGACATTCACCGAGAACTGCCCCCTGTCAGCAGTGCGGATAATCTCCGTGAAGCTTCCCCGCGGATCCGTATTCATCTTCAGGTCGTAAGCGAACCGGTCGGCCGGAAGGTACGACAGATAGGTCGAATAGAGTTTCTTGGCAAAACCGTCTTTCGTCGTGTCGGGAATCTCCAGCGTTTCGGTCATTCGCCGGAACGAATGCAGCAGATCTACGATCCCACCCAATGTAATCCGGTGCGATGCGGGGACATAACAGAAATCCCCGTCACGGTGTTCATCGCCCGTAAGCGCTCCGATTAGTTCGTCCACCACGTCGTCGATATAGACCAGATGCAGTTCCACCGACGGATCGTTCACCGTGATCGGAAGGTCGTTGGCGATATTGTTGCAGAACGTCGCTACGGCCGAATTGTAATTCGGACGGCACCATTTGCCGAAAAGGTTCGGAAAGCGATAAACCAATACTTTGGCGCCGGTCTCCTTTGCATAGTCGAACAGCAGTTGTTCGCCGGCACGCTTGGACTCTCCGTAGGGGTTGTCCAGCGCCGCCTGGATCGACGATGAGATCATCACAGGGCACGTATTGCCGTGTTTTTTCAGTGTGTCGAGCAGCGTCGACGCGAAGCCGAAATTGCCCTTCATAAACTCCACAGGGTCCTGCGGACGGTTCACACCCGCAAGATTGAAAACGAAGTCCGCATTCTTGCAGTACAGGTCCAGTTCTTCCGGCGTACTGCCCAGATCGTATTCATAGAGCGTAAGATCTCCTTCGACGGCATAGTTCTTCGCCTTGCCGTCACGGATATTACGCAGTTGGGAAAGAAGGTTCTTTCCTACGAAGCCCGAGGCTCCCGTAACCAATATGTTCATTTTGTGTGGGGCGGCCATAGCAAGAGGTGCGGGCCGCAAAGAAATGAGATGTGAGGATCGCAATCCGTTTTACGCCCGGAAGCAAGGCCTGTATTCTTATGCAGAGGGATTACTCCGAACGGATGTCACGCGGCTTGGCGCGGGCGATCAGGCCCAGGTCCTCGCGGACGAAGCGGAGCCGCAGCAGTTGCTCTTTCATGCCTTCGACATCCAGACGGCGCGTATTGTGCGAGTGGTAATCCTCGATCTTCGAGACATCCTCGCTGCCCTCGGTGAAGAACTTGTCGTAGTTCAGGTCGCGCGTATCGCACGGGATACGATAGTAATTGCCCATATCGATCGCCTTGGACATCTCCTCGCGCGTGACGAGCGTTTCGTAAAGCTTTTCGCCGTGCCGCGTGCCGATAACCTTCACCTCCGTCCCGCCGTATTTCGGGTCTACCTTCGCGTAGGTCTGTTTCAATGCCTCGGCAAGGGTCGAAAGCGTGGCGGCAGGAGCCTTCTGAACGAAAAGGTCTCCGTTATGTCCGTGCTGGAAGGCGTAGATCACAAGATCAACGGCATCGTCCAGCGTCATCATGAAGCGCGTCATGTTCGGGTCCGTGATCGTGATCGGTTTACCCTCCATCATCTGCTCCACCCACAACGGAATCACCGAGCCCCGGCTCGCCATCACGTTGCCGTAGCGCGTACAACAGATCGTCGTCGGTGCGCCCTCGCCCAGTTCGCGGCCCTTGGCGATGGCGACCTTCTCCATCAGCGCCTTCGAGATGCCCATCGCATTGATCGGATAGGCAGCCTTGTCCGTCGAGAGAACCACGACGTTCTTCACTCCGTGTTCGATGGCCGATTCGAGTACATTGCCCGTGCCGATTACGTTCGTGCGCGTAGCCTCCATCGGGAAGAACTCGCACGACGGAACCTGTTTCAGGGCCGCCGCTGCGAAAACATAGTCGACCCCGCGCATCGCGATATCAACGGACGACTTGTCGCGTACGTTGCCGATATAGAACTTCACTTTCGGGTTCTGCAACGCATGACGCATGTCATCCTGCTTCTTTTCATCCCGGCTGAAAATGCGGATCTCCTTGATGTCGCTATCCAGAAAGCGACGTAGCACGGCGTTCCCGAAACTCCCCGTGCCGCCTGTGATTAACAGGACTTTGTCTTGAAAAATGGACATAATTATGAATTTGTTATGTTTGATTGTTTATAGCCGTAGTGGCTCCCACGCCATTCCTTCCCGGATCGTGCGCGCGAAAATTCTCGCCGCCAACGAATTCGAAGCGATGCCGTGGATTACGACCGCATGCGAACCCACAACGGCTCCGTATGCTTTCCCGACGATTCGCACAGGTTGCATGAGACTGGGTTGTATGAGGTTAGAGCAATAATGGACGATAGTGTTTAGAAGCCGATTATCCCCTGTACTTTTTCACCGTAGCGGGAGTGCCGAAACATACGGCACCTTCCGGAATCTCGCCATTGACGAGCGATTGTGCTCCGATAACGGCGTGATCGTTGATCCGCGCTCCTTTCAACACCGTACATTGAGCTGCGATCCAGACATCGTTGCCGATGGATATACCCTCTGGGGCCGAATCCATCGGTTGTTCGCGGATCAGCCGGTCTTTGGCGATTCCGTGGTTGGAGTCGATGATGTAGCATTGACCGGCGATGGAGGTGTTATCTCCGATTTTCACTCCGTTCCGCGAATAAATGATCGTTCCTACGCCGATATCGACATGATCGCCAATCTCGATGTTGCGTCCCCAAAGATAGACGCCCGGGTAAAACGTCACATCTTTGCCAATGCGCACATCGGCGGCGTTGATGTGGATTTTGCCCAGGATCCGTGGGGGGGGGGCAATTCGGAAAGCGCGCTTGGAAACAACGAACTCGCACATGGCGCAGAACGGTTTCTTTCAAACGGTAAAACAGATTAAACATGTTTCATTTCGTTTAATGCTTTTCTGATATAGAATGGCTGTGCGACACAATACGGAAGAAGTGCGACGATCGATATGTTAACTACGGTTATCCATGAGCCTCCGAGTTTCGCGACGAGAATGATTACGGCGATTTTGAAAATCACAGCGAAGGTATAGAACCAAGCTTGTACTTTCAGTTTTCCCAAACCCGCCACAATACTTGACTGAATCGCAATCCAGATAGACACGCAACTATATACGACAAAACAGAATGCATAGCAGTAATTTACAGCGATTGCGTTATCTTTCAGCCAGAACTCGATGATTGATCTTAAAAAGGGGAGCATCAGGAATTGGATGATGGCCGCTACGACGACAGCATAGTTGAGCATTCGGTAGAGCTTAATAATCCATTGGAACCGTTTCTCCGTAAATGCTTTTGTAATGGCCGACCAGACCGGAACCAACGCAAGAGTAACCAGACTTCCGATGATGGAGAACAGTTTCATGTATATCTGATATTCCACGACATAGGAAGGATCGAAAAAGTGGGAAATGAAAAATTCGTTCGTTGCAGAAATGACCATGTAAAGAATCTGGAGAATGAAAAACAGGAGTCCGAGAGTCAATATCTGCCGTGCATGTATTTTGGAAAAGAACGAAAACGAAGGAAAATAACCTTTTAACATCGTCCAAAACACACCGACGGTTGCAATCAGCGGCGGAATGTTGATTGACAATGCATGAACCCAGGCCAGAATGATGAAATTATGGCCGAGATCGCCCTTGGCCGCTGTGTAGAAATAGAGAAAGGCTACTTGCAGAAGCGAACCGATGAACGCAAGGAAATTGGGTAAGGCCGATTTTTGAAGGGCGTATAATACGGGATTTATCAGACGTAAAATGAATGAAAAAATGATGCCGACCAACGTTATGTTGACGCCCTGATGCAGGTCTGCCGGATCGATCACATGTTCGGAAACATTTAATATGCCGTTCCAGGAAACGACATGGCTCAACCCCAACACCAGTAACGAGAGTATCGCTACGAATGCGCCGAACATGATGTAGGCTGACGAGATATACGCTTTGGCGTTATCCCGATCGTTTCGGGCCAGCGCCGTTGTCAGATGGTTCCTGAGACCATTGCCGATGCCGAGGTCGAAAACCAGAATCCAGGATAATACCGTATGCATCGTAAACCAAACACCCAGCAGGATGTTGTTCTCGAAATAGTTCAAGTACAACGGCATTGAAATCAACGACAGCAGCATCGTTCCTCCTTTTACGGCGAACGTGCCGACAATATTGTATATCAAGGATCTGTTGTGGTCGAATTTACGGTATAAATCTGTAAGGACCATTGGCGTTTCGTCTTATAGATAATTGCTGTTAAGCTGCATCTGTTCCCACATGAAAGCGTAATCCACATTTCGCATTATGATCACCGAGACGAAAAGAACCATAAGGACTACTATCGCGACGATGCGTGTTTGATAATCACGGAACAAATTATTGATTACATAGGGTAAAAAAACCAGGATGAATATGGAGAAATATTGTACGATGCGCATCAGACTCGAATCGATCCAAGTCAAAGGGGTAAAAATAATGGCTATCGAGATCGCATTGTAGATTATCGGCATATCGCTATCCCGTTGTTTGGCATTGCGCAACGCGATCCAACCTAAAATGCCGCAACCCAATAGGAAAATGGAAAAATCGACTGCTCCGGTCGGATTCGCATCCGAAAGTGCATAGCCCATATAGTTGTCCTGTGCGGAGAGTAAGGCCATGATCCCGGCAACGGAGCGTCCGAACACAAACATGACCGGAAATATGACGAAGGACGCCGCTAACAATTGTCTGGGCCGATTCAGACGTGCGATGAAATAAAACGGATAAAAGAGCAGTACGGACTTATGAATGAACGCAGCGCAGATAATCAGCAGCGTATATTGCCATAGCTTGCGCTGTCGGATGAAGTGCAACCCCCAAAAGGTAAATGCCGTAGCCAAAGTCTGCCGTAAACCCGTGATGGAGAAGAAACTGTAAAACAAGACCTCGTAAATAGCAATTGCAACAAAAACATCGCTTATGTACTTTGTCTGTGTGTAGATAAAATATCCTAACGATGAAAAGAATATCACAGCGACAAAAAACAGGAAAATGCGATATTCTCCGCTAAAGAATTGAAAAACCTTTTGAATCAACGGATAACCGGCATCCTTGCCTTCGCCCAGGACATACACGCTGCGGAAATTCTCCCAGATTTCCTGCCAGCTTGTCAGCTTTATTTCCTCGAACTTCAGATAGTAGGCATAGGTATCCGCTCCGACTGCTACATGACGCAAGGCCGACTGGAGAATCAGGATGATACAGATAAAGATGATATAATTCTTTCGGTTCCGGTTTTCCCGAATTGGTGTGGCAGCCGGAAGCAACGAGTAATACCACGCGCCCAGCAATGCCAGCATCAGAACCAGCAGCTGTATTTCCATTAGCTGATCATTTGTTCGTAGATTTCAAGATATCGGCCTGTGTTTTCGGCATAATCGTAATTCGTCCGTACATGCTCGATGAGTTTCTCCCGGTGTGCGGGTGTGATTGATTCGACCCGGGGCAACAGGGCGACTATGGCATCCACGTCGTGCGGAGCGACTGCAAATCCGTATTCCGCCGCAATCTCCGGACAGGCAGTCGAGTCGAAGACGATCGGGGGCGTACCGCAGGCCATTGCTTCGGCAATCACTTTTCCGAAAGTGTCCTCGACAGAGAGATGCACATAGGCTGTCGCCAGCGAATAGACGGCCGAAAGATCCCCAGGATCAGCTATGTATGGGATATGGCAAATCGGCGGTGCGATGGTTGTACCGCGATTGACTGATCCGACCAACAGCAGCCTGTAGTCGGACGGTAGTTTGGAAGCCAGATTGACGGCATCCCAGTATTTGGACGAGTGTTCGTTCCATCCGGCGCTTATGCTGACCAGAAATTTGCAACCTCCGGGCAACCGGTATTTCCGGCAAAAGGTCTCATCGGGAACGACACGCCGGAACCGGGTGGAATCCACCCAGTTGTAGATACGGCTTACGGGCCATTTCCCGAGAAACGACTCTTCGGCTTCCTGTTTCAGCCATTGTGAAACGGCTACAACTTGCAGACGGGCGAGCGATGTGAACCAGTTCCGCTTGTCACGAAACAAACGGGCCGAACGGTCGAAAAAAAGCGTCGGCGGATATTTTCTGTACTGGGGACAAGCTTCGCACTGCGTTTTCCATTTGTAGCATCCCGCAGCCGTGTAGTGCGAGCACTTGCCCGTAAAAGCCCAGCAGTCGTGAAGGGTCAATACGACGGGAATCCGGCTTTGCCGCAAATAGTCGAACAGAAGGGGCAGGTTCAGGTAATTGCCGTGCAGGTTGCCCAGATGGACGACATCGGGAGCCAACTCGCGCATCCATGCGATCAGCTTTTTCGTCCCGCGGTAAGTACCGTAACCCTGCATGCCGAGCAGACGCGAGCAGACCAGATTGTGTAAATGGTTCTCCCATCTGCCGCCGATCTTGAAACTCCGGTGATAAGCCGTGTCGCCCTGACCGTAGGCAATGTAATACGCGTGCCCCCTTTTCTCGCATTCGGCGGCGATATCGGCAGCGATCGATCCGGTACTGCCGAGTCCGCAAACCGTGTTGATATGGAGTATTTTCATAGGATTAATTCAGCAGCGAAGCAATATCTCGTTTGAATTCTTCATCGAGCCGCTTGATCACCTCCCTGTTATCGTCGGCAGCACTTTCAGCCGCAGACACGACGGCTTCGGCTATATGTTGAGGAGTCTGTTCCGTGTAATAATGGATCTCGGCGCCTATTGCGGAGTGCTCGATGGCTTCTATCCGTATGGATACCACTTGCAGTCCGTTGGACATGTACGAGAGTATTTTCGAGGGAAAGGATGTTGCATTGAAAGCGGCCAACGGGTCTTGGGTGCTCAAGCCGATATGGCATTTTTGCAAAAAACGGATGTAGTCGGTCCCTTTCAGCAATCCTTCGAATGTTACTTTCGCCGTCGAGCGGCTGGCCGTTTGCTCGATTATGCGTCTGATTTGTGCAGTATCCTTTTCGTTGCCGAATCCAAGTATATGAACATGATAATTTCCCGGAAGGAATTCCGCTGCGGCAGCAGCAGCCGCTCCTCCTTTGCGGATGTCGAATGTACCGGCATACACGACGTGAACCGTTCCGTCGTCAGGCCGGACCGCGATCTGCGGTTCCACACGATAGGTTCCGTAGATGACTACGCAGGGTTTGCGTGCGACGTTGATTTTCTCGTTCAGCAGCTCTGTCGAAAAGATATAACCGTCAGCAATCCGAAAGGTTCGGTATTCCCAGAGACGCAGCATGTGCGGAACGGGACTGACATCCTGATAAATCTCCTCGACTTCGAGGAGCAGCCGGAATTTGCGGATTCGTTTGGCGAGCAGAATGATGTTGTAATATCCTAACGAATGGTAAACGATTACCGGTTCGTTTCTTCGGGTGCGGAAAAGCAGATAACAGAGTAGAGCGAGCGAATGCCAGAGATTTCGGACAATTCGCAACAGTTTATTCCGACCGCCGAACGAGGCGAAAAAATGCACCTTGAATCTGGGATTGCGGATTTTCGTCTCCGCGCCGTGAAACCGGAATTCCGGTTCCGCAGAACCCGATGCCGAAACGAGTTCAACATCGTATCCGATTTCATTGAGCGCCGATACGATATATTCCATCTTGTTCGTCGCGGAAACCACATAGTTGCGCGACACATCCGAATCTTGAAAATCGAAATAGCCAATGTATTTTATTCGCTTCCGCCGTTCCATTACAGTCTACCGTCGATCATTTCGCGAGGACAGTTGCCCTTTACGTCGTAAACTACATGCTCCGAAGCGAGCACCCCGGTCAGATCGAACGCATTGAACATGTCGTGCGCCACTGCGGCCACGACCGCCTCGAACCGTTTGCCTTCGGGCAGAAGATTGGTAACTTCGATACCGTATTCGCGCTTTACGATTTCGGGCGACGCCCAGGGGTCGTAGACCGTGATACAAACGCTGTACTCGCGCAGCGCGCGGTAAATGTCGATCACTTTTGTATTTCTCACATCGGGGCAGTTTTCCTTGAAGGTGAAACCGAGGATAAGAATGTGCGAACCAAGCACCTGAATTCCCTTCTTCAACATCAACTTAATCACCTGCTGGGCGACGTACTCTCCCATTCCGTCGTTCATGCGCCGTCCGGCAAGGATAATCTCCGGGTTATAGCCGTAGCGCTGTGCGCATTGCGCCAGATAATAGGGGTCCACACCGATGCAGTGTCCGCCTACCAATCCCGGCTTGAACGGCAGGAAATTCCATTTCGTCGAAGCGGCTTCCAACACATCCTGCGTGTCGATTCCCATGCGGGTAAAGATCTTCGACAACTCGTTTACGAAAGCGATATTGATATCCCGCTGCGAGTTTTCGATCACCTTTGCCGCTTCGGCGACCTTGATCGTCGGGGCCAGATGCGTACCGGCCGTAATGACCGAAGCATACACTTCATTCACAAATTGCCCGATTTCGGGTGTAGAACCTGACGTCACCTTTTTGATTTTTTCAACTGTATGTTCCTTGTCGCCCGGATTGATGCGCTCCGGAGAATAACCGGCAAAAAAGTCTTCGTTGAATTTCAGCCCGGAGACCTTTTCAACCACCGGAATGCACTCATCCTCCGTAACCCCCGGATAGACGGTCGATTCGTAAACCACGACATCGCCTTTCGAAATCACCTTCCCGACCGTCGTACTTGCCCCGTAGAGGGGTGTCAGGTCCGGATTGTTGTTCTCATCGACAGGAGTGGGAACCGCTACCACGTAGAAATTGCAATCTCGGATATCTTCAATATTCGACGTACAAACAAAACCGTTTCGGATTGCGGACCGGAGCAGATCATCCGAAACCTCCAGCGTGGCGTCATGACCTGCCATCAGCGCTTCAACACGCTTCTGATTCATATCGAAACCAACGGTTTTATACTTCGTGGAGAAAAGGCGAGCCAATGGCAAGCCCACATAACCGAGCCCGATTACGCAAATCTTTACTTCTTTCATTGTTCTATGTTGGGTTTATTTTATTTTACAGATTTTCACGATACCATTTGACAGCCTCTTTCAGACCGTCCCGTAAAGAATACTGTGGATTATATCCCAACAATTTGCGCGCTTTATCTATCGATGCGAGCGAATGCGGAATATCACCAGCTCGGTTAGGACCATGCGTGGGTTCGAGTTGCGCTATGGCAGAATCGTATTCCGAGAGAAATTCTTTCAAGTAGCCGACCAATTGGTTCAGTGTGGTACGATCGCCATAAGCCGTATTGTAGATTTGATTTACAGCTTCGGGATTCGTTGTCTCCATAGCCCGGATATTCATCTGGATCACATTGTCGACATACGTGAAATCCCGGGAATATTCACCGTCGCCGTTGATGTTGGGCGCTTCGTGGTTGAGGAACTTCTTGACGAAGAGCGGAATGACCGCAGCATAAGCGCCATTGGGGTCCTGCCGACGACCGAACACGTTGAAATAGCGCAGGCCTATGTATTCGAACCCTTCGTAGGTGCGGGCGAACACATCAGCATAAAGTTCATCCACGTATTTGGTTATCGCATACGGAGAAAGCGGTTTGCCGATCACATCCTCCACTTTAGGCAGACTCTTCGAATCGCCGTAGGTCGACGAAGAGGCCGCAAATACGAACCGGCGCACTCCGGCGTCGCGTGCGGCCACGATCATGTTCAAAAAGCCGCTAATGTTGACTTCATTCGTGGTGACAGGGTCTTTGATGGAACGCGGCACAGAACCCAAAGCCGCTTCATGTAATACATATTCGACCCCTTCCACGGCTTTACGACAATCTTCAATCTTGCGGATGTCGCCGACGATCAATTTGAAACGGTCAGGGTAGTTTTCGATCAGCGGAATGAGATTTTCCATGTGCCCTGTGGCGAAATTGTCCAGGCAAACCACATGGTCGCCCCTTTGCAGCAATGCTTCGCACAGATTGGAGCCGATGAAACCGGCTCCGCCGGTAACTAATACTTTATTCATAATGATGTTTCGAATCGTTTCCGATTTATTTTCATTGAGCTTCGATCCGCACCTCTTCGCGGTCGTATATTTCATATTTGGAATTCTTCGACTTAAACTCGGGCACCGTCCTCTTCATGAGCCGTATCATATCGGGGATACAGACCGAACGGGAGAGGCTTTCCAGTTCCTCGGCCACCCCGCAAGCCTCCCGGTAATCATACTCCCGCACCTTGGCAATACGTATCCGGTCATGCGTCGTCGGAAGCGTGTTCTCCTTGTTCGACAACACCTCCTCGTAGAGTTTCTCTCCCGGACGCAAACCCGTATATTCGATCCTGATGTCTTCGTCCGGCTCGAAGCCCGCCAGCGAGATCATCCGACGGGCCAGGTGCGCGATCTTCACCGATTCGCCCATGTCGAAGACGAAGATCTGGTTCCCCGTCGACATCGTAGCTGCCTCCATAACCAGCCGGCAGGCCTCCGGGATCGTCATGAAGAAGCGCGTAATATCCGGGTGCGTAACCGTCACCGGACCGCCCTTGGCGATCTGCTCCCTGAAACGCGGAATGACGCTTCCGTTAGAACCAAGCACATTCCCGAAGCGCGTCGTAACGAAACGTGTCTTCCCCTGCGTATGTCCCTGCTCGATCGACAGACCCAGCGACTGCACATAGATTTCCGCAAGGCGTTTCGTGCAACCCATGATATTTGTCGGGTTCACCGCCTTGTCCGTCGAGATCATCACCATCTTCTCCACGTCGTATTCGATACACTTGTCCGCCACGTTGCGCGTCCCGGCGACATTTACCAGCACCGCCTCGCAGGGATTCTCCTCCATCAGAGGTACATGCTTATAAGCCGCGGCATGGAACACCACCTGCGGATGGTACGTCCGGAACACGAAGTCCAGCCGGGCCGGAATCCGCACGTCGCCGATAACGGGGATGAATTTCAAATTCGGATAGCGTTCTTCCAGTTCCAGGCGCAGGTTGTGCATCGGGGTCTCACCATTATCATACAGAATAAGTTCCCGGATACCGAACGTTGCCAGCTGGCGGCATAGTTCCGAGCCGATAGATCCCGCGGCGCCCGTAACGAGAATCGTCTTGTCCTTGAAGTTGGCGACGATCTCCTCCATCGAGATCTTGATTTCGGGGCGGCCCAGCAGGTCTTCGCCAACTTCAAGGACAAGAC
>QAKI01000055.1 GCA_003343905.1 Subdoligranulum variabile
CAGGATGTCAAGCCGGGCGGCGTGTTCATGATCAACTGCCAGTGGACCGATGAGGAACTGGACCAGCACCTGAACGCGGCCGACAAGAAGTACATTGCCGACAACAACATCCAGCTGTACACCATCAACGCCATCGACAAGGCCATCGAGATCGGCATGGGCAAGCGCACCAACACCATCCTGCAGAGCGCCTTCTTCAAGCTGGCTGACATCATGCCCATCGACGAAGCCGTCGATTACATGAAGCAGGCCGCCAAGAAGAGCTACGGCAAGAAGGGCGACGCCGTTGTCGAGATGAACTACAAGGCCATCGACGCCGGTGTGGACGCTGTCCATAAGGTCGAAGTGCCCGAAAGCTGGCACAACCCCGCGCCCGATGCCGCCCCCGCCGAGCTGAAGGGACCCGCGCCGCTGGTCAAGATGGTCCGCGACGTCATGGAGCCCATCAGCCGTATGGACGGCGACAGCCTGCCGGTCTCCGCCTTCACCCATAACGCCAACGGCGAATGGGAACTGGGCGCTTCCGCTTACGAGAAGCGCGGCACCGCCGTCATGGTGCCCGAATGGAACGCCGAGAAGTGCATCCAGTGCAACCAGTGTGCCTTCGTGTGCTCTCACGCCACCATCCGTCCGTTCTGCCTGACCGCCGACGAAATGGCCAAGGCTCCCGCCAGCCTGAAGGCTGCCGACACCAAGCCCAAGGCCAGCGAGTACAAGTTCACCATGGCTGTTTCTCCGCTGGACTGCATGGGCTGCGGCGAGTGCGTCACCGTCTGCCCGACCAAGGCCATCGAGATGAAGCCGCAGGAGAGCCAGAGCGAACAGCAGGCTGCCTTCGACTACTGCGTCGAGAACATCCGCAAGAAGGACAACATCCCCGGCGTTGTGTCCGAGATCTCCGTCAAGGGTTCTCAGTTCAACCAGCCGCTGCTTGAGTTCTCCGGCTCCTGCGCCGGCTGCGCCGAGACCAGCTACGCCCGCCTGATCACCCAGCTGTTTGGCGAGAAGATGTTCATCTCCAACGCCACCGGCTGCTCCTCCATCTGGGGCGGCACCGCTTCCATCAGCCCGTACACCACCAACAAGGAGTCCGGCCATGGCCCCGCCTGGATCAACTCCCTGTTCGAGGATAACGCTGAGCACGGCCTGGGCATGCAGATCGGTTACGAGACCATCCGCGAGAACCTGCTGAAGAAGGTCGAAGCGATGAAGGGCAAGAGCGAAGCTCTGGACGCCGCCATCGCCAAGTTCATCGAGACCAAGGCCAACACCAAGCTGAACGATCAGCCCGCCAAGGACCTGACCGCTGCGCTGGAAGCCGACGGCTCTGCCGAAGCTCAGGAGATCCTGAAGGACAAGCAGTACCTGGCCAAGAAGAGCTTCTGGATCTTCGGCGGCGACGGCTGGGCGTACGACATCGGTTACGGCGGCCTGGATCACGTCCTGGCTTCCGGCCGCGACGTCAACGTCATGGTCTTTGACACCGAGATGTACTCCAACACCGGCGGACAGGCTTCCAAGGCTTCCAACATCGGCGAAGTCTGCCAGTTCGCGGCTGCCGGTAAGGAAATCAGCAAGAAGAGCCTGGCCGAGATCTGCATGACCTACGGCTACATCTACGTGGCGCAGATCGCCCTGGGCGCCAACATGGCCCAGGCTGTCAAGGCCATCGCCGAGGCCGAGGCTTACCCCGGCCCGTCCATCATCATCGGTTACGCCCCCTGCGAGCTGCACGGCATCAAGGGCGGCATGACCAACTGCCAGAACGAGATGAAGAAGGCTGTCGAGGCTGGCTACTGGAACCTGTTCACCTTCAACCCGGCCAACAAGGCCCAGGGCAAGAATCCGTTCACCCTGACCTCCAAGCCCGGCGACATGAGCAAGTATCAGGACTTCCTGGCCAACGAGACCCGTTACAGCCGCCTGGCCCGCGCCTTCCCGGAGCGCGCCAAGGAACTGTTCGAGCAGAACCAGGCCGCGGCGGATGCCCGTTACGAGCACCTGAACCGTCTGGTCGAGCTGTACAAGTAATCTGGCTTGATCTTTGTTCTTTCTTTACAAAGAAAGAACCAAAGAAATTCCAATAAAAAAACAGACCACAGGGAAACCTGTGGTCTGTTTTTTGTATAAAATTCTTTTGCTTCTTTTCTTATAAGAAAAGAAGAATACAAACACGCCCCAGCGATTGACAAGTTTACTTGGTAATGTATATACTGGGGGTATGTTAGGTGGATACGCCCCGAAAGGCGTAGCATGACCGGACAGTAAGACCCCTCAGTCTGCACCTGCGGCGCAGCCTTGGCCGGATTGCGGTTAACGCATCATGCTGCGCGCCTTGGTGCGGCGCTTGCATTCTGCGACCGCTGCCCCTGCTCCGTCTCGCTGCATCCGCCGCAGGCGGCGCTCGACTCCGCAGCCCCTAAAGGGGAGCCTTTTAACGGGTAGTAGAGTAAAGCCTCCCCTTGTAGGGGAGGTGTCTGCCGCAGGCAGACGGAAGGGTTTTGTACTTCCCGACAACCACGCCGTACCGGGAAAATTGATTTTTTCCCCCGGATGTAGGGGTGGCCTGTTCGCGGCGTCCGCGCCCCTGTAAAGCGGTGAAAAATAATGGATGATACGCTGATTTTAAAGAACAGGCTCAAAGAAGCGCGGGCGGAACGCGGGCTTTCGCAGGCGCAGCTTGCCGGGTTGGTGGGCGTGTCCCGCAATACTATCAGTTCGATCGAAACGGGGCAGTTCAACCCCACGGCCAAACTGGCGCTCGTTTTGTGTATCGCGCTGGATAAAACGTTCGAGGACCTGTTCTATTTTTGAACGGACGGCGGCAGGACCCTGTTGAAAATTCTTTTGCTTCTTTTCTTATAAGAAAAGAAGAAGAAAAGCCCCGGAGGTGTCGGCATGAACAATCAGGAACAGATGATAAAAGCCCTGTCCGCCCTGCTGAAGGAGGGGGAAACCCTTCGCTACCCGGTCTACGGGACCCTCAAACAGAAAAGCGGACATTGCTTTGGGTATTTTGGATTGACGGAAAAGTACCTGCTGGTCGCCCTGCTGCGGGGGGACTCGAAAGCAGTCGGCTGGACGGCCCGCGTTCCGCTGAACATAAAGAAGGTTACTGTCAAAAAGGGGCTGTTCCCCCTGTTCCGGCATATCCGTATCGAGTTTGACGAGGGCGAGCCTGTGCGCTTTCAGGCTTCCAGAACTGTATATGGCATCGCCGATCAGGCGGAAAACCTGGAAGGATTCATCCACTTTGTTCAAACCCATTGAGTTGCGGCGTTGTCCTTTCTTTGCAAAGAAAGGACCAAAGAAATTCCAATAAAAACAGACCATAGCAGGTCGATAACTCCGTTTCTGCTGCTGTAGGGCGGGGTTTTGACCCCGCCGTGTAGCGTACTGACACGCGAGTGTTTCCGGGTAACAAGACCCCTCAGGCCGCTGCGCGGCCTTGGCCGGGTTGCGGTTGGCGCATCATGCTGCGCGCCTTGGCGCGGCGCTTGCATTCTGCGACCGCTGCCTTGCCGCGAAGCGGCAACGACCGGAGCGATAAGCGAAGGGCGAACCTCTGTATTGAATCGCCGAAAAGGCGATTATGACGCCGGGAAAGACAGTTCGCCTTACCACATCCGCCGCAGGCGGCGCTCGACTCCGCAGCCCCTAAGAGGGGAGGCTTTACTCTACTGCCCCTTAAAGGCTCCCCTACCAGGGGAGCTGGATGCGCCGCAGGCGCAGACTGAGGGGTCCTCCTGCCCGGCCTTGCAGTACTTTCCGGGATGTTTCCTGCGGCGGGGTCAAGACCCCGCCCTACAAATCTGCGCAAACGGCATTTGCTGTTTTCCATCTTCCAGTCGCTCCCCCACCTTGCCCTTTTTACAAAGAAATCCCCATGAAAAATTCTTTTGCTTCTTTTCTTATAAGAAAAGAAGCAGAAAAGTACATTGCGTCCGCCCCGCCGCGGTGGTACAATGGGAAAAAACACAGGAGGTGCGTCACGATGGAACGCATGGCATGGCGCGGCCGTATCAAACCCGGCTGCAAGGCGGAGTATATCCGCCGTCATAACGAGATCTGGCCCGAAATGAAAGAGGTCCTCAAGGCGGCAGGCATCTGCAATTACACCATTTTTGCCGACGGCGACGAACTGTTCGGCTACTATGAGTGCGAAAAGGGCATCGCCTTTGCGGAAAAGACCCAGGCCGAAAGCCCGGTCGTGGACCGCTGGAACGAATACATGAAGGACATTCTGGAACTGGTCATGGACCCCGTCACCGGCGCCCAGCCCAAACTGGAACCCGTGTTCCGGCTGGATTGATTTGTGTACTTTTCTTGCTGCGGGCACAGCGGAGCCAGATCCCCGGCGCCGTTTGACTGGCTCGCTGCACCTGGAAAAGTACCAAAAGAACTCTCATGAAAAATGTCCCGTGGGGCGTACCCCACGGGACATTTTTGTTTGGAATTTCTTTGGTTCTTTCTTTGCAAAGAAAGAACAGAGACGATCTTACGCCAGCACGAAACTCTGGATCGCCCAGATTCCCAGAACCACCACGCCCAGGGCGATGCGGTACCAGCCGAAAACCGTGAAGGTGTGCTTCTTGACGTAGTTCATCAGGAACCGGATGGCCGCCATGGATACCAGGAACGCCACCAGGCATCCCACCACCAGGGCGGCGATCTCGGCCGCCGTGAAGGTGCTGCCGCCCGCCACGTACTTCACCAGTTTCAGGCCCGACGCGCCCGCCATGACCGGGATCGCCAGGAAGAAGGTGAACTGCGACGCCGCGGGGCGGCTCATGCCGCACAGCAGGCCGCCCACGATGGTCGCGCCGCTGCGGGACGTGCCGGGGATCATGGCCAGGACCTGCCACGCGCCCACCAGGACAGCCTGCTTGTAGGTGATGTGGCTGAGTTTGGTGGTGGTGGGCACCCGCGGCCGGCGTTCGATCAAAATGAACGCAACACCGTACACAATAAGCATCAGGGCGACCACGACGCTGTTATACAGGTGGGCGTCGAGCCAGTCGTCCAGCAAAAGGCCCAGCACGGCCGCCGGCAGGCAGGACACGATGATCTTGCACCACAGCCGCACCACCGGCCAGCGGATATGCCGCGAAAACCCGGAATCCCGGCCGTTGTCGCCGCAGAAAGGCCACAGCTTCTTGAAATACAGCACCACGACGGCCATGATCGCGCCAAGTTGGATCACCACACGGAACATCGACATAAATTCATCGCTGAAACTGAATTTCAGCACCTGTTCCGCCAGGATCATGTGCCCGGTGCTGGAGATCGGCAGCCATTCGGTGATGCCTTCGATCACGCCGTACACGACCGAGCGCAAAAGGTCAAACAGTAACTCCATAGGGAAAACACGCCTCCTTGTCGTCTTTCTATCATACCATAAAACGAGGAACGGGGGTACTCTTTTTTGGAAATTTACAAGTATTTTCCCGCCCCGCTTGCCGTTTTGCCCGCGGCACACTATAATAAAGGAAGAACTTGCTGCAATGAGAGGGATCGGAAAGATGTACAAGACCGTACTGTTTGACCTGGACGGTACTTTGCTGAACACCATCGACGACCTGGCCGATTCGGCCAACCGCGTCTGTGCGGCCCATGGCTGGCCGCAGTACCCGGTGGAGCGGTACCGTTATTTTGTGGGCAACGGCATCCCCAAGCTGGTGGAGCGTTTCAGCCCGGAATCAGCCCGCGACCCGGCCACGCTGGCCGCGACCCTGCGGGAATTTGACGCCCAGTATGGGGCGCATATGTTCGACAAGACCGCCCCCTACCCCGGTATGCCGGAACTGCTGGCCCGTCTGCACGCGCGCGGCGTGCGGATGGCGGTGTATTCCAACAAGGCCGACACCTTTGCCGGGGACGTGGTGGCGCGGTATTTTGACCCGGCCCTGTTCGAGGTGATCCGGGGCGCGCGGCCCGGCGTGCCCACCAAACCCGCGCCGGAAGGCACCCGCGCGCTGCTGGCGGCGCTGGGCGCGGACCCGGCCGCAGGCGATGTGCTGTATGTGGGCGACAGCAACGTGGACGTTGCCACGGCGCACAACGCAGGGCTGCCCTGCTGCGGCGTGCTGTGGGGGTTCCGCACCCGGCAGGAGTTATTGGAAGCCGGGGCGGAGTACCTGGCCGCCGACGCGGCAGAGCTGGAAGCCGTTATTTTGCAAAATGATTTTGCAAAATAAAAATAATAGATAAAAGATAATAGATAAAAAATAAGGTGGAACGCGGCCTGCGGCCGCGAATAATTTGGGCGTTCCGTGGAAAACGGGCGGTCTTGCCTGTAAGGTTTTGAGGGACGATGTGTTGCAAACCGCCGTAAACGCCATTGTGTATTTGCTCCATCCCGGCAGATTGTAGGGGCAGCATGTATGCCGCCCGTGCCCGTCGCCCTGTAGGGCGGGGTCTTGACCCCGCCGCGCAGGACCTTCCGTGGCCCGAACCCTTCCGGGATATGGCAAGGTTCCCACCCCTCCGTCTGCCTGCGGCAGACACCTACGGGTTGCGGTTGGCGCATCATGCTGCGCGCCTTGGCGCGGCGCTTGCATTCTGCGACCGCTGCCCCTGCTTCGTCTCGCTGCATCCGCCGCAGGCGGCGCTCGACTCCGCAGCCCCTAAAGGGGAGGCTTTTCCTCTACTGCCCGTTAAAGGCTCCCCTTCGGAAACTACTTTTCACGTTGCAAGCCACTCAAAGGCTCCCCTCATAGGGGAGCTGGCCGCGCAGCGGCCTGAGGGGTCCTCCCACCCGGTCGCGCATCACTTTCCGGGATGTACCACGGCGGGGTCAAGACCCCGCCCTACAAACCGCCGTAAACGCCATTGTGTATTTGCCCATCCCGGCAGGTTGTAGGGGCGGCATGTATGCCGCCCGTGCCCGTCCGCCCTGCCCGGCGTGTTCCGGGTCGCCGCAAACGCCCGCGGGCGTGGACGGTGGCCGTGCGTTCCCGCGGGACCGCCGCCCATTCCCGTCACCCTGTAGGGCGGGGTCTTGACCCCGCCGCGCGGTGTTTACCCTGCCTGTACGGCTCCGGGGCGGCGATCCGTCCGCCGCGCGCCGTATCGGAGCGGGCCGCAGGCCCGCGATCCACCAAATTTATTATCTCTTATCTCTTATCTCTTATCTTTTATCTCTTTTACCTTTCCCACCCGTATCCGTCAAATATTTCCTAAGGGAGTTGATATACTATGATCGTGCAGCACTACAAAGATATGCTGGGCGCCAAGTCGGTGATTCGTGAAATTTCGGAATGGAGCGCCGCCCGCGGCGCCGAGATCGGCTACGAAAACGTGTTCGATTACTCCCTGGGGAACCCGTCGGTGCCCTGTCCGCCGCAGTTCACGGCGGCCTGCCGCGACCTGCTGGAACACACCGACCCCGTATCCCTGCACGGCTACACCCCCACGCTGACCCTGCCCGAAGTGCGCGCCGCCGTGGCCGAAAGCCTGAACCGCCGCTTCGGCATGGACTACACCGCCGCCCATATCTTCATGACGGCGGGGGCGGCGGGGGCGCTGGCGCACGCCCTGCGCTGCGTGGGGGCGCCGGGGCAGAACGTGGTGACGTTCGCGCCCTTTTTCCCGGAGTACAAGCCCTATGTGGAGGGCGCGGGGCTGACGCTGCGTGTGGCCCCGCCCCGGTACGAGGACTTCCAGATCAATTTCGACGCGCTGGAAAAACTTCTGGACGAAAACACCGCCGCCGTGCTGATCAATTCGCCTAACAATCCCAGCGGGACGGCCTACAGCGCGCCCACCCTGACGCGGCTGGCCAACGTGCTGACCGCGGCTTCGCGGCGGTACGGGCACCATATCTTCCTGATCTCGGACGAGCCCTACCGCGAGATCGCGTTCGGCGGGCTGCAGGTCCCCTACCCGGCCCGCTTCTACGCCGACACGCTGACCTGCTACTCGTTCTCCAAGAGTTTGAGCGTGCCCGGTGAGCGCATCGGCTACCTGGCCGCCAACCCGCACTGCGAGGGCGCCGACTTCATCGTGCCCATGTGCGGGCAGATCTCGCGCGGGACGGGGCATAACTGCCCGTCGGGGCTGTTCCAGCTGGCCGTCGCCCGCTGCCTGGACACGACCAGCGACCTTTCGGTGTACGAGACCAACATGGAACTGATCTACGCCGAACTCAAACGCCTGGGCTTCACGGTGCGCAAGCCCGACGGCACGTTTTATATCTTCCCCAAGGCGCTGGAACCCGACGCCAACGCCTTCTGCCGCAAGGCGATGCAGTATGACCTGGCGCTGGTCCCCGGCGACAGCTTCGGCTGTCCGGGATACTTCCGCATGGCCTATTGCATCGAGACCGAGAAAGTCCGCCGCAGCTTCCCAGCGCTGGAACGCTTTGTGAAGGAACAGTACGCCTGAGCTTCAAAAGGGGCAACAGTCGCGCACGGCAATTGCCTAACGCTCCTGTTTCCCCTCTTTGGAATCCCCTTCGACAAAATTTTACGGCAAATCGCGCACTCGTCACTTCGTTCCTCGCACACTCTTGCCGTAAAATTTCCCTGTATGTGTCCGTGCCGTCGGCACATGTCCGCCGGCACGGACGGATTTTGAAAATCTGCCGGAAGATTCAATTGGATCTTATCTGTAGGGCGGGGTCTTGACCCCGCCGCAAGAGCATCCCGGAAGGTGCTGCGCGCCCGGATAGTAGAACCCCTCAGTCTGCGCCTTCGGCGCATCCAGCTCCCCTGGTAGGGGAGCCTTTGAGTGGCTTGCAGCGTGAAAAGTAGCTTTCGGAGGGGAGCCTTTGCCGGGTTGTAGAGTAAAGCCTCCCCTCTTAGGGGAGGTGTCTGCCGAAGGCAGACGGAGGGGTGGAACCTCCCCCTGCCCGGAAACTTTCGGAAAATGCAAAAAACCTACCCCCGCCGCATTTTAAGCGGGCCGTAAGGCCCGCGATCCACCTTATTTTTTATCTTTTATCTCTTATCTTTTATCTAACCAAAGGGAGTCCGCTTATGTCATTGCTACGTCGAATCCTTCCCGTCGCGCTGGCGGCCGTGTTGCTGGCCGGGTGCGGTAAACAGGCCGCGCCCGAACCCACCCCCACGCCTTCGCCTTCCCCGACGGCCACCCCGACCCCTACCCCGGAACCCACGCCCACGCCGGAGATCGAACTGGCAATGGCGACGGCTTCCACCAACGCCACCAAGGACGCGCCGGAAGTGACCGACCCCACCACCTGGGACGAGAACGGCAAGGCGCTGATGGAACAGCTGGAAGAACAGTTCGCGGCCGAGGGCATGACGCTGGATGCGCAGGACGGCTACCCCTACCTGATCGCGGTGAACCGTGCGGCCAGCACCGTGACCGTGTACACGGCGGATGAGGAAAACCGCTACACCGTGCCGTTCATGGCGATGGTGTGCAGCGGCGGCGACGACACTCCCACCGGCTACTGGACCACGCCGGTCAGCTACGACTGGCGGCTGTTGCTGGGGCCCAGCTACGGGCAGTACGCCACGCGGATCTATAGCGGCTACCTGTTCCACAGCGTGCCGTATTACAGCCAGCATAAGGACGACCTGGAATACGACGAGTTCAATGAACTGGGCACGCCCGCCAGCCTGGGGTGCATCCGGCTGGCCGTGGTGGACGTGAAGTGGATCTACGATAATTGCCCCATCGGCACGCCGGTGGTGATCTATGACGACGCCGAAAACCCCGGCCCCATGGGCAAGCCCGGCACGATGTACACCGACCCCAAGGACGAGGACAAGCGCGGCTGGGACCCCACCGACCCGGACCCGGAGAACCCCTGGGACGACGCCTACCTGACGGGCACGGCGATCCGCAGCCAGGCAGCCTGGGACCAGTGGGACGAAAAGCATGAGGAATGGCAGGCGAGCCTGACCCCCACCGACCTACAGGGCTGGAGCACCGATTCCAGCATTGTGGGCACAAGAGGATAAAGCGCAAAGGCGCCCCCGCGGGGGCGCCTTTTTGCGCAGATAAAAAAGAAAAGATAAAAGATAAAAAATAAGGTGGAGCGCGGGCCTTGCGGCCCGCGCGAAATGCGGCGGGGGCTTGCCCCCGCCACGGGTATGTCCCGACAGGTGCGGCGCGGCCGGGTGGTAGAACCCCTCAGGCCGCTTCGCGGCCCTGGCCGGGTTGCGGTTAGCGCATCATGCTGCGCGCCTTGGAGAGGCGCTTGCATTCTGCGACCGCTGCCTTGCCGCGAAGCGGCAACGACCGGAGCGATGAGCGAAGGGCGAACTTCTGTATTAAATCGCCGAAAAGGCGATTATGACGCCGGGAAAGACAGTTTGCCTTACTACATCCGCCGCAGGCGGCGCTCGACTCCGCAGCCCCTGGGAGGGGAGCCTTTGACGGGCAGTAGAGTAAAAGCCTCCCCTTGTAGGGGAGGTGTCTGCCGAAGGCAGACGGAGGGGTTGGAACTTCCCCGCACCCCGACCATTTCCGGGGAATAGAAAACGCCGTGGGTATATCCCGGCAGGTGTAGCACGGCCGGGCGGTAGAACCCCTCAGTCTGCGCCTGCGGTGCATCCTTGGCCGGGTTGCGGTTGGCGCATCATGCTGCGCGCCTTGGAGCGGCGCTTGCATTCTGCGACCGCTGCCCCTGGCTCCGTCTCGCTGTATCCGCCGCAGGCGGCGCTCGACTCCGCAGCCCCTAGAGGGGAGCCTTAACGAGCAGTAGAGTAAAAGCCTCCCCTTCCAGGGGAGGTGTCTGCGAAGCAGACGGAAGGGTTGGAACTTTCCCAAACCCCGACCCTTTCCGGGCAATAGAAACCGCCGCACGGCGGGGTCAAGCCCCCGCCCTACAGCATCCGGGAACGGGTCATTACCCCGCAAAGAAATTCCAGCCTGTCTCCCTTTTTTGAGCGGGCCGCAGGCCCGCGATCCACCAAATTTATTATCTATTATCTTTTATCTATTATCTTTTGTTTATCTTTTATCTCTTATCTTAATTCTACATAGTACACCGGGCAGCGCGCCACGTCCGTCAAAAACGTGATCTGCGCAATATCCAACGTATCTTCGGCCAGCGCCTTCAATTCCTCGGCGTCATAAATATACCCGTACAAAACGAACCCGCCGCTCAGGTCTTTCGTCGCCACGGCGTTTTGCAGGCTGGCCGCGTCGTCCTGGCCGCCCGCCTGGTACACCGCTTCGCGCTGGGCAAACTCCGGCAAAAACAGGTCGGGCGCGACCTCATACCCCGCCTTGTTCAGCACCACGGCGGGCAGAGAGGCGGTTTCCGCCAGCGCCGGGGCGCGCCCGGCGTACTGGGTGTACAGGTATCCGTTGCCGACGGTCAGGTGGGCGGCCAGCACCGGCACCGCCACGACCAGCGCCAGCGCGGGTTCCCACCGCGGGAACAGCGCCGAAAGCCGCGCCAGCACCGCCGACCCGGCCAGCACCAGCGGGCCGTACAGCAGCACATAGTAGCGGTCGGCCTCGTAGGGGGCGGCCTTGTCGATGACGACGATATAGAACAGCCCCGCCAGCGCCAGCATCCCGGCGAACAGCCCCATGCCCCGCGGGCGGCAGCCGTGCTTATACAGCACGCCCCCGGCCAGCAGCAGCGCCAGCCCCCACAGCGCCGCGCCGCCGAACTGCCCGCCCAGCAGCGAAAGCACCCGCCCCACGCTGGCGGCCCAGTCCTGCAGGGCCGAGAGGTCAAAGAAGCTGCTGAACGCCTGCTGCCCGCGCGGCCCGCCGAAGATATGGGCCTTCATGGTGGGAAACGCCAGATACGCCAGCCCCAGGCCGCCGAACTCGGCGACGACATAGGCCGCGGCGGCTTTCCAGCGGCGGGTGGCCAGCAGCCACAGCCCGAACAGCCCGCAGAAGAAGAAGCAGAACACCAGGAAGAAATACTGCGTCAGCGCCCCGGCCAGGGTGGCCCCGGCCAGCGCCGCGAACACCCAGCGGGGGCGTTTGCCCGCGCGCAGGGTTTGGAACAGCGTCAGGTGCGCCCACGCCAGCAGCACTGTTTCCAGCATGAGCAGGGCGTACATGCGGGTAAGCAGCGCCATGCCCTGCGTGCCGACGTTGAGCAGGAACACCGCCGCCGCCACCCAGGCCGTCCAGAAGCGGCCCGTAAGCTGCCGCGCAGCCGCGAACAGCGCCGCCCCGGCCGCCAGCAGACAGACGAAGTTGGGGATCAGCCCCACCCAGGGCAGGCCCACCCCCGGCAGCAGATGTTCGGCCGTGTACACCATGCAGTAGTACAGCGGCGGGTGGACGTCGATCTTCTGGTTATTCCACGGGATGGAATAGTCCAGGGTCTGGCCGGGATGCAGCGCCTGCGCAAAGAACGAACCGTCGTGCCAGGCGTCCATGTAGCCGTCCTGCAGGGCGTAGAATCCGCCCGGATAGTTGGTGAGTTCGTAGGTGTAGAGTTCGTCCACATGGTAGCCCTGCTTGCGCGCCGCATAGGCCGTCATCAGGGCCAGGGCCAGCGCCAGCAGCAGGATCACCGCCGCAAAATGCCGCCAGTTGCGCCGGGTCATAGTCCCCCTCCTTTTTATTATCAAAACTGTATCATAATTTTCCCTAAAATCGCGCCCCTGCGCGATTTTGATTGGAGTTTCTTTGGTTCTTTCTTTGCAAAGAAAGAACAGAAAAAGAACAACAAAACCCGCCCCTGCAAGCAGGAACGGGTCCGGGTACAAATTGAAAACCCGTCGCCGTCGGCGGACATGCGCCGACGACGGCGACACCGACAGGGAAATTTCGCCCAAAATTGTGTGCGAGGCCAGCGGCCGAGTGCGCGGTTTTGGGCGAAATTTTGTCGAAGGGCTGCAAAGCCGAGCGCCGCCTGCGGCGGATACAGCGAGGCGGAGCAGGGGCCGCGGTCGCAGAGTGCAAGCGCCGCAACAAGGCGCGCCGCACGATGCGAAAACCGCAACCCGTTAATCCAAATGGGGACAACAATCGCCCCCGGCGTCGCCTAAGGCTCCTGTTGCCCCCGTTGACCTATTTACATGTCGGCGTTTTCAGCCACGTCGGTGGCAAAGCGCCACAGCTCCCCAACGGTCATTTCTTCGTTCAGGTCGCGCTCGTCGATCTCGACGCCCAGCGCCTCACCCAGCGCCCAGGCCAGCTCGACCATGTCCTCGTGGTCGGCGCCCAGATCCGCCAGCGCCACACCGCGGTTCAATTCCTCGGCGTCGCAGCTGAACTGTTCCGCCAGAAGCTCCTGCAGTTCCTCGAACGTCATTGCCGTGTTCCCCCTCTCGTTTTGGCGCGCCGGAACGGACGCGGCGGACTTACCCCGCCCCACGGCTGCTCGCCTTGGGAATTTTTTCTTTTATGATACAGGGCTGTTTACGATTCGTCAAGGGTTAAAGCGGGTAGAAGTAAACAAATTTATTGCTCGGGTTTTGTGGAATCTGCCGGGACCGAGACCGGTAATTGCGGCTGTGCGTTCAAAATCCGCATGAATTCTTCGCCGGAGATGGTCTCCTTTTCATACAGATATTTGGCGATCTCATCCAATTTGCGGCGATTCGCCTGCAGCAGATCCAGGGCCTTTTTGTGCGCTTCCTTGACGATCTGCACCACCTTGGCGTCCACCTCGGCGGCGGTGTGCTGGCTGCACGCCAGGCTGGCGTCCCCGCCCAGATAGGCGTTGTTGACGGTCTCCAGCGCCACCATGTCAAAGTCGTCGGTCATGCCGTAGCGCGTGACGAGCGCCCGCGCCATGCGGGTGGCCTGCTCGATGTCGTTGGACGCGCCCGTGGTGATCGAATGGAAGATCAGTTCCTCGGCCGCGCGGCCGCCCGTAAAGGTGGCGATCTTGTTCAGGATCTCGTCCTTGCTCATCAGGGTGTGGTCGCCCTCGTCCACCTGCATCGTGAAGCCCAGCGCGCCCGACGTGCGGGGCACGATGGTGATTTTCTGCACGGGGGCGCTGTGGGTCTGCAGCGCCGCCACCAGCGCGTGGCCGACCTCATGGTACGCCACGATGCACTTTTCTTTGTCGTTGAGGATCTTGTTCTTCTTCTGCGCGCCCGCCAGGATGGTGTCCACCGCTTCCTGCAGGTCGAACTGGGTCACGGCCTTGCGGTGATGGCGCACGGCGCACAGCGCGGCTTCGTTGATGATGTTCGCCAGCTCGGCGCCCGACGCGCCGGGGGTCATGCGGGCCACCACCGGGAAGTCGCAGTCCGGCCCGACCTTGACCTTTTTGGCGTGCAGGCGCAGGATGCTTTCGCGGCCTTTCAGGTCGGGCAGTTCCACGGGCACGCGGCGGTCAAAACGGCCGGGGCGGGTCAGCGCCGGGTCCAGCGACTCCGGCCGGTTGGTGGCGGCCAGGATCACGACGCCCTTGGCCGCGTCGAAGCCGTCCATCTCGGTCAAAAGCTGGTTCAGGGTCTGCTCGCGCTCGTCGTTGCCGCCCATGCCGCTGGCGCCGTCGCGCTTTTTGCCGATGGTGTCGATCTCGTCGATAAATACGATGCAGGGCGCTTTTTCGGTGGCCTGCTTGAACAGGTCGCGCACCTTGGACGCGCCCATGCCCACGAACATCTCCACAAATTCGCTGCCCGCGATCGAGAAGAAGGGCACGCCGGACTCGCCGGCGACGGCGCGGGCCAGCAGCGTTTTGCCGGTGCCCGGAGGGCCTACCAGCAGCACGCCTTTGGGCATTTTGGCGCCGATGTCCTCATATTTCTGGGGTTCGTGCAGGAAATCCACGATCTCCTGCAAACTTTCCTTGGCTTCGTCCTCACCGGCCACGTCGTTGAACTTGATGCCGGATTTATCGTCCACCACATACTGTTTGGCGCCGGATTTGCCGCCGAACATCATGGCGTTGCCGCCCATCTCCTTCATGCGTTTGGCCAGCATGTGGTTGAGGAACCAGAACAGCAGGATCATCGGCAGGAAGCTGATGAGGATGCTGAACAGCGTGTCCCAGATGGTGGGGGCCTGGTAGACGGTGCCGAACTCGACGCCGGCTTCCTCCAGCCGGTTGACCAGGCTGATGTCCTGGGCGATGGCGTTGGTCTTGTAGGCTTTTTCATCCTTGTCCACAAAGTAGATCTGCTGGTCCTCCAACTGGACGGTGGACAGTTCCTTGTCCTCCAGCATTTGCAGGAAGGTGCTGTAGTTTACATCTTCCACGCGGGCTTCCATCATAGCCGGGAACAGGAACAGGTTGCTGGCCAGCAGCAGCGCCAGGATGATCCCGTAACCGATCCACAGTTTCTTTTTGGGATCTTTGGGCGGGGTCGTTTCTTTCATAATGATTCCACTCCTTTAATATATACAACAACGCCGCGGCGCCGCGGTCCGCAGGTGCGGCAGCCGGAACGGTACGACTATAGGATGCACCAAAATCATGAACCGCGTATGAATGATTTTTGAAAGAATCGAGAAAACGCTGCCGTTACAGGCTTTTTGGGCTTTTGTGGCAGTTTTTCCACCGGTTTTAGAAAAGTTTTGCACAGTTTGCACCGGGTTTTCCACAGAAGGCACCCCCTTTTCCACGGAGAAAGTGTGGAAAACTCTGTTGAAAGTGTGGAAAACCTTGTGCAAAACAGGTGAAAATGGCTAAAAAGAAAGCTGCAACGCCAAAAAACTTTCTGTGCAAAACGGGGGAAAACCGGGGAAAAGCCGCCCCCTCCACGGGGGAAAACGGGGCTTTGCCCGTGGAAAACTCCGGGAAAGTGTGGAAAACGCCGTGCCCGGGGGGCGCGGCGGCGGCTTTTTTGGGGTTTTTGGGGCGTTTTTGGGGAAAACGCAGGCGGCCGCGGCAGGCTGCGGCGGTTCAAACTTTGCGCCGGGCGGGGCGCGGCGGTTTGACGGGGCCGTTGCCGGGCGGCGGGGCGGTATAAGGCCAGGGCACGTCCGAGAGGTCCAGCAGATAGTCGGTGGTGACGCCGTAGAAGCGTGCCAGTTTGCGCAGGATCTCGGTGGGGATATCCAGTTCCCCGCGTTCGTAGTTGCTGTAGACGCGCTGGCTGCAGGACAGGATGCGCCCCATTTCGGCCTGGGTGAGGTCGTGGTCCTCCCGCAGATCACGAATGCGTCGGTAGAGCATGGGAAGCATCGAACCTTTCCGTGGAATGTAGAAGCAGAGAAAGTATAGCATAGCGGAATTTCCGCTATTGCACTGTAGCGGATAATGCGCTAAAATAGAGGAAGGGGAATAAAGGGGCGGATTCAAATCATAGTACCCGTTCCCCTTGTTCTGTAGGGCGGGGTCTTGACCCCGCCGCGCAAAGGCTCCCCTTTTAGGGGAGCTGGCCGCGCAGCGGCCTGAGGGGTCCTGTTCCCCGGCACCACTCACCTGCCGGAATGTACCACGGGCGGCCTACAGGCCGCCCCTACATCCAACAGGGACACCCGTAAATCGCCATACCTGCCCTGCCTGCCGGAACATCCCACGGCGGGGTCAAGACCCCGCCCTACAAACCGCCGCACACGCACCCCTTTGTTTTTCACCTTTCGGCCAATCGTAGGGGCCGCATGCATGCGGCCCGCGGATGCCCGCGGCGGCAGGCCGGTTTTCAAATCATAGTACCCGTTCTCCTTGCTCTGTAGGGCGGGGTCAAGACCCCGCCCTACAAACCGTCGCGCACGCGCCCCTTTGTTTTCCACCTTTCGGCCAATCGTAGGGGCCGCATGCATGCGGCCCGCGGATGCCCGCGGCGGCAGGCCGTTTTTCAAATCATAGCACCCGTTTTCCTTGCTCTGTAGGGCGGGGTCTTGACCCCGCCGCGCAGAACTTACCGCCGCCCGGAGCCTTCCGGGCTATAGTACCCCTCCCCCACAAAAAAATTCCTCACTTTTTAATCAAATAACCAAAAACTGTTCAAATTTTGCCGGTTTTGTAACAAGTCGGCAACATCTGCCGTTATAGTATATAGATGTCAGAAGTCGAAAGGGGGGCTGCCCGATGCCGGACGACCGAATCACAGGGGGCCAGCAGGCCCAACAGGCCCAACAGGCCCGCAGGCTGCGGGTGCAGGGCGCGCTGCGGCGCGCCCGCCGCCAGCAGCGCGGGGTTTTCCGCTTTAAGGATGTCTGCATTGATATGCGCGCCCGCCGCGTCTGGCGTGCCGGGCAGGAAGTGGACCTCACCCCGCGGGAATACGCCCTGTTGGAAACGCTGGTCCTCAACCGCAACATTGCGCTGACCCGCGGCCAACTGCTGGCCGACGCCTGGGGGTACGACTACGTGGGCGAAAGCCGCACCGTGGACGTGCATATCAACCGGGTGCGCCGCAAACTGGGCCTGGGGCAGGAGATCCAGACCGTGTTCAAGGTCGGCTACCGGCTCAACACGCGGGGTCCTGTGTGAGCGCCCAGCGCGCTTCGACGGCGGCCCGTTCCCGCGCGGCCAGGTCCTCCCACTGGGGATTGGCCCACAGCGAGGCGTATCGGTACAGCCCCGCGCCGTCGTAGCCCAGGTCCGCCAGCGCCGCAAGCTGGTCCGCCAGCGCGTGGCCGGAAAGCCACTCCCCTTCCGGGCCGGTGGAACCGTCCCCGTCCCCGATGCGGTAGGCCCCCAGCCCGCCGTACAGCGCCACGCCCTCCGCACGGGGCAGCGCCGCCCACTGGGCGGCCAGCGTGCCCAGCGCGTGGCCGCCGCTCTCGGATTCATAGGTCAGGCCCCAATAGAACTGGGGCATCACATAGTCTACATAGCCGCCCTCTGCGATCCAGCGGGCGGCGTCGCTGTATTGCCCGTCCCGGCAAAGGTCCAGGTCGGCCAGCGGCGCCACGCCGAACCGCACGCCGTAGGACTGCGTGACCGCATGGCAGGCGGCCATCAGGGCGTCCACGTTCTGCCGCCGCCAGTCGTCCAGCGCCAGCGTGCTGCCGCTGGCGGCATAGTCCACCTCGTCAAAGGCCGGGTCGCTGGTGGGGTAAAAATAATCGTCAAAATGGATGCCGTCGATGTCGTACCCGGCGCAGAGTTCCTCCACCCCGGCCGCCAGGAACGCCCACACTTCGGGGTCGGCGGGGTTCAGGTAAAGCCCCTGCGTGGTGGCGCGGACCCATTCGGGATGCTGCACGGCGGGGCTGCCGTCACACAGGGCGGGCGCGCCGTTTGCCTGTAGGCGGTAGGGGTTGATCCAGGCTTCCAGTTCCAGCCCGTGGTCGTGGGCGGTCTGGATCAGAATTTCCAGCGGGTCAAAGCCGGGGTCCTGCCCCTGCACGCCGGTACACAGATGGCTGAAAGGAAAGTATTCGCTGGGGTACAGCGCGTCCCCGAAAGGCCGCACCTGGGCCAGCACCACGGTGGCCCCCAGGGCGGCGATGTCGTCCATCATCCGGGCCGCGTCGAGGGCGAAGGCTTCGGCGCTGGAAAAATCCACCTGCTGCCATTCCAGATAGCTGACCCACACGGCGCGGTAGGGCGTGGCGCGCAGGGGCAGGGCCGAGGGCGACGGGTTCTCACCAGTGGCGGGCGGCGCGGCGGAGGGCGCGGGCCTGTCCCCCGCCCCGGTCAGACGCAGCGGCGCCAGCGCCGCGAACAGCGCCAGCAACAGCGCCGCCAACCCCCATAAAAGCCGCCGCATAGGCAGAGCCTCCCTCCATATGAGCGGGCCGGACCCGCAGGAAACGGCGAACCGGCCGGCCGCCCGCCCGCATTCTGGTACAGTGTATGCGGCGCGGGACAAAAAAATGCCCGCCGCCCTTGGCAGGCGCGGCGGGTTGTGGTATAATAATGAATACTGTGGATGGGGGCCAGTAGCTCAGTTGGTCAGAGCTGGCGGCTCATAACCGCTTGGTCGCGGGTTCAAATCCTGCCTGGCCCACCAAACAAGAAAAATCCGAACCTATTTCCGATTAGAGAAGGGTTCGGATTTTTCGTTTTCTTCGGGTTTGAGAATGAAGGCTCCCGTGGACGGCGCAAAACTCCGATACCTTGTCATAGACCGTAAGCCAATAACAAGATTTGGAGGGTATGATTATGAAGTACGATGAAAGAGCCTGCAAATTCAACATGGACACCGGGTGCGTGGAACTGCTGCTCCGGGATGGGAGAAAAAGTTCCATCGACTGCACCGGGGCCGAGGATACGTTGAATGTGACCATGGTACAGAGGTCGGAGTTGGATTACCTTATTTACAATGACCCACTGGGCTATGCGGATTTGATTCTGAACGGTAATCTAGAAGAATACTTGAAAAACGTAACCGGGAGCCATGGGCTAGAAGATTAAGAGAAAAGCGCAGAGCATCTTATTCAGAGTGCTCTGCGCTTTTCTGCATCTTACGCCATTGTTGCGGGGTCATGCCGTACTTTTGCCGGAACAGTTCGTAGAAGTGGGT
>QAKI01000014.1 GCA_003343905.1 Subdoligranulum variabile
GAGGGCGTGGACGTGTCCATCACCGGCAACTCCACCAACCCCACCCGCTTCCAGCATCCTGTGGCCGGCACCTATAAGAAGGAGTGCATCGAGCAGGGCAAGAAGTATTTCTCCGTGGCCTCCGGCGGCGGTACGGGCCGTACCCTGCACCCGGACAACATGGCTGCCGGCCCTGCCTCTTACGGCATGACCGACACCATGGGCCGTATGCATTCTGACGCCCAGTTTGCCGGCTCCAGCTCCGTGCCCGCCCATGTGGAAATGATGGGCTTTTTGGGCATGGGCAATAACCCCATGGTGGGCGCCACCGTGGCCGTTGCCGTGGCGGTGGAAGAGAGCCTGAAGTAAGAAGAGTTCCTTCCACAGCTGAATGAAAAGATGAAAAGAACCCTTTATCCTATGTGGATAAAGGGTTCTTTCTCTTGAGATGGCTATGCTTTAGGCGCGGGTGGGAGCGATAAAAGGGGGAGAAAAATAGGCTATTCCTACACTACTCCTACATGTCTATTCCTACATTTTTTTCGAATCTCCCCGTTAGGGCCTGGATAAGGACGGCCCGCATTGCTTTCGGAACTGCAGAGCGGAGATGGAAGGGGCCTGTTCCATGATAGGTGACTCCGCAAAAATACCGGCGCGGTTGCGGTGGATATTGTGCAAACTTAATAAATGTCGAGTGTTTTTTTTTTTTTTGTTGTTGACTTTGACTAAAATACTATGTATCATGGAACTGTAACATCGGTAAATTCAGGTATTCCAATTGACTATGGGCTTGCGCAATAAAGCTGGCCGGGCGGCATATTTGTTGGAGTGCTATCCTGGTATTTACCGCTGAGAAAAAACAGGAGGGACTAAAAATGAAAGGAATCAAGAAGGCATTGTGCCTGCTGGTACTGCTTTTCTCTGTGGCGCTGGCGCTGCCTGTGACGGCCAATGCCTCCACAAATGGGCACACGGCCCAGGAGGCCCTTGCATGGGCAAAGGCGCAGGTGGGTAAAAGCCTGGATTACGATGGCGTTTATGGAGCTCAGTGCGTGGACCTCATTAAGTATTACTATGATTTTTTGGGCTGCGCCAGCTATGCAAGGGGTAACGGCTGCGACTATGCCACCAACGCCCTGCCCAGCGGTTGGGCGCGCTACCAGGGAGCACAGCCTCAGCCGGGCGACATCCTGGTATATAGCGGCAACGCCAGCAATCCCTACGGCCATGTGGCCATCTATGAAGCGGACCGGGTGACCTATCACCAGAATTTGGACTATAACCAGTGGGTCGTATGCTCCAGCTATCAGTATAATAGGCTCGGCAACCCCTACTGGGGCGTGATTCGGCCGGACTTTGTCTCCGCCCCGGTCTCGGCCACCTGGGAGGGGCCGACGCTTACCAGCGTGACGGAAACAAATGCTACGGTTTCCGGAAAGGTCACCTTTGGCCAGACCCTGAAAACAACATCCGCCGGTATGCGCCTGTATGACGGCAGCGGCAATCTGATTACTTACTATAAGCCGGATACTACGAATTACACCTCCACCTATGTGACCTTTGATTTCAACATCAACACCGAGCTGTATTACACGCTCTCACCCGGAAAAACTTATAAGATCCAATTCTATACGGTGAGCGGCGGCCGTGAATACACATCGTCGGCAGTGACATTCACCACGCCGCACACCCATAGCTATCAGAATGGTGCATGTACTATCTGCGGGGCTAAGGATCCCAACTATAAGCTCACCGCGCCCAGTGTAAAGACGGATTATCTGATTTCCACCGGTAAGCCTTACATCAAGTGGACCGCCGTAGCTGGGGCTAGCAAGTATGAAGTGTACCGCAGCGGCAGCAAGGACGGCACCTATACCCTCCTGGGCACCACCACGGCTGTCAACTATACCGACAGCAAGGCCAACGCCGGCTATATCTATTATTATAAGGTCAAGGCGGTGAATGCCAATAGCATTAAGAGTGATTATAGCGCCACCGTCGCTGCTACTTGCCATTGCGCAAGACCTGTTGTGAAACCGGATTATCTGATCTCCACCGGTAAGCCTTACATCAAGTGGACGGCAGTGGCCGGAGCCAGCAAGTATTATGTGTACCGCAGCGGCAGCAGCAATGGCACATATAAATACGTTGGCACCACCACAGCCACTAATTATACTGATAACAAGGCCAACGCTGGCTATACCTATTACTACAAGGTCAAGGCTGTTAGCAAGGTGAGCAGCGGCGCCAATTCCTATTACAGCGTGGTCATTGGGGCTACCTGCCATTGTGCAAGACCCAGCGTGAAGATCACCACCTCCAACGGCAGCCCCAGGCTGACCTGGAACGCTGTGGCGGGTGCCAGCCAGTATGAGGTGTACCGGGCCACATCTAAGAATGGCTCCTACACGAAAATGTTCACTACTAGCAACCTGAGCTACACCAACACCTCCGCCAAGGCCGGGACCACTTATTATTACAAGGTGAAGGCCGTCAGCAAGGTGAAGAGCACAGCCAACTCTGCTTTCAGCACTGTGGTGAGCATCAGAGCCAGGTAAAAGACGGCCTTGAAGCTAAAAACCATCTTTTTATTGAAAAAACTGAAACCCCTGAAAGGGTATGCCGCCTGTGCAATGCAGGCGGCATACCCTCTCATTTTGCACGGGTATGTGGGCTGCATACAGGAGGAGTACAGGTGTTCGTTGACATTCCGGATGCTGCGGCGTATAATTTAAATTGATATTTTGTAGAGTGCGTCGGAAAAGGGAATGCAACCTAAAATGAATGCGGAAATTCAACTACTATAAGGAGATGGAAAAATGAAGAGAAAAGGGAATCTTGGCGGCATTTTTGCCATGGCGCTGATTCTTGTGCTGACATTAGTCCTTAGTGTGGGCAGCGTGTCGGCGGCGGAGCCGACCATCGTTGACTCCGGAAACTGCGGCAAAGATGGAAGCAACGTCACCTGGACGCTGGACAGCGTGGGCCTGCTGACTATCTCCGGTACGGGAGAGATGGCGGACTATGAATCCAAAACCGATTCTGCCAGCGGAGAGGAAATTACCACTGCCCCGTGGGGAAACCAGGCAAAGACGGCTGTGACCGGGGACGGCGTGACCGGCATTGGGGCCGCGGCATTCTACGGCTGTTCGGGTTTGACCAGCGTGACCATGGGCAGCAATGTTACTAGCATTGGGGAAAGTGCGTTTCGCGGCTGCACGGGCCTGACCGCCATAGAGATCCCAGCGGGCGTGACCACTTTGGGCAACAGCGCATTTTTCGGGTGCGATAACCTGAAGGAGGTCCGCTACAACGCCAGGGCGGCAGCGAATCTGACTGGCTTGAGCGGTGCATTCCGCAGTGCCGGAGCCTCCGTGGGCGGGGTGAAGGTGATATTCGGCGAAAGCGTGGAGAAGATCCCCGGCAACATATTCTCCAAATGCGAAAGCCTAACCAGCGTGACCATCGGCAGTAATGTGACCAGCATTGGGGACAATGCATTTTTGGGCTGCACGGGCCTGGTGGAGATTAACTATAACGCCAGGGCGGCAGAGTGCACGGAGGATTCGTTCGGCTCCGGCGATGGGCTGAAGGTGACGTTCGGAGACAGCGTGGAGCGCATTCCCGACTGCATTTTCCAGGATTGCCCGGGCTTGACCAGTGTGACCATCGGCAGCAGCGCGACTACCATCGGGCATTATGCGTTCAACCGCTGCACGGGCCTGACCAGCATCAAGATCCCGGAGAGCATGACCAACATCGGGTATATGGCTTTTTCGGGCTGCACGGGCCTGGCTGACGTATATTACGGCGGCAGCGAGAGACAGTGGAATGCCATTACGATTGACGACGGCAATGACAGACTCCTGCAGGCGAACAGACATTGCGAAGGCAAAGAGACCCTGGTATCCCCCACCGCGAAGCCCAGCTATGTGGGCGCCAGCGGCAAGCCCTATATCTATTGGAGCGCTGTGGACGGAGCCAACCGTTACGAGGTGTACCGCAGCGGCAGCAAGGACGGCACTTATTCTTTCCTGGACTCCACCGCAAATCTGAACTACACGGACAGCAAGGCTAACGTCGGTACCACCTATTACTACAAGGTGAAGGCTTTGGCTGCCGATGGCACCGACTCCTCCCTCAGCGCCGCAGTGGCCATCACCTGCCGCTGTGCAAGACCGGTGGTGAAGACAGATTACTGGGCATCTACCGGCAAGCCCTATATCTATTGGAGTGCTGTGGCCGGAGCCAGCCAATATGAGGTGTACCGCAGCGGCAGCAAGGATGGCACCTATACCCTCCTGGGTACCACCACGGCCACAAATTATACCGACAGCAAGGCCAACGCCGGCTATACCTACTACTACAAGGTAAAGGCCATCAGCGAGGTGAAGAGTGCTGCCGACTCCTCCCTCAGCGCCGCGGTGGCGGTGACTTGCCGCTGCGCAAGACCTGTGGTGACACCGGACTATCTGACCTCCACCGGCAAGCCCTATATCAAGTGGGCCGCCGTGGCCGGAGCCAGCCAGTATGAGGTGTACCGCAGCGGCAGCAAGGACGGCACCTATACCCTCCTGGGCACCACCACGGCTGCCAACTATACCGACAGCAAAGCCAACGCCGGATACACCTATTACTACAAGGTGAAGGCCATCAGCAAGGTGAAGAGTACTGCCAACTCATCCCTCAGCGCCACCGTCGCTGCTACTTGCCATTGTGCAAGACCTGTTGTGAAACCAGATTATCTGATCTCCACCGGTAAGCCTTACATCAAGTGGACGGCAGTGTCCGGGGCCAGCCAGTATGAGGTGTATCGCAGCGGCAGCAAGGACGGCACCTATACCCTCCTGGGCACCACCACGGCTGCCAACTATACCGACAGCAAGGCCAATGCCGGCTACACCTATTACTACAAGGTGAAGGCCATCAGCAAGGTGAGGAGTACTGCCAACTCCTCCCTCAGCGCCACCGTCGCTGCTACTTGCCATTGCGCAAGACCTGTGGTGAAACCGGATTATCTGATCTCCACCGGCAAGCCCTACATCAAGTGGACGGCAGTGGCCGGAGCCAGCCAGTATGAGGTGTATCGCAGCGGCAGCAAGGACGGCACCTATACCCTCCTGGGCACCACCACGGCTGCCAACTATACCGACAGCAAGGCCAATGCCGGCTACACCTATTACTACAAGGTGAAGGCCATCAGCAAGGTGAGGAGTACTGCCAACTCCTCCCTCAGCGCCACCGTCGCTGCTACTTGCCATTGCGCAAGACCTGTGGTGAAACCGGATTATCTGATCTCCACCGGCAAGCCCTACATCAAGTGGACGGCAGTGGCCGGAGCCAGCCAGTATGAGGTGTATCGCAGCGGCAGCAAGGACGGCACCTATACCCTCCTGGGCACCACCACGGCCACTAATTATACTGATAACAAGGCCAACGCTGGCTATACCTATTACTACAAGGTCAAGGCTGTTAGCAAGGTGAGCAGCGGCGCCAATTCCTATTACAGCGTGGTCATTGGGGCTACCTGCCATTGTGCAAGACCCAGCGTGAAGATCAC
>QAKI01000049.1 GCA_003343905.1 Subdoligranulum variabile
GGCAAGCAGGGCCGCTTCCGCCAGAACCTGCTGGGCAAGCGTGTTGACTACTCCGGCCGTTCGGTTATCGTCGTCGGCCCCGAACTGAAGATGTACCAGTGCGGTCTGCCCAAAGAGATGGCGCTGGAACTGTTCAAACCCTTCGTCATGAAGGACCTGGTCGAAAAGGAAAAGGCCAACAATATCAAGTCCGCCCGCAAGATGGTGGAGCGCGCCCGTCCCGAAGTCTGGGACTCCCTGGAAACGGTCATCAAGGGCCATCCCGTCCTGCTGAACCGCGCGCCTACGCTGCACCGTCTGGGCATCCAGGCGTTCGAGCCTGTCCTGGTGGAAGGCCGCGCCATCAAGTTGCACCCGCTGGTCTGCACCCCCTTCAACGCCGACTTCGACGGCGACCAGATGGCCGTCCATCTGCCGCTGTCCACCGAGGCCCAGCGTGAAGCCAAGATGCTGATGCTGGCCTCCGGCAACCTGCTCAAGCCCTCTGACGGCGAACCCGTCACCGTGCCCACGCAGGATATGATCCTGGGCAGCTACTACCTGACGCTGGTCAACCCCGACGACAAGGGCCACGGCAAGATCTTCCGCGACGAAGCCGAAGCCATGATGGCCTACTCTGAGGGCCTGATCACGCTGCAGGCGCCCATCAAGGTGCGCCGTACCATGACCTTTGACGGCGTGGAGGAGAGCGCGCTGGTTGATACCACGATGGGCCAGATCATCTTCAACACCCCCATCCCGCAGGACCTGGGCTATGTGGACCGTACCGATCCCGAGCACAAGTTCGACTACGAGATGAACCCCCGCACCCTCAAGATCGCTTCCGGCGGCAAGTCCGACAAGCTGACGAAGAAGGGCCTGCCCGACATCATCAGCCGCTGCCTGACCAAGCATGGCACCAAGGCGTGTGCTGTGATGCTGGACGCCATCAAGGCGCAGGGCTACAAATATTCCACTCTGTCCGCCATCACGGTCGCCGTTCCCGACGCCATCATCCCCGACGAGAAGCCGGAGATCCTGGCCGCCGCCGACAAGAAGATCGAGAAGGTCATGAAGAACTTCAACCGCGGCCTTATTTCGGACGAGGAACGCTACCGCAGCACGGTCGCCATCTGGCAGGAAGCCACCGAGCAGGTTTCCGCCGCGCTGGGCAACAACCTGCGTACCAACCACCAGCGCAACCCCATCTATATGATGTCCGACTCCGGTGCCCGTGGTTCTATGGACCAGATCAAGCAGCTGGCCGGTATGCGCGGCCTGCTGGCCAATACTGCTGGTAAAACGCTGGAAATGCCCATTCGCGCCAACTACCGCGAAGGCCTGAACATCCTGGAATACTTCATCTCCTCCCGAGGCGCCCGTAAGGGTCTGGCTGATACCGCTCTGCGTACCGCCGACTCCGGCTACCTGACCCGCCGTCTGGTTGACGTTTCTCAGGAAGTCATCATCCGTGAGGAGGACTGCCACGCGACCGAGGGCATCATGGTCCGCGAGATCAGCGAGGGCAACTCTGTCGTCGAATCCTTCAAGGAACGTCTGAACGGCCGTTATGCGCTGCATGACGTGTTCGACCCCAACACGGGCGAACTGCTGGTCAGCAAGGACAAGATGATGGATATGTTCGACGCCGAGAAGATCGCCAACGCCGGTATCACCGAGCTGGAGATCCGTTCGGTCATGACCTGCCGCGCGCACGTCGGCGTCTGCGCCCGCTGCTACGGCTCCAACATGTCCAACGGCCAGTGCGTCAAGGTGGGCGAGAGCGTCGGCATCATCGCCGCCGAATCCATCGGCGAGCCCGGCACGCAGCTTACCATGCGTACCTTCCATACGGGCGGTATCGCTTCGGCGGAAGACATCACACAGGGTCTTCCCCGCGTTGAGGAACTGTTCGAAAGCCGCCGTCCCAAGGCCATGGCGATCATGAGCGAGATCTCCGGCACCGTCCATATCGACGATACCAAGAAGAGCCGCCATGCCGAGATCAATGGCGTGGACGACAACGGCGCGCCGGTCACCAAGAGCTACCTGATCCCGTTCGGCCAGCGCCTGAAGGTCATGGAAGGCGACGAAGTCCAGAAGGGCGCGCTGCTGACCGAAGGCCACGCCTACCCGCAGGACATTCTGGCCATCCTTGGCCCCATCGCAACGCAGAACTACCTCATCAGCGAGGTCCAGAAGGTCTACCGTCTGCAGGGCGTTGATATCAACGATAAGCATATCGAAGTCATCGTCCGCCAGATGATGCGCAAGGTCCGCATCGAGGATGCCGGTTCCAGCGATTTCATCATGGGCAGCGTGGTCAACCGCCGCGATGTGATGATCAAGAATGAGGAACTGCAGGCCCGCATCGACGCCGGCGAGACCGACCTCAAGCTGGTGCAGTTCAGCCAGGTGCTGCTGGGTATCACCAAGTCCAGTCTGGCTACCGACTCCTTCCTGTCGGCTGCTTCCTTCCAGGAGACCACCCGTGTCCTGACCGAAGCTGCCATCAAGGGTAAGACCGACCCGCTGGCCGGTCTGAAGGAGAACGTCATCATCGGCAAGCTCATTCCCGCTGGTACCGGTCTGCCGGAAGTGGAGAAGGAACTGGAAGAAGCCGAGATCGCCCGCGACGCTGCCGAGGCCGCTTACGACCACTAAGCCGCCGGAGCATTCGCGCCCGAAGCGTTCTTACGATCTATAGAAAGAACCCCGTCACCACGGTGACGGGGTTCTTTTTGTATGGTTGCAAAGTTTTATAAAGCGGACGCCGCAAAGGGAAGGGGGAACAGCCTCAGCAGCAGAAATACCCGCGGCCGCCGCAGCAGCACCAACTGCAGATGTTGCACATCAAAAGATACATCCAGAACGACAGGCAGAACCGCCCCGGCGCGCCGCTGGGCTGGGCGTAGGGCTGCTGGTAGTTGGTGTAGGTCTGGCCGGGGTTCTGCAACTGATCCAGCAGGTTCTGGTATGCGTAGTTGTTGGGTTCCATCGAAACCGCTGTGCGGGCTTCGTCCCGGGCGCGGATGTTGTTACCCAACCCCTGGTTGGCCAGGGCGCAATAGTAATGCCACTGGGCGTTGCGGTCGCCGTTGGGCACGCCGTTCAGCGTGTTCAGCGCCTCCTGATAATAGCCGTTGCGGATATAGTTGGCGGCGGCGCGCATTTCGGGGCTTTCCTGGCCGGTGGTATAGGTCTGGCGGCTGCCGCCGGTGGAACCGTAAAAGCCGAACCCGAACGGCCCAAAGCCGAACCCGCCAAAGGGGTCCTGCTGGTAGCCGTTGCCGCCGTACTGGTTCTGGCCGCCGTAGCCGTACCCGCCGCCGTTGGGGCGCTGCTGGTAGCCTTGGTAGCCGCCGTTCTGGCCGCCGCCCTGTTTGCGGCGCATGATCTCGCTGTAAGCGGCCTGCACTTCCTTGAACTTTTCCTCGGCGGAAGGGTCGTTGGGGTGCAGGTCCGGGTGATACTGCTTGCACTTTTGGCGGTAGGCTTTTTTGATGGCCTCGTCGTCAGCGCCGGGGGCGATGCCCAATACGCTGTATGGATCGGTCATTGGTGACGCCCCTCTCTGTGTTTTTTCACCAGCGCGTACTTGCTCCACACGCCGGAATAGATCGTATTATACAATAATTTCCCCTCCGGGGTATCTTTCAGTATGGGCAGCAGATCAAACTGCTGCGCGCACAGGCCTATCTGCTGGGTCAGCAGCTCATGGCACTGTTTCTCGTAGTCAGCGGGGGAGAGCCGGTCCGCCAACGCCTGCAGGGCGTTGAAGCGCCCCTTGCGCCGGTCTTTGTCCAGGTCGTCGTAGGCGTCCATCAGATAGATGAATCCGCCCAGCCCCCGGCCCATCTCTTCCAGTACCGGCATCCAGAGATCCTCCCGGCAGGCAAAGACCGCCCCCAGCAGGATGCCGAATGCATTGCACAGGGCGTCCAGGTCGTGGGAATCCGACTCCTCCAGCAGGTTCAGGGCCGAAAGCTGCTCCCCGATCACACCGTACTGGCGCGGCCAGCGTTCCCGGATCGCGGGCAGGAACGGCTCAAACTGCCGTGCTCGCCGCAGGCTGGCCTGACGGTGATCGTCCCGCCAGTCATCCAGAAAATTGTGGTAGGCCAGCAGGATGGTCATATCGGCCGCATAGTCCAGGAACTCATTCTGTGCCCGCGGACGCTCTTTCAGCGGGTGCGGTGCGCAGCGCCCGGAACCAAAGCGGGTGTCCGGCTCGTACAGGGCCGTCAGCAGCATGGCGGCAAAGGCCATGTCATAACTCAGGGCTATCCGGCCGGGCAGGCCGTAGCGTTGCCCCAGCGTCTGGCAAAGACCACAGTAGTACGCCTGGTAACGGTCCAGTTCCTCGGTACTCAGGCCCTTGCGATAGATGGTAACATATCCAAACATGGCCCGTCAACTCTTTTTCACAAACTGGGTGCCGCATTTGGGGCAGGTGATGGACACACGCCCCCGCCCGCGCGGCACGCGCAGTTCCTGGCGGCACTGCGGGCAGTGGAAATAGCGGTACTGCTTGCGCTTCTCAAACCGCGCCTTGCGGGTGGAGAACCAGCCGGTGACCTTGCGCTCCAGCACCATATACTTGGCGTTCTCCTGATAGCGTTTCTGGATGTTCCGGCTGAACATACGGAAATAGCAGTACACCAGGGCAAGCACGCCCAACCAGTACAGCAAGGGGGAGAAGAACAGCCCCAGAATGAACATCACCAGCGATGCAATGGACAAAAAACGATTGAAACGGTCATAGCCGTACCGGCCGGACATAAAGCGCTGGAACCAGGCTCTCATGTAACAAACCACCTTCTGGGCAAAGCCCGAAATTTCGTATCCCATTATGCCATATAATTGTTGGCAAATCGTGAACAAGAGCAAAAAAATATGGGAATAAATCCAGGAAAATCCGCCTTTTTGGGCGGCCGGGGGTCAGGGACGGTTCTGCTCGCCCCATTCACATAGACTGTCCAGGATCGGGATCAGGGAACGCCCCCGTTCGGTCAGGCTGTACTCGACCTTGGGCGGGATCTGGGGGTATTCCTCGCGGTGAACAAGACCGTCCGCTTCCAGTTCTTTGAGGTTGGCGCTCAATGTTTTGTAGGAGATGGTTTTCAAATACTTTTTCAGTTCATTGAAGCGCACGACTTTGTATCCCATCAGGGCATACAGGATGAACATTTTGTACTTGCCCTGTATGAGCGACATGGTGTAGTTGAAGCCGGTCTGTTCCAGATCGGCGTCCTTGATACATTCCATACCCATGATATGACACTCTCCTGTAAGTAAGTATGGCAGTTCACTGTAAGTATCGCACTTGAATGTGCGTACTTACAATTTTGCAAATTCCGGTTATGATTATAATAGCTTTTGCCCCTAAAGTCAATTTGCACCAAAACAAAAGGAGGAAGTTGTCATGACAAAGAATTTTGGCGTAAAGCCCTATCTTTTCCCGATGCCCGCCTATATGGTCGGCACCTATAACGAGGACGGCACGGTGGATGTGATGATGATGGCCTGGGGCGGCATCTGCGCGGAGGACATGGTCGCCCTGAACCTGGAAGCGACGCACAAGACCGTCGCCAACCTGAAAGCCCGCGGGGCGTTCACGCTGGCGGTCCCGGGCGTGGACACGCTGCGAGAATCCGACTTCTTCGGCATCGTTTCGGGCAATAAAATGGCGGACAAGTTTGCCCGCAGCGGCCTGCACGCTGTCAAAAGCGAGCGGGTGGACGCGCCGGTCATCACCGAATACCCCCTCACGCTGGAATGTGAAGTGGTCGAAATGCAGGACCAGCCCTATGGCCTGCGGGTGCTGGGGCGGATCGTCAATGTGATGGCGGACGAAAAGGTGCTGGACGAGGAGGGGAAGATCGACGCCGCAAAATTGCAGACCTTCCTCTTTGACCAGATGCGCAACGGCTATTATGCCGTGGGCGAAAAAGTAGGCCAAGCCTGGGGCAGCGGCGCAGAATTTATAAAAGAATAAGCAAAAAGATCCCGTCCGCCCCATACCGGGCAGGCGGGATCTTGCTTTACGGTTCAGCGGCGTGGGCGGCGGCTTCTTCCAACGCCCGGACCAGCGCGGCGCAAGCGCGCCGGGGGCTGCGCACCGACCGCATACCGTGGGCCTGTAACAGTTGGATGGGCAGCGTGCCCGGGGCGTAGGTCTCCCGCAGCTTCATGCGGAAGGCGCGGGCTTCGGGGCCGCGGGGATCGTCCCAGGGGCAGGGGAGGTTTGCTTCCAGCACTTCGCAGCGGTACAGGATCGACGCAATGGGCGCCGTCATATAAATGTAGACGGTATCGCCCGCTGCAATGTGGTTGCGCTGGTGCCACAGGATCTCCGGGTCCTGGGCGAAAGCCTGCGCCAGATCAAAGCGGCGGGGATTGGCCGGGAAGATCCAGGTCTGCCGCCCCTGCGCGGGCGTGTGTGCCGCGCGCGGGCCGGTCAGGCGGTAGCTCATATCCAGCAGGGCGAACACGGTTTCGGGGTCCACGGTCCCGTCCAGAAGCACGGTGATCCAGTTGCCCTGCTTCATATGGTAGGCGGGCAGAACGCCGGGGTTCAGGCAGAAAGAGCCGCTCAAGATCGGGTCGCATTTAACTTCCAGAATGTCCACCGGTTCCCGGCCCGGCAGGCCCAGTTTGTCGGTGGTCACGTTCATGACGATGCCGTACCATTTGCGGTTGTCCTGGTGCCGCAGCGCGGCATACCCCGGCAGCGCCCGCCAGAGATATTCCGGCGCGGTGCCATAGTGCCGGGCCGCATAGGCAAGGACTTCGCTGCGCAGGGAAGCTTCACTTTTCCTCAGGCCCATCTTTTTCATGCTTGAACCCCCAGACCATGATCTCATAGAAAATCGGCATCAGATCCCTGCCGCGCTGGGTGAAGGAATATTCCACGCGGGGCGGGATCTCGTTGTACTGTACCCGGTTGATGGACCGTCCCATTCCAGTTCCCGCAGGAAACTGGTCAGCATGGTGTTGGTGATGCCGGGCAGTTCCTTTTTCAGAGTGCCGAAGCGCACGGTATCGTGGATGCACAGTTCATACAGGATCTGCGTTTTCCATTTCCCCTGCAGCATCACCAGCAGCGGCGTGACGGGGCAGTTGCCCAGATCGGTCACGATGCCCTTTTTGACATCCCGAAGATACTCCTCATACGACATGATATGGTCCATCGTTTTTTCTCCCGGTTCCGGCTTTAGTCAGCAGTTTGATACCAGGTATGAACTTTCTGCGTACTTGCTTTCATTTGAGACACAGTATAATATTTATACAAAGAACCGTCAAGGGAGGAAACGAAAGAATGCGATCCTTTACCATCGGACAAAAACAGATCGATGTATTTCCCGGTGCGGAACCGGGCAGCCCGGTCGTATATCTGAACACGTATGGCCGGGAGGGCGCACAGGTGCTCCGGCTTTTGCAGGAAAGCGGCTGCCGGGATCTTTCGCTGGTCACGGTCAGCGGCCTGGCGTGGGATCATGACATGCCCCCCTGGGACATCCCGCCGATCTCGGCAAACGATACGCCCTGTACCGGCGGGGCCGGCGACTACCTCAGGCTGCTGCTGGAAAAAATCATGCCGGAAGCGGAAGACGCCTTACCGGGCAAACCCGCCTGGCGCGGTATCGCGGGGTATTCGCTGGCCGGACTGTTTGCGGTGTATGCAGTCTACCAGACAGACGTTTTTTCCCGTGTCGGCAGCATATCCGGCTCCCTCTGGTTTCCGGGGATCCGGGAGTATATCTTTTCCCATACACTTTGCAGGAAGCCGGACTGTATGTATTTCTCGCTGGGGGATAAGGAAAGCCGGACGCGAAACCCGTTTTTGAAATGTGTTCAGGAAAACACCGAAGCGATCCGCACCTTCTATGGGCGGCAGGGGATCAACACGGCCTTTCAACTGAACCCCGGCAACCACTTCAAGGACGGCGCGCTGCGCACGGCGGCGGGCATCCGGTGGATCGTGGACCAGAAAAAGAATGAGGAAAAATAAAGATGAATACGATTATACGCGTCCGCCGCGGGCAGGACGCTGTATGAAAAAATCGGCTTTGCCGATATGGGGAATATGATGAAACTGCCCGGCGGGAAAGAAACGGAATAAAAGGAGGGCACATAACATGGAACCGATCATTCGCAATGTGGAAGTCAAGGGCGTGCTTACCAAGTCCAACCTACCGGTGGCGGACTACTCCGTCAATCCCTATGTGGGCTGTGAACATAGCTGCAAATATTGCTACGCTTCGTTCATGAAGCGATTTGCCAACCACTGCATGTGAGGAACGACGATTCTATCCGCCGTCCGTTCGATGAACCGCCCATCGTGGTCAACTGCTTCTTCCATGAGGAGATCGTGCCATCGGCCCAAAAGACGCGGCATAAACCGCCGGAGTGCTGACACGCTCGAGAACCGGGCGCTTTCTTTCCGGCAAACTGGTTTTACGGGGCGGCGGGGGCTTTCCAAACTCCCGCACACTGTGGTACAATCAGAAAAAACGGAAAGGGGCGCGGCGTCATGCAGGAAACACGCGAAATAGAAGCCGTCGTTACAAGTTACAACCAGGAGACGATGCTGGAAGAAGCCGTCCGCTCCCTCTGCGCGCAGACGCTTCGCCCGGCGCGGATCATCGTGGTGGATGACGGCTCCACGGAGGAAAACTCCCTCGCCGTTTTGAAACGGCTGCAGGCTGACACGCGGCTGCCCGTCCCGGTGCAGATGGTGCGGCAGGCCAACGGCGGCGTGTCGGCGGCCAGAAACACCGGCATACGGGAAGCGCAGGCGCCGATGGTGCTGGTGCTGGATGGCGATGACCGCCTGGAACCCCGGTATATCGAGCGCGTGCTGCCGCTTTTACAGGCGGACAGCGGGATGGTGGCGGCGTCCGCCTGGATGCGCACGTTCGGCGTGCTGAACGCCGTCGTTCGCCCCGGCGGCGGGAAGATCGGGGATTTTCTGGCCCGCAATAGCTGCCCGGCCACCCATATCCTCCGGCGGGCCGCGTAGGAAAAGTGCGGCGGCTACGATGAAACCATGCGTTCCGGCTTTGAGGATTGGGACTTCTTTTTGAGCTTGTTGCAGACTGCGCCTGACGCGCACATCGGCATCGTGCAGGAACCGCTGATCGACTACCGCACGGCCCCGGCGTCCTCCAACATCAAAAGCATGGAAAAACGGCTGACGCTCATCCGTTACCTGATCCGCAAATATCTGCCTGCCTATCAGGCGCATGTGGAGGAAGCGGTCCTGGGCGTGGAAGCGGCGTCCATCGCGCGGCTTTGCGGCTGGGAAAGCGAGATATGCCGCGCGGCGGCGCAGGGGGCGGCCCTTGCACCGGTGTCCGCAGCGTTTCTCGAAAGCCCCACCTACGGCGACGGCGGCATGGCCGCGGCTGTGCGCGTCGTTTCGGCGCCCGGCGGGCGACAGTAAAAACTGTGTGTCAGACATAGAGAGGGGAGGGACAGGGCATGGAAGTCGTTCGCAGGATCCAGTTCCATGCGGGCACGCGGGAGGAACTGCTGCCGGGCTTTTCGCCGGAGTTCCCCTACATCTCCACGCGGGCCGAGATCGACCGCTACGAAAAACGCTTTGTGCCATGGCACTGGCACAGGGCCGTGGAACTGTTTTATATGCAAAGCGGCACGCTGGAGTATTACGTCCCCGGCAAACATCTGGTATTCCCGGCCGGTTCGGGCGGGTTCGTCAATTCCAACGTGCTGCACATGACCCGCACACAGCAGCCTGTGGAGCGTGTGACCCAGCTTTTGCATATATTTGACCCCGCCCTGATCGCGGGGGAACCCGGAAGCCGGATCGAGCAGAAGTATGTGATGCCGCTTGTCACCTCGGCGGCGTTTGATATTTTTTTCCTGGACCCGGATGACCCCGCCCAGGCGCAGATCTTGATGATGATGCAGAAGGCCTTTTCCATCCCGGAAAGGGAGGGCCGCGAACTGCGGGTGCGCAATGCCATGTCCGACCTGTGGCTGGCGCTGTGGGAACAGATGGCCGCCCTGCCGCCGGAAAACGCCGCACCGCACCGGAGCGATGATACGATCAAGCACCTGATGACCTATATCTACGAGCATTACGCCGAGAAGATCAGCATTGAGGAACTGGCCGCCGCGGCGTACCTCAGCAAGCGGGAGTGTTTCCGGGTGTTCCGGGAACGCCTGCATACCAGCCCCGGCGAGTACATTCGGGAATACCGGCTCCAGATGGCGTGCCGGATGCTGACCCAGACGGCGGAAACGGTCAGCGCCATCGGGTACGCCTGCGGGCTGGGCAGCGGCAGCTATTTCGGCAAGACGTTCCGCGAGTCGCTGGGTTGTACGCCGCTGGAATATCACCAGACTTGGCAGGATCATGACAGGATCGGACGCTAAAACGGTATTCAGCACACGAAATATGCACTATCATGATAGATAGAAAGACGGGCGGCGGCCTGCCGCTTCCTGTTGGAAACACTGTCATGGAGGTGCACGATCATGATGAAACTGAAGATTTTGAATATCCGGGCGTTCCTGTGCGTGGTGGATGCCTGCCGCGGGGCGGTGTATTGGGTCCGAAACGATGGGACGCGCACCGACCTCCGCCGCCGGTGCGATCTTCAAGACCGTCTGGTGCAGGCGCATCGGGACAATGGCGGCGCGCTCACCATCACCATCCGGGCGGCGGAGCCGTCGGATCATATGGCGCTGGTCTCCTATTACGCGGGGGACTGCTGAAAGGCACGGGGCTTATGCAGAGGAAATACCGGCATTTTATATTTGATATAGACGGCACGCTGCTGGATACCGAGTATGCGATCCTGCATTCATTGCGGGATATGCTGCGCCAAACGCAGGGGCGCGAGGTCCCGCCGCAGGACCTGCGCTTTGCGCTGGGCATCACGGGCGAGGACGCGCTGCGGCAGCTTTCCATCGCCGATATTCCCGCCGCGCTGCGGCTTTGGGAAGAGCGCATGCTTGCTTACCAGCAAACGGTCGGCCTGTTTGACGGCATCGCCCCGCTGCTGGCGGAGCTGGCCCGGCGGGACTGTGCCGCGGGTATCGTTACATCCAAAACGTGGGAGGAATATCGCCATGATTTCCGCCCTCTGGGGATCGCGGAACGGTTCGCCATCGTTGTGTGTGCGGACGATACCCGGCGGCATAAGCCGGAAGCTGAACCCCTTCTGCGGTATATGGAACTGGCCGGCATCACGGCGGGCGAAGCCCTGTATGTCGGGGACAGCATCTACGACAGCCGGTGCGCCGCCAATGCGGGCGTGGATTTTGCGCTGGCAGGCTGGGGCGCGCACCGCACCGACATCCCGGCCGCCTACCGTCTGGCCCGCCCGCAGGACCTTCTGCGGCTGCCCGGTTTCGGTTGAGTGCAAATGCTGCAAATACAAAAGCAAAAACGGCTCCTTGGGCAGGCGGCAGGGGAACACGCTGCGCGCCCATACCGGGAGCCGTTTTGTGTGCTTGGGTGCAGGGGGCGTTTGGTTTATACACCCGCGGCGGGCTGTATCTTAATACACAGAACCAGAACAGGCGGGGCCTTGTGGGAAGGCCCCGCCTGCTTTGCATATCGCGTAGTATGATTGCCCGGCCGGAGGCCGCGCGGAAAGGGCAGCCCTCTGTCCATGCTTACGGCAGGGAAGCGCCGTTGCTTTCCGCCAAACGCCCATACCACAGGGCGCTGTCTTTGGGCGTGCGGTCGCCGGTGGTGTAATCGACATAGACCAGACCGAACCGTTCGCTGTAGCCGCTGTGCCATTCAAAGTTATCCAGCAGCGACCAGTGGAAGTAGCCCCGCACGTCGGCGCCGCGCTGGATGCCCTTTGCCAGTTCCAGCAGGTAGCGGGCGGTAAAGTCGATGCGGTCGGCGTCGTGTATCCGCCCGTCCAGATGGATCTTGTCGGTACAGGAAAGGCCGTTTTCGGTGATGTACAGGGGCAGCCCGTACCGCTGGCCGATGAAATACGGCCCCCAGTCAAGGCTTTGCGGCTCCACCGGCCAGCCGATGGCTGTGCGCGGATACCCGGCGGGCCGCTCCACATAAGCGGGGCCGTTTTCGCCCATGCGCACGGGCGCGCCGTTGTAAATATTCAGCCCGATAAAGTCCAGTTTGCCGAGCGGCAGGGCGTCGGTGATCTCGCGCGGGACGCGGGCAATGGCCGCCGCCAGCCGCGGCCCCACGTTCTCAGTGGGCCAATGCCCCAGGCAGAGCGGGTCCAGCGCCATCTGGTGGGTGAAGGTCCAGTCATCGTCCGGGCTGGCGAAGGTCGCCTGACGTGCCGCTTCGCGGTCGGCTTCGCTGTCGGTGGCGGGGTAACAGATCCGCCCGGTGGAAGCAAACCCGATCTGGTTGGCCGGGTCGGCATCCCGCAGCGCCTGCGCCGCCAGACAGTGCGCATACAGTACGTTCTGCCAGCAGGTGAACTGATCTTCCAGCGGCAGACGCAGCCCCGGCGCATGGATGCCGCTGCCGTAGCCAAGGCCCACGATGCAGGCGATCTCGTTGATGGTGAACCAGCGGCGTACCCGGCCTTTGAAGTGCTCGCCCAGTTTGGCCGCATAGCGGGCAAAGGCTTTGGCGGTGTCGATGTTTTGCCAGCCGCCCTTATCCTGCAACGCCTGGGGCAGGTCCCAGTGGTACAGTGTGATGTACGGTTCGATGCCTTTGGCAAGCAGGCCGTCCACCAACTTGTCGTAGTAGGCAAGCCCTTCGGCGTTCCACGGTTCGCCGCCTGTGGAGGCAATGCGCGGCCAGGAAATGCTGAACCGGTAGGCGTTCAGGTGCATGGCGGCCAACAGGTCGATGTCCTCCTGCCAGCGGTGGTAGCTGTCGCAGGCTGTATCGCCGGTCTCGCCCCGTGCCACTTTGCCCGGTGTGTGGGAGAAGGTGTCCCAAATGCTCGGCCCGCGGCCGCCCGCAGCGGCCCCGCCCTCTACCTGATAGGCAGCCGTGGCGGCGCCCCAGACGAATCCTTTGGGGAATTGTGCCATAAATAACAACCCTTCTTTCTTGTTGTAAAATGCGCTTACGCCTGCATCCAGGCGCCGGCGGCAGCGGCAAGCTGCGCGTTGATGGCGTCGGCGGCCGATTCGCTTTCCGCCACGGCGGACAGGTAGACCTTGATCTTGGGCTCGGTGCCGCTGGGGCGCACCATCAGCTTGGCGCCGTTCGCCAGCCGGTATTCCAGCACGTCGGCTTTGGGCAGGCCGGTAACGTCGTTCTGGTAGTCGGTGGCTTTCTGTACGGCGTACCCGGCGATGGTGGCGGGCGGGTCCTGCCGCAGCTTCGCCATGATGCCCTGCATCGTGCGCATGCCGCTCTCGCCCTCGAACGTATAACTCTTGAGGTCGTTCCGGTAGAAGCCGTACTCTTTGTACAGGGCGTTGACAGCGTCCAGCAGGCTCATGCCGCGGGCCGCGTACCAGGCCGCGGCCTCGCAGGCCAGCATGACCGCGTTTACGCCGTCCTTGTCCCGCACATGGCCGCCCGAAAGGTAGCCGTAGCTTTCCTCAAAACCGAAGATATACCGTTCGGCATGGCCTTCGGCTTCCAATTCCCCGATCTGCTCCCCAATGAACTTGAAGCCCGTCAAGGTGCGGCGCAGTTCCACGCCGTATTTCTTGGCGATGGGGTCCGCCATATCGGTGGAAACGATCGTCGTCACGGCCACCGGGTCCTTCGGCATCGTGCCGTTGGCCAGCCGCGTGCGGCAGATGTAATCGAACAGTAGCACGCCCATTTCATTGCCGCTGATGAGCCGGTAGCCGCCCTGCCCGTCGGGCATGGCCGCGCCCATACGGTCACAGTCGGGGTCGGTGCCGATCATCAGGTCGGGGCGCACCGTGTCGCACAGGCGCAGGCCCGTTTCCATAGCTTCCCGAATTTCCGGGTTGGGATAGGGGCAGGTGGGGAAGTTGCCGTCCGGCTGCGCCTGTTCGGGCACCACCATCACCTCGGTGACGCCCATGCGGTCCAGCAGCATTTTCACCGGCTCCAGCCCGCTGCCGTTCAGCGGAGTGTAGACCAGCTTCAGCTTGCTCACATCGTTGCCGGGGCGCAGGGCCAGCACGGCGTCCACAAAGTCGGACAGGCATTCCTCCCCGATGGTCTGGATGCGCCCCGCCGCCGCGGCTTCGTCATAATCCACAAGTTTGGGGCTGTCAAAACAGTCATGCTGCCCAATGGCCGCCAGCACCTTGGCCGCGGCTTCCAGCGTGATCTGGCAGCCGTCGGCGCCATACACTTTATAGCCGTTGTACTTGGCTGGATTGTGGCTGGCCGTGATGCAGATGCCCGCGCCACAGCCCAGATACCGCACGGCCCAGGACAGCGCCGGGGTGGGTTCCAGCCGGGGGTAGAGATACGCGGTGATGCCGTTGGCGGCCAGCACGCGGGCGGCCTCGCGGCTGAACAGTTCGCCCTTGATGCGGCTGTCGTGGGCGATGGCGACCTTTTTGGGCAGGCCCTCGGCGTTGATGTAGTCGGCCAGCCCCTGCGTGGCGCGGCGCACGGTATATAGGTTCATGCGGTTGCTGCCCGCCCCGATGACGCCCCGCAGGCCGCCGGTGCCGAATTCAAGGTCCCGGTAAAAGCGGTCTGCGACGGCTTCGGCGTCGCCCCGGATGGCCGCCAGTTCGGCGGTCAGGTCGGGGTCCTCCACGGCGCGGGCGCACCAGAGGTCATACACTTGCTGATACTGCATACTGAAAAACTCCTTTCCGATCCATGAACGGTAAAACGAATGTAGAATATATAAAAGGAAACGCGGGGAAATCCCCGGCGGCTTTACCCACGGGCGGGCAGATGGGCCCGCAGAAAATCCGCCAGCACTTCGGCGGCCTGACGGTGGCAGGCTGCGCCCGGATGGTTCCGTGCCCCCAGCGTTTGGGGCGTGGCTGCGGGAAGCGGCAGGTAAAAAGCGCGGGTGTCCCCGTTCTCGGCGGCATAGCGTGCCACGGCGCGGCGCAGCAGGGAACCCATCTGCCGTTCCCCCAGCATACCAAAGGCCCATACCAGCACCGCGCCGGGGTTGCGGGCGCGCACCTTTTTCAGCGCGTCCACGGCGGCCTGTTCCAGCCGGGCCAAGTGTTCCGGCGTGGGGCGCTGGGCATACGGCGCGCCGGTTTCCGGGTCGGTCCAGGGGGCGCGGGCCATGGCGTTTTCGTCGTTGGTGCCAAGGTTGAGGATAACGGCATCCGCCGGCCAGGCGGCAAAGTCATAGGGCTTCTGCGCCCCCAGCGCGGCGTTGTGCGGCCCGGCGGCCAAACCGCAGACGGTATCATAATAGTCCATGACGCGGTTGTGCGGGTCGTTGTCCCAACTGGACAGCAGCCCCCAGCCGCTCTGGCTGACGATCCGCCATTCCGCGCCCAGCGCGTCCGCCGTCTGGCGGGCGTAGTTGTTGAACGCGCTGAAAAAGGCGCTGATCCAGTCCTCCTCACAGGTAGCGCCCAATGCGCCCTCACCGCTGGTGATGCTGTCGCCCACAAATTCCAGACGCCAGGCGGGTTCCGGCAGGGGAAGGAAGCGCCCTTCCGGGTAGGACAGGCCCGTGATCTGCAAAAAGTGGTCCGGGTCGTCGTGCATGGCCTGCACGTCCTTCAGCACCCGCAGATGTTTGGGCGTGCCGGGGCTCATGCCGCGGAACAGGCAGATCTCGCTTTCGCCTTTGGGGACGGGGAACCGTGCGATCCAGGCACCGTTGAGTTCAACGCTCAGCCACGGTTCATACAGGGAAAACCCGGCGCGTATGTGCAGGTGCAGTTCGCTGCCGGTGAACAGGCACTCGATGCCGGAGCCCGTGTAAAACAGCGCGGGCGCGTCCCGTGTGCCTGCGCTGCGGCCAAGCACGCGCACCGCGGGCAGTTCGTTTAGGGGGATCGTTTGCATAGCAGTTCCTTTCTTTGTTTACTTAAAATCTAATTAAGGTTTAGGTTATTAGTTACAGGGTATCACGTTTTGGAAAGGGATGCAAGGGGTTTGCACAAAAAAAGCGAATTCTTCCAACAAAATTAAGTAACTATTGACGTATAACAAAAGCTTTGCTATACTTTATTTTAAGTTAAGAAAAACAAATGGCAGCGGCCTGGCTTCCGGCGCGGCGGAACGCGCCGCAAATCGGGAACGTCATAGACTCGCCGCAGAAAGAAGGAGGAACCATGGGAAAGAACGTACGCATGGCAGATATTGCCCAAAAGCTGGGCATCAGCATCGTGTCGGTCAGCAAGGGGCTTTCCGGCAAGGAGGGCGTCAGCGATGAAATGCGGGCCCGCATCCTGGCTACGGCCAAGGAATTGGGCTACACACTGCCCGCCCCCAAAAGCCGGGACAGCGCCGGCGGCGAGAGTGTGGGCATCGTTGTGGCGGACCGCTTCTTTAATGAGAACACTTTCTATTCCAACCTGTACCGGGAACTGCTGCGCGCCGGTGCGGCGGCTGGCATCAGTTTGATGATGGAAATTTTGTCCCCCCAGGCGGAATTTTCCTGCCGGATGCCCAACTTCCTCGTCAACCGCAAGGTGGACGGGCTGATCTTCATGGGGGAGATCGACCGGCGCTACCTGTCCACCGCGGCGCAGAGCGGGCTGCCGTTTGTGCTGCTGGACTTTTACGACGACGCGCTGGCGGCGGACTGTGTGCTTTCGGACAACACCAGCGGCGCCTACCAGCTCACCGAACACCTGTTAAAGACCGGGCGGCGGCGGATCGCCTTTGTGGGCAGCGTGTGGGCCACCAGTTCCATCATGGACCGCTACCTGGGCTATACCAAGGCGCTGCTGCGCGCCGGGATCGAACCCCGGCCCGACTGGCGCATCGACGACCGCGACAAGAACGGCCTTTTCATTCCGCTGGCGCTGCCCGCCGACCTGCCCGACGCCTATGTGTGCAGTTGCGACGAGGTCGCTTTCAATCTGGTGGAGCGCTTGCACCGCGAGGGGATCGAGGTCCCGCGGGACGCGGCGGTGGCCGGGTACGACGACTTTCGCTTTTCGACGATCTGCCGCCCGCCGCTGACCAGTTACCGCGTGGACGTAGGGGAGATGGCGGCTTCTGCCATCGGCCTGATTCGCCGCAAGATGGCGCGCAAGAAGCCGATCGCCCCCACGGTCCTGGTCCCCGGCGCCCTGGTTTTGCGCGAATCTACCCGCTGACGGACTTATTATTTTAACTTAAACGCAGACTAAATGAAAATTTAGCCTGCGTTTTTTCTGTTTTTTGACCCTTTTTGTTGCGCTATTTCACAGAGAATGCCCCGCGTTTTTGCTCATTTTACCAAACTTTTACTTGCTGCCGCGAATCTATTGACTTAAATTAAGCTAAGTGGTATGCTAAATGCGGATTAAGAAACCGGCTGCGAGACCGGACGGAACCCCATTCCAAAGTCGTATCTTCGGTATGGCGGCAGAGCGGCATGACCGCTGCCCCGCCGCAAATGCTCCGCCTTTCGCCTCAAAGTTCCGTTTCGCGTTCGTCCCGTTTGTTTTACATCAAAAAGGAGGAAACCATGAAAAAAGCAATGGCACTTACCCTGGCCGCTGCCATGACCGCGTCGCTGCTGGCAGGCTGCGGCGGTGCAGAGTCCAACGGCACGTCGGAAGCTACGGCGGAAACGTCCGGCAGCGAGGCGGCCGCCAACCTGCCCACCATTGATTCCATCAAGCTGGGCGAGGATTACCAGGACATCACCGCGACCATCCACATCCTGACTAACCGCACCGACGTGGTGGACACCGTCTACGCCGGGTACGCCGAACAGTTCCATGAACTGTACCCGAACATCACGGTGGAGTATGAGGGCGTCACCGACTATGAGGAATCGCTGACGCTGCGCCTGACCACCGGCGACTGGGGCGACATCTGCTTCATCCCCGCGACGGTCGCCAAGGCGGATATGGCCAACTACTTCATCCCGCTGGGCACGCTGGACGCACTGGACCCCATCTACAACTTCGCGGCCGACAAAGCCTATGACGGCAAGGTGTACGGCATCGCCAACGGCGGCAACGCGGACGGCGTGGTCTACAACAAGCGCATATGGGAGGAAGCCGGCATCACCGAGATGCCCGCCACCCCCGACGAGTTCCTGGAGGACCTGCAGAAGATCAGCGACAACACCGATGCGATCCCCCTGTACACCAACTTCCAGGCAGGCTGGACCGCCGGCGCCTGGGATAACTACATCTTCGGTTCTGCTACCGGCGACCCGGAGTTCCACAACAAGATGCCCCACATGGCGAACCCCTTCAGCAACCGCGGCGACAGCACCGGCCCCTACGCTGTCTACTACACGCTGTATGAAGCCGTTGCCCGCAAACTGGTCGAGGATGACCCCATGTCCACCGACTGGGAAGCCAGCAAGGGCATGATCAACCGCGGCGAGATCGCCACCATGGTCCTGGGCAGCTGGGCTGTGCAGCAGTGCAAGGACGCGGGCGATACCCCGGACGACATCGCCTATATGCCGTTCCCCATCACCGTGGACGGCCAGCGTTACGCGGGCGCCAGCTCCAACTACGCCTACGCCATCAACAAGAACTCCAGCACCGACAACCAGATCGCTTCGATGCTGTACGTCAAGTGGCTGCTGGATGAGTCCAGCATCTTTGAGGACGAGGGCTGCACCCCCGCCCGCAAGGACGGCGCGATGCCGGACTTCCTCTCTGACTTCGAGGGCGTCACCCTGATCAGCAACGCCGCCCCGCCGGCCGGTGAAGAAAGCCTGTTCGACGATGTGAACCTCCAGTCCGAGGTGGGCATCAACTCCGATAACTACCCGAAGCTGGAAATCATCGAAGCCGCGCTCACGGGCAGCCGCACGCTGGACGAGATCATGGACGACTGGAACGCCAAGTGGAGCGACGCACAGGAAACGCTCGGCGTGGATGTGACCATGTAAGCCGGACGGCCCAGACAATGTTTCTTTCCGGGTGCCAAGTTACCCGATCACCCCTGTTTGGCCGGGCAGCCGTTTGACCGGCTGCCCGGCCCTTATTTTTGAAAGGAGGTTCTGCAATGAGCTCCATGTCAAAAGCAGCGGTCAAACCGCGCCGCTCATTCCGGGAATATATCCGGGCAGACAAGACCCAGCGCAGGCTGGTCATGATCGCCTTCATGGCTGTGCCGCTGATCCTGCTGGCCATGTTCACCTATGTGCCGTTCCTGGAAATGATCCATTTCAGCTTCTATAACCGCAACTACCTCAGCGAAGGCAAGTTCATCGGGATCGACAACTATATCGAGGTATTCAGCCGGCCGGAGATCTTCGGTTCGCTGCTGGTCAGTCTTTACTATATGGCAGGCGCGCTGGTGCAGCTTGCGCTGGCACTGTTCTTCGCTTCCCTGATGGTGTTCAAGGTCAAGGGCGAAGGCATTTTCAAAGCGTGCATGTTCTTCCCGTACCTGATCTGCGGTATCGCGGTCGGCTTCATCTTCAAGTTCTTCTACTTCCACGGCGGCGTGCTGGACTCGATCCTGATGCTGTTCGGCGTGCCGGAAGAAAGCCTGCCTTACTGGCTGCAGGATCAGAACATCAACAACATCGCACTGGTGGCGACCTCGGTCTGGCGGTATATGGGCCAGAACATGGTGCTGTTCCTGGGCGCCATGATGAGCGTCAACTCCGACCTGTACGAAGCCGCCGAACTGGACGGCGCGAACCGCTGGCAGCAGTTCCGCTTCATCATCCTGCCGTCCATTTCCAGCATCGTCACGCTGAACCTGATCACTTCCATCTCCGGCTCTCTGTCCGCCTTTGAGCCGCCGTACGTCATCACCAACGGTACCATGGGCACCGGCACCTACTTCATCATCATGAACCGCCTGGCGCACGAAAACCAGAAAGTCGGCCTTGCCTGCGCCATGGCTGTGGTGCTGCTGACCATTATCATCATCTGCACCGTAGCGCAGAAGATCATTATGCGCAAACTCTTCCCGGACAGCTCGGATGCGGAAGCCTACCGGGCCAACAAGGAAGAACGCGCCCGCCGCCGTGCGCTCCGCCAGGCAAAGCGGGAAGCCAAAGCGGCAGGGAAGGAGGCCGTCTGATGAAAACAAGGGAACTGCGCATCGGCGATCTGATCTTCAGCATCTTCAAGTATGCGATTCTGATCTTTACCACTTTTGTCTGCCTTGTGCCGGTCGTCGTCTGCGTATTCACCGCATTCAAGAGCACGGACGAATACAACAGCACCAGCGTTCTGGACCTTCCCAGCTCCTTTACCTACTTTGATAACTTTGTGGAAGCGTTCACTCGCGCCAATATGCTGCAGGGCTTCATCAATACCGGCATCGTGCTGGTCTGCGTGCTGTTTCTTTCCATCTTCATCAGCTCCATGCTGGCCTATATCCTGGACCGGTTCAAGTTCCCCGGCAACGGCATCATCCGCAACCTGTTCCTGTTTGCGTCGCTGCTGCCCGGCATTGCCACGCAGGTCACGGTCTATCAGATCATGTACAACCTGGGCCTGATCAACCACCTGTACGGTTACATTCTGGTGCTGTGCGGCACGGACATCATCTCGATCTATATCTTCCTGCAGTTCTTTGAGAATCTGCCCCGCTCGCTGGACGAAAGCGCGATCCTGGACGGCTGCACCTACTTCGGCGTCTTTTTCAAGATCCTTCTGCCGCTGCTCAAACCCGCGATCGTTACGAGCTGCCTGCTCAAAGGCGTGTCGGTGTACAACGAATACTATATGTCCAACCTGTACCTGACCCAGGAGAACCTCAAGACCATTTCCACGGCGCTGTACACCTTCACCGGCCCGTACGGCAGCCAGTACAACTACATCTGCGCGGGCGTCATCATCACGATTATTCCCATCCTGCTGCTGTTCCTGATCTTCCAGCGCCAGGTCTACAACGGCATGGCGGCCGGCGCGGTAAAGGAATAAACGCCCCTGTTTATCATCTGCTTTCATTCTTTTTTCTCCCGAACACGGCCGCCCGACTCCATGACTGTATGCCGGGGGTCGGGCGGCCGTTCTTTTTCGGCCTTCCCGCAGCGGCTTCGCCGCAGGGGAGGGCAAGGGCACGGCGGGCTGCCGCGCCTTCCATTGTGACTGTATTGTAGGAGGACACCCTATGTCGAATGTACAAATTTTCTGCGATCCGCTGCCGAACATCCCCTGGCAGGAAAAACCGGCGGGGACCCATGGCCCCCTGTGGCGCTATACCGAGAACCCCATTATCCACCGCAACCCGATCCCTGGCGTCAGCCGCATCTTCAACTCGGCCGTGCTGCCGTATGAAGGCGCCTATATCGGCGTATTCCGCGGCGAACAGGTCGACGGCATCCCCCATATCTACCTGGGCCGGAGCGCCGACGGCATCCACTGGGACTTCGAGCCGGAAAAGATCCCCTTTGTGGACGAAAACGGCGCGCCGTTCCTTCCGCCCTACGCCTATGATCCCCGCCTGGTAAAGGTGGACGATACCTATTACATCATGTGGTGCCAGGACTTTTACGGCGCGGCCATCGGCGTGGCAAAGACCACCGACTTCAAGACTTTCACCCGCCTGGAAAATCCCTTCGTCCCCTTCAACCGCAACGCGGTGCTGTTCCCCCGTAAGATCGGCGGGCTGTTCACCATGCTGTCCCGTCCGTCGGACTCCGGCCATACGCCCTTTGGCGACATCTTCCTGTCCCAAAGCCCGGATATGGAATTCTGGGGCCGTCACCGTCATGTGATGGGCCGCGGCTCCAACTGGTGGGAGGCCGTCAAGGTCGGCGGTGGCGCGGCCCCCATTGAGACCAGCGAAGGCTGGCTGCTGTTCTACCATGGCGTCACCAGCACCTGCAACGGCTTCGTCTATTCCATCGGCGGCGCCATCCTTGACCGCGAGGAACCCAGCAAGGTGCTCTACCGCTGCGCCGACTACCTGCTGACCCCTGAGACCGAGTACGAGGAACGCGGCTTCACGCCGAACGTCTGCTTCCCGTGCGCTTCGCTGCAGGACGCCGCCACCGGGCGCATCGCCATCTACTACGGCTGTGCCGACAGCTATGTGGGGCTGGCGTTCACCACCGTGGACGAAGTGGTCGATTACATCAAGGCTCATGACGACGCCGGTGCGGCCGACAAGGAGCTGGGCCGCCGGTAAGCGCGGCAGCCCCGACTTTTTCTGATACAAGGAGGCTTTGCCCTATGCAACGGATCTCGTTGGCGGCCCGCGCCATGCTGGAAAACACGATCCTGCCTTTCTGGATGGGTCTGCGGGACGATGTGAACGGCGGCTACTACGGCTATATGGATTTTGACCACCATCTGGACAGGCAGGCCGAAAAAGGCTGCATCCTCAACAGCCGTATTTTGTGGTTCTTCTCCCAGGCGGCGCTGGCCACCGGGCGCGGGGACCTGCGCCGCGAAGCCAAGCACGCCTACCGCTTCCTGACCGAACACTGCCTGGACCGGCAAAACGGCGGCGTCTTTTGGAGCGTGACCTGCGACGGCCGCCCGCTGGATACCACCAAACACACCTATAACCAGGGGTTTGCGGTGTATGCGCTGTCCGCCTATTATCGCCTGACCGGCAGCAGGGAAGCCCTGGACCTGGCGCTGGAACTGTTCCGTTTGATGGAACAGCACTGTACCGACAGCGAAGGGTATCTGGAGGCGTTCACCATCGACTGGAAGCCCCAGTCCAACGAAAAACTGTCGGAAAACGGCGTCATGGCCGCCAAAACCATGAACACCCTGCTGCATGTGTTTGAAGGTTATGCCGGGCTGTACCAGGCCACGGGGGACGCGGCAGTGGGCAGGGCGCTGCGCCGCATCCTGGATATTTACGCCCACCGGGTCTACAGCCCGGAACTGCACCGGCAGCTTGTCTTTTTCGACGAACACTACCATTCCATCATCGACCTGTACAGCTACGGCCATGACATCGAATCGAGCTGGCTGATCGACTGGGGCTGCGGTTTGCTGAAAGACCCGGACCTCACGGCCCGCATCGGCGCCATCAACAGCGATCTGGCCGCGGCCATCTATGAGAAAGGCTACCGCGGGCACAGCGTCATCAACGAGTGCGAGCGCGGCGTGGATGATTTGACCCGCGTCTGGTGGGTGCAGGCCGAAGCCGTCCTGGGTTTTGTGAACGAATACGAAAAATCCGGCGAGAAAAAGTACGCCGGCGCGGCAGCGGATATCTGGCATTATATCTGCGACCACTTTGTGGACAAACGCCCCGGCGGCGAATGGTTCTGGTGCCTGAACGACAAGGGCGAGCCGGAGCCGAAAAAGCCCATCGTCGAACCCTGGAAATGCCCCTACCACAACGGCCGCCTGTGCCTGGAACTCATGAGGAGGGACCCCGATGTCCAAGTGTGAACTGCATCCCGAATACCTGCGGCAGAAAGCCCGCCAGGAGGCGCTGCTTTCCCGCAAAAACGAAAAGACCGATTTCTACAACGGCATCTATGACCGCTGGAAGTACCCCGTACTGACGCGGGACCACGCACCGCTGATCTGGCGGTACGATCTGGACCCTGCGACGAACCCCTGCTTCATGGAACGGCTGGGCATCAATGCGGTGCTCAACTCCGGCGCGATCGAACTGAACGGCAAGTTCTATCTGGTGGCCCGTGTGGAGGGCAGCGACCGCAAGAGCTTCTTTGCGGTGGCCGAGAGCGATTCCCCGGTGGACGGGTTCCGCTTCTGGGACAAGCCGGTGGAACTGCCCGATACCTGCCCCGAGGAGACCAACGTCTACGATATGCGGCTGACCAAACATGAGGACGGCTGGATCTACGGCGTGTTCTGCTCTGAGAGCAAGGACCCCGCCAATCCCGACCTGTCCGCTGCGGTGGCGGCGGCCGGCATCGTCCGCACCCATGACCTGAAGACCTGGGAGCGGCTGCCCAACCTGGTCACGCTGCACAGCCCCCAGCAGCGCAACGTGGACCTGCTGCCCAACTTCGTCAATGGCCGCTACGCCTTCTTCACCCGCCCGATGGACGACTTCATCGACACCGGCTCCGGGGGCGGCATCGGCTTCGGCACCTGTGCGGACATCACCCACCCGGTCATCGACGAGGAGATCATCACCAGCCCCCGGCGTTATCATACGATCACCGAGGTCAAAAACGGCGAGGGCGCGCCGCCCATCCGCACGGAAAAGGGCTGGCTGCACATTGCCCACGGCGTGCGCAACACCGCCGCCGGCCTGCGGTATGCGATCTATGTCTTTGTCACCGACCTGGACGAGCCCTGGAAGGTCATTGCCGAACCTTCCGGCTACCTGATCGCGCCGTTTGGCGGCGAGCGGGTGGGCGACGTGTCCAATGTGGTGTTCACGAACGGCGCCATCGCGCGGGAAAACGGCGAGCTGTATATCTACTACGCTTCCAGCGATACGCGCGTGCATGTGGCTTCCACCACAGTGGAGAAGCTGCTGGACTACGCGTTCCACACCCCGGCCGACCCGCTGCGCAGCCGCGACTGCGTGGCCCAGCGGTGCGCGCTGATTGATAAGAACCTTGCCTTCCTGGGGAAGGCTGTACAGCAGTAAAACCGCGGCTTTGCTGCCATGACCGAATGATCGGAACAGGTGAGTGCCATGAAAAACGATTTTGTTGATTCGCCCTTCTTCCGCGCCATGAACTTTATCGGGGATGTGTTCTTCCTCAATCTGTGCTGGCTTGCGGGTTGCGCGCTGGTCGTTACGGCGGGGGCTTCCACGTCGGCGGCGTTCTCGGTAGCGGGCAAGATGGCGGCCAAAGAACCCTACCGCGTTTTCCACGATTACTGGGCGGCTTTCAAGCGGGACTTCGGCCTTGCCACCCGTACCTGGCTGCTGTTTGCCGTGGTGGGCGTGCTGATTTTGGCGGATTACCAGATCGGCCTGGCCAACTCCGGCGCGGCGGGCGGCGCACTGATCGCCGCCGCGGCGGCGCTGGGCGTGGTATGGCTGTGCGCGGCAGGGGGCAGTTTCGCCCTGCTGGGCCGCTATACCTACCGCCGCTGGTCCGCCGTGGTGAAAGACGGGCTGAAACTCTGCGTCGGCTGCCCGCACGCGGCGCTGATCTGGGCCGTGCTGATAGCGCTTCTCCCGGTGCTGTACAGCCTTTCGCTGAACCTGTTCTGGTATGTATTTCCCATCTGGCTGGTGATCGGGGGCGGCGCGACCATCACCGGGACCGCCTGGGTCCTGCGCCCCTTCTTTGCCCGGCTGGAAGACCGAACCTGAAACGAGGCGACGATCATGCCTGCATTTTTGCTCAAACCCGCCTGCAAGGATTATCTTTGGGGCGGTGAAAAACTGCGGACCGACTACCATGTCGAGTCCGACTGCCGGCCCCTGGCGGAAGCCTGGGTCCTGTCCTGCCACCCGGACGGCCCGTCCGCGCTGGCGGCGACCGGGCAGAGCCTGCCCGATTATATAAAAGCCCATCCCGGCTGCCTGGGCACCGACTGTAGCGATTTTGCGCAGTTCCCGGTGCTGGTCAAACTGATCGACGCGCGGGACAACCTTTCGATCCAGGTACACCCCTCGGACGATTACGCGCTGGCGCATGAACACCAGTACGGCAAGACCGAGATGTGGGTGGTCCTGGACGCCGAGCCGGGGGCGTACCTCTACTACGGTTTTTCCCGCGCTGTCACGCGGGAGGAATTTGCCCGCCGCATTCGGGAAAACACCCTGCCGGAAGTCCTCAACGCCGTGCCGGTACATAAGGGGGATGTGTTCTTTATCCCGTCCGGCACGCTGCACGCCATCTGCCGCGGCATCGTGATCGCGGAGATCCAGCAGAGTTCCAACGTCACCTACCGCGTGTACGACTATGGGCGGGTGGGGGCCGACGGCCAGCCCCGCGCGCTGCACATCCCGCAGGCGCTCGCGGTCACCGATCTGGAACCGACGCGCCCCCCGCAGTTTGAAGGGCACCTGGGCAGTTGCCGCTACTTTACCGCCGATGCCTGCGCCGCCCCGTGGGAGGGCGTGGCCGATGAACGTTCCTTCGTGGGCGTTCTTGTGGTCGAGGGCGCCGGTACCCTCGAATGCAGCGGCGAGACGCTGCCGCTGCACAAGGGCAGCAGCGTCTTTATCACCGCCGGGAGCGGCCGCTTCCGGGTGACAGGGGACTGCCGCCTGCTGCTCACCCGCGTGTAAGGCGCGGTACCGCCGGACTGTTCCGTCAGCCCGGCGGCTTTGCCGTTCCCGGAAACTTATGTTATTTTATAGCTATCATCACCCTGCCCGTGCCCCGGGCAAGAAAGAGAGGTCACCATGATCTGCTGTGACACCAAAACCAACATCTTCACCCTGCACACCCGCCATACCACCTATGCGATGGCAGCCGACGCCCAGGGCCGCCTGCTGCACCTGTATTACGGTCCCCGCACTACCGCCGTGCGGCTGCCGGCATCCCCCCACGACGACCCCGGCTGCCACCCCGATATGCTGATGCAGGAATGGCCCTGCCCCGGCATGGGGGACAACCACATCCCGTTTTTCCAGCCGGAATTTGCCGATGGCGTCATCGCCGCAGACCTGCGTTTTGCCGGGGCCGAGGTGACCGACGGCAAGTACAGCCTGCCCGGTCTGCCAGCGTTCCGGGAATGTGACGGCACTGAAACGCTGCGCATCACGCTGAAAGATGAACTGGGCCTGACGGTGACGCTTCTTTATGGCGTGCTGCCGGACACCGACCTGATCACCCGCGCCGCCGTGGTGGAGAACACCGGCAGCCAGTCGGTCACCCTGCGCGGCGTTCCCTCGGCTGTGTTGGAATTTTCTGCCCGGGAACTGGACCTGCTGACCTTTGACGGCACCTGGGCCGCCGAACGCACGCTGAACCGGGCGGCGGTCCGCCCCGGCGTGCAGGCGGTGGGCAGCGTGGGCGGTATTCCGACCCATGCGCACAACCCCTTTGTGGTGCTGTGCAGCCCCGACGCCGGCGAGGACCGCGGCGCCTGCTGGGGTGCGGCGCTGGTGTACAGCGGCAACTACCGCATCCAGACCGAAAAGACCGTCGGCGGCATCCGTCTGAGCATGGGGATCGAGCCGTTCCGCTTCGCCTGGACGCTGGCCCCCGGCGAGCAGTTCGTCACGCCCGAAGCCGCCTTTGTCTACAGTGACGCAGGTTTCGGCGCCATGAGCCGGAACTTCCACCGTTCCATCCGGGAACATCTGCTGCCGTCCCGCTGGGCCGACCCGGCGGTGCGCCGCCCGGTACTGCTGAACAGTTGGGAAGCCTGCTACTTTGACTTCGATGAAGCCAAGCTGCTGGAACTGGCCCGCGCCGCCAAGGCGGCCCACGCCGATCTGTTCGTGCTGGACGACGGCTGGTTCAAGGGCCGCAACGATACTTCGTCCAGCCTGGGCGACTGGGTGCCCGACCGGAAGAAGCTGCCGGACGGTGTGGCGGGGCTTTGCCGCCGCGTCAATGAGCTGGGGCTGGACTTCGGCATCTGGGTCGAGCCGGAAGCGGTCAGCCCGGATTCGGACCTGTACCGCGCCCACCCTGACTGGGTACTGCAGATCCCCGGCCGCCCCACGCTGGAAATCCGCCAGCAGTATACGCTGGATTTCTCCCGCGAGGACGTGCGCGAGGGGATCTGGCAGCAACTTTGCGCCCTGCTGGATAGCTGCCCCATCCGTTACGTCAAGTGGGATATGAACCGCACGCTGGCCAACGTGCGCAGTGCGGCGCTGCCCGCCAGCCGCCAGGGCGAAGTCTACCACCGCTATGTGCTGGGCCTGTATGACTTCCAGCGCAAACTCACCGCGCGGTACCCCGACCTGCTGCTGGAAAACTGCGCCAGCGGCGGCGCGCGCTTTGACTGCGGCATGCTCTACTATGCGCCCCAGATCTGGACCAGCGACAACACCGACGCGCTGGACCGCCTGAGCATCCAGTACGGCACCAGCTTCTGCTATCCGCCCTGCGTCATGGGCGCGCATTATTCCACGGTGCCCAACCACATCAGCGGCCGTACCGCCAGCGTGGAGGCCCGCATGGCGGCGGCCCTGACCGGCACGTTCGGATTCGAACTCGATCTGACCGCCTATACCGATGCCCAGATCGAAGCCCTGCACCCCTATGTGCAGTTCTATCACGATCACGGCACGCTGCTGCGCGGCGGTGATCTTTACCGGCTGACCGCGCCCGACGGCCACGGCGCGGCCTGGGCCGTGGCGTCCCCCGACGGCAGCGAGGCGGTGGTCTTTGCCGTCGGCCGTGTGCTGGATGGGCGCAGCCTGACACTGCCGTTCGTACTGGCCGAGGGGCAGTATGACGCGCACACTTTGTACACCGGCGGCAGCGCGGACACGGCCTACAGCGGCGCGGAACTGACCGGCCTGGGCCTGCCGCTTCCCGCTGTGCGCGGCGATCTGCCGGGCTGCCTTATCTACTTGAAAAACAGGGTGTGAAGGTGCGTATGAAGATCAAAGCCGTTAATTTTGCCCCGTTTGCCCGCCGCGGCGCCCTTGATACCGAAGCCGCCCGTGCGGAACTGGCCCGGATGCAGAACGCCACCGGTGCCGATACGGTCATCTTCTGCCCGGCCGCCGTGCAGAACGGGCCGTTCGATGAAAAGATCGACTTTACCGGCGCGTACACTACCGGCGACGCGGAACTGCTCTCCATCACCGGCTTTGCGCGGGAACGGGGGCTGCGGGTGTTCTGGAAGCCCACCGTCAACTGCCTGGACGGCACCTGGCGGGCGCGCATCGACTTCTTTGACCACGAAGTCCCCTGCGAAACAGGCTGGCGCAACTGGTTCCCGGCCTATACGGCGTTCCAACTGCACTTTGCCAAGTTGGCGCAGCAGGCCGGCATCGACTGCCTGATTTTGGGGTGCGAGATGACCCATACCGAGCGCCGCGAAGCGGACTGGCGAAACCTGATCGCGGCAGTGCGCGCCGTGTACACGGGCACGCTGACCTATAACTGTGATAAATACAGCGAGGATCATGTGCCGTTCTGGGACGCGCTGGACGCCATCTGTTCCAGCGGGTACTATCCCATCGACGATCTTCCCCGCCAGATGGACCGCATCGAACAGGTGGTGCGCCGGTACGGCAAACCGTTCTTCTTTGCCGAAGCGGGCTGTATGCGCATCGCCGGTTCGGCCCTGTGCCCCAACGACTGGACCCTGCAGGGCGCGCCCGATGAAGGGGAGCAGGACCGCTGGTATCAGGCTTTGTTCGCCGCCGCGGCGGACCGTCCCTGGTTTGGCGGCGTCGGCCTGTGGGACTGGCCGCTGGATGCTGCGCACGACAGCGCCTATTCTTTCTGCCAGGCCCCGGCGCTGGGGACCATCCGGCAGTGGACACCGTAACGAAAAAACACGCTCCCCGTTCTGCAGCCCCTTTTACAAGCGGCGCCTTCCGTGCTATACTGGAACAAATTGACGGCAGGGGAGGAACGCTATGTCACAGATCACCAAACGGGCGCTGGCTGCGTCGCTCAAGCGGCTGATGGCCCAAAAACCGCTGTCCAAGATCACCATTTCCGACATTACCGACGAATGCGGCATCAACCGCATGACGTTTTACTACCACTTCCAGGACATTTACGACCTCATCGACTGGATCTGCCAGCAGGAGGGCGGGCAGGCCCTGGGGGACCGAACGGGCTACGATACCTGGCAGGACGGCTTTGTGGCACTCTGCCATACTGTGATCGAAAACCGCGCCTTTATCGAGGGGGTCTACCACTCGGTCCAGCGCGAACAGATCGAAAACTACCTCTACCGCGTGGTCTATGACCTGCTGTTCGACGTGGTCCGGGAACTGGCCGCGCCCTATTCCATCGCGGAGGAGGACGAAGCCTACATCACAAACTTTTATAAGTATGCCTTTGTCGGCGTCATGCTGGACTGGGTCAAGACCGGCATGAAGGAACCGCCCGAACAGGTGGTGGGCCGTGTCAGCCGGATGACCCACGGCCAACTGCTGGCCGCCATCCAGAACATGGCGGCCGGGCCCGCCCCATCAAAATAGGAGATCTGCCCAAAATCTTTACAATTCGCCCCGGATGATGGAAAACCCATCATCCGGGGCGTCTTGCTTATTGCGGCTGTGCGTTATTTTTACTACAATAGGGTCATTCCCAAACGACCCATGCAAAACCGAAGGAGGGTATTGCAAATGTATTACGCCAGTGGCAATTATGAAGCTTTCGTCCGTCCTCTCAAGCCGGAGGGCGTGGACCGTAAATCTGCCTATATCGTGGGCACGGGCCTGGCCGCGCTGACGGCCGCCTGCTATCTTGTGCGGGACGGGCGCATGCCCGGCAAACGCATCCATATTTTTGAGAAGGACCCCATCCCCGGCGGCGCCTGCGACGGCTGGGAGTACCCCGGCCTTGGCTACGTCATGCGCGGCGGCCGCGAAATGGACAACCATTTTGAAGTCATGTGGGACCTGTTCCGCTCGATCCCTTCAATCGAAACGCCGGACCTGAGCGTTCTGGATGAATACTACTACCTCAACAAACGGGACCCCAACTACTCCCTGATGCGCGCGACCGAAAAGCGCGGCCAGGACGCCCATACCGACGGCAAGTTCGGCCTTTCCGACAAGGGCGCGCTGGAGATCATGCGCCTGTTCTTCACCCCGGATGAAGAGCTTTACGACCGGCCCATCACCGACTTTTTCAGCGACGAGGTGCTGAACTCCAATTTCTGGCTCTATTGGCGCACGATGTTCGCCTTTGAAAACTGGCACAGCGCGCTGGAAATGAAGCTCTACATCCGCCGCTACATCCACCACATCGGCGGCCTGCCGGACTTCCGCGCCCTGCGGTTCACCCGCTACAATCAGTATGAGTCCATGATCCTGCCGATGGTGCAGTACCTTGAAAAAGCCGGGGTGCAGTTCCACTACAACACCAAGGTGGAGGACGTGCACTTTGCCATCGAGGGCGCCCGCAAAGCGGCTGACCGCATCGTGCTGCTGACGGAGTCCGGCCGGGAAACGCTGGATTTGACCGAGGATGACCTCGTGTTCATCACGCCGGGCGGCTGCGTCGAAAACTCGGCCCTCGGCTCGCAGGACACCCCTGCGGCCTACACGCCGGAACTCAAAGCCGGCGGCGGCTGGGATATGTGGCGGCGCATCGCGGCGCAGGACCCGTCGTTCGGCCACCCGGACAAATTCTGCGGCGACCCCGAAAAAAGCAACTGGATGAGCGCCACCGTCACCACGCTGGACGGCCGCATCCCGCCGTATGTGCAGAAGATCTGCCAGCGCGACCCCTTCAGCGGCCGCGTCGTTACCGGCGGTATCGTCACAGTGAAAGACTCCAACTGGCTGTTGAGCTGGACCTTCAACCGGCAGCCCCAGTTCCGCAGCCAGCCCAAGGGGCAACTGGTGGGCTGGATCTACGGCCTGTTCAGCGACCGCCCCGGCAACTATGTAAAGAAGCCGATGCGGGACTGCACCGGGCAGGAGATCTGCATGGAATGGCTCTACCACCTGGGTGTGCCCGAAGCCGAGATCCCGGATATGGCCGCGCACAGCGCCAACACCATCCCGTGCATGATGCCCTACATCACGGCTTTCTTCATGCCCCGCGCCAAGGGCGACCGGCCCGACGTGGTCCCGGCGGGCGCCGTAAACTTTGCCTTCATCGGCCAGTTTGCCGAAACGCCGCGGGATACCATCTTCACGACCGAATACTCGATGCGCACCGGCATGGAAGCCGTCTATACGCTGCTGAACATCGACCGCGGTGTGCCCGAAGTGTGGGGCAGCGTCTACGATGTGCGCGACCTGCTCAACGCTACCGTCAAGCTGCGCGACGGCCGCAAGATCACCGATATGGAACTGCACCTCAAAGAAAAACTGGCCCTGCGCGAAGCACTGAAAGCCATCGCCGGGACCGACGTGGAAAAGCTGCTCAAAGAGTACCATGTGATCTGAAACGCGCCGTAATCGGCGCGGGCGAGCGCCGCCCCGGCGGCGACCGCTCCGCCCCGGCGGTGACCGCCCCGCCCGGGGCGGGGGAGAGGACGGGCTTTGGTCCCGGCTGCCCCCGGCGACGTTGCCGGGATAAAAAGCAAAATAAAAACGAACTGCTGTGCGGAGAAACCCTTTCCCTGCACGGCAGTTCGTTTGTTTTTGTGTGCTGCGGCCTGTGCGCGGGGCAGCCGACTTTACCGCATACAGGCTTTCACGAATTTTAGGGGAACATCCATGCGTTCGGCTGCCTGTTCGGGCGTCATGCCGCGCGCCAGAAAACGCGCGCAGACGGACTGCATGGCTTCGCCCACCTCGATGATATGATGATCCGGGTCATAAAAGCGCACCACGCGCTGCCCCCAGGTGTGTTCCTTGACGGGGTGTACGTATTCAATGGCGCACTTTCCCAGCTTTTCGGCAAACCCGTCAAAGTCAACTTCTTCAAAATACAGCTCAAAACTGTGGCCGCCCCAGGCGATCGCGCGGCCGTCAATAAATTCCCGGTACGTTTCCTGCGTCTGCAAAGCCAGGCCGCCCGTCAGGGTCTTGTTGGCGCCAAAATCCATAACGACGTGAAGGCCCAGCACATTTTTATAAAATGCGACGGAGCGATCCATATCGGATACGACCAGCATCGGGCTTTTGAACTTCACGTTTGCAGCCTCCTTTGCGGTATTTTGTATGCGTTACAGCCTTTGCAGCTGTACGACCGCTTCCACATGCCGCGTCCGGGGGAACAGGTCCACCGGCTGGACTTCCACAGCGAGGTAGCCGTGTTCGGTCAGCCAGCGGGTGTCGCGGGCGGCGGTGGCCGCGTTGCAGCTTACCATCACTACGGTGCGGGGCGCCATCCGGCAGATGGCTTCCAAAGTGGCGGTGTCACAGCCTTTGCGCGGCGGGTCCACCACGATCACATCCGGGTGCGCGCCCTCGGCGGCCAACTGCGCGGCGGCCGCCCCGGCGTCCTGGCAGCGGAACTCCGCCCGCTGCACCGGCAGGCCAAGCCGGACCGCCGTTGCCTGGGCGCCTTCCACGGCCTGGGGCACGATCTCGACGCCCAGCAGGCGGCGGCAGTCCGGCAGCATGGAAAGCCCGATGGTCCCCATGCCGCAGTACAGATCCAGCAGAAAATCCTCCGGCTGCAGCGCCGCATAGGCCCGCGCGCGGGCATACAGTACCTCGGCGGCGGGGGTGTTGACCTGGTAAAATTCATGTACGCCCATGCGCAGCGCCACACCGGCCAGCGTATCTTCCAGATACCCCGGCCCCAGCACCGTGCGGGTGCGTTTGCCCAAAATCACATTGGTGCGGGAGGTGTTTTCATTGATGAGTACGGTAGTCAGATCAAACGCCTGCTGCAAAGCGCGGCAGATCTCCTTCTCGCGGGGGAGCGAACGCCCGTTGAGCACAAAACACAGCAGACGCTGGCCGCTGTGCCAGCCCTGGCGCATATACAGGTGCCGTACCAGCCCGGTGTGGCTTTCCTCGTGGTAAGCCGTGGCGCCGGCCTGCTCCAGCAGGGCGCAGGCGCGGGCGGCCAGTTCGTTCATCCAGACCGGCTGCAACTTGCAGTCGGCACAGGCCACGATGCGGTGGCTGCGCCCGGCGTAAAACCCTGTGACCAGATGCCCGTTTTCGTCCTGTCCCACAGGCAGTTGGACCTTGTTGCGGTAGCGCGCCGCGTCGGGCGCACCGATCACCGGCAGCACCGGGACCTGCAGCCCGCCCAGACGGCTGAAAGCGTCCTGCACGAAGCGGGTCTTGGCGGCGCATTCGGTCTCATAGTCGATGTGCCGCAGCCCGCAGCCCCCGCAGGGGCCTGCCGCCGGGCAGTCCGGGGCGATGCGGCCGGGGCCGGGGGTCAGCAGCTTTTCCAGCCGGCCGAAAGCATAGCCTTTCATCGGCTTGACGATGCGTACTTCCGCTTCGTCGCCGGGCGCGGTGCCCGGCACAAAGACGGCCTGCCCCTCCCAATGGGCCACGCCGTTGCCGTCGCTGGAAAGGGACTCCACGCAAAGGCGCAGGATCTGGTTTTTATTCAAAGGCATGGGAACTCCTTACTGATTCGTGGATTTGGGCTGCTTTTTGCCCAGGGTGGACAGGTAGCGGCTGGGGGGAACGCCCCGCACCTTTTTGAATACGCGGGAAAAATAGAACTGATCGAAGAATCCCACCGAAACGGCGATCTCGGCAATGGAAAGGTGGGAAGTCTTGAGCAGGTTACACGCCTCGCTGATGCGGTAGCTGGTCAGGTAGTCGATGGGGCTCTGGCCCATGCAGGCCATGAACACGCGGTACAGATGGCTGCGGCTGACCCCCACGGCTTTGGCAATGTCGTCCACCGAAATATCGTGGGAATAGTTGAACTGGATGTACTTAATGGCGGCAAGCACGTACTGGCTGCTGGAGGAACCCACGCTGGGCAGGGAGTCCCGCGCCTCCTTCATCAGATGCCCCATAAAGATATACAGGTAGCCGGTCATCATGGCTTCGCAGTGCGGTTCCGGCCCGCGGGACAGGTAGATGTTGTACAACGCTTCCCGCACCGTCGAAAGGTTCTTGCAGTGGTGTACGGGGTGCAGGTCAGAGAAGGGGGTCTGCTGAACCAATTGGTTGGCGCAGGCGCCGTTGAAGCCCACCCAGTAGTATTCCCAGGGGTCCGTTTCGTCGGCGGCATAGGTGATGAGCTGGTTGGGCTTTGCCAGGAACAGATCGCCCTCCTGCAGCGGATAGGACACATTGTTCAACTGGTAAATGCCTTTTCCGGCAACCACCAAATGGATCAGGTAATGATCGCGCACGCCGGGGCCCCAGGTATGGCTCGGCTGGCAGTATTCGTGCCCGCAGTTGAAAATGGATAATTCCACATTGTCCGTATAATCTTGCTTATAGGACTGTTTGGCCAAGTTGGTCATGACGCCCACCTCGTTTGTCGCCTATGGCGGAAATTACTTTTTGTATGGGTTTATTATACCAAACGATTCATCAAAAGTCCATAAACCCGCAGTAAAAAAATGTTTACTTCCCCGAAAAATTTGTTATACTGGAGATACTGGCACCGCAAACAGCCCGGTCTTTGGCTGTTTGTCTAAATTGACGCTGCTCTTTTTGTGCATATTGCGAAAAAGCGGCGTCCAGAAGGAAAGGCGAGTGGAATTATGGCCAATACCATGGAATTGAAGCAGCAGATCGCGCAGGGGCTGTACGACGGCGCCCTTGCCAAACTGTACGGCACGGACGAAGCGGTCCTGGCCGCCCAGCGTCAGCGTTACACAGCGCTGATCGATCATTTTGCCGCCGAGTTCGGCGCAGAACGCACGGTCCGCCTGTACTCGGCCCCCGGCCGCACCGAGATCGGCGGCAACCACACCGACCACAACAACGGCGTCGTGCTGGCCGGTTCGGTCAACCTGGACATCGTAGCGGTGGTTTCCCCGAACGAGGACAACATCGTGCGCGTCAAGTCCGAAGGTTTTGAAAAGATCGGCGACGTGGACCTGAGCATCCGCACCCCGCAGCCGCGGGAGGCCGAACACTCCGCCTCCCTGATCCGCGGCGTGGCGGTGGGTATCCTCAATGACGGCGGCAAGGTGGGCGGCTTTGACGCCTGCACCACCAGCGACGTGCTGCGCGGCTCCGGCCTGTCCAGCTCGGCGGCCTTCGAGGTCTGCATCGCGGCGATCTTCCGCGGCGAATACAACAATAATGACATGGACAAATTCAGCCAGGTCCGCATCGCGCAGATCGGCCAGTATGCCGAGAACGTCTTTTTCGGCAAGCCCTGCGGCCTGATGGACCAGACGGCCTGCGCGGTGGGCGGCGTCATCAGCATCGACTTCCAGGACCCCGCGCACCCGGTGGTCAAGCAGACGTCCATTGACCTGGCGCGCCACGGCTATGTGCTGTGCATCAGCGATACCAAGGGTAGCCATGCCGACCTGACCGACGATTACGCGGCCATCCGCCGCGAGATGGAGAGCGTGGCGGCACAGTTCGGCAAAAAGGTCCTGCGCGACGTGCCGGAGGATGAATTCTACGCGGCCATCCCCAAACTGCGCAAGGCGGTGGGCGACCGTGCGGTGGTGCGCGCCATCCACTTCTACAACGACTGCCGCCGTGCGGCTGAACTGCGCGACGCTGTGGAGCGCGACGACTTCGATACTTTCCTGCGCCTGATCATCGAGGGCGGCCATTCCAGCTTTGAGTTCAACCAGAACGCCTACAGCATCAAGAATCCCAAGGAGCAGGGCGTTTCCCTGGCGCTGGCCCTGAGCCAGAAAGTGCTCAACGGCCGCGGCGCATGGCGTCTGCAGGGCGGCGGCTTTGCCGGGACCATCCAGGCTTTCGTCCCGAAGGACCTGGTGGACGCCTACCGCGCCGTTATCGACGGCTGCTTCGGTGCGGATAGCTGCCATGTGCTGAACATCCGCAACTATGGCGCGGTGCCCGTCACGCCGGAACTGTAAAATCCAAACCCTTACTTATCCGTAGTCAGAACCCCCGGCAAAGCCGGGGGCTTGGGTTAGCCCTAGAAGGGCATAATACGGACAACGCCCCTCAAGGGGCCACGAATGGGTCGGCCAACTGCATTGCTGACTCATGGCGGCCCCTTAAGGGGCTGTTTTTATGCCTTGGTATTCTTGCTACCCGTAAACGGGTCTACGAACTCCTTCATGCTCATTTGGTCTGCTATTTGATCTTCTGCCAACTGCTGCTTGATGTACTCTTGTATCTGCTTTTTATTTCTTCCGACCGTGTCTACATAGTATCCTCGTGCCCAAAAATGTCTATCCCCATACTTGTACTTCAAATTTGCATGCCGGTCAAATATCATTAAGCTGCTTTTCCCTTTGAGATATCCCATGATCTGTGATACACTATATTTGGGTGGAATACTGACCAGCATATGAATGTGATCCGGGCACGCTTCTGCTTGTATGATCTCTACTCCCTTTTGCTCACACAATTTTCTGAGGATCTGTCCTATATCTTTTTTGATTTTCCCATATACCACCATTCTGCGGTACTTAGGGGCAAACACTATATGATATTGGCATCTCCATGTTGTGTGTTGTAAACTTGCTATGTCTTTTTCCATCTTTTGGAACCTCCTGGTATTTTTATTGCAGTTGGCCGACCGCAATTCTATTATACCAGGAGGTTTTTTCTCTAGGTTTTTTCACTATATAATTTTTTACACTCCCCGGCAGAGCCGGGGGTTGTCTTTGCGCTAAAGCTAACAAAGCGATCCCCGCCGGGGCCAAAGGCCCCGGCGGGGATTTTTTGTTGCGTTTTACGGTAAAGAAAAGATCACGGCCACGTCAGCCCGTTCACGCGGGCGGCATTGCGTAGGGGGGCGGCGGCGTGGTGGCAGGCGGGGTATGCGGCGGCGTGGGCGTCGATGGCGGTGCCGTCGGGGTTACGGTGGATGTGGGCACCGGTGTAGGCGGCGCGGTAGGTGTGTTGGTCGGTTCGGGTGGTTCCGTCGGCTGTTGTGTGGGCGGTACCGTAAAGGTCGGGGTCGGCCCCGGTGTGGGCGGGTCCGTCGGCGTTGGGGAAGGACGCTGGGTAGGCGGCAGGGTGGGCGGTGTTGTAGGCGTCGACACAGGCGGCGTCGCCGGGGGAACGGTAGATTCCGGGACGTGCGGGCTTCCGGGCGAGAGCGCCGGGGAGCCGGGACTGCCCGCCGTTCCCGGCTGTTTGTACTTGTAGGAATACGCTACCACCGCGCCGCATTTCTCACACTCGTATGTGCTGTCCATGCGCCACAGGGTGCCGTCGGCATATTCCGCCACAAGGACGGACTGCTGCGCGGTGCACTGGTACAGGTGTTCGCAGGTTTCCGTATCCGGGCTGCCCGCTGCGTCCTGCCCATCGGGATCGGGCGTGGCGGTGGGCGCACCGGCAGATGATTCTGCGCCGCCGGGGATTGCGTCGATTCCTGCCGGTCCCTGCGGTCCTTGCGGGCCCGGCAGCCCCTGCGGCCCGCGCAGACTTTCCACGTCGATCAGGTTTTGCCAGCCATACCCGGCGTTATACTGGATGTATCCGCCGGATACCTGCATCTGCACGGGCGCAGGGGAGTTGGAGCAGGCGATGAGCAGCGCCGAAATCCCGATGATAAAGGTGATCTTCTCCAACTTTATGGCGGCGCTCCTTGTGTATTGCGGGCCGGAGCCTTGCACGTTCCTGACGATGCAAGGCATTTTTCTTTTTTAGGGTAGCGCAAAATTCGACACAAGTCAACAATATGCGCGAAAAACGGCGGAATTTCACAAAAAACAAAGAGGGGAACGCGCACAGCGGGACGTCCTGCGTGCGGCAGACCAAAAGGCAAAACACCAAAAAAGACCTGCGGCAAAGCGCCGAAGCGCCGCCGCAGGCCGGGAATCTATGGATTGGGAATTGTCTTAGACCGGGGCGTTGCGCTCCCACAGCAGCGCCAGCCCCTTGAACAGCAGGTCGGCGTCGTAAAGCACCGGGCGCCGGCAGCAGGGCATGATGTGCGGGGCCAGCCCGCCGGTGGCCACCACAGTCAGCGGCGCGCCCAGTTGGGCTTCCACCCGGTCGGCCAGGCCGTCCAGCATGGCGGCTGTGCCGAACATGGCGCCGTTGTTCAGTGCTTCCACGGTATTGCGGCCGATCAACTCCTGCGGGGCTTCCGGGGCGATGGGGGGCAGTTGGGCGGTCCCGGCGCTGATGGCCCGCAGGCTGGTGAGCACGCCGGGCACGATAAAACCGCCCAGAAATTCCCGCTGTGCCGACAGCACATTGTAGGTGGTGGCCGTTCCCAGGTCCACCGTCATGCAGGGCAGGGGGTAGAGTGCGGCGGCGGCCGCCGCATCGGCAATGCGGTCCCGGCCCACCCGTTCGGGCGCGTCCACACGGAAGATCAGCCCGGTGTCCAGTTCACAGCTTACGATCAGCGCGGGCTTGCCCACCAGACGGCGGCAGGCGTCCGCCAGCGGCTGGGTCAGCACGGGCACCACGCTGCACACCACCACGCCCTCGCAGGCGGCACAGTCCACCTGCAGGCGGTCCAGCAGAAATTTCAGTTCGGCGGCATACTCGTCCGCCGTACAGCGGGGGCGGGTCACCATCCGCGCGGTAAAGCGCACGGTGCGGTGGCCTTCGCCGTCCAGCCCGCCGATGCAGATGTTCGTGTTTCCAATATCTACTGCCAATACCATTGCCCCACGGCTCCATTTCCCATAAATTGTTATCCATTATAGCAGGTCCCCGGCCGTTTGCCAACCGCGGCAAACTTGCAAATGGACAGAACCGCCGGGATGCGGTATAATAACCGCAGACAACTGTGCCGCGCGGGACGCCCCGCGCCATCAGGATCCCACAGACAAACAGGGAAAGGACTTGTGAATCTATGCAGCTTACTGGGAAAACCGTCGTTCTTGGCGTCACCGGCGGGATCGCCGCCTACAAAATGCCCAATGTGGCCCATGCGCTCGTCAAACTGGGGGCGGACGTGCATGTGCTGATGACGAAGAACGCCACCGAGTTTATCGCCCCGCTGGTCTTTGAAACGCTGACGAACCGGCGCTGCATCGTCGATACCTTTGACCGCAACTTCCAGTATGATGTGGCCCATGTTTCGCTGGCGAACGCGGCGGACCTTATGCTCATCGCCCCGGCCACGGCCAACGTCATCGCCAAGATGGCCCACGGTCTGGCGGACGATATGCTCACCACCGTCACGCTGGCGGCCACCTGCCCCAAACTGGTGGCCCCCGCCATGAACACCCATATGCTGGAAAATCCCATCACACAGGACAACCTGAAAACGCTGGAACGGTACGGCTTCACGGTCATCCCCTCAGGTTCTGGCATGCTGGCCTGCGGCGACGTGGGTTCCGGCCGTCTGCCGGAGGAAGGAATCCTTGTGGACTATGTGCTGCGGGAATTGGCCTGCGAGAAAGACATGCGCGGCAAAAAGATCGTGGTCACCGCCGGCGCCACCCAGGAACCCATGGACCCGGTGCGGTATCTGACCAACCATTCCACCGGCAAGATGGGCTATGCCGTGGCCCGCGCCTGTATGCTGCGCGGCGCGGACGTGACGCTGCTGGCTTCCACTGGCTGCACGCTGCCGCCGGTGCCCTTTGTAAAGATGGTGCCCTTTACCACGGCGGCCGATCTGTTCGAGGGCGTGAAATGCCACGCCATGGATGCCGACGCGCTGGTCATGGCTGCGGCGGTGGCCGACTACCGCCCGGCGGAAGTGGCCGGGGATAAGGTCAAAAAGCAGGAGGGCAGCCTGACGCTGGAACTGCAGCGTACCCAGGACATCCTGGCCTGGGTGGGGGCTCACAAGCCGCCGAAACTGTTCGTCTGCGGTTTCTCGATGGAAACGCGGGACCTGATCGAAAACTCCACCGCCAAGCTGCATAAAAAGAATATGGATATGATCGTGGCCAATAACCTCAAGGTCCCCGGCGCGGGCTTTGGGGTGGATACCAACGTAGTCACCCTCATCACCGCCGCAGGCTGCGAGGAACTGCCCCTGCAGAGCAAGGACGAAGTGGCCCGGCATATTGCCGACGCCATCGCGGCCCGGTTCTAAAACCGCCCCCTTTCCGCATACTCCTGATAGGAGCAACAGCGGAAAGGGGACTTTTTATGTGTGGAATCGCAGGGCAGATCGGGCGCGACCCGCGCGTCATTCAGGGGCAGTATGCCGCCTACTGCGCCATGCAGCGCACGCTGGCGCGCCGCGGGCCGGATCAGCGGGGCATGTACATCAGCGGCCGCGCCGCGCTGATCCACGCGCGGCTGGCGGTGGTGGATCTGGAAAACGGCTGCCAGCCCATGCAGTTGGACTGGCAGGGCGAAAGCTATACCCTTGTCTATAACGGCGAGTTGTACAACACGCCGGAACTGCGTGCGCTGCTGGAAACGCGCGGCCATGTCTTTACCGGCCGTTCGGACACCGAAGTGCTGCTGCACGCGTACGCCGAATGGGGCGCTTCCTGCGTGGACCGCTTCAACGGCATCTTTGCCTTTGCCGTGTGGGCGGCGCGGGCAGGCAAGCTGTTTTTAGCGCGGGACCGCTGCGGCGTCAAGCCGCTGTTTTATGCCCAGACCGATGACAGCCTGATTTTCGGCAGCGAGATCAAGACCCTGCTGGCCCACCCGGCGGTCCCGCCGCGGGTGGATGCCCAGGGCCTTGCGGAAGTGCTGCTGCTGGGGCCGGGGCGGGTGCCGGGCAGCGGTGTGTTCCAGAATGTACATGAGCTGCTTCCCGGGCAGTACACCCTGTATGAAGCGGACAGCGGCCGTCTGCTGCTGCACCGCTACTGGCGGCTCGTGGACCATGAACACCCGGACGACTTCCCGGCCACGGTGCGCCGGGTGCGGGACCTGGTGATGGACGCCATCCAGCGGCAGCTCGTTTCAGACGTGCCGGTGGCTACGTTCCTGTCCGGCGGGCTGGATTCCAGCCTGATCTCGGCGGTGGCGGACGCCCAGTTTGCGGCCCGGGGCAGGACGCTCCAGACTTTTTCGGTGGGGTATAAAGACAACAAACGCTATTTCCACGCCACCAAATTCCAGCCGGGGGCCGATGCGCCCTTTATCCGCCGCATGAACGAGTTCCTGCACGCGGAACACCACTGGGTCACGCTGGACACCCCCGACCTGATCCCGGCCCTTTATGAAGCGGTGGAAGCCCGCGACCTGCCCGGCATGGCCGACGTGGACGCCTCGCTGCTGGCGTTTTGCCAGCGCATCAAGCCCCACGCGACGGTGGCGCTTTCGGGCGAATGTGCCGACGAGATTTTCGGCGGCTACCCCTGGTACCGGGACCCCACGATCCGGGAAAAGTACGGCTTCCCGTGGGCGCAGTCCACGGCGTACCGCGCCGGGTTCATCCGGCCCGGCGTGCTGGACGGCATCGAGCCGGAGGAATTTGTGGATGCCTGGTACCGCAAAACGCTGGAAGAAACCTCGGTACGGCCGGGGCTTTCCAGCCTGGAACAGCGGATGCGGCAGATGATGAACCTCAACTTCACCTGGTTCATGCAGACGCTGCTGGACCGCAAGGACCGCATGAGCATGTACAGCGGGCTGGAAGTGCGCGTGCCTTTCTGCGACCACCGCATTGCCGAGTACCTGTATTCGGTCCCGTGGGAGTTCAAGGACTACCAGGGCAAGGAGAAGGGCCTGCTGCGCGAAGCCATGGAGGGCGTACTGCCGCCGGAAGTGCTCTGGCGCAAAAAAAGCCCGTACCCCAAGACCTGGAACCCGGATTACCTCGCGGCGGTATCGCAGGAATTGAAGAACGTCCTGGCGGACCCCGCCGCGCCGCTGCTGGGCGTCATCCGGGCGGATGCGCTCGAAACGCTGCTGGCTTCCGGCACCGACAACCCGGTGCCCTGGTACGGCCAGCTTATGACTACCCCGCAGACCATCGCGTGGTTTTTGCAGTTCAACCACTGGCTGCAAACCTACAAAGTCGAACTGGTGTGATACAGCCAAAGCCCGCTGCCACAAGCAGCGGGCTTTGGTTTTTCCGTTTTGTTGGCAGGGGCGCGGCCGTGCGGTCATTCCTGCGCCGGGTGCGCGGGGGAAACGATCAGCCCCACCGTGCGCAGCTTGCGCCCCGGCGCGGGCTGATTTTCCTGCAAAGAGGAGAAGATGCGGGCAACCTCGGTCACGGCTTTTTCCAGTTCCTCGTCGGTCAGGTACAGGTGGGACAGGGTCATGCCGGAACGGTCCCGCTCGATGTCAATGCCCGGCGTGTCGCAGTACTCCTGGAAGAGCCTGGCAAACACCAGAAAATACTGGAAGAACATCTGCATATACCGCGCCCCGGAAATTTCGCCCAGCATTGCAAGCGGGTCAGCCGGGTCCAGGGCCAGGGCGTAGGTGCGCTCCACGGTCCCGCGCACCGGCGTTTCGCTCACGATCTTCAAAAGCCCGTCTTCGGTCATCCGCTTCAAATGGCGGTACAGGGTGGTCTGGGGGATGTCGGCGCAGGTCTCGGCCAGGAATTTTGCCGTGACCTCGCCCTGCTTTGCGATCTCTATGAACAGCCGGCATTTGGCCGGGTTGGTGATGCAGTCCATCAGTGCTTTGTTCAGGTTCCGCTGTTCCATGTCCGTCCTCCTTTTTTGCAATATTACCATTATGAAAATAAAAATGCAAGGGGCACTTGAATTTATATTTCCATTGTGGTAATATAACCAAAGCGGAAACAAAAGGCGCCGGTTTCCGCTGCGTATCACGATACGTGCGCGGCTGCGTAAAAAGCAAAGCCGCAAGGCACCGCCGTCCTTTGCGGCCCGGCGGCACTTTGCGGTTCTGCGGCATTTATATCCGCACGCAAGGAGGTTGCGTTTACTATGCCTATGCTTCAAGAAATATTCCCGCTGCTGGTCCCGCTTTTGATCGTGGACGCGGTCCTGATCGTCGCGGCGGTCCGGCACATCCTGCGCCATCCCCACTACCGGTTCGGGAACCGGGTCCTGTGGCTGGTGCTCTCGGTGGTGGTCCTGCCGTTCGGACCCATCCTCTATTTTGTCTTAGGAAAGGGGGAGGACCAATGAACGTGCTTGCCATACACGGCCTTGCCAAAAGTTTCGGGCGGCAGAAGATCATCGACGGCTTGGACATGGAAGTGCCGGAGGGGAGCGTTTTCGGTTTTATCGGCCGCAACGGCGCGGGCAAGACCACGACCATGAAGATGGTCCTGGGGCTTTTGCAGCCCGACCGGGGCGAAATTTTCGTGTGCGACCAGCCGGTTCGCTTCGGCCAGAACAAAACCAACGCCTGCATCGGCTACCTGCCCGACGTGCCGGAATTTTACAACTATATGACCGCCGCGCAGTATTTGGCGCTGTGCGGGGAGATCGCGGGCATGTCCAAAACCGATACGGCGGAAAAGGGGAAGCGCCTGCTTGACCTTGTGGGCCTTGCGGGGGTGGAAAAGCGCGTGGGCGGCTATTCCCGCGGCATGAAGCAGCGTCTGGGCATCGCGCAGGCATTGCTGGCCGATCCCCGGCTGCTGATCTGCGACGAACCCACCAGCGCACTGGACCCGGTGGGCCGCAAGGAGATCCTGGACATCCTGTATAAGCTGCGCGGGCGCACGACGGTGCTGTTCTCCACCCATATCCTGTCCGACGTGGAGCGCATCTGCGACCATGTGGCGCTGCTGAACGGCGGCCGCATCGCTGTGGGCGGTTCTCTGCCGGAGATCCGGGCGCTGCACAGCCATGACAGCCTGCGGATCGAGTTCTCCCGGGAAGAAGAACTGCGGCGCTTTCAAAGCCTTGCGGCCGGGCAGCCGATGCTGGCGGGGGCCGAAGTGAAAGGCCGGGAACTGACGCTGCACAGCCGCGAGATGAAACAGACCCAGCGTGCCGTCTTTGCGGCCCTGGCCGAAGCGGACCTTGCGCCCGTGCGTGTGGAACAGGTGGAACCGTCTCTCGAAAGCCTGTTTTTGGAGGTGATACAATGAGCGGGTATCTGGCATTTGTAAAAAAGGAATTTACCGAGAATATCAAAAACGACCGCTTCCTGATCCTGTTCGCGGTCTTTGTGTTCTTTGGCATGGGCAGTGCGTTCCTGGCAAAGTACACGCCGCAGATCATCGCGGCGTCCGGCACCGGCCTGGAAGTGACCGCGGACCCCACCGCCCTGGACGCGTGGCAGCAGTTTTACAAAAACATTTCCAGCGTGGGGTACAGCGCCTTCCTGATCCTGTTCGGCAGTTGTATGTCCGGCGAATATGCCGGGGGCACGCTGCTTCTGCTGGTGACCAAGGGCCTGCCCCGGCCCGCGGTGGTGCTGGCAAAGTACACGGTGGCGGCGGTGCTGATGACGGTCTGCTTCTGGTCCGCGTTCGCGGCGGCCTGCATCTATACCGGGTATCTGTGGCCGGGGGCCGGGCTGGCGCACGTGGGGCTGGCGGCCTTCTTCCTGTGGATGGTGGGGTTCCTGTACCTGGGCATCCTCATGCTGGGGTGCGTGGCGTTCCGGCAGACTTTCACCTGCATCCTGTTCACCGGCGGGGTCGTGGCGCTGTTATCGCTCCTCGCGCTCGCAAAGCCCCTGGAAGGGATAAACCCGCTCGTTCTCATGTCCAAAAACGTGGACCTCATTGCCGGTGAGGCCACGGCGGCGGAATTTGCCGCGCCTCTGGCGGTCGCGCTCGTTCTGACGGCGGCGTCCCTGGGGGCGGCGGTCTGGCTGTTCAATAAAAAGCTGCTCTGAAACGGCAGTCAGAACCCCCGGCAAAGCCGGGGGCTTGGGTTAGCCCTAGAAGGGCATAATACGGACAACGCCCCTCAAGGGGCCACGAATGGGTCGGCCAACTGCATTGCTGACTCATGGCGGCCCCTTAAGGGGCTGTTTTTATGCCTTGGTATTCTTGCTACCCGTAAACGGGTCTACGAACTCCTTCATGCTCATTTGGTCTGCTATTTGATCTTCTGCCAACTGCTGCTTGATGTACTCTTGTATCTGCTTTTTATTTCTTCCGACCGTGTCTACATAGTATCCTCGTGCCCAAAAATGTCTATCCCCATACTTGTACTTCAAATTTGCATGCCGGTCAAATATCATTAAGCTGCTTTTCCCTTTGAGATATCCCATGATCTGTGATACACTATATTTGGGTGGAATACTGACCAGCATATGAATGTGATCCGGGCACGCTTCTGCTTGTATGATCTCTACTCCCTTTTGCTCACACAATTTTCTGAGGATCTGTCCTATATCTTTTTTGATTTTCCCATATACCACCATTCTGCGGTACTTAGGGGCAAACACTATATGATATTGGCATCTCCATGTTGTGTGTTGTAAACTTGCTATGTCTTTTTCCATCTTTTGGAACCTCCTGGTATTTTTATTGCAGTTGGCCGACCGCAATTCTATTATACCAGGAGGTTTTTTCTCTAGGTTTTTTCACTATATAATTTTTTACACTCCCCGGCAGAGCCGGGGGTTGTCTTTGCGCTAAAGCTAACAAAACGAAGCAGGACCCCGGAATTTTCCGGGGCCCTGCTTGCTGTGTGCAGTATATAAAAATCGTGTGCGGACCATGCGGGGAAAGGCGGCGGGTCAGCGGTTTTCGCGGATCACGCGGCAGGGGCTGCCGCAGGCCACCGAGTTGGCGGGAATGTCCCGCGTCACGACGCTGCCCGCGCCGATGACTACGTTATCGCCGATCGTCACCCCCGGCAGCAGGATGGCCCCGCCGCCGATCCATACGTTGTTGCCCACGATGACCGGGGCCGTCTGGGTCTTGCAGAAGGAGAAAGAGCCGTCCTCTTTCAGCGGGCCGAAGCGTTTGGCGGCGTCGGTGGGGTGGAAAGCGGTGTAGATCTGCACGTTGGGGGCAATCAGGGCGTTGTCCCCGATCACGATGCGGTTGTCGTCCAGGAAGGTGCAGTTCATGTTGACTTCGCAGTTGTTGCCGAAGTAGATGTTGTTGCCGTAATCCACATAGAACGGGGCGGTGATCCACAGGTTGGCGCCGCGCCCGCCCAGCAGTTCCGTCAGGATCTGGTCCTTGCGCGCGGCGTCGGCCGAGGGCAGCGCATTATACTCCCGCGCCAGATCCTTGGCGCGGTGCCATTGGTTCAACAGTTCGGGGTCGCCGCAGTCGTACAGTTCCCCGGCCAGCATTTTTTCGCGTTCCGTCATAGGGAAAACCTCCTTGTTGGGGCCGCCTGTAGCGGCACGATCTGGCTCCACTATACCACGCCCCGCAAAGGAACACAAGTTTTTTGCCTTCTTTCCCATGAATCCTCGAAATTTTCACAATTTGGCGTTATAATAAAATCTACCTGTGCGGACGCGCCGCGCAGGTCCACAACAGGGGAGGGTACACTTTGATCGAAGTCAAGCATCTGACAAAGCGTTACGGAAAACATACCGCCGTGGAGGATGTCAGCTTTACCGTCGAGGACGGCTGCATCTATGGTCTTTTAGGTCCCAACGGGGCGGGAAAGTCCACCACGATGAACATAATGACCGGCTACCTTTCGGCCACCGAGGGCGAAGTGCGTATCAACGGCCATGATATCGTCGAGGAACCGGCGCAGGCCAAGGCGTGCGTCGGCTACCTGCCGGAACAGCCGCCGCTGTATCAGGATATGACGGTGGCGGAATATCTGGACTTTGTGGCGGAACTCAAGCATGTGCGCAAAAAGGGCGACCGCCGCGTGGCAGTCAACCGGGCCTGCCGCCGCACCGGGCTGGAGGAGATGGCGCCGCGCCTGATCCGCAACCTGTCCAAGGGCTACCGCCAGCGCGTGGGCATTGCCGCGGCGCTGCTGGGCGAACCCAAGATCATCATTCTGGACGAGCCCACCGTCGGGCTGGACCCCGCCCAGATGATCGAGATCCGCGCCCTGATCCGCGATTTGGGGCGCACGCACACGGTCATCCTTTCCAGCCATATCCTCAGCGAGGTGCAGACGGTCTGCGACCGGATGCTCATCATCGCCGGGGGGCGGCTGGTGGCCCAGGGCACGCCGGAGGAACTGGCCGGGCGGCTGGCCGCCAAGGGCGCGATCTCGGTCACGGCCCAGGGCAGCCGGGACGCCGTGCTGGCGGCTGCCGCCACGGTGGAAGGGCTGTCCGATCTGCGGGTGACCGCCGAAAAGGGCGGCGAGGTCAGCTTCACCGCCATCAGCGCGCAGGGTGGCGACCTGCGCGGCGCGCTTTCGCTGGCGCTGGCGCGGGCAGACTGCCCGGTGGTGAGCATGAGCGCCGAAAACATGAGCCTGGAGGACGTGTTCCTGCAACTGACCGAACACCCCGCGCCCGAACAGAAGGAGGAAGCATAACATGGCGGCAATCTTCAAGCGCGAGACCCGCGCCTACTATACCGGCATGATCGGCTATGTGACGGCGGCCGTCAGCCTGTTCTTTCTGGGGCTGTACTTCACCAACCGCAACCTGATGAGCGCCTCGCCGGATTTTGCCTCGGTGCTGTACACCACCACGATGATCCTGCTGTTTTTGCTGCCGGCGATCAGCATGCGCAGCTTTGCCGAGGACCGGCGCAACAAGACCGACCAGCTCCTGCTCACCAGCCCGGTGAGCATCCCGGCCATCGTGCTGGGCAAGTTCCTGGCGGAATGCGTCGTCTTTGCCGCGCCGCTGGCTGTGGCGGCCGTCATGCCGCTGATCCTGACGGCCTTCGGCAGCGTGTCGCTGCTGTCGGCCTACAGCGCGCTGTTCGTCTACCTGCTGCTGGGGGCGGCGTGCCTGGCGATCGGCACCTGGATCTCGGCCCTGACCGAAAACCAGATCCTTGCGTATCTGGCTACCTTCGGCGTGCTGCTGGTGTGCTACCTGATGAACGGCATCCAGACCATGTTCACCAGCGGCGGCATGCTGGCGCTGGTCACCTTTTTGGCGATCGTGCTGATCGCCGCCGTATTGACCGGCGTGCTCTGCAAAAGCCTGACCGCGGCCTGCGCGGTGTTCTGCGGGGGCAGCGTGGTGCTGATCGTAGTGTTCGTCATCCGGCCCACCTGGCTGCTGGCCGCCTTTGACGGCGCGCTGGCGGCGCTGGAACTGTTTGCGCCCTTCAACGGCGTGGTGGGCGGTATGTTCAGCCTGACCGCCGTTGTGTACTACCTCTCGATCATCGGCCTGTTCCTTTTCCTGACCGGGCAGGCCATCGAACGCCGCCGCTGGGCCTGAAGGGAGGGGGACGCAGATGGATTTCAAGAAAACATGGCGGGAACTGCACGGCAGCAAAAAGACCTTCCGCAACGGGGTGTATGCCTCGCTGCTGGCGGTGGCGGTGCTGGCGGTGGTCATCCTGCTCAATCTGGTGCTGCAGGCGCTGCCCACCAAATATACATCGTGGGACATCTCCCTCAATTCGATGTTCACGTTGAGCGAGACCAGCAAAAATATGCTGCATGAACTGGATAACGACATCACGGCCTATTACCTGGCTGTTTCCGGGCAGGAGGACGAGAACATCACCCGCCTGCTGGACCGCTACGCCGACGAAAGCAGCCGCTTTACCTGGCAGCAGCGGGACCCGGTCCTGTACCCCACCTTTGCGGAACAGTACGAGGGGGCCAGCACCGGCAGCGTGGTGATGACGGCGGGGGACAAGTACGCCGTCGTCGGCTACGGCGATATGTACACGCTGGACATGGACGCCTACTACTACGGCTCCGAGGAATACACCTTTGATGCCGAGAACGCCCTGACCACCGCCATCGCCAAGGTCACCCGCACGCAGAGTTTTGTGTTGTATGAGCTGACCGGCCACGGCGAAACGGAACTGGGCGCCGACTTTACCGAGACCCTCGGCAATGCGGGCGTGATGGTGCAAAAACTGAACCTGACCACCGACGGTTCGATCCCGGAGGATGCGGACACCCTGCTCGTCAACGCGCCCCTTGCCGACGTGACGCAGGAGGAAGCCGACATGCTCGCCGCCTATGTGGCGGGCGGCGGCAAGCTGCTGGTCGATACCGACTTCACGCTTGAAACGCCGAACCTTGATTCGGTCCTGGCGGCCTGCGGCATGACCCGCCAGCCGGGCCTGCTGGTGGAGACCGACGCGGACCACTACCCCTACGGCTATCCCCAGACCTACCTGCTGCCCAACATCGAACCCAGCGAGATCCTGGCCGGTATGAGCAGCGGCATGATGGTCTATGCGCCCATCGCGCAGGGCATCGTGACGGCGGACGGCAGCGGATATACCTTCACGCCGCTGCTGACCACCGGCGACAGCGCCTATTCGCTGGAAAACTACGCCACGGCCGAGACCGCCCAAAAATCCGCCACCGACCCCGAAGGCACCTTCAACGTGGCGGTGGCTGCGGAAAACAGCGCCACCGGTGCGCGCGTGGTGTGGATCAACTGCCCCAACGTGCTGCTTTCGGGCATGAACCAGAGCGTTTCCGGCGGCAATGCGCAATTCCTGGGCTGCATCGTCAACTGGTTCAACGACCAGCAGACCACGGCGGTCATCAGCGGCAAGAGCATGAGCGCCATGAGCCTTTCGGTGCCCAGCGGGGCGCGCACGGGCCTGAGCCTGCTGTTCGTCTTTGTGCTGCCCATCGCCTGCCTTGTGACCGGCGCGGCAATCTGCCTGATCCGGCGCCGCCGCTGAACTGAAAAAAGGAGAAACTGCCTGTGAATCGAAAAAAGATCCTGCCGCTGGCGGTGCTGGCGGCGGTGGTGCTGGTGCTGGCCGCCGTGCTGGTGCTGCTCAAGACCGCGCCGCAGGAGCAAAGCGCGGGGATCGCCCTGTGCGATTTTTCCGCGGATAGCATCGACCGGCTTTCCTACAGCGGCGAAAATACCGACGTGTCGCTGCTCAAAGGGGAGGACGGCAGCTGGCTGCTGGAATCCGACCCCACGCTGCCGCTGGAACAGCAGAGCGTGCAGTCTTTGCTGGAGGACGTGGCCGCCCTGACGGCGGACCGCTGCCTGCAGGGGGATGAGCGCGCCGGCATCCCGGAGCGGAGCGAAACGCCGCTGATGGAATTTGCCATCGCCAGCGGCACGTCGGAACGCACGCTGACGGTGGACCAGGCCAACGACGTGGCGGACATCTACTATGTCTACGACGAAGCGGGCGAGGTGTATTCCGTACCCCAGTCGCAGTTCTTCGGCCTGTGCAAGACGCCGCGGGAACTCTACGCCCCGCAAAAGCTGACGCAGCAGACCAGCGACGATATAACTTCCCTGCAGGTCGGCGACCTGCGGTTCGTGCAGACGGACGACGTCTGGACGCTGGCCGACGACCCGGACTACCCGCTGGACCAAAGCGCGGTAAACCGCATGGCCAATACCCTGTGCGGCGTGCAGACCAGTTGGAGCATCACTTCGCCGGAAGCGGACAGCACCTATGGCCTGGATACGCCGGACACAACGGCCACGGCGGTCTTTGCCGACGGCACTGAACTGACCGTGCGCTGGGGCGCGCTGACGCCGGAGGACGAGAGCCTTTGCTACCTGTCCGCCGACAGCGCCCCCACGGTGGTGTATGAAGCGGATGCGGATTACAAGGCGGTCTTTGCCGTGACGAAGGAAAGCCTGTACGATGCCGACGCTACAGCGGAAACCGCCGCGGCGGATGAAGGCTCCATCATTGCCGAACACCCGGTGGGCGGTGCCGACGACTATATAGACGCAAGCAGCGCCGGGTGACCCGCGCGTTTGCGGAAGGGAATAATCCCGCCAGAGCTGCAAACAATACGCATCTATCATGACCCCGCCGGAACGGCTGCAAATGCGGTTCCGGCGGGGCTTTTTGTGCTGTTTCTGCTTTTCATTCTGCCCGTTACCGCGTGAATGCGGGCACGGAAGCGGGCCTTGCGCCAAACACCCGCGGCAGGGAACAGGCAAAACGGCAGGGGCAGCAAAAAAACATTATAAATACCGCGTGAATGTATCTTGACAGGTGTGCGGTATCTGCTATAATGTAGACATACCGAACAAATGTATTTAACCGGAAAGGAGCGGATCGCATACCGAACAATAGGGAAACTGCGGCGCGCAGCGAGGAAAACGGTCCGAATCAAACGGTCCCCGCCGCGCGGCACGCCCCGGCAAAATCAGCCCATCACAGGGAAGGAGGTACTTTTTATGACAGAACAGAGAATGGAAAACGCGATGGAACAGTTTGGCGGCGCGGTCGAAACCACCGTGGAAGGCGCGGCGGCAGTCCTTGACCGGTCTATGGATCGCATGTGGGGGTTCCGCCCGGTGCGCTTTGCCGGAAGGGCGCTCACCCTCGCGGCGGGGGCCGGACTTATGGCAAGCTCGGTCCCACTTAAAAAGGGTATCACAAGGCCGCAAAAGCCTGCCTGATCGGCGGCGGTGTGATCGTGGAGGCCCAAATTCTCGAACTGGCCCTGATCAGACGGGATTGAAACAGGAAAGGAGCATTGGCTATGCGCAGACTGTGGTTTTGGATCAGATTGGCAGTGGTCGTCGGCATGTCGGTGGTGGCTGTTCTGGAAGTGCTGGGGGACCGCCGCAGAACGTCCGTTGCGGGTGGCAGTCCCAGCGAATCGGTCCCGCAGGAAACGGCAGGGACCGAAGGCTGACAGCCGGGGTGCGCCCCTGAACAGCGCGGGAAGTCCCGTTCTGTTTGTCCCCCCCCACATACAGCGCCGCCGCGCGGGCACGCGGAAATCCTGCCGCCCGTGCGGCGGCTTTGCTGCGCGGCAAAACCGGGGAGCGGCGACGCCGTTCGGGTTGCCCGGCGGCCCATCCCATGCTATAATACAGGGCAGGAGGGCGGAAACTATGCGTATGCAACGGAAAAAACGGATCGCGGCGTTCCTGCTGGCGCCGCTGCTGCTCTGCGCCTGCACGGCAGCCCCCGGAACGCAGAGCGCGGCGGCTTCGTCGGAAGCTCCGCTGGCCACCGAAGCCCCGGAACCCGTACAGACCCCGGCGGCGGACCCGGTGGAGGCGCTTTTGCAGCAGATGACGCTGCGGGAAAAGGTGGGCCAGTTGTTCATGATCCGCCCGGATTCGCTGGACCCCGAACTGACGCGCGAGCAGGTCAACGATGAACGGGCGGAGGGCGTGACCGAACTCAGCGACGCCATGCGCGCCGCCCTGCAGGAGTACCCCGTGGGCGGCATCTGCCATTTTGGCAAAAACGTCGAGACCCCGGAACAGATGACGCGCTTCAACGCGGATCTGCAGCAGGCCAGCGAACTGCCGCTGCTGATCGCGGTGGACGAGGAAGGCGGCACGGTAGCCCGCCTTGCCAACGACCCGGACTTTGCCCTGCCGCAGTATGAGAGCGCGGCGGCCGTCGGGGCCACCGGCGACCCGGAACAGGCGCGGGAGATGGGCCGCACCATCGGGAACTATCTGAAAGAATACGGTTTCAATATGGATTTTGCGCCGGACGCCGATGTGCTGACGAACCCCGATAACCCGGTGATCGGCAGCCGGGCCTTCTCTCAGGACGCCGAAACGGTGGCGCAGATGGCGACGGCCATGGCCCAGGGCTTGCAGGAACAGGATATTCTGCCCGTATTCAAGCATTTCCCGGGGCATGGCGACACGGCGGAGGACAGCCACAGCGGCATCGCCTACACCCGGCGCACGCTGGAGGAACTCCAGGCGTGTGAATTTCTGCCGTTCCGCTTACTGGATAACGGTTTCAGCCCGGATGAACTGCCCGCCGTGATGGCGGGGCATATCGCCGCGCCCGCCCTGGGGGACGACGGCACCCCGGCTTCGCTCTCGTACCATCTGGTGACAGAGATTTTGCGCGGCGAGGTGCTGGACGGCGCCCCCGCGCTGGTCGTCACCGATTCCATGGCGATGGGCGCGATCACCGAACTTTACAGCCCTGGGGAAGCCGCTGTGCGCGCATTGCAGGCGGGCTGCGACCTTGTGCTGATGCCGGACAGCCTGCCGGAAGCCTTCGACGCGGTGCTGGCTGCCGTAGAGGACGGCACGATCTCTGCCGAACGTCTGGACGAGAGCGTGGCAAGGATCTTGCGCGTCAAACAGCAGTATGCGGGGCTGGAACTGCCGCAGGAAGGGGAAAGATAACATGGCAACGACGCTTTGGGCTGTGGACGGTTCGTTCTTCGGCCAGCGCATTTCGGGCATACAACGCTATTCCATTGAATTGCTGTCGGCGCTGGATGCGCTGGTGCCCCCCGGCGTGGTCGAGGTAGTCACGCCCCCCGGCGTGCGCGCGCCGGTCTACCAGAACATCCGCACGGTCACGTTCGGCAAACATACGGGGGCGCTGTGGCAGCAGGTGGACTATCCGGCCTATTTGCGGCAGCGCGGGGCCAAAGGGCTGGCGACCTGCAACGTGATCCCGCTGTTCGGCTTTCGCGGCGTGGCGGTGGTGCATGATGTCTGCTACCGTGCCCGGCCGGACTTTTATACCGACCTGCGCGGCCGTTTGAGCGCCGCATGGCACCGGCTGCAGTACCGCCGCATTGCGGCGGCGGCCGAACGGATCGTCACGGTGTCGGAGTTTTCCCGGCAGGAGATCCACCGCTATTACGGCGTGGACCCGGCGCGGGTCACCGTCGTCTACAACGCCTGGCAGCAGATGCAGCGCATCGCCCCGGATGAGCGCATTTTTGAAAAAACGCCCGACCTTCGCCGGGGCGAATACTATTTCAGTATGGCGAACCTGCTGAAAAACAAGAACTTCCCCTGGGTGCTGCGGGCAGCCAAAGCAAAGCCCGGCGCAATCTTTGCCATTGCGGGCGGGGGCAGCCTTGCGGCCGAAGCCAAACGCCTTGGTTTGGACGGCCTGCCCAACGTGCGGTATCTCGGCTATGTGTCGGACGGGGAAGCCAAAGCCCTGATGCACCATTGCAAGGCGTTCCTGTTCCCCACGCTGTACGAGGGGTTCGGCATCCCGCCGCTGGAAGCGGTGGCCTGCGGCGCGCCGCAGATCTATGTCAGCGATACCCCCTGTATGTGGGAGGTCTACGGCGACTGCGCCGGGTACATCGACCTCAAGACCAACGGCGGCGACGTGGACCGGGTCCTGCCGCCGCGCCGGGACGCTGCGGAACTGTTGCAGCGATACAGTTGGGAAAAAAGCGCGCAGACCCTTTGGAACCTGCTCAAAACCCTGTAAAAATACAAGCGCCCTCCGTTTTTTCGGAGGGCGCTTTGCTGTTTTTAGGAAAGGGAAAACTTGCGGTCCAGGCTGCGGTATTGCAGTGCTTCCGAAAGGTGGGCCGCGTCCAGCACTTCGCTGCCGTCCAGATCGGCCACCGTGCGCGCCACGCGCAGAATACGGTCGTAGGCGCGGGCGCTGTAGCCCAGCCGCTCAAACGCGCCGCGCAAAATGTGCTCGGCCGCGGGGGTCATGGGGCAGAACCGGCGCAGGGCGCTGCCGGGCAGTTGGGCGTTGCACCGCACGCCGGGCAGGGCGCGGTAACGCTCGCGCTGTACGGTGCGTGCGGCGATCACACGGGCGCGCACCGCTGCGCTGGACTCGCCGCCCTGTGCGGCGGCAAGGTCTGCGTATTCCACCGGCAGTGCTTCCACATGCAGGTCGACGCGGTCCAGCAGCGGGCCGGAGATGCGCCGCCGGTACTGGGCGATGGCGCTGGGTGTACAGGTACATTCGCGGGTGGGGTGGCCCAGATAGCCGCATTTGCAGGGGTTCATGGCGGCGACCAGCATGAATTTGCAGGGGTAAGAAGCCGAACCATGTACGCGGCTCACGGTCACCTTGCCGTCCTCCAGCGGCTGGCGCAGCACTTCCAGCGTGTCGCGGGAAAATTCCGGCAACTCGTCTAAAAACAGTACGCCGTTGTGCGCCAGACTTACCTCGCCGGGGCGGGGGACCGTGCCGCCGCCCACGATGGCGGTGGCGCTGACGCTGTGGTGCGGGCTGCGGAAAGGCCGCGCCCGTACCAGCCCTTCGCTGCCGCGCAGCAGCCCGGCCACCGAATAGATGGCGCTGGTCTCCAGTGCTTCCTCGTAGGTCAGCGGCGGCAGAATGCCCGGCAGCCGCTTGGCCAGCATGCTTTTGCCGGTGCCCGGCGGGCCTACCAGCAACAGGTTGTGCCCGCCGGCGGCGGCCACTTCCAGCGCGCGGCGGGCTTCGCTCTGGCCGCGCACATCGGCCATGTCGGGGCCGGTCCAGACGCCGTTTTCATCGTAGCCGTCGGGCTTGGCGGGGGTCAAGGCTTCGGCGCCGCACAGATGCAGCACCACGTCCTGGGCGCTGCGGGCGGGGTAGACGGTCAGCCCTTCGGCTACGGCGGCTTCGGCGGCGTTTTCGGCAGGCAGGAACAGTTCCTTCACGCCCTGTTGCACGGCAGCCAGCGCCATGGGCAGCACGCCGGTCACGGGGCGCAGCGCGCCGTCCAGCCCCAGTTCGCCCAAAAAGGCGCGCATGGGGCCGGGGGCGGGCAGTTTGCCCTGGGCGGCCAGAATGCCGATGAATACCGGCAGGTCATACACCGGCCCGGTTTTGCGCACGTCGGCGGGGGCCAGGTTGATGGTGATGCGGCTGGACGGCCACTGGTAGTGCAGGTTCTTTACGGCGCTGCGCACGCGCTCGCTGCTCTCTTTCACAGCAGAATCCGGCAGCCCCACCAGGTTGAACTGCGGCAGCCCGCCGGAAAGATCCGCTTCCACCTGTACCAGATACCCGGCCAGCCCCGTAACACCCAGGCTTGTCACCTTTGCAAACATACTGATACGCTCCTTTTTGTGCAGTGCTCTGAATGGTGCTATGGTTTTTCTGCCGCTTCCGCCAGCGCGGTCATTTCCAGAAGTCCTTGGAAGGATCGAACCGCAGCCGGTACAGGCGGACCAGCCAATCCGGGGCTGTCCGCATCTCCATGCCGAGGCTTTCCAGCGTCCGCTGTCCGACACGCCTGTCCAAAAGGGCAAACATTTTCACGATGGGGTTCCGGGAGCGAACGCTGTCCAGGATGCTGCTGTTCCGGTAAGTTTTCAGTGCGGCACAGAACTCATCATCGGTATATTCCGTTCTTGTATCCAGAGGATGCTGCGCCAGCAGGGCGGGAAAATGCCGCCAATATTCCCCGATGGTCATAGGATGGCACGCAGGGGCATACCCCTGGCGAAAGAAATAGCGGTTTACGGTCTCCCAAGAAAACTGCTTGAAGAGTATGTCATCCACATATACTTCAAAAATGTGGCAGGTGTCCATGCCAACATAACGGGTGCATCCGTAACGGATTCGCCCCTGCAAGGTGTCGGCCAACATTTCTTTTTCAAGATACTTTCGCATTCCACTCCAGGAAGAACAGGCCTTGCCCAAAGGAACACCACCTCGCTTCGATCATCGGCTGCTGAAAAATGGAATTGCCGCGATCTTGCTTTTACTATAGCACATTTCCGAAAAACTGAAAATAGCTGTCGGTTGCAAAAGTCGTAAGCCACGCCGTGGGAAGAGTTTTCTGCGGGGGCTTCGTCTTTTCGATTGACAATGCCAAGCAATCTTGGTATAGTAATGCTGTAACAGTGATTTTTAACAGAAAGCATCACGATTCGGAAAGCGAAGGTGTCATAAATGTATAAAGATATGTATGAACGGTGGCTGGCCGCCGATCTCGACGACCCCGACCTCAAGCCGGAACTGGAAAGCGTCCGGGGGGATGACGCGGCCATTCAGGACCGCTTTGCGGTGGCCCTCAAATTCGGCACCGCCGGTCTGCGCGGCGTGATCGGTGCGGGCACCAACCGCATGAACGTCTATGTGGTCCGCCAGGCCACCCAGGGCCTTGCCAACTGGGTCAAGACCCAGGGCGGCAGCCAGACCGTCGCCATCAGCTACGACAGCCGCATCAAGAGCGACCTGTTCGCCCGCGCCGCTGCCGAAGTGCTGGCCGCCAACGGCGTCCATGTGCGCATCTACAAGGCGCTGATGCCGGTGCCCGCGCTTTCCTTTGCTACCCGCTACTATAGGTGCAATGCGGGTATCATGGTCACGGCCAGCCATAACCCGGCCAAGTACAACGGCTACAAAGCCTACGGCCCTGACGGCTGCCAGATGACCGATGAAGCCGCCGACATCGTCTATGCCGAGATCCAGAAGACCGACATCCTGACCGGCGCCAAGACCATGCCCTTTGCCGAGGGCATGGAGAAGGGCCTGATCGAGTATGTGGGCGACGACTGCATCCGCGCCCTGTATGACGCCATCGAAGCCCGTTCCATCCGCCCCGGCATCTGCAAGACCGCGGGGCTCAAGCTGGTGTACAGCCCGCTGAACGGCAGCGGACTGGTGCCCGTCACCACCGTTCTGGGCGAGATCGGCATCACCGACATCACCATCGTGCCCGAACAGAAGGACCCCGACGGCAACTTCCCGACCTGCCCGTACCCCAACCCCGAAATTTTTGAGGCGCTGCGTCTGGGTCTGGAACTGGCCGAAAAGTCCGGCGCCGACCTGATGCTGGCTACCGACCCCGACGCTGACCGCGTGGGCATTGCCGTCAAGTGCAAGGACGGCCGCTATGAGCTGCTCTCCGGCAACGAGGTGGGCGTGCTGCTGCTGGACTACATCTGCGCGGGCCGTATCGAACAGGGCACCATGCCCAAGAACCCGGTCATGTGCAAGTCCATCGTTTCGACCCCGCTGGCGGATAAAGTGGCCGAACATTACGGCGTTGAATGCCGCAGCGTGCTGACCGGCTTCAAGTGGATCGGCGACCAGATCGCCAAACTGGAAGCTGCCGGGGAAGTGGACCGCTTCATCTTCGGCTTTGAGGAAAGCTACGGCTACCTGGCCGGTCCCTATGTGCGGGACAAAGATGCCATCATCGGTTCCATGCTGATCTGCGAGATGGCCGCCTACTACCGCGCCAAGGGCAGCTCCATCAAGGAAGAACTGGAGCGCATCTACAGCGAGTACGGCCGTTACCTGAACAAGGTGGACAGCTTCGAGTTCCCGGGCCTGTCCGGCATGGACAAGATGGCTGGGATCATGGCGAACCTGCGCACCAACCCGCCGAAGGACTTCGACGGCGACAAGGTCGTGAAGGTGGTGGATTACCAGAAGCCGGAGGAGACCGGCCTGCCCGCCGCCAACGTCCTGATCTATACGCTGGAAAGCGGCTCCACCGTGGTGGTGCGCCCCTCCGGCACCGAGCCCAAGATCAAGACCTACTTCACCACCATGGGCAAGGATCTGGCTGCCGCCCAGGCGCGCAAGGATGAACTGGCCGCTGCCTGCAAGCCGCTGCTGGCCTGATTTTTCCGTATCCGGTTTTCCCCGCGGCCCCGGCGCTTTTGACCGGGACCGCGGGGAATTTTTGCCGGTCCGGCAGGGGGCGACCGCGCCCCTGCGGATTGCTGGGACCCGCAAGATCGTTTTGCATGGGAGAAATGCCTGCTATGAAAGAAAACAAATACGACGAAGAACGCTTTTTTGAAAAGTACAGCCAGATGGACCGTTCCCGGAAAGGACTGCAGGGAGCGGGGGAGTGGCCCGCGCTTGAAAAGATGCTGCCGCCCTTCGCCGGGCGGGACGTTCTGGACCTGGGCTGCGGCTACGGCTGGCACTGCCGGTATGCCGCCGAACACGGCGCGGCGTCGGTGCTGGGAACCGACCTTTCCCAAAAGATGCTGGCCGTGGCCCGGACGCGCAACGCCCATCCGCGGGTGAACTACCGCCAGGCCGCCATGGAGGACCTGGACTTTGCGCCGGAAAGTTTTGATGTGGTGCTCAGTTCGCTGGCCCTGCATTATGTGAAGGATTATGAACCGCTGATCCAGAAGATCCACCGCTGGCTGCGGCCGGACGGGTGGCTGGTGTTTTCGGCCGAACACCCGGTCTTTACGGCCTACGGTTCGCAGGATTGGTACTATGACGCCGACGGCAACATCCTCCATTTCCCGGTGGACCGCTATTTCTACGAGGGCGAGCGGGAAGCAGTATTCCTGGGCGAGCCGGTAGTCAAATACCACCGCACGCTGACCACCTATCTGAACACGCTGCTCAACAACGGCTTTGTTCTGCGCCAGGTGGTGGAGCCGCAGCCGCCGGAGTCCATGATGGACATTCCCGGTATGCGGGACGAGATGCGCCGCCCGATGATGCTGCTGGTCTCGGCCCAAAAGACCGGCGCCGGACTTTGACCTGACAAACAGAAAACGGACGTACTTTCCAGAAGAAAGTACGTCCGTTTTTTGCTCTATGCAGAAGAAATCACAGCGTGAGCTGTTCGGTCGCGTCGTCGGCACGCAGCAGCGCACCAGCTGCGGGCAGGGTGCGCACGCGGTAGCGGTGGGCGTCGCCCAGTTCCAGCCCCTCGGAAAGCGTGACCCGCGCAATGCGGGCGTTCTTTTTCAGGCTGATCACATTGACACCGGCGGAATCGCGGGTGGTCTTTTCAGGGATCAGGGCGCTGCCCGCCAGCAGCAGGCGATTGTTGGTGGTGAAGATGGCAAGCTCCGTTTCTTCGGGCAGATAACGCATACAGGCCAGTTCTTCCTTGTTGCTGTAGGCTTTCAGCAGCTTGCGGCGGTTCTGCTTGGTCTCGTAGCTGCTCAGGGGCACCTTGGCGCACTTGCCGTTCTGGAAGAAGAACAGCATCCAGCCGCGGTAGTTGGGCGTCACGACCATATACAGCGGCACTTCGCCTTCCTCCATGCCCAGGGCCGAAGCTACATAATCGCCCAGCACGCTGGCCTTGCTGTCGCCAAAGTCATAGGCATGGGATTTGTACACCTGATGGTGGTTGGTGAAGAACAGCAGTTCCACGCTGTTGGTGCTCTCGCAGGTGAACAGCACCTCGTCGCCGTCCTTCAGCTTTTGTTCGCCGCTCATGCGCAGGCTCTGGGGCGTGATCTTCTTGAAGTAGCCGTCCCGCGTGAAGAACAGATGCACCGGGTAATCCGGGACCTGCTGTTCGGGTTCGTCGGCACCCTCGTCAGGGATCTCGTACAGGATCTCGCAGCGGCGCGGCTTGCCGTATTTCTTGGCGACCTCGGTCAGCTCCGCCATGATGATGCGGTTGATCCGGGCCGGGCGCTTGAGGATGTCCTCCAGATCCGCAATGGCGTTTTCCAGTTCCTCGATCTCGGCGGTGCGCTTGAGGATGTATTCCCGGTTCAGATGGCGCAGCTTGATCTCGGCCACATACTCGGCCTGCACCTCGTCGATGCCGAAGCCGATCATCAGGTTCGGCACGACCTCTGCTTCCTCGGCGGTGTTGCGCACGATCTCAATGGCTTTGTCGATGTCCAGCAAGATGGCCTTCAGGCCTTTGAGCAGGTGCAGGCGCTTCTGCTTGCCCTGCAGATCGTAGTAGGTGCGGCGGCGCACGCACTCGGCGCGGAAGGCGATCCATTCCAGCAGGATCGACCGCACGCCCAGCACCTTGGGCTGCCCGGCAATCAGCACATTGAAGTTGCAGGCGAAGTTGTCTTCCAACGGGGTGGACTTGAACAGGCGGGCCATCAGCTTATCCGGGTCCTGGCCGCGCTTGAGGTCGATGGTCAGTTTCAGGCCGTTCAAGTCGGTTTCGTCGCGCATGTCGCTGATCTCACGGACTTTGCCCAGCTTCACCAGTTCGGTGATCTTGTCCATGATGGCTTCCACCGTGGTGGTGGGCGGGATGTTCGTCACGTCGATGCAGTTGTTGGCCTTGTCATAGCTCCACTGGGCGCGCACACGCACACTGCCGCGGCCGTTTTCCAGCACGTTCTCCATCTCGGCGGCGTCATACAGGATGGTGCCGCCGCCCACAAAGTCGGGTGCGGGCAAGATCTCTTTCAGTTCGGCTTCGGGGTCTTTCATCAGCGCAATGGTGGCGTTGCACAGTTCCGTCAGGTTGAAGGAACAGATGTTGGACGCCATGCCGACGGCGATGCCCAAAGTGTTGTTGGCCAGAATGGTGGGGAAGGTGACCGGCAGCAGCGTGGGCTCGGTGGTGGTGCCGTCGTAGTTGGGCACAAAGTCCACCGTGTCCTTGTCGATGTCGCGGAACAGTTCCTCACACACGGGTTCCAGCTTGGCTTCGGTGTAACGGGCGGCGGCGTAGGCCATGTCGCGGCTGTACGCCTTGCCGAAGTTGCCCTTGGAATCCACATAGGGCACCAGCAGGCTCTCGTTGGAGCGGCCCATGCGCACCATCGTGTCGTAGATGGCCGCGTCGCCGTGGGGGTTCAGGTGCATCGTGCTGCCCACGATGTTGGCGCTCTTGGTGCGCGCGCCTTTCAGCAGGCCCATGCCATACATCGTGTACAGCAGCTTTCGGTGCGCCGGTTTGAAGCCGTCGATCTCCGGCAGCGCGCGGGACACGATGACGCTCATCGCATAGGGCATATAGTTGGTTTCGAGCGTTTCGGTGATGGGGGACTCGATGATCTCGCCGGCGGACAGGATCTCCACATTGTCGCCCAACTGCGGGCGGGCCGGCGTTATTTTTTTCTCTCGTTTTTTTGCCATAGTGTTCCTCGCGTCAGCTTACATCCAGATCGTCCAGATACTCGGCGCCGTGTTCGGCAATATGCTCTTTACGGCCCTGCAGGTTGTCGCCCAGCAGCAGGTCAAAGACCTGCGCGGTGCGCTCCACATCGGTGGGCAGCACTTTGATCAGGCGGCGGCTCTCCGGGCTCATGGTGGTCAGCCACATCATTTCGGGGTCGTTCTCACCCAGACCTTTGGACCGCTGGATCGTGTATTTCTCGCCTTCGATGCGGCGCAGTATATCGGCCTTCTCCGGCTCGGTGTAGGCAAAGTAGGTCTTGTTTTTGGTGTTGATCTCGTACAGCGGGCTTTCCGCGATATACACATACCCCTGGTTGATCAGCGTGGGGGTCAGGCGGTACAGCATCGTCAGCACCAGCGTGCGAATCTGGTAGCCGTCCACGTCGGCGTCGGTACAGATGACCACTTTGTTGAAGCGCAGATTTTCCAGATTGAAACTGGCCAGATCCTTGTTGTGGCTGCCGCCCAGCTCCACGCCGCAGCCCATCACGCGGATCAGGTCGGTGATGATGTCGGACTTGAAAATGCGCGCGTAGTCCGCTTTCAGGCAGTTTAGGATCTTGCCGCGGATGGGCATGATGGCCTGGAACTCCGAGTCGCGGCTCTGCTTGACCGCGCCCATAGCGGAATCGCCCTCCACGATATACAGTTCGCGGCGGCCGGGGTCTTTGCTGCGGCAGTCCACGAACTTCTGCACGCGGTTGGCCAGATCCATCTGCTGGGTCATCGTCTTTTTGATGGTGATACGGGCCTTCTCGGCGTGTTCGCGGCTCTGCTTGTTGATCAGCACCTGCTTGCAGGCCTTTTCGGCTTCGTCAGGATGCTCGATGAAATAGACCTCCAACTGATGCTTCAGGAACTCGGTCATGGCCTGGGCCACGAACTTGTTGGTGATGGCCTTTTTGGTCTGGTTCTCGTAGCTGGTCCGGGTGGAGAAGCTGGACGATACCAGCACCAGGCAGTCCTGCACGTCGGAGAAAGTGATGGAACTCTCGTTCTTTTTATACAGGCCTTTGCTCTTGAGCCAGGCGTTGATCTGGCTGACGAAGGCCGTGCGCACCGCCCGGTCGGGGCTGCCGCCGTGCTCCAGCCAACTGGAGTTATGGTAGTATTCCAGCGCCTGCACCGTGTTGGAGAAGGCGAAAGCCACGTTCATCTTGACCTGATAATCCGGCTGGTCCGCGCGGTCCCGGCCGGTGGAAGAACCGGCGCAGAAGTGGACCTGCGTCAGCCCTTTGTCGCCCACCAGCTCCCGGGTATAGTCCGCGATGCCGTGTTCATACAGGTATTCATAGGTCTGGGGCTCGCTGCCGGATTTGTCGGTAAAGACCAGCGTCACGCCGTCGTTGACCACCGCCTGGCGGCGCATCATGTCCCGGAAGGTCTCGGCCGGGACCGCAATATCGGTAAAGACCTCGGCGTCCGGCTTCCAGCGGATGATGGACCCGGTGCGGCGGCCCTTGTAGGCTTCTTTCTGCAAACCGCCCACGTTCTCGCCCTTTTTGAAGTCGAGATGGTAGTGGAAGCCGTCGCGGTAGATGTCGGCGGTCATCCATTCGCTGGCGTACTGGGTGGCGCACAGGCCCAGGCCGTTCAGGCCCAGACTGAAGTCGTAGTTGCCGCCGCCCTCGGCGTATTTGCCGCCCGCGTACAGCTCACAGAACACCAGGTCCCAGTTCCAGCGGTCCTCCGCCCGGTTGTAATCCACCGGGATGCCGCGGCCGAAGTCCTCGACCTCGATGACCTCGTCGGGGAACAGCGTCACGTTGATGCGGTTGCCGTACCCGTCGCGGGCTTCGTCGATGGAGTTGGAGATGATCTCGAAAATGGAATGGGCACAGCCCTCCACGCCGTCCGAGCCGAAAATGACGGCCGGGCGTTTGCGGACGCGGTCGGCGCCTTTCAACTGTCGGATGCTGTCATTGCCGTATTCCTGTTGTTTTTTTGCCATGCACTTGGTTCCCCCTGCGGTAACATCATGCGCATTTGGTATTTTGCGCATACAAATTCATTAAACCATAAACGGAAAGCCTTTGTCAATCAGATGCCGCTATTATAGCACAACGTATAGTTGTTATGCAAGGGCCTGGCGTTTTACACCGTGGGTTCCAGCCGGTTACGGTCGCCCAGCACGGCAGTCCAGTAGGAAGTGCCGTTGTAGGTGAACACCACCCATTCGTAGCCGTTGTACTTCTGCACGCTGCGCTGGGTCACCGGGTAGCGGCCCAAAGGCAGATACCCCACCACGTCGTTGAGGTCGGGGGAGTAGAAGTATTCGGTACGCGGGTTGAACACCACCAGCGAATAGCCGGAAAGATTCTGCATCTGCGGGCCGGAAGGGCCGTAGTTGTTGAACCCGCCCGCCTGGATCGCGGGCAGGAAGTCCTGGTAGCTGCGGTTCAGGTCGCAGGCGCCCGAAATGCCGCCCGTGCTGCCGCTGCCGGAGTACTGCCACATCGTGTAGGGGCCGTTGTAGCCCAGCGCGGCGCGGTAGTCCGCCACCCACAGCGGATAGTCCCGCAGTTCGGCGGCGTTGAGGTAGTTGTTGATATAATTGGTATAGCTGTACCAGCCGCCGTACCATTTGCGCTGGTACAGAATGTCGAGGGCATACCGTACCAGCCCGGTGAGCTGGGTGCGCCCCAGACTTGTCAGGCTGGAGTCCTCCACGTCCACAAAGACCGGGTATTCAAGCTGAAAGCCCTGCATGGCGTCCAGGAAGAACGAAAGTTCGTTGGCCACCGCCTGCTGCGTGCGGGCGTAGGTATAATAGTATGCGCCGACGCGCAGCCCGGCGGCGTGGGCGCCGTTGACGTTCTGTACGAAATAGGGGTCCACATACAGTCCGCCGCTGTTGCTGGAGCCCAGCCGCACGATGGCGAACTCCTTGCCCGAAGCGGCGACCTGGGACCAGTTGATGCTGCCCTGGTAGCGGGAAACATCAATGCCGTTTTGAAACACAGCCATAAAAAGCTCCCTCCCTTTTCTGCATAGTATGCGGAAAAGGCGGGGGAGTGTACGCATTTGCCCGGCGTTATACGCCTTCCAGGTCAAAGGGCGGGGTGTATTCCTCGCGGGCGCTGCTTTTTTCCTGCATGTAGCCGTCGGTCAGCCCCAGCCGGATGGCTTCCTCGACGACCTGGCGGTATTCGTAGGTGGTGATGCGGCGGCCCAGCCCGTGTTCGGCGGCTTTATAAAACGGGGTGAACTGGCTCATCAGGCTGGTCAGGAACGGCACGCCGCATTCGGTGCGCAGCCGGGCCAGCGTTTGCAGCACGGCCTTGCTGTCTGCCACGCAGCCGGGCAGCGCCAGATGGCGCACGATGACCCCGCGCTGCAAAAATCCTTCGCCGTCATAGACCGGCGCGCCGGTCTGCAAAAGCATCTGCCGCAGCGCGGCCTGCGCCACGGCGGGGTAGTCCGGCGCGGAGGACAAACGCCCCGCCAGTTCCGGCGCGGCGTATTTGAAATCGGTGAGCCAGACATCCACATACGGTTCCAGCGCGCGGACGGTCTCCACCGTTTCGTAGCCGCCGGTGTTGTACACCACGGGCAGCGTCAGCCCGCGGGCCCGGGCGGCGTCCAGGGCTTCCGTTACCCAGGGCAGGTACTGGGTGGCCGTGACCAGATTTAAGTTGCGCGCGCCGTCGCGCTGCAGCCGCAGAAAAATTTCCGTCAGGCGTTCGGTGGTGATGGCCTTGCCCACGTTCCCCTGGCTGATGGCATAGTTCTGGCAGTAGCAGCAGCGCAGCGCGCAGCCGGTAAAGAACACGGTGCCGCTGCCGCGGGTATCTTCCGGCGCGCCGCTCAGGCAGGGTTCTTCCCAGTGGTGCAGGGCGGCGCGGGCCGCGTACAACTGGCCGCCTGCGCCGCAAAAGCCGGTCTGCCCGGCCGCGCGGTCGGCCCCGCAGGCGCGGGGGCACATCCGGCAATGATGGGGTAATGGCATGGTCCCACTCGCTTTCACAATTTTTTCTGCTTAATTTTACCACAAATGCGGCAAATGTGGTATACTATAGGGAACAAACCTAAAATAAAGGAGTGTGCCAAAATGTCTACCCCTCATAACCGCGCCGAAAACGGCGATTTTGCCAAAACCGTCCTGATGCCGGGGGACCCCCTGCGCGCCAAATTCATTGCGGAGACCTTTCTTGAAGATCCGCGCCTCGTCACCGATGTGCGCGGTATGCTTGGCTATACGGGTACTTACCAGGGCCGCCCCGTCAGCGTGATGGGCAGCGGCATGGGCATGCCGTCCATCGGCATCTATTCCTATGAGCTGTACACCCAGTACGGCGTCGAGAACATCATCCGCATCGGTTCTGCCGGTTCCTATACCGACAAGGCCCGCCTGTTCGACGTGGTCCTGGCCGCCGGTGCATACTCCGAGAGCAACTATGCCCGCACCCAGAGCGGCGACACCGACGAGATCCAGGCCCCCAGCGCCGAACTGAACGACGCGCTCCAGGCCAGCGCCGCGGCGCAGGGCATCCCGCTGATCGAAGGCAACATCCATTCTTCGGACGTTTTCTACCGGCAGCCCAGCGACGCCAAACCCACCTACTGGGAGCGCCTGCGGGATGAAAAAGGCTGCCTGGCGGTGGAGATGGAGAGCTTCGCGCTGTTCCACAACGCCAAGGTCCTGGGCAAGCGGGCGGCCTGCCTGCTGACGATCTCGGACAGCTTCGTTTCGCCGGAGATCACCACCGCTGAACAGCGGCAGACCAGCTTCACCGCCATGATGAAGGTGGCGCTGGGCGCGGAGGCGTACCTGGAAAAATGAAGATGGACAAGTCGCAGATCCAGGATCTGATCCGGCAGGCGTTCGCGGCGCAGAAGTTTGCGTACACGCCCTATTCCCATTTTAATGTAGGGGCGGCGCTGCTGTCCCAGAGCGGGCGGGTCTATACCGGCTGCAATATCGAGAACGCGGGCTACACCCCCACCAACTGTGCCGAGCGTACCGCCCTGTTCAAAGCGGTCAGCGAAGGGGAGCGGAAGTTTTCCGCCATCGCCATCGTGGGCAGCAAAGAGGGAACGGTCAACGAGCTGGTCACAGGGCCCTGCGGCGTGTGCCGCCAGGCGCTTTATGAGTTCGGCGGCCCGGACCTGACCGTCATCATGGCCCGGACGGTGGACGATTACATCGTCACCACGCTGGGGCAGTTGCTGCCTTACGGGTTCGGCCCGGCCAACCTGGGGCAGGCCTGACAAGACCCCTGCGCGTTTGATCGATCCGATACCCCCAGAAATCGAAGAATCCCAAATGTAAGGAGTTTCCATTTTCCATGAAAAAAGTAATCGCGCTGCTTCTCTCCGTGCTTATGCTGACGGCGCTCTGCGCCTGTGCGCCGCAGGAAAGCGACGAGCAGGAGGACGTCTTTACAGTGCCGAAGGACGACGCGTCCTACGTTTATACGCCGGCTGAGGATGCCGAGCCGCTGCCCGGCGGGGCGACGATCGCCCTGGCGGCCGAAAGCAGCGCGCTGGAATCCGGGCCGGACGCGCTGCTGTGGCAGGGCGTCCAGACCTTTGCGTCGCAGTTCGGGTACACGGCGCAGTCCTACCCTTACGGCGACTCGAATGCGGCCACAGCGGAGGACGCACTGCGCCAGGCGGCCGAGAGCGGCGCGGCGCTGGTGGTCTGCCGCGGGGAAGAGATGGCCCGCGCCCTGTTCAACATCCAGGCCAACTACCCCAACGTGTCCTACCTGCTCTTTGACGACGAGCCCCACAACGACGATTATACCGCCTATACTACGGAACCGGCGGTGCACTGCGTGCTTTTCCGGGAGGAAGAGATCGGCTATCTGGCCGGGTACGCCGCCGTGGCCGCCGGTTACACCGGGCTGGGCTTTGTGGGCGGCGAGGAACTGCCGGGCACCGTGCGGTACTGCACGGGCTTCCTGCAGGGCGCGCAGGATTCCGCGGAGCGGGAAGGCGAGGAAGTTTCGCTGCGCATCTGGTTCACCGGCGACATCGGGGACATGGGGCTTGTGACTTCGCGCATGGTGGACTGGTTCAACAACGGCACCGGCCTGATCCTGGCGGCGGGCGACCCCATCATGCAGAGCGCGGTGGAAGCCGTCAACCAGACCGGCACCAAGGCCATCGCCACCGACTGGGACCAGAACGCCCTGAGCGAACGTGTGCTGGGCAGTGCGATCAAGTGTTACAATACGGCCGTGCAGCGCCAACTGTACAAGTTCTTCTCCGGCGGCGCGGCCTGGGGGCAGGAGGACGCCGGCCAGACCGAGCGCCTGGGCTATACCGACGGCAGCGTGGCGCTGGCAGGCTCCGCCTGGCGGTTCGACCGCTTCTCGGAACGGGATTATGAACGTCTGTACGAGCAGCTTCGTAACAGCGAGCTGGAAGTGGGGACTTACTCTGATCTGGATACGCTGCCGGAGACCCCCGCCGTAGCCGTCGAGATCCAGAACTGAGGCGGCCGTTTTGTTAAATTTTTGTAATGCTTTTGTGTCTTTTTTTTCATTGCAAAAGCCCTGCAAATCGTCTATACTGTTAGGTAGTGTGGCAGGGAACCGCCCTGCCTGGATTTCAATTGAATAAGGAGATCAAAACCATGAAGAAATTCCTTGCACTGGCTATGGCTGGCAGCATGGCGTTCTCTCTGGCGGCCTGCGGCAACAGCGCGTCTACTTCCGCGTCTGCTTCCGATTCGGCTTCCACTGCGACGTCCAGCGCCACTTCGGAAGAGGCTGCTGTTTCTGAGATCACTGGCATCGCCCAGGTCTGCGACGTGGGCACCATCGACGACGAGAGCTTCAACCAGGGCTGCTGGGAGGCCGTCGAGGCTTTCGGCGAGGCCAACGGCATTGACGTTGAGTACTATCTGCCCAGCGACGACAACGACGAAGAGCGTCAGACCCTGATCCGCAACGCGATCAACGACGGCGCCAACACCGTTGTCTGCGTTGGCTACCTGTACGGCTCCGCTCTGGCCTGGGCTTCTGAGGAGTACCCCGACGTCAACTTCATCGGCGTTGATATGACCGCTGCCGACATCGGCACCGAGACCGTTCCCAGCAATGTTTACTGCATCACCTACAAGGAAGAGCAGGCTGGCTACCTGGCCGGCTACGCCGCTGTGAAGGACGGCTTCACCGAGCTGGGCTTCCTGGGCGGCATGGCTGTTCCCGCCGTTATCCGTTACGGCTACGGCTTCGTGCAGGGCGCTGACGCTGCTGCGCAGGAGATGGGCACCAACATCCACATCAACTACTGGTACGGCGGCGCTTTCTCCGGCGATGCCAACATCACCGCCAAGATGGAGAGCTGGTACTCCGGCGGCACGCAGGTTGTCTTTGCCTGCGGCGGCGGCATCTACACCAGCGCTGTGGAAGCGGCTGTCAAGTATGACGGCAAGGTCATCGGCGTTGACGTTGACCAGAGCTACGTCGGCGCGCAGGGCATGGAAGACGGCAAGTATGATTACAACCCGTTCCTGACCTCCGCCATGAAGGGTCTGAATCAGGGCGTTACCGACGCGCTGGATCACATCCTGAACGGCACCTGGAGCAGCATCGCGGGCACCAACGGTCTGTACGGCCTGCAGGAGGGCGACTACATCGGCCTGCCCACCGCTGAAAGCAGCTGGGGCTTCTCCACCTTCACGGTCGAGGAGTACGAGACTCTGCGTGAGAAGATTCGCTCCGGCGAGATCACCATCGACAACAGCTCTGACGACGCTACCAAGCCCGAAGTCAGCGCGAACACCACGGTGGACTACCAGGTCTGATCCCGGGTCTGACCCAAGAAAATCAAGCAATTATGCAGCGGACGCCTGCCCGGCGCAGCGTCCGCTGCATTTTTTGTGCGTAAAATACCGCAGAATTTGCAAAAAAAGTTGTAAACAACTTGTGAACCTTGGTAAATAATTGTATAATAAATAGACACAGATAAACTTATGAAAGGGGCGTGAGCAGCTTGGCAGAGGATTTCGTAATCGAGATGTTGCACATCACCAAAGAGTTCCCGGGGATCAAGGCCAATGATGATGTGACTCTGCAACTGCGCCGCGGTGAAGTCCACGCTTTGCTGGGTGAAAACGGTGCAGGCAAATCCACGCTGATGAGCGTTTTGTTCGGTCTGTATCAGCCGGAACACGGTGTCATCAAGAAAAACGGGCAGGAGGTCAATATCAAGAACCCCAATGCCGCCAACGATCTGGGCATCGGCATGGTGCACCAGCATTTCAAGCTGGTCGAATGTTTCAGCGTGCTGGACAATATCATGCTGGGTGTCGAACCCTGCAAGGCAGGGTTCCTGCAAAAAGACGTGGCGCGCAAAAAAGTGATGGAACTGTCCGAAAAATACGGCCTGCGCGTCGACCCTGACGCACTGGTCAGCGATATTTCGGTCGGTATGCAGCAGCGCGTGGAAATCCTGAAGATGCTCTACCGCGACAATGAGATCCTGATCTTCGACGAACCCACGGCGGTCCTGACCCCGCAGGAGATCGACGAACTGATGGAGATCATGCGCGGCTTCAAGAAAGAGGGCAAGAGCATCCTTTTCATCACCCACAAACTCAACGAGATCATGGCGGTGGCCGACCGCTGCACCGTTCTGCGCAAGGGCAAGGGCATCGGTACTGTGGATATTGCCAAGACCACCAAGGAAGAGCTTTCCCGCATGATGGTCGGCCGCGACGTGCAGTTCGCCGTCGAGAAGAAGCCCGCCAAGCCGGGCGATGTGATCCTGTCGGTAAAGGACCTGAGCGTGCCCGGGCGCGTCCATAAAAAGAACGCGGTACGCGACGTTTCCTTTGAGGTGCGCGGCGGCGAGATCGTCTGCCTGGCCGGTATCGAAGGCAACGGCCAGACCGAACTGGTCTACGGCCTGACGGGTCTGGAAAAAGTCAGCGGCGGCACCATCAAGCTGGGCGGGCAGGACATCACCCATGCCACCATCCGCCAGCGTTCCAAGGACGGCATGAGCCATATCCCGGAGGACCGCCACAAGCACGGTCTGGTGCTGGACTACACGCTGGAAAACAACATGGTGCTGCAGCGTTACTGGGAACCGCAGTTCCAGCAGATGGGCTTCATCAAAAAAGGCGCGGTGCGCGAATACTCTGACCGGCTGATCCAGCAGTATGACGTGCGCAGCGGCCAGGGCAGCGCCACCATTGTGCGCAGCATGTCCGGCGGCAACCAGCAGAAGGCCATCATCGCCCGCGAGATCGACAAGGACCCCAAACTGCTGGTGGCGGTGCAGCCCACCCGCGGCCTGGACGTGGGCGCCATCGAATACATCCACAAGCAGATCGTGGCGGAGCGCGACCGCGGCAAGGCGGTCCTGCTCGTCAGCCTGGAACTGGACGAGGTCATGAATCTGTCCGACCGCATTCTGGTGATGTATGAAGGCGAGATCGTCGGCGAGTTCGACCCCAAAAAGACGACCGTGCAGGAGCTGGGCCTGTATATGGCTGGCGCCAAGCGGCAGGGAAAGGAGGCGCAGTAACCTGTGAGTCGGAACAAAAGCAGCATCGGGGTAACGCTGCGTCAAAAAAGCAGCAGCGTACTGGCGGCCATCCTCTGTATCCTCATCGGTTTGGCTGTGGGCCTTGTGGCGCTGTTCATCATCAACCCCGAACACGCCTGGGACCAGGGCTTTGTGCGCATCATCCAGGGCGGTTTTTATGACTTCCCATACGGCGTTGGCCGTACGCTGACGAACTCCGCCCCGCTTATCATGACGGGCCTTTCGGTGGCATTTGCCTTCAAGACCGGCCTGTTCAACATCGGTGCGGCAGGCCAGTACACGCTGGGCGCGTTCGGCGCCCTGTACTGCGCGTTGATCCTGCACATGCCCTGGTATCTCTGCCTGCTGGCGTCGGCCCTGTTCGGCGCGGTGTGGGGCGCGATCCCCGGCATCTTCAAGGCGTACCTGAACATCAACGAGGTCATCACCTCCATCATGTTCAACTGGATCGGCCTGTATATGGTCAACGAGATCGTCTACGCCCGCGGCACCGGCGCCATGTACGACGTCAAGAGCACGCGCACCTGGAAGCTGGCCGATACCGCCCCGGAATCGGTGATCCCGTCGGCGGGCCTGTCGGACCTGTTCCACACCCCCAGCACGACCATCGCCATCTTCCTGGCGATCGCCGCGGCTATCCTGATCTGGGTCATTCTGGAAAAAACCACCTTCGGCTATGAGCTCAAGGCCGTGGGCCTGAACAAGAACGCGGCGCGCTACGCCGGTATCAACGAGAAGAAGAACATCATCCTCTCGATGACCATTGCGGGCGCCCTGGCCGGTTTCGGCGCGGGCCTGCTTTACCTGTCCGGCGGTGCCGAATGGAACCCGCTGAACACCACCACGCTGCCTGCCATGGGCTTCAACGGCATCGCCACGGCGCTGCTGGCGGCGTCCCACCCCATCGGGACCATCTTCTCCTCCGTGTTCATTTCGCATATCACGGTAGGCGGCAGCTTCCTGCCGACCCGGTATTTCCCGGCCGAGATCGCAGACCTGATCTCCGGCATCATCATCTACCTGTGCGCCTTTGCCATGCTGTTCCGCGGCCTGATCGCCCGCAAGATGCATGTCAATAAGGACATTCCGGACGCCAACGAGGAACCGGCTCCGAAGGCAGGAAAGGAGGCCAAGTGACATGCTTCTGTTGATCAAATACACCCTACTGTACGGCATCGTACTGATGCTGGTCGCGCTGGGCGGCATGTTCAGCGAACATTCCGGCGTCATCAACATCGCGCTGGAAGGTATCATGGTCATTGGCGGCCTGGGCGGCGTTCTGGCGGTCGCCATGATGCCCAACACGCTGCCCGCCTATGTGATCGTGGCGGTCTCCATCGCGGTGGCTGCCCTTTCCGGCATGGTGTTCTCGCTGTTGCTGGCCTTCGCGTCCATACACCTGAAAGCGGACCAGACCATCGGCGGCACGGCGCTGAACATGCTGGCCACAGCCATCGCCATCATATTGGCGAAAAACTTCAACGGTTCTACCTCGTCCAAGATCGACTACACGAACAATGCGTTCCTATTCAACATCGGCAGTCTGGAACTGAGCGTCTTTGTCCCGCTGGGCATCGTGCTGCTGGTCATCAGCTTCATTGTCATGTACAAGACCCGCTTCGGCCTGCGCCTGCGCGCCTGCGGCGAGCATCCCCAGGCGGCGGACTCCGTGGGCATCAACGTGTACAAGATGCGTTACGCCGGTGTGCTGATCTCCGGCGTGCTGGGCGGTATTGGCGGCCTGGCGTATATCATCCCCAGCGTGCAGACCTGGAACTTTGAGGTCGGCGTGGCCGGTACGGGCTTCCTGGCGCTGGCGGTCATGATCTTCGGCCAGTGGAAGCCGGTCCACATTTTCGGCGCGGCGATGTTCTTCGCCGTGTTCAAGAGCCTTGCCAACATTGCGGACGCCACTGCGCTTTCGCAGTTGGGCTGGTCCTCGAATATTTATAACATGATGCCGTTCATTGCTTCGATGGTCATTCTGGCCTTCACCAGCAAGAACAGCATGGCGCCCAAGGCGGAAGGCATCCCCTACGACAAGGGCAGCCGCTGATACCGGGGCCGATCCCAGCAAAAAATGCCGTCTCCGGGCGGCATTTTTTGCTCTTTTTACACGATTTTGCATCACTCTGAAGGGAGGGTACTGCGATGCGCATGTATGATATCATTGCAAAAAAACGGGACGGCGGCGTGCTGTCCCGGGAAGAACTGGCCTTTGCCGTCAACGGCTATGTGGCGGGGGAGGTGCCGGACTACCAAATGTCGGCCCTGCTGATGGCCATTTACCTGCGCGGTATGACCGATGAGGAGACCGCCCAGCTTACCGACGTGATGGCCCGCTCCGGCGATATGGTGGACCTTTCGGCCATCGAGGGCGTCAAGGTGGACAAGCACTCCACCGGCGGCGTGGGCGACAAGACCACGCTGGTCATTGCGCCGGTGGTGGCGGCCTGCGGCGTCAAGATCGCCAAAATGAGCGGCCGCGGCCTGGGGCATACCGGCGGCACCATCGACAAGATGGAGGCCGTGCCGGGCACCCGCACCAGCCTGACCCAGGAAGAATTTTTCCGCCAGGTCAACGACATCGGCATTTCGGTCATCGGGCAGAGCGGCCATATCGCGGTGGCGGACAAAAAAATGTACGCCCTGCGCGACGTTACGGCCACGGTGGGCTGCATCCCGCTGATCGCGTCCTCCATCATGAGCAAGAAGCTGGCTGCCGGTTCCGATGCGATCCTGCTGGATGTGACGATGGGCGACGGCGCGTTCATGAAAGACCTGGACAGCGCCATCGAGCTGGCCCGCCAGATGGTAGCCATCGGTACGGCCCACGGCCGCAAGGTGGCGGCCCTCATCACCGATATGGACAAGCCGCTGGGCCATAACATCGGCAATTCGCTGGAAGTGGCCGAGAGCATGGCGGTCCTGCAGGGCAAAGGCCCCGCCGACCTGACGGAAGTCTGCCTGCAGTTGGCGGCCAATATGCTGATGCTGGCGGGCAAGGGCGATATGGCCGCCTGCCGCGCCATGGCCGAACGGGTCATCGCGGACGGTACCGCCTTTGAGACCTGCTGCCGGATGTTTGCCGCGCAGGGGGGCGATGTGTCGGTTCTGCGCGATCCCGGCCTTTTCCGCAAGGCAAAATACAGCCGGGAAGTGACGGCCCCGCGCGACGGCTACATCTGCAAGAACGACGTGGAGAAGATCGGCAACGCCAGCGTGCTGCTGGGCGCGGGCCGCATCAAAAAAGAAGATTCCATCGACTTTGCGGCCGGTATCACGATGCACAAAAAGCTGGGCGACGCCGTGAAGGCAGGGGAGAGCATCTGCACGCTCTATGCCGACGACGAAGCCCTGTTCGCACCGGCGGAAGAAATGTACCGGGGCGGCCTTGTGATCGGCGACGAAAAACCGACCCTGCCGCCGCTGGTCTACGCCCGCGTGACGGCTGACGGCGTGGAGAAGTTCGCCTGACTTTCTTGTAAAGAAAGCCGGCGAAGAACTTTCACCGAAAAATCGCGCGGCGTTGCGGTTTGGCTACGATAAAAACGGCTGCTGTATAGCGTTTGCTATGCAGCAGCCGTTTTGGTTTTGTAGGGAACAAATGGTTTCAGGCGCGGGCCTTTTTGCGGTTCATCCAAAAGACCTTCCAGCCGCCGTAGCCGTTGGCCTTGTCGGAACTGAATTCCTCGGTCTTGCAGTAGCGTTTGCGCGCCCCGTCGAACTGTAAAGCAGTTCCACTTTCCTGCACGTCGGTCAGCACGCGGGGCAGGGCAGAACGCTGGCTTTCAAATTCCGGTTCCTTGTCCCACAGGATCTTGCCGTCGGCGTCAAAGCCGTGGGCCCATACGCTGAATACCAGGCAGGCGGCTTCCCCGTAGCAGTAGCGTTCAAAACGGATGCGCCCGTCCCGGTAGAACAACAGGCAGTCACGAAAATGGGTCTCCAATTCTTTTTCATAGCGGCGTCCGCAGACGGCGCCCGCAAAATCAGCGGCGTTGGCAGTCATGGCGCAGCCCTCCTTTTGGGTTTGATGCTTTACCATTATACCGTGCCGCGCCCAATTGTGCAATGCCTGCCGGGTCAGGATTTTACATCCCGCCGCGTCAGCAGCGCCCAGGCCAGCGCCAGGAACAACAGCAGCCACAGCACCGACGCCAGAAAGAAACTGCCGTAGCTGCCCGCCAGCACATCTTCGCTCTTGTTGGAGTTCATGCCCACCTGCATCAGCGCGTAGGGGAACGCCAGCCCCGCGCCGTTGCTGGCCGCCAGCATGCCCACGACGCCGCCCGCCAGCCCAATGAACACCGGCACCGCAAAGCTGCGGATCAGCATGGACAGCAGCAGTTGCAGCGCAATGACGCACTGGCCGCCCACAAGGCCGCGCAGCAAAAACAGGAAGGTCTCCAGCGGGGGCCAGCCGGGCAGATGGGCGAACACCTTGCCGCAGAAAACGTACAGCACAAAGACCAGCGCCTGGGTCAGCAGTACCAGCTTGATGACGACGATGTATTTGGCCAGGAACAGGTCCAAGGGCCGCACCGGCGCGGTCATGATCAGGTTCCAGTTGTGGCCCATGTGTTCCAGCCGCCACAGGTAGGCGGAGTAGACCCCCACCATCACCGGGAAGAAGAACAGCGCGTAGAACAGCGTGTGCTGGGTCCACAGGCTGTACCAGGCTTCCGTCAGGACCCCAAGGTTTTGCAGGTAGTTGAAGGTGCCGTAACTGGCCGAGATGACCGGCAGCACAAAAAACATGATCCAGATCGGGGAAGCGTGCAGTTTGCGGTTCTCCGCGATCAGACAGCGTTTGAACATTTCGTTATACCTCCTTTTCGCGGATGGCGCGCCAGGTGAACAGGAAGAACCCCACCGCCAGCAGGATCGTCCAGGCCAGCAGAAGCAAACGGAAATCCCGCGTGCCGTACACGGCAATCCGGGTATCGGGGTCCCAGTCCGCCAGGATGTAGGCGCTCAGCGGGATAAAGTACCCCCAGGGCACGAACAGGCTGACGACCGGCGGCATAAAGGCGGAGAACAGCCCCACCAGCGCGCCCACCACGCCCGTACACAGCGCGGGCAGCGGGTTGCTCAGCAGCACCGAAAGCAGCAGTTCCGAGAACAGCAGCATCGTGCAGACGGCCAGCGTGCAAAGGAAGAAGTAGGCGATCTGAATGGGCGGGATCACCTCGCTGTAGCCTTTCCAGCGGCCGATCAGCAGGACACTGGCGGTCTCCAGCGCGGTGATGAGCAGCACTTCGCCAAAGCCCAGCGCCGCTTTGGCGGCAAACAGGCTGCGGCGGCTCTGCAAGGTGTACAGCAGCTTGGGAAAGCCGCCCTTCACTTCCACGTCCCACAGGCGGGTGGCCAGCACGGCCATGCCGATGGGCATCAGGATCGCATTCATGACGGGGGCCGAGTAGAACAGGGCGCTGAAAGCGTTCACCGTGGAATCGGCCTCATCGGGTGCGGCGTAGCCGGACCACAGCAGCACCGTGACGGGCAGCAGCAGGCAGACCAGCAGGTCGTGGCGGCGGTGCGCTTTCTGGAATTCGGCATGCAGACTGCGCGGCATCTTACTTCACCTCCTGCGATTGGGTCAGGCTGAGGAAGATATCCTCCAGCGATTTGGTGTGGGTAGTCAGCCCGACCAGTCCGGCGCCGCTGTCGGCCACGGCGCGGGTCAGCACGGCCAGTTCCTCGTCGCGCAGGGGCGGCAGCGTGAACGCGCCCTGTTCCATGCGCGGGCTGAACCCCTGCGCCCGCAGAATGGGCGCGGCCTTTTCGGGCTGCAATACCCGCAGGCTGAGCTTGCCGCGGCTGTGGCGCTGCAATTCCCGCAGCGGCCCTTCAAACAGCATCTTGCCGTGGTTGATGATGCCCACCTGTTCCACCAGTTGTTCCATCTCGCCCAGCAGATGGCTGGACACCAGCACCGTGGCCCCGGTGGCCGCGGGCATCTGCGCCAGCAGAGAGCGCATCTCCTGAATACCGGCGGGGTCCAGGCCGTTGGTGGGTTCGTCCAGGATCAGCAGCTTGGGGTTGCCCAGCAGGGCCATCGCAATGCCCAGGCGCTGCTTCATGCCCAGGGAATACTGCCCCACCTTGCGGTTGCGGTCGGCGGTCAGCGCCACGACATCCAGTACGCGGCCAATGTCCTTGCGGGGCACGCCTTTCAGGTCGGCCACGATCTGCAGGTTCTCCTGCGCGGTCAGGTGCAGATAGCCGGAAGGCGACTCGATCAGGCTGCCGGTCTGGCGCAGCAGGGCCAGACGGTTGCGTTCGGTCATGGCCTTGCCCAGCAGGAACACCTGCCCCTGGCTGGGGTGGATCAGCCCCAGCAGCATCTTCATGGTCGTGCTTTTTCCGGCGCCGTTGGGGCCGATAAAACCGTAAATGCACCCCTGGGGCACATGCATCTCCACATGGTCCACGGCCGCGGTCTTGCCGTAGGTCTTGCATAAGCCTTTCGTCTCGATGACAGTTTGCATAATTTCCTCTCCTTTTGCTTGCGGTCGGTGTTTTGTTTGGGAACACCTGTATCATACCGCAGCAAACTTAAAGCCAAAGAAAGCCCGGCTTAATTTTGCCTTAAAAATTCGGCAGCGTCTGGTGTGTGCGGGCCGGATGCTGTATAATACAAAAAGAGGTGACGAACATGCAAACGATCTATGACGCCCGGCTGCTGCTGGTGGACGATACCCCGGAACTGCTGGACCTGCTGTGTGAACATCTGCGCGCGGCGGGCTACCACAGCATTGCCACCGCGGCCGACTGCCGCACGGCGCGCGAGGCTTTTGCGGCGCAGCGCCCCGAACTGATGATTCTGGACATCAACCTGCCGGACGGCGACGGCTTTGCCCTGTTCCGGCAGTTGCGGGCGCAGGCGGATGTCCCGGCGCTGTTCCTGTCGGCGCGGGATGCGGACGCCGACCGTCTGTTCGGCCTGGGGCTGGGCGCGGACGATTACCTGACCAAGCCGTTTCTGATGCAGGAACTGCTGCTGCGGGTGGAGCATATTTTGCAGCGCGCCTACCGGGCGGAACTGCAGCGCGGCGCGGCGGGGCGCCTGCGCCTGGGGGACCGCACGGTGGAACTGGCCGACGCGCTGGTGCGCCTGCCGGACGGCAGCACGCTGCCCCTGACGGCCACCGAACGGGCGCTTTTGCAAAAACTGGCCGAGAACCGGGGCCATATCATCACCTACGACGCGCTGTATGAAGCGGTGTGGGGGCCGGATTCCTTCGGGTATGAGAACAGCCTGAACGTGCATATGCGCCACCTGCGCGAAAAGATCGAGGAAAACGCCAGCAAGCCCCGCTGGTTGCTGACGGTCCGCGGCATCGGCTATAAGCTGGCGGGGGAGGGCACGCGATGAAAACCTTTGCCCGCGTGGTCCGGCGGTATGTGCTGGCGACTGCCGCCGTGATTTTGCTGCTGATGCTGCTGAGCGTTGTGGCGATGATCGCTTTGGGGTACTATTACGGGACGGTATCGAACACCTTGCGCTATTCCAGTTCGCAGGTCGCCAACAGCCTGCGGCGCGACGCGGCGGGCGGATTTGTGTTCGAGGAACAGCCCGCGGAAGCCTGGCTGGAAGGCTATGCCTGGGCCATGGTGCTGGACGACGCAGGGCAGGTGATATGGCAGTACGACCTGCCTGCGGAACTGGACCACACCTACACCGTCACCGAGGTGGCATCCTTTACCCGCTGGTATCTGGAAGATTACCCGGTTTTCTGCCAGATCCGGGATTACGGCATGCTGGTGCTGGGGGTGCCACAGGACAGCGTCGTGCGCTATAATTTCTACAGCGACCCCGTTTTAATTGATGCGATCATTAAAAACTCCGGCCGGGTACTGGTGACGGTTCTGGTGCTGATTTTTATCAGTTTCCTGCTTGTCAGTTGGCGCAGCACCCGCTCGCTGCAATCCGTGACCGAGGGTCTGGACATTCTGGCGGGCGGCGGCACGGTGGACCTGCCGACCAAAGGCTTTACCGGGGAACTGGCGCGGCGGCTGAACCAGACCAGCGAACAACTGCGCCGCCGTAACGAGATCATCCAGCGCCGGGACGAAGCCCGCACCAACTGGATCGCCGGGGTCAGCCACGACATCCGCACCCCGCTTTCGCTGATCATGGGCTGGGCGGAACAGTTGCAGCGGGACCCGTCTTTGCCCCAGGCGGCCCGCAGCAAGGCGGGCGGCATACGCGACCAGAGCGAGAAGATCCGCGCGCTGGTCGAGGACCTGAACCTGACCAGCAAGCTGCAATACGGCGCGCAGCCATTGCGGCGCGAACCGGCCCACGCGGGGCCGCTGCTGCGCAGCCTGGTGGCGGATTTCTGCAACGGGCCGCTGGCGGAACACTGCCAGGTGGAACTTGACGTGCACCCGGACGCAGAGACCGCCGGGGTCGAAGTGGACCGGGCGCTGCTGGCCCGCGCGGTCGAAAACATTCTGGGTAACAGCGTGCGCCATAACGAAGCGGACGTACACTGTACCGTGACGGCGGAAGCCGAAGAAAAAACGCTGCGTGTGATACTGGCCGATGACGGCGCCGGGTACCCGGCGGCGGTGCTGCATGTGCTGCACGGCGGCGAACCGGGGGACAACCCGCCCCATATTCTGGGCCTGCATGTGGTGGAGCAGATCATGCAGGCGCACGGCGGCACGGCGGAATTTGACCAGAACGAGCCCCACGGCAGCAGGGTCATCCTCACGCTGCCCATCACATAACGCCGACGGGACGCAGAACGATAAAAAGGACCGGCGCGCTGTTTCGTGTAGAAACAGCGCGCCGGTCTTGTTGCTGTGCATAATGGGGAAGTAATTTTGTGTTTATTTACGTTTATATGATTTTATCGCATACTTAACGATTAACTTGAAAACAACTTCCCACCTTGTTGTTGTCCGGCAGATAAACGGGATTATGCGGTTTTTCTGTTCAAGCCTTTCAGAATAAACAGTGTCAGAACAACGCAGACCAGCAGAATGACGATACCAATTAAGACCTGAACTATGCTTGCATCGTAATAGCCGGAGATATTGAAAACGGCTGTCATAGGATATACCGTCTTTAACTGCTGGGACATACTTGCAAACAAACCGGCAAACGAATAAATTTCAGCAAATACCAGCGCCAGCCAGTAACCCTTTTTCATCCGAGCTACCAAAGCAATGATTGGAGAAATGGCAAAAAATACGCCAACCCCATCCAGAAAATATATTTTCAGATTTTCTAAAACAAGGCCAATGGAAAGAGCTTCAAAGTGCAAAACGGCCTCAACGGAAAAGGTAATTACAAAAAGCAGAAGATAGATTAAGACACTGAACACCAGAGCAAGCACCATTTTGGAGAGTGCCAGCTTCATTTCATCCACGGGAATGAGCCGCAGAGATTTCAAGGTGTCCTCTTGTTCCTCCCGGCAAATCATATAGCTTCCCAGCAGGGCAATGACCGCAGGCAGCACATAAAAGGTGGCAAGGGATTGGGCCGCTGTCATGAACCATCCGGCCCCGTCAATATAGCGGTGGTCATAGAATGTGAACTGTCCTTGTGCAAAGACGATCAACCCTACCATGACTGTTGCAAACCCAGCAATCCAGAGTATTTTGGAACGGTGGAG
>QAKI01000035.1 GCA_003343905.1 Subdoligranulum variabile
GCCCTCGCCGTCGCGTGCGACGTACTCGACGACCGGGCGCTGGAGCATCTGGTCGAGCGCACCGTCGAGGAGTTCGGTGCGATACACATCCTCGTGAACAACGCCGGCGGCGGCCGGGGCGGTCACGAAAATCCGTTCGAACTAAGCGCCGAAGAGGTCGAGGCGATTTTTCGTCTCAATGTCTTCAGCGCGTGGAAACTCTGCAAACTCGTGGTGCCCCACATGGCCCGGGCGGGTTACGGCAGCATCGTCAACATTACCTCGATGGCCAGTATCAACAAAAGCCCGAACATGAGCGCCTACGCCTCGTCGAAAGCGGCGCTCAACCACATGACTGCCAATCTGGCATTCGACTTCGGGTCGATGAACGTGCGCATCAACTGCGTCGGGCCGGGTGCCACGCGCACGCGGGCCCTCTCGACGGTGCTGACGCCCGAGATCGAGAGCCGCATGCTGGCCCACACGCCGATTCACCGGCTCGGCGAACCGTCCGACATCGCGGGTGCCGTGCTCTACTTCGCCGCGCCGGTCTCCGAGTGGGTCAGCGGTCAGGTGCTCTTTGTCAACGGCGGCGGCGTGCAGACGCTCGACTGACAGTCGGCAGTTTTGTTCCTGCACCTGTATGACGTTTTACTTGATACAAGCAGAGCATTCCGAAAAATAGAATCGCCCCAACACAGAGTTCGGGGCGATTTTATTATAGCGTTTTTGGAAGCAGGGATTACTCCGGCTTTTGCAACAATCCTTTGATATACGTTTCAATCTCTTCCGCTCTGATGGAATATGCGGGTTCCAGCTGGCTGAAATTACGATCCTCGCCGAAACGCCTGTAATCGGTCAGCATGGTGAGAATATGTTTGCTTTTGAGCATATGGTTCGAATAATCGCCGGCCCTTTTGACGTACTTCATCACATCGGGGTCTTCGCGGAAAATGCAGTAAAGATCGTAGTAGTCCCGGAACTTGCTGCGGCGCAGCATCACTTCCATTTTCATTACGGCAATGGATGCGGCATCCGCCAAAACGATGTTGTTCATAAAGGGAATCAAGGTCATTTCCGGGGCTTTGCTCTCCCGTGCATAGAAGGAGAACTTCACGCCCGCGACGACAAATTCCACATGGTTATGGTCGAGAATATCCATCGACTCCACTTTGCCCACCGTTTCCAACTGTTTGCGAATCGTCGGCCAATCCACATCCATACGCTTGTCCTTGCGGGTCTGCCAGCGCATGAAATCCAAATCCTCACTCAGCCTGTGGCCAAGTTGGATGGCAAGGGCCGTTCCCCCGACCAACACCCAGCCTTTCAGGCAGTCGAGCCGTGAGGCCGGTTCGATAAGCGCTTCGGTATGTCGTGCGATTCCTTTCATGCCGTCAGTCGTGATAAATGGCGCGTAAGCATTGATTTCAGGTAACGGTCAGGATAACGGACATGGAAATAATACCATGCGTAAAAGCGGTTCAGCGAGTAATAATAATCTCCCTGAACGACCATCGTCTTCAGCCAGACGCTCTTGATTTTACTATTGGGGAATAATTTGAATAGCAGGTCGATATCCTCTATATCCAATTTGACGAGTACCGCTTCGATCAGCTGGCTGTCCGATATGGAATCCCGGACGGAGGCTTGGTCATACGACCAGAACGCCCCAGCCTCGATCAGTTTGTCCACGAGATGATTCCGAATATCCATATGGCAAAGTTAGCAACTTTTCTTAGATAAAACGTATTCCCGACACCATTTATTACGCGCATTACCTGCAATTTATGGGCCGTGTGGCGTAGCACTATACGCCGTTTTACTCCGTAGGCTTCTCCTCTCCGAGCTATACAGCCATCAACTCGTATTTCGATAGAGTGCCTCGTAAATTTACAGCATAGGAAGAGCTTTTATTAAAAAAGTATAATCCGGATTGTTATTAGGCCGATGAAGTCTTTTTTGCGGGTCGATATAGGAGTGCGTCGGATTTTTTGCTTTCTTTGCTCTCAAACACGGTACGATTATGAAAAAGAGTTTGATTCTCCTGACGGCTTTATCCGCCGTCGGATTCGGGGCCGAATCCGTAATTGCCTGCACGGGCATCACGCTGACGTCCGGCGACGGAGCCTGCGTCGTGGCACGCACGATCGAATGGGGTGGCAGCGACCTTCGCAGCCAGTATGTGGTCGTTCCCCGCGGCTATCGCCAGCAGTCGTTCGTTCCGGGCGGGAGCGACGGCATGGTCTTCACGGCGCAGTACGGCTATGTCGGCTTGGCGGTCGAGCAGCAGGAGTTCGTGGCCGAGGGATTGAACGAGGCCGGGCTTTCGGCCGGACTGTTCTATTTTCCCGATTACGGCCGATATGAAGACTACGATCCGGCACTGAAGGGATCGAGCGTCGCCGATCTGCAGCTCGTGCCGCTGGTGCTGAGCACCTGCCGCGATGTCGGGGAGGTGGAGGAGCTGATCGGCCGCATCCGCGTGATAAATATCGACCCGCGGGCTTCGACGGTTCACTGGCGCTTCGCCGATCGTTCGGGGCGTCAGGTTGTGCTGGAGTTCATCGGCGGGAAGCCGGTTTTCTATGAAAACGAACTGGGTGTGCTGACCAACTCGCCGGGGTTCGACTGGCAGCTTACCAACCTGAACAACTATGTCAATCTCTATGCGGGCTCGGCTCCGGATCACGACATGGGCGGTGTCCGGCTGGCGGCTTTCGGGGCAGGAAGCGGGATGCTCGGTATTCCGGGCGACGTGACGCCTCCTTCGCGGTTCGTCCGTGCGGCCTTTTACCAGACGACGGCTCCGCAGCAGGCCGAAGCCGAAGCCACCGTGCTGCAAAGTTTTCAGATACTCAATAATTTCGACATACCTGTCGGCGTCGAGTTCGCCGCAGGCAAGGTCCCGGCCGACATTCCGAGCGCCACGCAATGGACTTCGGTCACCGACATCACGAATCGGCGCATCTACTACCGCACGATGCACGACAGTGCGATCCGCTGTTTCGATTTGCAGACGATCGATTTTGCGAAGGTAAAATACCGCGCCCTGCCGCTCGACGAGGTGCGGCAACAGCCTATTGTCCGGATAAAGGTCCGGTAAGGAAATTCCCGTAAAAACTACTGATTGCTTTTCATCCCCTCCTGCCGGTTGCGGCGGGATATGCTGCCGTGCGGAATGCTTTTTTCGGGCGGTATCGAAAATCATCCCCGGGGCCGCGGAATAAAAATTGCCGTCCGGAAATCTGTGCGGATCGGATTTTGTGAGCTTGCCATCAGGCAGCGACCGAAACATGGGAATCTGCCCGATAATCTTTGCCGATGTACAACTTGCACATGACAGCCCGCGTACGACTGCACTGCCCCCCCCCGTTGTAGCCGGCGCTGCCGCAGCCGGCGAGGGCCGACATGCGGCGGCGCCCGGGTCTACAGCCTGCCGGAGCGGCTTCAGGGGGGCTCGCCGTATGGTCGTATGCCGGCGCCTGCAGCCTAACAAGGGAGTGCCGCTTGTTCTTTTGCGTCCGCTTCTTATCTTTGCCGTGGGGGGGGGCTGATGCATGCTCCCGTTTTGTGTGCGGGAGCCGGGTCGGGAGGCGCATACGCCCGGCACGCAGCCCCTGCGGCAGCGAGCCGTTCGTCGTGGGCGGCATTCCCTCTTTTCCGCCCCAGCCCCTGCCCCGGACACGTTTTTTTATCTTTTTTGCTGCGCAATATTTTTCGAGGGCCTATCCTCTGCCGTTTTTCAGGAGGTCTGCCCACTTGTTTTTTCATGTGAGCTCCGGACAGCCGGTTGTATGCCTTTTCTGGTGCTGCGGCATTTCAGCGCCGGCTGTATAGTCCGAAAAATCCGGATTATCGTCTATAAAGTCTTTCCGTTTTGCTTTACTTCGAATTCTGAAAATGGAAAATGTGTTTAATATTAGGAGTGTAACTTATGAAAAACGGAAAAGAGCCCGGCGAGAAGACCGGCTCGACTTTACTGATTGCGGGCTTGGGGTCCGTCATCGAGCAGAAGACCCGCCAAGGCTGCCGTCGCACGGCAGCCAACTACCGCGCCGTCCTGCACAAGACTGCGGGCTATCTGGGTAATGAGGCCGCGTCGTTCCGGCTGCAGGAGGTCACGCCGGGGTGGGTCGGGGGCTTCGTGGAGTGGCTTCAGGCGTGTCATGTCGACAAGCCGCAGACGGTCGATTTCTACCTTCGGACGCTGCGTGCGATGTGCCGTCATCTTCTGGTGCTGCGGCACCTTCGCTGGGAAGGTGGTCAGAGCCCCTTTTCCGGCATCCGTACCAAGGGGGTACGTCCCGCCAAGCGTGCCCTTAACGAATGCGAGGTGCGTCGTCTTACGCATCCATCGCTTCGCAAGAGCCTTCCTGCGCACCTGCAATGTACGTTGGACGTTCTTCTGTTCATCCTCTATGAGCGAGGCATGGTCTTTCAGGACGTTTACAACCTAAAGTGGGACATGGTCAGCCCGGACGGTCATATCTTCTATCTGCGCAGCAAGACGCACTGCCCGATCGACGTGGAGGTTACGCCCGAGGCGGCTCGGATCATGGAGCGCTACCGGCGCGGCGACACGGCGTGGGTGTTCCCGTTCCTGCACGAGGGCCGCAGCGCGACCCGTCGTGCGCTGAGCGAGGAGTCTGCGCTGCGGCGCATCAACGCGCAAGCCAAACGCATCGGTCTGGGTGCCGACATTGCGCTTCCGCTTACGACCTATGTGATGCGCCATACGTGGGCTACGCTGATGCTCGAAGCGGGCAAGAGCGTGGAGCTGATCGGCCAGTGCCTGGGACATACGAGTATCGCGACCACACAGATCTACCTGTCGCGTATCTCCGTCAGCCGCGTGGACCGCGAGGTGGAGGATATGGTGAACCGGATGCTGCGTGTGCCGCCTGCGCGGCGTGCAAGAAATACGCTCGTCGTTCCCCGTTCGAGAAACGCCGGACGCCGGGGCTCTTCTGCCATGAAAAATGAGGGGGCTACGGAACACAAAACCAGAGCTGTTTCCCGCAAAAAAGAAACGGATTCGGGACTAAGACGGAAACTCTCGGGAATACTTCGAAAAATTCCGTTTCTTGGTAAGAAAGAGAAAGTGGAAGAAACGGCTCGCTCTAGGATACCTATTTGGGTGCAAAAGTAATAATATCAAGCTATTCTGCAAAAAAAACGGAAAAAAATTCATCATTCCCTGCGGGTAAAAACCATGCCCGTTCCAAGGATTTCGTTTTCAACGCGCTGTTACACAGTGCGTTTTTTTTGTTCAATTTTTCTTTTTCTCTTTCTTACCAAGAAACGGAATCTCTCCGGGCAGCCGGTAAAAGACTACTATATGAAGAGATTCTACTTAAAAGATGTATCGATTATCGATTCAGGATATGCGGGGGCGCTCGGCTCTGGGCATCCCATCCGCGTAAATACTGTTTTGCCGCGGCTGCGTTCCGGCTTCGGCCGTTGAGAGGGGGCCTGCTACCGGTGTTTTTTCCCGGGGTGCGGTTCTTTTTGTCGGCCTGCCCGGATCAGACTTAACTATTAACAACATACCAAACTATTTCTTATGAAAAAACGATTACTTACCGTATTGCTGTCTAGTGCGGCACTATGGAGTGTTTTTGGGTTTCCGGGAGCTCTCTCCCGCGCGTATGCTTTTCCCGGAGCACAACAACGGCCGTTGACGGCGGCCGGGTCCGACAGCCTCGGGGCTGCGGCCTCTGCGGCCCCGACCGGGGCGGACAGTTTGCGTTCGGACAGCCTCTCAGTGGACAGTCTTTCTGTCGATAGCCTCTCTGTGGACAGCCTTTCGGCCGACTCGCTGCTTGACCTTCGCTCTGCGGCGGATTCTCTGGTGTTGAGCGCCCGGGAGCTGGATTCTCTGGAACAGCTCTCGCAGACGCATTGGATCGACACGGTCATTATGGCTACCCCGAAAGATGTTCCGAGCCGTCGTCCTCGCGAGTGGGACGTGAAGTGGAATATGATTATGGGGGCTTTCGCCACCCCGTTCTTCGGTTTCTCGTTCAGCGTCGCGGATCAGTGGACGCTTGAGTTCGACGGGAGCTACAATGCGTGGTCTCTGAAGAACGAGCGCCACTGGAAGCACGGTCAGGGCTCTGCCGGAGCGCGTTTCTGGACCAAGGACCGCGAGCAGGGTCATTTCGTCGGAGCCCATGTTCTGGGCGGGGTGTATAACTTCAACGGCGTGCGCCTTCCCTACCAGTCCTATCCGTCGATGGATGACCACCGCTATGAAGGCTGGGGCGTCGGCGGCGGTTTCAGCTACGGCTACCGCTGGAACTTCTCGGAGCGCTGGGCCATGGAGGGCGAGCTGGGTGTTGGCTACGTCTACTCGAAGTACGACAAGTTCGCCTGTGACCGCTGCGGGGAGAAGATCGCGTCTGGTGGGCACCACTACGTAGGTCCCACGAAGCTAGCCCTGAACCTGATCTATCGTTTCGGGAAGAAGAGCCGCGAGGCCTACAAGCGCGCCATCGCTCCCCGTCCCACGCCCCTTATCCGCGAGCGTCTGGTCCGGGATACGGTTATCCTGACCGAGACTCAGATCCAGCGCGACACGCTCGTTCAGCGCGACACGGTCCAGCTGGAGGCTCCGACCCCCGTTGTTTCGAATCTGGACTACACGCTTCATATCGAATACAAGACAGGCAGCTCGATGTACCAGTCGGCGTTGGGCAACAACGACGAGGAGATGCAGAAGTTCCTGCACGTTCTGGACACGCTGCGCTCGAACAAGAACATCACGCTCAACTCGATTCAGGTCATCGGCTACGCCTCGATCGACGGCGCGACCGATACCAACCAGCGTCTGAGCAACCAGCGTGCGCAGAGCGTCGCTGCGTACCTGCGGTCGAAATACCCGGATATGAGCCGTCTGATCTCCTCGGAGGGCCGCGGCGAGGACTGGGACGGTCTTCTGAAGCATATCGAGGAGTCTATCGGTCTTGAGGGCAAGGACGAAGCCGCCTATATCATCCGCACCGTGGGCATCAATTCGGGGCGCGAGGGTCAGCTGATGCGGCTGAACGGCGGCCGGTTCTACCGGGCGATCTCGCAGGAGATCTTCCCGAAGCTGCGCCGCATCGAGTGTAAGATCGGCTTCACGGAGATCAAGATGCAGAAGAAGGGTACGGCAACGGTCAGCACTCAGGAAGAGTAGGGATCGCGGAATCCGGGCAGGGAAGACGGTATCGGCTTGGCCGTCTTCCCTGCGGGGATTCCAAGGTCTTGATGCAATTAAGACAAGCGAGAAATCATTTAAAACCGAAAGATATGAATGTAAAATTAATTCTTGCGGGATTTGCCGCCCTTTGCATGCTCTCTTCGTGTATCAAGGAGAGCGACGGCGGCCAGTCCCCGAATCCGCCGGGCGCTGCACAGGATGCGCGTGCCGGCATCAGGCTCCGGGTTCACGGAGAGCCTACGGACCCGCTGCGCGGGGAGACGGTCAAGACGATCGATGTGCTGGTGTTCGACGCGAACTCCACGCTGGAAGAGGTTATGAGCTGTACGCCGGGAGATGCCGTGAACGGCGAGTTTCCGCTGGAGTTGAAATCGGGTCAGAAAACTTTCTTCGCGGTGCTGAACAATCCTGCTGCGGACGCCATGGGCCACATCTCGTGGAGCGTAGGAGCGACGACGCTCGACGACTTCCGGAAATCGTCGTTCGAAGCGGCGCGGGGTAACGCGCAGGGCATCGGTCCGGATCTCTCGGTCTATAAAGACGGGGTCTTTATGATGCTCAGCGATGGGAAAGAGGTGCTTCTGGAGTCCGATCAGTTCCTGCGTGTGGAGCTTTCGTGCAACCGTCTGGGCTCCAAGGGCCAGATGCTCTGGAAGGACATACAACTCTCGCCGTCCTTCGTCGACAACGATATCAATCCGCGCAACGACGATATCGCGGATAATGACGGGGATCCGGTTTCGAAGGTCACGGAGCATCTGAGTCTGGATCAGACGGCCGGTTTCCAGTTGATGAACGTGCAGGGCACGATGTGGGTCGCGGCTCCTGCGGCCCCTGCGGAGGACGCCCCTCTGGGGGCTCTTCTTCCCTGGGCGGACTCCTACGGCAACGGATGGCTGACGGCCCGGACGGACAATTACACGACTGCTTTGAACGAGTCGAGTTACGCCACCGAGAATATCGTGCCTTCGAACCCCAAGAAGAATCAGGTTACCTGCATGCTCGTCAAGGCGCAGGCGTTGTGGGACGGCCAGAAACCGGGTGCGCTCTACGCGATTATCAAGTTCACGGATGCAGCCAAGTCGTACCGGCATGTGGAGGAGTATCTGGGGGTCTATAATAACAAGGCCGAGGCAGAGAAAAAGTTGGCGCAGCTTCAGGGCAATGCGGCGTTGAAGGATCTTGTGGATATCCGGGAATATAAGGACGGTATCGTTTACTACCGGGTGGACCTGCTGGATTGGGAGAAGGTCGAGCCGGGCAAAGACATGCAGGGGGCCGCCAGCATTCGGCGCAACAGCTTCTATCAGGTGAAGATCGGCGACATCCTGAACCTGGGCTGGAACAACCCCGCGGACCTTGTGGACCCCGAGGACGACCGTCCGGTGTCGAACCCGTGGGTCGATGTTCAGGCTACGATTACGGTCGCGGACTGGGTTACGATCGACCAAGAGGGGGAAATCGGTTAAATCATCTTATCTAAATCGACTATGTTCAACAAAATAACACGACAGCAGAACGGCCTCCTGCTCCTTGTTCTGGGAGCTGCGGCCTTTCTTGGGAGCTGCGTGCGGGCGGACCGTGCGGACTGTGATTTTCCGCTGCGCCTGCGCTTCTCCTATACGGACAACGCTCCGGGCGTAGAGCTCTTTCAGGAGGAGGTTACCTCGCTGGACCTGTTCTTCTACGACGCAGCGAGCGGCCATCTGGTCGGCCACGAAACGCTGCATGCGCTCCTTGCCCCGGAGTCGGGAGCCGCAGGCGCGGCGATCGGCCCGAAGTCCCTTTTCTCCGCCGCGGATGACGGCGGCAATACGGAGGGCGGCAATACCGAAGGCGGCGACACGGAAGGCGGCGATACGGAGGGCGGCGATACCGAAGGCGGCGACACGGAGGAGCCGCAGGAGGGGATCCTCGAGCCCCTGCCCCTGACCTACAGCCTGTCGCTCCCGCCGGGGCGTTATGACGTGGTAGCGTGGGGCGGCATCCGCGACCGCTACAAATTCGTTGCCACGCACATGCTCGACGAGGCCTTCGTCTATGCCACGCGCGAGGCGGACAGCGACCAGACCCTTATCGCCCCGGGCGGTGAGAAGCTCTTCTACGGAACCCTGCGCGGGCTGGAGATCAACGGGCAGCTGGGCAAGGAGCAGGTTGTTCGCTTCGTCCAGAACACGAACAACATCCGCGTGGTGGTCACGGGCCTTACGGAGAACCATCGCAAGCGTACGGAGGCATCGATCATCGCCCTGAACGGCGCCTATACCTTCTCGGACAACAGCCGCTTGGCGGCGATCCATGCGACCTACCAGCCCGTCGAGGGGGAGGTGGCGGGTGCCGTCCTGCGCGACTTCCGGATCCTGCGCCTCAAGCAGGGCGACGACTCCCGCCTGAAGGTGCGCGTGGCCCCCGATCACACGGTGCCGGCCGACCCGGCCGACCCGGATGCTCCGGAAGTCCCGGCCGATGCGGATAAGAGCTATACGATCTTCGACGGCAGCCTCACGGACCTGCTGCTGCTCTATCCCTTCGGGGATCTGGATGCGACCTCGGACTACACGATCGAGTTCCGCGTCGGGGCTCTGGGCGGCGGCGACGAGGACGACAAGAATACGGAGGCTCGGTTCTCGGTGCTTGTAAACGACTGGGTTGTGATCAAACAGGATACGGACCTGAACTGATCCGTATCGGACGGATGGAATACGAATAACCGATGTTTTATAAATAACTATTCTCAACATTTTTAACAGTTTTTATTATGAAAGGAAAACAGATTTTAGCGGGAGCGCTCGCGCTGATGATGGCGTTGTCGTCCTGCACCAAGGAAAACGGGACCGAGGGTTCGGGCGGCGATTCCGGACAGGAGGTCGTGGAGGGGCTGAGCACCTATGCCTCGATCAGCATCTCGCAGTCGGCACGTCCGGGCACCTATGCCGGTGGCGCTGAGGCCGAGGCGAAGGAAGGAACCATTAATAAGGCGACCGTGTTCGTCGTTTCGGCGGACGGTATAGTCCGTAAGAAGTTGGCTGTGGATACCCAGACCAATGCGACGGCGGCTTTTCAAACGACCACGGGAAAGAAGTATCTCTATGCCCTTGTAAACCTTCCCGACAAATTGCTGAAGGATATAGAGGAAGGTAAGACGAAATGGGAGGCGGTGCAGACGACCATGCAGGCTCTTATGACGTATGAAGCTTTCGAAATACTTATCGGCGGTGCGAATCCTGATGATCCTACTACTACCGGCTTCTGGATGTCGAACTTCTATGGTGTCGAGGGCGTGCAGCCGGTTGTCGTCGTGGAGGCCTCTGAAGCTGAGGTTAATTCTACTGATGATAAGACCAAAAAAAACAATTTCACCATCAATGTCGGCCGTATGGTCGCCAAGGTGAAACCGCAAATTACGGTAAACACGGCTAACTGTGGCGGTGTGCTTAGCAACATGCAGTACCGCATGCGTCAGTATCCCAAGTATATCTACTTGTTCCAGCAGTATCAGGCCGATGCAACCGCGCCCGGCGGCTTCCTCGATCAGGTGATGACGCCGTACTATTTCGCAATATGGCAGAAGTCTGACAAGCCTTTATGGACGGTGGATGATCCTACTAAGATTTCGAAACACGACTACTTCGAGGACGTGAAGAACACCGGTACTGCTGAAGCTCCTGTATATACGCCTGAGTTCAGCACGCTTGCTTATACAAAGGCAACAGACGCCGCCGAAAAGACGCCCGTGCCTTCCTATGTTACGGAGAACACGACCGAGGTGGGCGGCCAGAATAATATTAAGATCCGCAACAAGGGTACCTACCTTTCGATCAAGGCTACGTTCAACCTCGAGAAGTCCGCAGGTAACGTATTCCTTACCGCCGATGGCAAGAAAGACGCTACCGCCTATACGGCTGGTACGACTTTCTACCGTGTCGCCTATTACAACACCTCCGGTGAGATCGATCACTACTGCGGCGGACTTTATCTGGACAATACCAATAAACCGACGAAGGTCCTTGGCAAAACCACCGGCTGGAACTGGGGCCAGAAGATCGAGTTCTTATCTAAAGATGAGGCTACGGCTGCCAACAAACCCGAGGGCGAGGCTAAAGGCGCTGAAGATATAGCAGGTACTGAGTGGCGTACAGGTGATACAGGTGCCGGTTACGAGTTAGTCGAGTACAAGGATGCCGTTTGCTACTACGGCATGTGGCTGTTCGACCAAGCTATGGGTGATAACCTTACGAAGAAATACTCCGTCTTGCGCAACCGCGAGTACGCTGTAAGCATCACCTCTGTTGCGGGTCTGGGCGACGCTAAGGAGGACGACGTGGTGAACAAGCCGGATGATGTCGAGAGCGACTCCTATATGAAAGCTTTGATCACGGTCGAGCCGTGGGTGCCAGTCAGTGTCGAGGGCGGCATCTGATGCTTCCTGTCGCAGCATGATCCATTTTATCAAGAGAAACGATTAATGACCGGGGGCTGCCTCTCCTCGCAGGAGACGCGGGCAGCAGGGGCAGCCCCCTTTTTTTCAACAGGACGCATGCGCCGCCCCGCGCGGCGATGCACCGGAAGCGCAGGCACGAGGCCTGCGTCGGGAGCTCCCGAAGTGCGGGAGCCTCTATATCGGGAAATCGGAGACGACAACGGCGCCGGAAAGGCATATCGCACGACGCCGGGCACAAGGGCCGTATCCGACCCATAAATCTACGGAGTTCGCACCGCCGCAAAGGGTGCGGATGCAGGTTTTTCCGGCTATACGCATATAAGGCGTGCGCCGATGTGCATCAAGGAGGAAAACACGCGGGGCGGCCTTCGCCGCACCGACCAGATAACGAACACCGGACGCTTCGGGAGATGTTCCGCGGCCGCCCAGAGGGGCGGTTCCGAAGCGGCTGCCGGACCGGGGCGCATCCGCGCCGGCGGGTCCGGGAAGCGGACGAGTTAAGAAACCGAAAAGAAAAAGAAGAGTTTTGAAATGTAGTTTTTTTATAAGGGTGCTGATGTTCTTCGCCGTCCCGGTCCTCGTCGCCGGGTGCTCGGAGAAGGAGCGCGGGGAGCCGCGGGCTTCGGTGCTGCTGCACCTCTCCTATACGTTCAACACCGAGGAGCGGGACCTTTTCAGCGATGTCGCCGCAAGCGGCGACGTGCTGGTCTACCGCGGGGACGGCACGCTGTTGGAGCATCGTGCGATGACCCCGCGCGAGATCGCGGCGGCGGCCGTGCAGCTGTCGGTGCCCCGGGGCGACTCCTACACCGCGGTGGTGTGGGTGAATCTGGAGCGTGAGCTCTATGCGCTGCGCGACGAGCACCTTCTGTCGACGATGTGCGTGGAGCCGCTCAGCCGGACGGGATACGTCGAGGGCGTGATGCCCGAGCTGCTGCACGGCGCCTGCGCCTTCACGACCGATGCGGAGGCGCCGCACGAGCGGAGCCTTCCGCTGCGGAGCCTGACCAACCGGGTTACCGTGATTCTGGACGGCGCGATGAACTGGACGCGTGCCGCAGGTACGCCCTATGAGCTGCAGATCGCAGGCACGGGGGGCGTCTACGGCTGGGATGCCGGGCCGCTGCCGGGCCGCGGGCTGATCTATCTTCCGGGTTACACGCCCGATTTTCCGGGCTACGACAAGGCGCTGGGTGCCACGTTCCACCTGCTGCACCTCACCCCGGAGGATGATTTTCGCCTGATCGTCTTCAACGGCCCGGATATTATCTATAACCAGCCGCTCGTCGAGGTGCTCATGCAGAACCCCGCTATCGATAGCGGTGAGGAGCTGTGGCGTCACGGGTTCTATTACCTGCGCTTCGACAGCAACATGGAACTCGTCTACAACGGGGCGATGTCCCTGCACCCGGACGACTGCGGTGCGGATGCCCCAAGAACGGAAACAAAGCTAAATAATTTATAGTATCATTATGAGATCACACCTGACGTTTTTCAACCATTTTCCGACCCGCCTTCTTCGGAACGCGCGCAGAGCGTTCCGTGCGGCGTCGATATTGTTGTGGGGTGCTGCCCTGTTCGCGGGCTGTACTTCGGACATTGAGGAGGGGCCCGGTCTTCAGCCGGAGCAGCCCGCCAGTGAGAATAAGCTGACGCTGAGCATCAGTATCCCCGATGTCTCGGCCTCATCGCCGGGAACCTATGCCCTGACAACGGGCGAGGAGGGCTTCCAGGATGGACAGGACTCGTTCCATGTCTTGCTTTTCGGGAATCAGACCAATGAAACAACGGATGCGAAGTACGAGTTCATGCAGTTCGTCGAGCCGAAGACGGACCCGTCGTCGACACCCGGCAGGCGCAACTTTACCATCGAGATACCCCTGACTGATCCGAATGATCCGGCTGCGCTGAAATACAAGTCCTATAAGGCGATGGTCATCGCCAACTATACGCTCGAAGATGGCGGCAGCGGCAATCTCACGGAGCGCTGGGAGCGTTATCTTGAGAAGCATAAGGATTTTGCCGCGGCCCGGGAGAAGATTCAATTCTCGCAGGCCGGGACTTGGAATACGGCTGCGGGTACGAAGCGGTATCTTCCGCTGTATGGCGAATCTCCGGCCTTCGATGAGAAAGTCGCCCGCATTCCGAATATTGAAATGCGGCGTGCCGTGGCCCGTATCGACGTGGGGGTCAACATCGGCGGGGACACTCCCGCCGGCACCGGCGGCAAATATCCGGTTTACGACCTCAATAGCACCGCGTACAACGGAAACACGCATGCTGCGAACGGCGCGCAGTTCACGCTGCAGAGCGTCACGCTCTACAATGCGGCAGGCGCGGGTTATGTGGCGCATAACCGGGCGGCCGACCCGGATGCTGATGATCTGAGTTACTATGTCACACCGCTTCAGTCCGACGGGGTACCCTATGCATATAAGACGGAAACTGGGAAGACGAACATGTTCCGCCGGGAGATCTATCTTCCGGAGACGCCCAACAAGTTCGACGACGACACGCGGGCGTTCTACATCGTCGTCGGCGGAGAGTACAACAACAGTGGCACGACCACCTACTACCGCATCGATTTCTACAACCGCGAGGCGAACGGTGCCCCGGACGCTACGGGCGAAGGGTATGTGAAACCTACGAAGGATAACCGCTTCAACATCCTGCGCAACAACGCCTATGTGATCAACATTCTGGAGGTGCGGGGTCCGGGCCATGCGACGGAAGAGATCGCTGCGCAATCGGAGCCCATCAACATGGAGGTGGACGTCCGCTCGTGGGACACCGGGGACAGCGACCTGGGGAACGTGGTTACGGACGGGCAGTACAACCTGTCGGTCAGCGCTACGCGGCTGCGCTACCACAGCGACGGCACGGCGCAGGATCTGAAGGTCTTCACGAACTACCTGCTTGCGAACATGCCCGAAAAATCGGGCTGGGAGATGACGCTCAAAGAGCCTACATATCAGGACAACATCAAGTTTTTCGACGATAACGGTCAACCGGTCGACTTCAAAGGGGAGGGTTACACCCTGAAGGGCGAGGCCGGCATCACGAAGACGCTGCACGTGGGTTTCGACCGCTTTGCCGTAGGGGATGCAGCAGACCAGATGGAGCGTACGGTTACGCTCGTTTTCACGGCAGGCCGCATGCGGCAGGAGGTGGAGCTGATTCAGGACGTGAAGAACCTGAATACGCTGACGCTGACTCCGGATCTGCTCTCCTTCCCGAAGCGTCCGGCGGCCCACCAGCCGGTGATCGTGAAGAGTTCGCCTGCCGACGCCAAGTACTATGTAACATGGACCGACGATGGCGGTACTCTCCGCCGAATGAATATTTCGGACCCCGACGCCGTGCGTGAGGAAAAAACCGATGCTCAGGGCAGCGTTATCTGGGAATCCTTGGGCGGATGGAATACAATTGAAAAATCGTTGCTTCCCGGGGGATTCGACTGCGCCGTGGATCACCAGAACGATCAGGATCCGAAGAAGACGTGCGTTGATCAAATCAAATTTTTCGAGAAAGCCGAAGACAACATGTTCTTGCTGTGCCCGTCGGATTGGGACACACAGCATAATGCTGACGGCACAGACCCTACGCAGCCTCGCGACTGGAACTTCGTGGTCGAGGCCTATTGGGCCGACGGGCAAAACAAGTTCGAGGATACCCCGGGTGCGCAAGCTACGCTTCAGGTGGAGCAGACCCACGAGGAGCCGACGTGGGAAGTCGTGGATGCGAAAAGCGAGGGTGATATCGACTCGGCGCCAGTGCTCGAGAAGAATACCAAAACAGTTTCGGCGAAGACAACGAGTGTCACCGCATTTTTCCGCACGAATCCCCAGTACCCGTGGTACTTCGTTTCGAAGAGCGACGAGGGCAACCTGAGCGGCAAGGAGTGGGTGACAAACTGGGATGCCTTCCGCGGCAAGACCTACCCCGGCAACAGCTCGCAGCCGATAACACTCACCGAGAACACCAACCTCCAGCCGCGCAGGGTGACCTTCCAGGCCAGTTCGCCGCAGGCGGGCTTCGACCGCGGTGCGGCGCAGCTGATCGTCGAGCAGGAGGCGGCCGGGCTGCTTCTGGAGCTGCAACCGGGCGTCGGCGTTACGAAGCTTGCCGAGGATGAGCACGACGTTACCACCGAGGCCGGTGAGACGATATCACGGGCCAGATATACGCTGGACTTCGGCTCGAAAAGCGCCTCGGATATGCACGGGCTGAACGTACGCGCCAACACCGGCTGGTGGTGGAAGTGGACCGATGGGAACTTTACGGATAACTATCCCACGGACGACGCCCCGTCGAATCCCAACAACAAGTTCCAAGGCCTTGATGCCGCGACGACGTACGGCAAGGCGTACTTCGAAGCAAATGGACGCCCGGCGCCGCGCCCCCTGAGGCATACCCACCCTTACTGGGGGAATTCCGTCAGTGACACGCCTCTGGGCGATAACCTCTTGGGCTATGTTATCGGCGAGTGGCTGCCGACTCCCTCGCAGGTTAAGAATGAGGGCAAGGTAAACGGCATTGCGGAGAACTGCGACAAAAACTCGTACGACCGCACGTGGAACAACGCCTTCGCGATGCGCCCCGTGGAGGGTGTCTTCCTTTCGCCTTCGGCGACGAGCGACACGGATTTGCAGGATAAGCTACCCGTGCCCCATGCCGGAACTTACTATTCGGAGCTTACCTTCTACAACAGGCACGACCTCTATCCGACCGAATCTACCGACCCTAATCCGGATAACCAACCGGACACGGAGTTCGGGAATAACCAGCGGAAAGTCGACGCTGAGGCCAAGACGCTCCGCATCCAGCGTACGGTGCCGTCGCTGGTCTACTGCAGCTTCCCGTACGAGAACCGGAACAACGTCAACCTGTCGAACTACGAGTATCCGGAACTTGCCAAGACCGAAGCCGCCGCACTGGCCGACCCCCAACATTGGTCGAAGCAGAATATAATCATCAAGGCGAACAGCCCGCTTAAGGTGACCCTGAGAGATCAGAATTACGGGAAGAATGATGCCGAGCCGTATGAGGTCGCTACCTATACGTTGTATCCGAGAAGCCACGAGGGCTACGATACGCTGCAAATGATCAGCTTGGGAGAGCTTGGTTACTATCCGAACGGTCAGACAGAATGGAAGAAGTTGATCGATGAGAGTCAGGTGTCTTTCGAGCAGGCGACCTCCTTCCATCGCTATCAGATCGAGATCAAAGGTTTCCGTCAGGAGACGAAAGACCAGCCGGACGTTCCGTTCACGATTACGCGCACCTATACGGCCGGATATTGGATGGTCCATCCCGCGAGCCCTCAGATCATGCGGGGTGGAAGATACGGCTCCGGGGGCTTCTACATGTACCTCGACTTCAGCGCGAGCTCCTATGGGCGTAGGCAGAATATTCGGATCGGCCGCAGGAAGGTGCGCGTCGGAGATTTTGAAAACAACCAAATCACGCAGAGAGGAGAATTGTCCGAGCCTGAATATACCGAATACACCCTCGACGGCAGCAAGGGCCAGTGCTATGTAAAATACGAGGTCGAGGAGAACACGGACCCCGACAACATGTGGATCTACTGGGTGGAGTATCAGCCGGCCAAAAAGAACGCCGACGGAACCCCCCTCCCTTACACGACGACATGGAGTGACAACGGCTACGCTTCGCAAGGCGAGGTGGGCAAGTACCTGTTCCTGCAGGAAGCCGCTAACGCCAACGGCCTTGTCTTCCTGAAGAACGGTCCTACGGTTCCGGCACTGTACAATGGAACGAACGCAGGGCGGGATCACTGGCTGAGCAACGGTGTATCTGCGTGGGAGGGTAAGATCGATCCCTTCGAATATCAGCGAGATGCATGGCTGCAATTCGATGGTCCATATACACCCAGGTATTATCGCACGACTTACGATGTAGCATGTCAGATCACAGAGAGTAAGTTCTTTTGCGCCGCCGCCTCGGGGGATACCTCTGACGCCAACTCGCAATATCTGACGGCGTCGACCTGCAATGCCTATACGTTGCTTCATGGCAATACCCGTGACGTAAGCGTGTTCCTCAATCTGAACTGCTCGATTCGCGGCCTGCATAATATGTTTGGCTCAAAGCGGCATGGTGTGGATGTCGGCGGCAGTAATCCCGGTGGAAAATTTGGTCCGTACGGATGTCCGGATAACGGAAAGCCGAACCACCAAGGAGGCCATCTACCGGGTATTGAACGAAAAAACGTACAGCTGTTCGAACATATCAGGGACGCGACCTACACGACACAGGCCGGCCCTGTAAAGGGTAAGACATTGAACCTGATGATCATGCGCCGGGCGATTACGACCCCTCCCGGCAATGCACCGTATTATCCGCCTTCGATGGTCGTCCCGCAACCCTGATCCGCCCCGGGGGCGGCCCGAAGCATAAGAACCTAACGAAGCAGACAAATAAAAACACAGCATACAATGATACGAAAAGAGAACAAGAGATCTCCCGGGGCGCACGGCGCAGCGGGAGTACGGATCCAAGAGCGGCTGCGGAGCCGGGCTGCCGGCGCGGCGGCGGCTCTCATGAGCCTCGTCGCGGTGCTCTGCGCCGGCTGCGCCGAGGACCCCACGGAACAGCCGCGCGGCCCGCAGGGCGGGACGGGGGATTACGCCCTTCTGCAACTTACGGTCCCGGGTGCCGCAGCGGGCACGCGGGCTGCGATGACCCCCGCTCAAGAGGGCGGCATCGCCATCGAAGATACGCACATCGTCCTTTGCCAGAAGTGGGATGCCGGCTGGTACCTGAACCGTGTGATCGCGCTGGCGGAATGCACGGTGACAGAGTCTGAGAAGCCTGATGCGAACGGATACACGACCTACAATATCGAGGTACCGTTCGAGACGGGCACGAAGGGCAGCAAGTACTGCCTGGGCGTGATCGCGGGATTCGACGGCGGCAAGGCGGCGCTCGAAGCGGCCGTAAATCCATTCTACGGGAACGAGCTGGACGCCGCGGACCCGCTGCGCGACATCCGCACCTCGCTTGTCGCCACGGCCGCGGGCAAATGGCCCTCAGACCGCATGTTCCCCATGTGGGGCGAGAGCGATGAATTCACGCAGGTGCCTAACGGCAGTATCGGGACGCTCAGCCTCATGCGCGCCACGGCCCGCGTGGACGTGGGTGTCAAGTTCATCAAGAACGGTGACAAATATAATTTGAATGACATGCAGGCCGAGGGCCTCTACAATGAAGGCAAGGGCACCTATTTCGCACTGGCGAGCGTGCGGGTCTACGGCACGATGAAGGGCGGCACCTATGGTTCCGCGGAGAATGTGTACGGCTCCATCACGTCCGCACCCAGTGCTGCCACCGTACCTAATACGGATGTCGGTAAGTTCGGACTGGAGGACCTGAAGTACGAATACAGCGAAGGAACAGGAACAGGAACAGGAACAGATAATGATTTCACTGATTCTACACCCGCAGACGGGGGCACATGGAGCGATAAGGAGAAGAGCGCACGCCGCATGCTGACGCGCGCCTGCTATGTTTTCGAAACGAAGAATGAGGGCGCGGAGTTCGACGCGGCCGCCTGCGTCATCGTCGGCGGTTACTACGGCGAGGATAAGACCCCGACCTACTACCGCATCGACTTCGCAACGACGAATATCGTGAACGGCGTTCAGAACAAGCCGCAGCCCGGCAACCGTTTCGACCTGCTGCGCAACAAGGTCTATGTGGTCAACATCACCTCGGTATCCGGCCCGGGTAAAAACACGCCGGAGGAGGCTCTCAAGAGCGACGAGACGAAGATGACGGCCGAGGTGCAGGAGTGGAACCAGAACAACACGGTGGGCGACATCACGACCGACGGCGTCTATACGTTGAGCGTCGACAAGTCCGAGCTGCAATACTACACCGACGGCACGCCCGAAGAGATCGTCGTGAAGACCGACTACGACGGCGTGCTGGGCAGCGGCTGGACGCTGGAGGCCAAAGCGGAAAAGGCCGATGAGCAGCAGACATTCGAGAACGCACTGCTCTTGTACGATTCGAAGGGCAATCAAATACCCGTCGCGGACTTCGCGGGTAGCAAAGGCACCACGACGCTGCGCATCGGAATGAGGGAGCTGCCGGATGCGGGCGGCAAGACCGCATACCTTAACGGCAAGCTGATCGTCAAGTCCGGCCGCATGCAGGTTCAGATCCTCATCCGGCAGACGTCGCAGGACCTGCTGCGCATCCTCTTCGAACCCGAGGAGATGGTCTTCGGCAGGGGGAATGCCGATGCTGCCGAGAACGCGGCCTTCACGCAGCCCGTGAAGATCACGGTCACGACCAAAAAGGACTATGTGCTGACGATCACGGGCAAGGACGCCAACGGCGCGACGTACACCCAGACGATATGCAATACCCAAGATCATACGCAGGAGGATAAGGTTGCTCGCGACGACCGGTTCGAAATCCTCTTCAAAAGAGAGGACAACAACGGCGGCGACACGAACTACAGCTACCTGCTGCTGCCGAAGTATTTCGAGCAGGACCGGGCCTTCACGTTCGATGTGACGGCCAGCCTGCCCGGCTTTAAAGATGTCGCCCCGGCCAAGGAGCGGTTCATGGTCTACCAGCTCAAAGACGGGATGCGGTGGATGGTCAACGAAGGAGCGGGCTACGTCGTGACGCCGAATCCGTGGCATGTGATCTTCAGCAATCAGGCGCACGCGGGTACGCGCTTGAATATCGAAGTCAAACCGGATGTAACGGTGAGCCGGCCTTGGTGGTTTTCGAAGGGCGACGATATGACCGAGCTTCCCGAATGGTTTATGGCCGGGAACAAAGACTTGATCGGGAAGAATCTCGAAAACGTGTATAACGACGCCAACGGCGGCGTGCGGATCAAATTGGACGAATATACAGAACTCGGTCGCCGCAGCGTGACGCTGAAGGTCGAGGAGATGACCGGCGGGCTGCCGACGAGCGACTCGAAGCTGATCATCACGCAGCGCGGAAAAACACCGGCCTTGGAACCGAGATTGGCAAAATTCACAACCGACTCGCCGAAACACAGTTTCACGAGAACCCAGGAGTTGGACCTCGAGAAGGGCAAAAAGGAGATCTACACGCTCGACCATGGTACGGGCCCGGGCGCCGGAACATACACCTTCAATGTGTGGGCGAGTACCTACTGGAAAATGTTTTGGAACATAGAGGATCAAACGCAGCACGACTTAAGCATGGAACTGCTTGTCGACCCCGACTTCGTGCCTACGACGACGATCACCCCCAAACAATACGCGGACGGAGTTGAAGAAACGTGGGACGGCATCTTCACGGTCAGCGTGCCCCCAGTCCCGACCGTTGATTTCGACAACACCGGTAAAGAGACGACGGAGAATTCCGATGTCAAGCTGGGCGGCCGCCGTACGGTGACGCTCGAGCTGCGCAATGACTCCCCGAAACTGACGCCCGAGGATGTCGAGGACTACGCCCGCGAACTGCGCATCACGCGCGACCTGCCCGCTTATACCTACATCGACCTCTGGCCCTTCGAGAACCCTGACGGCCAGCCCGCGAACCTCGACAACATGGTTTACGATAACATGCCCCAGCCGTATGACGACGCGAAATTCCGGGTGTATACCAATGCCCCGGTCACGCTCAAACTCCAACAGAAAAAAGCAACGGAGAGCGCATACTGGGGTGAAGATTCGGTGGTCTTGACCCCTTGGACGGGATATCAGCGGCTGGATCGATTGTTTAAAGAGATACCCGGGGTGATGGACAAGGCCGACATGGACCCGGACAAACCCGCGACCATGTACAAGCTCACGGCCACATACAAGCAGTACGACAAGGCCAAAGGGGAGAACGTAACGATTGATGATCATAGAATCACATACACGGGATACCATATGCTGCCGCCGACGGTAGAGGAACTCGAAAGTTATAAACACCTTTTTCCGCATAACGTAGACGAACTTACGCTCGACTTTTCGAACTCCATGTTCCTTGAAAGGGAGGTGCGGATTGTAAAGCGTAAGTGCTATACCAACTATGAATACGTGACAAAGGAAAAAGACCCTACCAACTGGGAAGAACCGGTTGAGCTGGTATCTAGTGCGGTGATATCTACCAGCGCCGGTACAACAAATAATCTGAAAGTCAACGTGCAGATTGGGACTAACGCGCACGCGAACTTCCTGTACAAAATCGATGTGGAGTTTAAGGATCAGACTGGGAACTTTGTAGTGGACAAAAATGCGGACCCGAAACTTTTCCAGGACGGACAAGGCATAAATGGGTATATCGTATACTACGACCCAATCAGTGCTGCTGGCTCTGTACGGGGCAATTGGTTGCTGGAGGGCATATCTCCGAATGTATGGGTCGATCCAATGGGGGTCAACAACTATAAGATCGCACATAACCTCTACCAATCTCCAGTAGACACTAACATAGCAAGTGCTATGGACGAGGCAATGAAAGAGGGTTCTGCATACGAACTACTGAATTATGGATCTGTGACTGCTACAGTAGAAAGCGAATATTTAATGCGTCTACAAAATGGTATCCACTATATACAATATTGGTGCCCGGATAACGCGGCGACTAAAAAAGAAACATTGAACATCAGTGCTGACCCTTCAATAACCACCAGGATGACAACCGAAAATTCAAAGAAGGCCGGTAAATATCAAAACCTAGGATTCCTATACTGTCAATGCGGGAAACAGCACCAGTGGTGGGATGGTACAAATGGGACGAACCAAGGATGGAATACATGGCCAAGACACTCGATGAGCGATACATACTTGGCGCCATCTGCATCAAATCAATATCCTGTCCCTAGGTGGGAGCCTTATAGTACACATACTGGGTCTGGAATTCTGCACATAGCAAATCCAACGACGTCACAGGAGCTAGCTATGTTGCAAAACTGGCGCACCGGAAATGCTGACTTTGCATATGGATATGCAATAAAACAATGCACTTACTACGTACTCGGGGATGTACCGGTATACCGACGTGCTATAGTAGCCAAGCCTTGATAAAACATAATTTCATCAGATGGGTGTACCCCTCTTGCCGGCCCCATGCCGCCCCTTTCGGGGGTCGAACGATTCGACCCTTTGTTTGCCGCCGGAACCCTATGTGGTTCCAGCGGCCACCGCGGGGCTTCGGGGTTCCCGAGCCCTCTGGCGGGAGTACCCGGGGTGCCTTCGTGCGAGGTCTAATCCGCTGACAGCGACAAAATTAAGATAGTATAACCCTTTTTATATCATTTCGGCCATGAAATCCGCCCGCTTCACTCCGTCCCCGATCCGTCCGCTTCCGTACTTCAACACGTACGGCACGGACGCCGAGCGTTCGCTTGCGCGTTCCCTGCGTGCGGAGTTCGTGCCGAAGGTTCGTCGCCTGCTCCCGGGCCACCACCTCGGGTGCTGGCGTCACGATGCGGTCGTTAATTTCGTCAAGCGTCACAAGCATACGCATCCCTATTTCGTGAAGGCGGATATCCGTCAGTTCTTCCCGGGTATCCGCCACAGGGATGCTGTCGTAGGTGCACAGCTCGCCTACCGTGACCTGCTGTCGCTGGACTACGTTCCGGGAGCGTTCAAGCGCCGCTACGTTCCGGCGCTTCATGCGTGGGTGGAGTCACTGCCGCTGCACCGGGGCCTGCCGCTGGGCAGTGCCCTCAGCGGCGTGCTTGCTCCAGTCATGCTGCTTCCGATGTGGCTGGGTCTGAAGCGCCGCTTCGGGTGCCCGCTGCTGGTCTATATGGACGACGTACTGATCTGCGCGTCCGACGCTCTGCAATGCTCGGAGGTGTATGCCTATCTGGACGGGTACCTGCACCGGGAGTTCGACATGGAGTTCAATGCTTCGAAGAGCCGGTCGGGCCGCTTCGCCACGGCTGCGGTGGTCTTTTGCGGCTGGGAGTTCGCCGGGGGCTACGCGCGTATCGCCGCCGATAAGATGGAGGCGTTCCGTTCGCGGATCCGCGAGCTGGTACGCCGCTATCGCAAGACCGACGTCAAGGCTTTCGTCAAGCAGCTCAACCGCAAGATCGACGGCTTCGGCCACTACTACAAATTCGGGGACGTGCGCACGCAATACCGGGTCCTCGACCAGTTCCTGCGTCAGGAGTTCCGCCGGTGGTTCTCGCGCACGACGGGCGGGAGCGTCTACCGGCGCGAGGCGCTCGCGTCGCTGGGCCTGCGGAGCCTCGAGGATATCCTGAACAAGGTCCGGCACTCGGCGCGCCGCCCGGCCCGCTGCGGCGAACGTAAGCTCCGCCCCCTTGCTGCTGCGCCGGCGGGCGTTGCGAACCTTCGTCCGCGGGCCGTGTCCGGCATCGACGAGCTCGCGGAGATCGGCCGCACGCTCCAGCGGCAGATGACCCAGCTGCTCGCCCTTCAGCGCCGGCAGGTTGCACTGCTCACGGAGCTGCTCGAGGCGTGAAGCGCCGGCCGGTGCCTGCCGCCGAGATCGCGGGCGCCCGGCTGTCGAAACGATGTGAACCCTGTAGGGGGACTATGAGAGAGCATAGAATTATAAAAAGCAGAAGATTGCAGATATACTGAATGAAAGCTACCCAGCATACCTTACCGCGCCCTGCGCCGGCCCCGCCGGTTGCTTGCAGTCCGCTGCGCCCGTCGCGCCCGTCCAGCCTGCCGCGCCGGTTCAGCCCGTCGGCCCTGTCCTTCCCGTTCTGTGCGCCGGCCCTGCCCGCCCGGCCGCTCTTGGCTCGTGCAGCCACGGGGCTCTGGCTCGCGCTGGTTTGCGCGCTGCTCTGGGGGTGCGATTGTCCGGCGGAAGAAGCTCCTGTGCCTCGCCGCCCGCTGGTTGTCTACCTTGCGCTGGACAACGACCTTTCGGGGGAGTGCGACGCGCGGCTGGCGGCCCTGTGTTCGGGGTGGCGTGCGGGTATGGATGTGTGGGTCTATGCGGATACGCCCTCGGGCGCCTCTCTCCGGCATCTGGAGCCGACACCCTCGGGCGCCGAGGCGCGCACGGTTGAAACGTACGGCGATGAGAACTCGGCCTCGGGCGCGACGCTCGGGCGCGTTCTTCGGAGCGTTTGGCAGCGCAGCCCTTCGGATGGCTACGGTCTTCTGTTCTTCTCCCACGCTACGGGGTGGCTTCCCGAGGGTGCGCTGGCGCGTCCCCACGCCGAAGCCGCTGCCGTAGCTTCGGGAGCGGGCGGCGGCGCGACGCGCACGCTGGGGCGCGACGGGAGCGCCGAGATGTCCCCGGAAGCGTTCGCCGCGGCCATCCCCGAGGGTATGCCCTTGGACTATATCGCCTTCGAGGCGTGCCTCGTGGCGGGCGCGGAGGTCGCGCTGGAGCTTTGCGGCCGTACGGAGCTGCTGCTGGCCTCGTCTGCCGAGCTGCTGGTCCCGGGCTTCCGGCCCCTCTACGGGGATGGGCTCGAGCTGCTGACCTCGCGCCGCGCCCCGGCCGAGCGCTTGCTCGCGGCCTTCGCAGAGCGCTATATGCGCTACGTCCGGCAGGAGTGCACGGGCGCCTACCGCTCTGCGACGCTGAGCGTCATCCGCACCTCGTCGCTGCCGGCCCTTGCCTCGGCGGTGCACCGGGCCACGGCGGGCCGCGCCGGGGAAATGGCTTCGGAGGAGCTGCTCTCGCAGCTCCAGCACTTCGACCGCCCGGGTCAGTACGGGGACCGCCCCGCCGCGGCGCGTTTCTTCGATCTGGAGGACTACGTGGAAAGGCTGCACGCCGCAAGCGGCGCAGATATGGCTTCGCTGGCGGCCTTCCGGGCTGCACTGGAGGATGCGGTGGTGTGGTCCGACGCCACGGAGCAGTTCATGGGCGGTGCGGGAGCTCCCTACGGGGGCTTCGACATCGACCGCCACGGGGGCCTTACGACCTACGTTCCGCGCGCGGAGTTCCCGTCGCTGAACGACAGCTATACGCATACGGCGTGGTGGCGGGCCGTCGCCTCGCCGGTATGCGAAAACACTGAGAACGATACGAATGAACAATTACGATACCCCTAACCCATCCCTCCCCGGCTCGGGCCTGTTCCGGCCGCTGGCGCTCGTGTGTCTGCTGCTTCTGGCAGCTGCGGCGGAGCTTCACGCTACGGGGTTCGGTGCAGGCGCCCCGCAGGGGAGTGCCCTCCGCCTCAGGCATTCCGCGGCTGCGCCGCGGCGCCTGCACCCGCCCCTTCCGCCCGATACGCTGGGCTACGGCGAGCAGCTGCTCTACGTCGTGGAGCACTGGTGGGACTCGTTCGACTTCGGGGATACGACATGGCTCGCGGACAGCGCCGCCTACGAGCAGGCGTTCGCCGACTGGGCCTACATCGCGGGCTTCCTTTCGGATGAGTACGTCTCCCGCAGCACGGGCTACGTCGTGGCGCGTGCCGACGTGTCGCGCCCGATGCTTCTGCGCTTCGCGCAGGCCGCCGAGCACTACTTCGGGAGCGCGGACTCTCCCTACCGCAACGAGGAGGCGCTGATCCCGATACTGGAAGCCCTGACCACTGCGCGGCAAGCGGAGCCCGCCGAGCGAGAACGCTTCGCGGCGCTGCTTGCTGCCGCGGACCGCAACCGCCCGGGGAGGCAGGCCGCGGAGCTGCAGGGGCAGGCCGCCGACGGCCGCCGCGTGGCGCTCTCGTCGCTGGCGTGCGACTACACGCTGCTGCTGTTCTATAGCCCCTCGTGTTCGTCGTGCACGTTCGTCAAGCACCAGATCGAGGTTTCGACCGCTATAGGGCCGCTCATGCAGCAGGGCAAGCTGCGCGTCTACGCCCTCTACCCGGGTTCGGACGACGAGGAGTGGCGCCGGACGCTCGGTCAAATGCCCTCGGAGGGGTGGACCGTCGTGTGCGACCCCGACGGGTCGGTCACGGACGAGGGGCGCTACGCGCTCGGCACGCTGCCGACGCTCTACCTGCTGGGGCGTGAGCGCCGGGTACTGCTCAAGGACGCCGCACTGGAAAAGATCGAGCAGTGGCTGCACGAATACGCGGGGCCGATGTCCTATAAACTCCCCGTGCCATGAAACGCCGTCGCGCGGGATGAGATGAACTTACACCTTAACCAAAATTTTATAGTCATGAAAGAATTAGTAGAAAAAATCAACCGTGAATTCGCGGCTTTCGCCGCCAACGCCGCCGCGCAGAGCGTGCACGGCAACAAAACTGCGGGGCAGCGTGCGCGCAAGGCGTCTCTGGAGCTCTCCAAGTTGCTGAAGGAGTTCCGCCGGGTGTCGGTGGAAGCCGGCCGCTGATCGGCACGATCAGGCAACCGGAGCGCTGCAAACAGATGTATTGGACGCTGGAACTTGCCACGACGCTTCACGATGCGCCGTGGCCCGCTACGAAATCCGAGCTGCTGGACTACGCCGTGCGTGCGGGTCTTCCGGCCGAGATCCTTGAGAACCTGCGGGAGATCGAGGAGGATGAAGAGGAGTTCGAGTCCATCGAGGACCTCTGGCCGGATTACTACCTCGCGCACGAGGGCTACTTCTACAACGAAGAGGAGTATTGACTCCGCCCGGCCCGCACCGCCGGGGATCTGCTGCGCCGTTGCTGCGCGGGCTGCGGGGGCGGTGTCGCCCGGGCTTTTCCCTACGCCGGGGACGCTCGCCCCCGTCGCCGGGACTCGGGCTGCGGCAACAGCCCGGACGACATCCCTTGGGCCGTTGGGGGGGGCGTACCCCCGCATGCGCCGCGTATGCCGTGCGCGACCTGCCGCGGGGCGGGCTTTCCGGGGACGGCCCGCCCGCCCCGGAATTACTGAAAAGATAAGTTAAACTGTTTATGAAGGCAATGATTGAACGTTACACGCCGATTTCCCGGTTTCTGTACGAGGACGAGTACCTCTTCCACGACCTCGACCAGTCCGGGAGCGGCTTCGATTTCCTGTTCCTGATAGCGGGAATCATCATCGCCGCCGGCCTGCTGACGGCGGTTGTCTTGGGCTATAAAGCGTGGCGTCGCCGCCGGCTGTGCGACCCTCGCCGGGACCACTATCGCGACGACCGATGATACGGAGTGCGAAATACCTGCTTCGGATGTTTCCGGGCCTGAATGCGTATGGTTATGACGGGTGCTGATACGATGCTCTCTGCCGTGCCGCTGGTTGCTTCGCCGTTGCACCCCGCCGTGCTGTGCGGCGGGGGTGCTGTGGCCGTGCTGCTGGTGTTCTTCGCCCTCCGCCACCTCCGCATCGGATACCTTCGCCGCCGCATGGAGGATAACGGGCGCTTTCTGGAGAACGTCTACCCGCTGCGTGCCCTTCCGGAGCTGATTTACCGCTGCTGGGAGCATGACGTGGCGGCGTACAACCGCGCTCGGCGGCGCTGGCCCTGGCGTCTTCTGTGGCATGAAGCCCGGGCGGAACGCTTCACAGCCAAGCCCCCGCAGCCTCCGCGGGCGTCGTCGCTGCCGCAGGCTGCCAAGCCCGCCGTTTCCCGAGGCGTTCCGCGCGCCGGGAAACGTCCGCGTGGCGCGCACCGCGGCGCGCGTCCTGCCGACAAGAATGGGGGATGCTAATCGAATATCTATGAAAAAACGAGTCTTACACACCGCTCTTCAGCCTGCGGCTGAAAACAGCCTTCCCGGCGGGGATGCTGTCCATGCCTGTTTTACCTATACGAGGTACGACGCCGGGCGGCGGGAGCGGCGCTGCGACTCGCGCCACCACCTGCTGCTGTTTCTGGCGGGGCACGGCACGATTCGCTGCGATGCTTTCCCCGCGCGGACGTTTTGCGGGGGCGAGATGGTCCTGCTCCCGGCAGGCAGCCGCGCGGAGCTGACCATAAGCGCCGGTCTGCGGCTGCTCGACACGGCTTTCGGGACGCTGAGCATGGGCTGCGGGCAGCTCTTCCCGCCGGAGCCCGGGCCGCTGCTGACGAAGGGGGAGTACGATTTCCGGTCTTTGGATATCCGGCCCCCGGTGGCCTTTTTCGCCGACACGCTGCGTGGTTACTGCCGGGACGGTTTCCGGAGCTCCGAGCAGCATGAGCTCAAGTGGCGGGAGCTGCAGCTCCTCATGCGGTGGTTCTACACGGACGAGGAGCTGATGGGGTTCTTCCATCCGCTTCTCTGCCGAACGCCGGAGCCCGGGCCTGCCGGGACGCAGGACGAGGAGAGGCGGGAAGAGAGGCGGGCATCCGCCGCGCCTGCCCGTGCGGAGCCTTCTGCCGATAATACGGCGGACTGATCCTCCGGGATGCTATGAAAAACCAAGTATAACGATTGTTAAAACCTAACCACTATGAAACGAAACACATTTATCGGCTGGACGCTCGCGGTTGCCGCGACGCTCGGCCTTTGGTCCTGCTCGGAGCAGGATAATTCCGATCCCGACCCCGAGAGCGTCTCTGCGGCCGTGCAGGAGGCCTTCGCGGCCCGCTATCCGGGGGCTGCGAACGTCACATGGAGCCTGCGCGGGGAGTACGCCGTGGCCAGCTTCACGCCGGCCGCAGCGACCTACGCCCCGGCTTGGGGCGGCAGCAGCAATGCCTGGTTCGAGAACCGGAACGGGGCATGGAACATGACCGAAACGGACATCGACTTCGCGTCGCTTCCCGCGGCCGTTCGGGAGGGCTTCGAGGCCAGCAAGTACGGTGACGAAGCCTTGTGGAGCCTCACGGGCGACGTGGACCGTCTCGAACGCCGCGACGTGATGCTCCCCACGGCGGAGGGCAGCGCCGTCGTGGTCTACGTGCTCGAGGTGCGTAGCGCAGTTTCGGGGGGAGCTGTTACGACGGTGGAGCTCTACTTCTCCCCGGAGGGCATCCTCGTAGGCGAGGTTGCGGACGCCGAAGACGACGACTACGAGGGGCAGCTTCCGCAGCAGCCCGCCGCCGGCATCTCGGAGTGGCTCCAGCGCCATATCGTGGAGAAGGGCGGCCGCGTGCTCGAGATCGACGCCGAGGCCGGGGGCACGGAGGTGGAAGCCGTACTGGAGGGCCGCAAGCTGGAGCTGTGGTTCGACAAGGCGCAGGCGTGGGTCTATACCCGGACCGACTACTACCGCAGGGACCTGACGGGTGCGATCCCGTCGGAGATCCTCGCGGCGCTGCGAAGCTCGGAGCACTACACCACCGACGAGGCCATCGACGAGATCGAGAAGGTGGAAACCAACGCCGCCAACGGCAGCAGGACGTGGTGGAAGTTCGAGCTGGAGACCCGCTGGGACGAGGTGGACGTGTATGTGGACCAGAGCGGCCTTCTTGCCGGGCGTCCCGGGCTCGACCCGGGGCAGGGCGGCAGCGAGGCTTCGGGTGACGAGGTCGCGGCGTTCATCGCGCAGCAATACCCGGGTGCGCGCATCGTCGGGCGCGACTATGACGACGGGCTGCTCGAAGTGGAGATCCTGCACGAGAACATCCTCAAGGAGCTTCTCTTCAACGGCCGTCGGGAGTGGCTCCGCACCGAGTGGGAGCTTCCCGCCTCACAGCTTCCGGCAGCCGTAATGGCGGGCATCGCCGCCGGGGGCTACGTCCTGGACGACGCCGAGGCGGATTTCGTGCAGACCCCTTCGCAGAGCTGCTACGAGGTGGAGGTGCGCAAAGACTATATCGAATATAAGCTGCGCATCGACCCGCAGGGCACGATCCTGGAGGCGGTGCGGGACTAAGGCTGCGAGTCGGGACTTTGAAGTCAGACCCGCAAACGCTCGGGAGCTTCCGTCCGGTCTGCGCTGCGACCTGCCCCGGAGCTACCGTCGGCGGGAATAATGTATGAGAATCAAAACTGTATAAACACAACTGCTATGAAGAAATTTCTTTTCACGGCCCTCGCGCTGCTTCTGGTTGCGGGTGCGGCCTTTGCCGACGGGCGTGAGCGCCCCATCGGCCTGAAGGAGCTTCCCGAGGCTGCCCGGAAGTTCCTCGAACAACATTTCGACTCCCTGACGGTGGCCTACGCCGTGGAGGACGTCAAGCCCTTCGGCACGGAGTACGAGGTGGTCTACACCGACCGCACGGAGGTGGACTTCCGGCGTGACGGCCAGTGGAAGAGCGTGGAGCGCCGCTACGCCCCCGTTCCCGCGGCCATCGTCCCGCAGCCGATCTCCGACTTCCTTGCCGAGAACAACCTTTCGGGCCAGTTCATCCGCAAGCTCGACCGCGACCCCTACACTTGGGAGATCGAGCTTTCGGGCGGTCTGGAGGTCAAGTTCGACCAACGGTTCAACGTGCTCGGCTATGATGACTGACCCGCTGCGCAGGTGCGGTGCGAGGTGGTGGCTGCGGCCCTTGGTGGCCGTAGCCGCGCTTACCGCCGTAGTCCTCGGGGTCGGCTATGGCGTGGAATTCGAACGCTCCGTATCGCCACGCAAGCTGCCGCTTGCGGCGCAGGAGTTCCTCGCCGAGCACTACCCGCAACAGACTCCCGCCCTGGTACTATGGGCGTGGGATGACTTCCGCATCCGCTACGAGGTGTTTTTCCACACCGGCACGCAGCTCAGGTTCCGGTACGCCGGGGCGCTGAAGGCTGTCGACAGCCGGCAGCAGCCCATACCTGCGGGTATCGTTCCCGAAGCCGTCCGGGAGTATGTGGGCAGGCATTTCCCGGGTGCCGTCATTACCAAGCTCGAGCACGAGAGGCGCGAGTGGGAGGTGCGGTTGAGCAACGGCGTGGAGCTCTCGTTCGACGACCGGGACTTCTTTCCGACCGGTTACGACGACTGATCGGCTGTACGCTGCCTCCGCAGCCCGGCATACGGGCTGCGGAGGCACAGAATCGACGTTCCGAATTCCAACCTGTTAAAAATAAAGATATGAAAACGACACATGCAATTTTCACTCTCCGGCATCCCGGTCTGCGAATCCTTCTCCTGCTGATTTCTCTTTTTCTGGCCCCGGGCTGCGACGACGAGCAGCAGATCCGCTACGGCAAGCTGCCCGCTGCGGCCCGGAGCTTCATCGAGGAGTATTTCCCCGACCGCAAGGCGGTCCATGCCGAGCGGGAGAAGGACGACGGGAGCAAGGAGTACACGGTGAGGCTGGACGACGGCACGGAGCTCGAGTTCGACGCCCGGGGCAGCTGGACCAGCGTGGACTGCAAGTTCTCGCTCCTGCCCGCGGGAATCATCCCCGAGGCCATCCGTGCGGATCTGGCGATACGCTACCCGGATGCTGCGGTCTATAAGATCGAGCGGCAGCTGGGCGGCTACGAACTCTCGCTCAGCAACGCAAAGCAGTTGATCTACGCCTCCGACGGCACCTTCGTCCGGGAGGATATAGACCTGTAGAAGGGCGTGCGACGACCTGCCGATACGAAGATGAAGCCCGACACGAAACCCTATCTGGAGCTCGAGGCGCCTCATAGCCCGAAAGCCGCATCCGGGAAGGCATCTTCCGCCACGCATGAACGTTACCGCGCGGCGCTGTCGCTCTATGTGCAGACGGGGATGAGCTGCCGTGCGATCTGCCGGCAGTGCGATGTTCCTCTCTGCGGATTTCTGGCCTACATGCAGCACTGCCACCGGGAGAAGGTGCTGGCCCGCTACGGCATCGCGTGCAGCCGTGAGGAAGCCTCGCGCATCCGCCTGCGGGCGCGGCGGGGCCAGACCCCCGCGGCGCATGTCAAGTACCGGGACGCCGTTGCGGCGTGCCGGGATGCCGTCTATCTGGAGTTCAACACATCGCAGGTCGCCCGGCTGTTCGGTCTGGACGGCACGTCGCTGGGCAACCAGCTGCGCCATCACTATCCGGAGGTCCTCGCGTGGCGGGAGCAGGAGCGGCGGCGCCTGGGGCTCGCCGACAATTCGCACAGGGGCCCCCGCCCATGGTGCGTCGAACAGTATGCCCGTGCCGTGGAGCTGCTCCGGACGACGCAGATGACCGTTCCGCAGGCCGCCGGGGCGTGCGGCGTCTCTGCGTCGGGGCTTCAGGAGCATCTGCAGTATTACCACCGGGAGCTGCTCGAGAGGCGCCGCGGGATGCGTGCGAAGGCTGTCGCGTGCAAGCGCCGCGGGCAGATAACGGGCAACGGAGCACGCCATGAGCCCTCCCCGGAGGTTACGGCCCGCTACGCCGATGCCGTGCGGATGTGCCGGACCACGGAGCTGCCGCTGCAGCAGATCGCCCGCATGGCGGATGTTCCGTATGCAGGTCTGCGGCACCACCTGCGCACGTGGCACCGCGAGGTGCTCTTCGAGCGCCGCGGCGCGGAGTACGGGGGCGACGAGTCGCAGCGGCTCGCGGACACCAAACGCAAGAGCCGGGCTGCGGCACGGAAATATGCCGCAGCCATCGGGCGGCTTCGTGCGGGCGGGCTGTCGACGGCCGCCGTCGCCGCCGAGTTCCATCTCAACGCGGAGTCTTTCCGGGAGTATCTGCGCAAGCACGAGCCGGAGCTCTACGCCCGCAAGGGCATGACGCGCACCCCGGACGGGCGTCCTGTGCTGCGGCGCAGCGAGGAGAAGTACGCCGAGGCGGTGCGCCTTTACGCGACCACGCCCGAGCCCCTGAAGCACATCGCGCGGCGCTTGGGCCTTAACTACAACTCGCTGGGCGGCTTCGTGCGCCGCAGCAGGCCCGAGGCCATAGCCCGGCACGAGGAGCTCGTCGCGGCGGCAAAGGTGCTGCCGGAGCGTGAGCGCATGATTGGTCCGGGGGTTTAATCCGCTGCGTTATGGAGTTTTTCCCGAACAAAGGGCCGCATTCGGCCGAAGGGCATACCCGGCATTTCCCGGGGCGGATGTTCGCGGCTTCCGTGCCGGAGATGCCGCTGCGCAAGCAATGGCGCTTGCGGCTGTTGCGGAATCCCCGCAGGAACTGCTCCGGCACGGAACCCGGCAGACATAACATGGAATCGCAATTCCCTTTATTCGGATGAAGGAGCAGGCTACATACGACGCACAGGTACGTCGCACGCTTGCGCAGGTCGCTTTGCGCCTGCGCAAGTGCCGGATGGATCGTCGTCTGACCGTGCAGCAGCTCGCCGACCGCTGCAATATCGAACGCTCGAACCTGAGCCGTATCGAGTCCGGCAGGGTCAATGTCACCCTTCGCATGCTCTGCATCCTGTGCCATGGCATGGACATGGAGGTCCGGGACCTCTTTGCCGAAGACCGGACGAATGTCGACTCCGGAAAACAAAACGACAATACGCACATGGAACATACATAGCTTCGCAGCAGCTCCCAAAGGGGCCCCGATGCGGAGTCCGGAGTCCGGGGCCGGTCACGGCGCGGCAGCGACGGCGCCTGAAGAATTCCCGAGCCGGCAGAGAAGACGATAAACGGCGCCGCCGGGCAGCCGCACCCTATTAATACCTCATCACCCGCACCTCTTTTATCCTTCCCGATTCCCGGCCGGTGTGTCCGGTCTTGCCGGCGGCAAAACGCGGTATCGGAATATTTCGGGCATATCTGTAACCGAACCCCGGAGCTACGAGCTCGGGGGTTCGGCCCTTTTTACGGCAATTCCCGGCACGGATTACGTGCGCGGGCGCCTCCCGGGACGCCGATTCGAAAGTTATGAAATTCAGATGCCAATGATAAATAATCCGACTAAAACAAGATCACCATGTCACCGCATACCCGCTCCCTGAAAAAGAACCGTTTTATCGAAATGCTCCGCGCATGCATGGATAAAAACCCCTCGTCGTCCGACATGCGGAACCTCGAGGCGGCCTATGAACGCTACATCGGCTGCCTGCAGCGTATGGTCGTGCATACGGCCCATTACGGCGTGCTCGAAGCACTGCATACCCTTGCCCGCACCAAACAGCGCCTCATGCTGCTGAAGTGCAAAGCCTCGCAGCCGCCGGGAACGGTGGCGGCACTGCTCGATGCGGCCGTCGAACTGACCGACTTCGAGATCAGGCTCCTCTGCCTGCGCTTGCAGTATCCCGCCGTCATGGAACCCGACGACAGCCCCGCACAGGCCAAATCGCCGCTCCATTTATCCCGGGAGTACACTCCGACCGATATCATGGAGCTGATCTCCGCACTGCATCTCTCCGGCGCCATCTGCTATATAGACGGAAAACCCGCGGAGATGGCCGTATTGGTAAACATCTTCTCATGGGCCTTCAACCTGCGTATCAAACATCCCGACCAATGCCGCCACGCCGTCGTCAACCGTAAACTACGCCTCACCAGATTTCTGGACATCCTGAGAAACAATCTGGTGGAATACAGCCAGCGATAATCCGGGAAGCCGGCCCCGGGCATCCGGTAACGACTCCCGGGGCCGGTAACACACAGGATTTAAGGCACAATCTCGGGACGCGACACGACACTACGCGCGAGCGGTCGGACGATCGTCCCGGTGCGGACTGGAGCGGACAGCGGCGGACATACGAACCGCCCGGGATCGGTGTATCCTTATTTTCGCAGCCCAAAATCTGCGAATATGCAACAAGAAGATGATCTGCGGGCCCTCGAAAGTATCGTGCAGTTCGCCCGCGGCCTCGGGGTCTTTTGCCTCCTGCTCAACGTGTACTGGTTCTGCTATGAATGGCTGTCGGGCTATGGCCTTACATGGTCCATTGTGGACCGGCTGCTGTTGAATATCCAACAGTCGACGATGCTCTTCTCCCATAGCGTTACGACCAAACTCTGCTGTTTGCTGTTCCTCGCCTTGGGTTGCTATGGCACGAAGGCCGTCCGTGACAGCAAAGTTACGCGGGGACATATCGTACTGGCCGCCAGCGTCGGATTCCCGCTGCTCTTCCTGAACGATTGGCTGTTACAACTTTCTGTAGACAATGACTTCCGGGCCGTGAGTTATGTCGTGACATCGGCTGTCGGGTATCTCTGCCTGCTGGCCGCAGGAGTATGGACGCGGCGCCTGCTCAAACAGTCGCTTGCCGACGATCCTTTCAACGACGAGAATGAGAGTTTTCTTCAGGAGGAGCGCTATCTGTGGAGCGATTGCTCGGTGAATCTTCCGACGCGCTATCGTTACAAAAGAGCATGGCGGCAGGGATGGATCAATGTCGTCAATCCTTTTCGGGCGACACAGATTCTCGGAACTCCGGGCAGCGGCAAGAGCTACGCCGTATTGAACAACTACATCAAGCAGCACATCGAAAAAGGCTTCTCGATGCTCATCTACGATTATAAGTTCGACGACCTGACCCGCATCGCCTACAACCATCTGCTGCATCACCTCGATAAATACACCGTCAAACCGAAGTTCTGCGTCATCAACTTCGACAATCCCCGCAAGTCGAACCGCTGCAATCCCATCGACGCCCGCTTCATGGACGACATTTCCGACGCCTATGAAAGTGCCTACGTCACGCTTCTGAACCTCAATAAGACGTGGGTTGACAAGCAGGGCGATTTTTTTACCGATTCGGCCGTCATCTTGCTGGCCGCGATTATCTGGTATCTGAAGATTTACGACGGCGGCCGTTACTGCACCTTTCCCCATGCCATCGAGTTCCTGTGCCAGCCCCTCGAGAAGATCTTCCCCATCCTTTCGTCCTACCCGGAACTGGAGAACTACCTCTCGCCCTTTATGGACGC
>QAKI01000068.1 GCA_003343905.1 Subdoligranulum variabile
GACCAGCGGACGCGGCAGAATGTTCAGGTGCCGATCTGCGACCTTGCTTCGTCTCATATGGCGCGTCGAACGTTTATCGGGAATGTTTATAAAAGTGTGAAAGACCCTGCGATCGTGGGAGCGATGTCCGGGCATAAGGACGGCAGCCGGGCGTTCGCCCGTTACCGCGATATCGACATGGATATTAAGCGTGATGCAGTAAGCGTGTTGGAATAGATCAATATTATCTTAAAGGGAACGCAATAATAAAGAGCATTTATAACCGATTATTACTCAATAATTTGCAAGTAATAAATCAGAAATATGGTCGTAACCTTTAAGGGTATATTCTAAAGGGTGAAGATTTAACGCTTTTATTGATTATTAACTCATTTGCGGTGTCGATACGAGCGGTTTCTTCTTTTTCGGTGCAGTTTGTTTCCGATATTCCACTTCTATTTTGGCTCATTATCTAAGCCACTACAAAGGTACTATATTTTGTTGGATATTGTTCAATATTCCTTGTCTTTTGGTTGTGCTGTTATTTTTTTAACACGATATATCAGGTCACGAAAGTTGCGGAAATAAGAGGCAGCATGAATTAAAATCTATATACATTCCGACAATTTGACAAATTTCGTCAAGACATATTTGGTCGAATGGCGAATTAATTGTATTTTTGTACTTAAATTTACTTTGCTATGCTTTTCCAAGACAAACTGAAAGAACTGCGGGAATCGCGCAAGCTGTTACAGCGACAGGTAGCGGCAGGAATTGATGTGGATAATGCTGTATATTGCAAAATAGAGAAGGGCGACAGGCAAGCACGAGAGGAACAAGTGCGCCAGTTAGCTCTGTTCTATGGTATTTCATATGAAGAACTGCGTTGTTATTGGCTTGCAGGAAAGGTTTACAGCCTTATTGAGGAAGAGGAAGATGCAAACGGAATTCTTCATATAGTGGCAGAAGAAATGGAAGAATATGGCAAATCTAAAGACAAAAGTCGAGAATAAATATGGCAAAGATTGAAACAGGTAAAGATATGGCAAACATAGAATATAATCCGCAGCACATCAATTACGCTTTGGTGGAGGGCGTTCGTCCACCCATGTATAAGGCGATGAAGTATTGGGGTAGAAAGCCTCATAATATTTGGAGTGATTATATTAATCACTATTGCCCTGAGGATGGAGTTGTACTCGATCCGTTTGTAGGGAGCGGAATTGCTGCGTTCGAAAGTTTGAAACTTGGACGCAAAGTTATTGCAACGGATTTGAATCCTCTTTCTACGTTTGTCATTGAAACTTTGACTACAAAGTTTGACGAAAAACTCTTCAAAAATGCAGTTGAGAACATCTCGCAAGCTATATCTAACGATAATGTTTATAAGGAGCATTATACTAGAACTATTGATGGAAAATTCTTTACGGTCTACAATTACATTTGGGAGCGTGGGGCATTGAAGTTTGTGCGTCTGAAAAACGAAAACAACGAATCTTTATCGCTCAACCCCACTGATGAAGATGATGTTTTGGTTGAAAATATGGACGATATAAAAATCCCGTATTGGTATCCTAATGACAATTTCCCTAACAATCCATCCATTAACCAGAACTTCATTGACAAAATTGGCGGAACAACGTTTGATAATCTTTGGACTCGCCGTAATCTTTATCTTCTGGCACTGATGTTCGATTTGATTTCAAAAGAAGATAGTCGGATCCAATTGCATTTGATGTACGCATTTATCCACACATTACACCTTGTCTGTAAGATGGTTGTACCCCGTGGCGAAGCTGGCAATCGGGATTTTTCTGGTAGTTGGGGACGAGCAGATTATATGATTCGCAATAGACAAATGGAACAGAATCCACTTATTGTCTTTTTGCGCTCTTGCTTTGACAAACAGGGTGTACTCAAAGCTATGCTTGATGCTTCGGAACAGTTACCCACAAAACGAAAAATACATTTGTTGAACAAAACAAAGCGGATAAATCTTAATGCCAACATCAATTACGGTGTTCTTGACGTGGCAGATTTAACCGACTATCTTGACGACAATAGCGTAGATTTTGTACTTACCGACCCACCTTATGGCGGTCTTGTACAATATATGGATTTGAGTATGGTTTGGCTGGTTTGGTTGCAGCACTTCAATCCGAAGTATACTCCTGATTCTTCAGGTGAAATTACATACAAGGCAGGCATAACATCACGGCAATCGTACAAGCGTAAGTTAGTGCTTGCTTTTAAAAATTTATACCGTGTTCTTAAACCTGGTCATTATATGGTAGTGACATTCCACAACCAAGATATTAGGGAATGGAATGACTTTGTCGGTGCTATTCGAGAGTCTGGTTTTGTTTTTGAAAAAGTAACGCATCAATATAACAAGCGTTCGGGGGAATCGAATGTTTCTAACCCTTATGGCACAACTGGCTCAGATTTCTATATTCGGTGTAGGAAAGCAGAAACCGATTCTGTAAATGATGAAAAAATGGAATTATGCCGTTTTGTTATTCAAAAAACCACTTCAATTTTAACTGAACGAGCCGAACCAACACCATTTACATTCATCTTAAACGGGCTTCTTCCTGATATGTTGCAAGCTGGATATCTCGAGCCTGACGCTCCAGCCGAACAAATAATGAAAATATTGGAAAATGAAATTGGGGCGGATAAAACATTCAAAATCACAAAGAATGAGAAAGATCAATCTGGCGATATTCTTTGGTTCACTAATCCTTCGGCTCACATCAATCATATGAGTATAAGCCTGACCGACAGAGTTGACTTAACAATAAAAACCTTATTAAGACGCAAGATTTCGGTAAAGTACGATGATATAGTAGCCGAGATTTTTAAGGAATATCCCAATGGACAAACTCCAGACCCTTGTGGAATAATCAATGTTGTAGAAAAATACGCTACCAAATCAAATGCAAAATGGAAACTGAAAGACGAAGTGGAGAGGGATTGTACGGAACACACTCTTGTCATTTCTCAACTTTGTTCATTGGCAAAAAAGGCAAAAATGCTCTCGTTCGTAGGAAAGAGAGAACAACGTGAATACGTTGACGATACAATAAAACTTGTTGACATTGCCTCGTTATCAGCTCTTGATAATCTGTTAGATGTTTACAAACCTGAGCAACTATCACGCATCGAGATGATTGATGCGATTTGGCTGAACAACAACAAGATAGCAGCAGTTTTTGAGGTTGAAAACTCAACTGATTTTATTGGTGCGATTGCTCGTTCTTCGCATATCCCGGTAGAAATACCAAAGTTTATGATTGTGCCAGAACGCAGAATGAGGGAATTTCTGAGCTTCAAAGATCCTTTGTTCATTCAATCGTTCAAGGATAACAATTGGCATTACTGTGACTATCGAACAATCCAAACTCTGAACACAACAAGAAATGTTACTCTTAACATGATTCTGGAAAACTCAAAAGATTTGTAAGTATATGAAACGACCTCGCAAACCAAAAGAGTTGGAGAACCAACCAGGTAAATACGACGAACGCAACACCTTGAACGACTTGGACGGTAGAAGTTGGTTGCTTCTGACAAAAAGTTTTTGGGAATCAGAGACATCACAGATAGACAAGTCGGCATATTCCCATCCTGCCCCGTTTATGGTCAAGGATATAGAAAAGTTGATAAGTCTTTTCACAAAAAAAAGAATGACCGTTCTTGACCCATTTGTCGGGAGCGGAACAACCATTATTGCTGCTAATAATATAGGTCGCTCGTGCATAGGCATTGACTTGAACGAAGAATACAAAGATTTGTATCTTAATCGTTCAAAAGGACTTGACATTCTACAATCATCACAATATATTGTTGGAGATTCAAATATTGTGCTAGACAATTTGGATATGGAAGTTGACTACATTGTCACCTCTCCACCATATCACAATATCTTACGCAACAAGTCGAAAGGTACTCGTAACAACAACGGTAAAAACTACAGAATGTCAGCTCGCGATGGCATAGAATATTATAGCGAAAGTCCTAACGACTTGGGGAATCTTGATGAGTACGCAAACTTTCTTAATGCTTTCAAAGAGATAATGACCAAAGCTTATAGTAAACTAAAAAACAAAAAATATGCGACAATCATAATCAGTGACTTTACAATAGAAAAGAAAGAGGTGTGTGTACAAGCTGACATTGTGAAATTGATGCAGGAAATAGGCTTTATATTTGCAGGCACAACAGTGTTAATACAGACTGTCAAACCGCTTTATCCCTTCGGTTATCCTTATGCATACAAAATTAATCACCACCACCAAAATTTAATTACATTCAGAAAATTGGAGGATGAATAAAAACAGCAAAACATAATCTCTATATGTTGAACGGCAACTTTGCATAGAGCGTATTATCGGATTTTCTTTATTCATTTACTGAGTTGCTAGGTTTAGGTATAACGATTGTTTTAGCTTTATATATTGCTCATGTAGTAGAAGCCGGTCGAGAACAGAAACAAGCGATTGGAGCTATTTTAGGTGGCATGATTCAATCATTACTTGCTGAATGTGATGAAATTCAACATTCTGTATATGATAATAGACTCAATTACTTACAAGCGGTAGCATTCCCTAAAAAAGTTTATCAGTCTTGTCGCAATTTAGAAAATGTAATGAATAAAGTTGGACTAACATGTCAGGAAGCAACACATTTACTGACAAAATTGTCCCATATTTCGACTATTAAAAAACTATTATCTGAAATAACCTATAGAGCTGACAATCCAGATGATTATTTAGAAGTTACAAATAATATATGTAACATAGCACCAGCACGAGTTGGTAAAATTCAGAGAAAATAGCTGATGTTAAAAAAAGATTTATATGCATTGTGGGTGGAAATAAGTTTAAATGATAATTTATAGCCCTCCCCTCATTTCCCTATTCTTCATTTCAATTCTTTTTTGTTGTCCTGCATTAATTGAGCAGTTTGGGTTTTATAAAATTCGTAATTATTGATTTCAAAGTAAGGGGATAGAAAATCAGTGTATTGTCGAATAGAAAATTATTTGTGCTTTTTATTTTACGTTTTATTTGATTGTATAGCTATTGTGTTGTTTGCTGCAATAATCTTGTTTGGCTTGTGAGCTTGCTACGAGCTACGAGCAGTCTCTTTTTCTACGCCTTAAGCTGAATTAGTTTTAGTATCGGACCGATGGCGACCTTGCTTCGTCTCATATGGCGCGTCGAACGTTTATCGGGAATGTTTATAAAAGTGTGAAAGACCCTGCGATCGTGGGAGCGATGTCCGGGCATAAGGACGGCAGCCGGGCGTTCGCCCG
>QAKI01000003.1 GCA_003343905.1 Subdoligranulum variabile
GACCAATGAAGATTGTTTTCAAATAATCGCTTTGAGATTATATACTGGAAAGGGAAAGGAGAAACTGGAAACAAAACCAGTTTCTCCTTTTATTTTCTCTCTTTTTTTCTTTAATAGAAAAGCTATTTCCAACAAAGTAAAAACTGACGGATAGGGGTCTGTTCGATACCCTGATAAGAAACGCCCTCAATTTCATCCATCGTAACAACTATTTTCGGATAATTATCTTGTATAGCCAACAAATTTCCAAATTCCCACTCAACTAAATATACTACCTGAACATATAATTTTCTCCATTGCGTTCTCCTACAAAATCAACCTCTTTATCTCCATACCGACCTATATAGAAAGTATATCCGCATACCGATAAATGGCAGCACACTATATTTCCCAATACCGGTCCGATATCAGATGCTCCTCAAACGGTAAACCAGCAAGATAAGGAAGTCCTACAAACTGATAAAAACGGCTAAATGCTTCAGAAAATTTTTATAATATTCCGGCTTATTCATTTTATTTCCTATAAGTAAATAGTCAGACATTAAGATAATCAATAAGTTCATCAGTGTTGGCAGGTGAAGGAACTATCTTTCATCTGTATCCGTCTATTTATCAGCCCATACAACAGAAGATTAAGGAAAAACAGTATTTAAATCTTATATCAAAGAGTTTCAATTATACTTTTCACTAATTTTTATGCTTTTTGCTAATTTTGTATTAGTATTTGATAAAATTATATTTGTCCTCCATAACAAACCACCCTACCTTTGTCCCCAGAGTTTAACAACATAAAATATATATAATGAAAAACAAATTATTTTATCTTATTGGGATAGCACATCTATTAAGCTATATCAGTACATCTACTTCTTATATAAGCGATGTTAATGGGAAATTACCCAAACTATCATTTACAAATAACACAATAAATAATATGTTTAAGAGTTTATAAATCTAATGCAATAAATCATGAGTAAAAAAATTCATTTCTTACTTTTCTTCTTTCTCTGCCTAGCCAGTATTCCATTGGTAGCCCAGAATATTGAAGTTAAAGGAGTCGTAACAGAAGCTACGACAAACGAACCCTTACCAGGAGTCACAGTAAAAGTAAAAGGTAAAGATACTGGTACAGTTACAAACATGGACGGTAAATATGCCATTAAAGCCAATAAAAGCGACATACTGGTATTCTCTACAATAGGTATGAAAAGTATAGAGCGTACAATATTATCAGACGCTCCAATTAATGTCAGTATGGAAGAAGATAACGTGACTCTCGAACAAGTAGTTGTCATCGGTTATGGTACGGCAAAGAAAAGCCACCTCTCCGGAGCAGTAAGTTCAGTAGGTGCAAAAGAATTAAATGGCGCTGTTGCCACCAATGCAGGTACAGCCCTTCAAGGTAAAATCGCAGGTGTATCTGTAACAAGTACTAGTGGTGATCCAAATGAAGGAATGACCATTAACGTACGTGGTGTTAGTTCTCTTTCCAACAATGACCCACTTTACGTCATTGATGGAGCCTTCGGAGACCTCAGTATGGTGGATCCATCAGATATCGCTTCCATTGAAGTACTGAAGGATGCGGCGGCTGCCGCTATCTATGGTTCTCGTGCTGCCGGTGGCGTAGTATTAGTTACTACTAAAAGCGGTCGCAAGGATATGCCTACCAAACTCAATGTAAACTTCTTCACCGGTTTCAGCCAAACTCCCAAAACTTTGAAAGTGTTTAATGGCGAAGAGTATAGTCGCTTTGCACGTTATTACAATCTGGCAGCCGATGGTTATGGTACGGAAATCGGGGCTGTCCCATTTGTAGGTACAGGTACAGACTGGCAAGACGTAATGCTTCGTACTGCCATGACCTATAAAGTAAATGCCAACATTAGTGGCGGCTCCAAAACCGGATCATACAGTGCTTCTGCAAGCTATTTAAATAAAGAAGGTATTCTTCGTAACACAAGTCACGAATCTTATAACATTCGTTTAAAAAGCGACTATTCATTTCTAGATAACCGATTAATTATTGGAGAGTCAATGATCGTCCGTCTCTCTAAAGGAGAAGGTAATATCAACCAAGATACAATGGGAGAAATTTTACGTTTCCCTTCAGTAGTACCAGTATTCGATCCCACCAATCTTACCGGTTGGGGAACTTCAGCCGACATTAACCTTCCGAACCCGTATGCATATTACAGTACGGTCAACAGAAACAACGAAAAAACTCAAATCTTTCTCAACGCTTATTTACAGGCAGAAGTAATTAAGGGATTAAAATATAAATTGAATTTAGGACTTAGAAAGGATCATACCAAAAGCCGTACATACACAGGTGCATACGATCTAGGGACCTATGGTAAAAATGATGCCCCTGACTTAAGTGAAGGTTCATCCGATTACGAATCTTGGGTACTGGAAAACACATTGAACTATGACAGAATATTTGGTAAACATAACATTTCAGCGTTAGTCGGTTATTCTGCACAAAAAGATAAGAGTTATGGTTTGAACGGGAGCAATACAGATATTCCTGAATTTATCGAAACCATGACGGGCAATGTCAAATCAATGACAGCTTCCAGTTCATTAAACGAGTTGGCATTGGTCTCACTCTTCGGACGTGTGATGTATTCTTATGACAACCGCTATTTGGTTTCTGCATCTATCCGTCGTGATGGTTCTTCACGCTTCAAGAAAGGACATCAGTTCGGTAGTTTCCCCTCGGCTTCTATCGGTTGGAATATCAACCGCGAAAAATTCTTCAGACCACTGGAGAATATATTTGACCAATTCAAACTCCGTTTCAGTTACGGTAAATTAGGTAACCAGCAAATGGATAAGTATTACCCAACCATCAGTATAGTATCCGATGGTATGAATTATCTACAAGGTAATAATATCTGGTTTGGTCAGCTACCTAACGTTACCGCAGTATCCCCTACCGATCTGACTTGGGAAAGCACAGAAACGTTCAACGCAGGTCTGGATCTAAGTTTGTTGAATGGTAAATTAACATTGACAGCTGACGCTTATGTAAAAAACACAAATGACGTATTACTTCCAATCCCTTATGCTGCCTCTACTGGTATCAGCGGTCTCTCTATCCAAAATGCAGGGCAAGTACGCAACAAAGGATTCGAACTATCTGTAAATTGGCGCAGTACTATCGGTAATGATTTCAACTATTATATCGGCGCAAATATCACCACAGAAAAAAATAAAGTAACAAAGATTACTGCTGGCGGAGATAATTTAGCTATTTCTGGTTATTCTGCCCACGGTGCTGGCGGACGTGGCATTAACAGATTTGAAGAAGGACATCCAATGTCATACTTTAATCTGATTGAAACAGATGGTATTTTCCGTACTCAAGAAGAAATTGATAACTACAAAAACAAAGATGGAAAACAGATTCAACCGGGTGCACAACCGGGTGATGTACGTTACAAAGACTGGAACGGTGATGGCGTTATTGATGAGAATGACCAACATGATGTAGGCAATCCATTCCCTGATTTCACATTCGGCCTGCGCTTAGGCGGTGAATGGAAAGGATTTGATTTTGGTCTATTCTTTGATGGTATGACAGGCAACCAGATATATAACTATCAGCGTTACTGTCTTGAATCTGGTAAGTTCAACGGAAATTACAGTACTAAACTGGCTAACTCGTGGAGACCAGATAATCAGAATACCGATATTCCTCGCTTTTCTAAATCTGACGGAGCAGACAATGGGTTAGCATATACCGACAGATGGCTAGAAGATGGTTCCTACTTCAGATTAAAAACTCTGGATATCGGTTATTCACTCCCTAAAAATTTATTAAAGAAAATAAAACTAGAAAACGTGAGAATTTATACATCAATGGAGAATCTCTTCACATTAAGTAAATATTCCGGTTATTCTCCCGACCTCGGTGAAAGTGGTAGTGTAGATATCGGAGCAGGTTATAATGTATTCTCAAGAGGAATAGACCAAGGTCGTTATCCACTCCCACGTACTATCTCGTTTGGTATTCAGGTTAGCTTATAATATAAAAATATACACTAATTGAATTTATAACATGAAAAAGAACTGGTTATCATATATATGCATGGCAACTCTCTTATCTGGAGCACTGACTTCATGCAACGAATCCAACTTTCTGGATCTAAAAGATCCTAATCACTTCACAGAAGACAACTTCTGGAGAAATAAAGCAGATGCAGAAAGCGGTCTAGCCGCTGCTTATTCTCCCATAAAATATCAAATGAATGGTTATTACGGAGCTTTTGACGGGTGGCTAAACTTAAATAGCCGTGGCGATGATATTTTTACAATTCTGAATGAAGAGGCTTCCATGTGGGCCATCGCTACATTCCAGAACTCAAGTACAACAGGAAGTGACCCATACGGAGCACTCTATGCAGGTATTCAGCGTGCCAACTTGGTATTGAAGAATATTGATCTGGTTCCGGCAACAGGTATCAGTGAAGAAGATCGTTCTATGATCAAAGGAGAAGCCCTCTTTCTGAGAGGATTACAATATTTCCTATTAGTACACAACTATAAAGAAGTCCCTCTTCGTTTAATTCCGTCTAATGAAGATGAAAGTAACAAACCCGCAGCTAAAGAAGAGCAACTTTGGAAACAAGCAGAAGATGATTTAAAAAATGCAATCAACTGCAATCTTCCTGTGACACGTTCAGGCGATGAAAAAGGTCGGATTGAAAAAGGAGCAGCTATCGCTATGTTAGGCAAAATATATATCTATCAGCACAAATATCCCGAAGCAAAAGAACAACTAGAGCTATTGATGAAAGCTCCTTATTATCCGGGACGCTACGATTTGATAGAAAACTTCGCAGAGAATTTTACGACAGCAAATGAAAACAACGAAGAATCTGTATTCGAATTGCAATATAGCAGTGACGGTGAATTGACATGGGGTAACGAAAGTGGAATCAGCCTCGGTAACTCTCTTCCCCAATTTATTGGTCCGGTTGCCGGCGGTGGTTGGGCCAAATTGATGCCTTCCAGTTTTGCTGTTGGAGAGTTTGTTAAGGAAGAACGTCCTGCCGGTTCAGATACAAAATATGACAAGCGTATGTATGCAAGTCTATTCTTTAATCCGGAAGCCTTAGGAGATGTAGTAAAAAATGAGAAGTGGTATGGTGGCAACCGTTCTATGGAAGATCTTTGGGAAGGTAACAGTGGTAAAATGAGTGGTGGAGCTCCATCTTTCAGCCAAGGTGACGGAATGTTCCTGCTGAAAAAATACACAGCATATTTTGTAAACGCAACTAATGCGGATAATATGGGACACAAGGAAGGTAAATCAAACAATTTACGTGCCATGCGTTTTTCAGAAGTACTTCTAATGTACGCTGAGGCTTGCGCCATGACAAACGATGTAAACGGTGCAAACACAGCATTGAAAATTGTTCGACAAAGAGCCGGTCTAAAAAATAAGACGTTTACCCAAACAGAATTAATGCCTGAAATTGAACATCAATGTTTACTTGAATTCTTTGGTGAAGGCCATCGTTTTGATGACTTAAAACGTTGGTATACTACCCAAGAAATCAGATCAATCTTCGATGCAAACGAGAAACAGGGAGCAGAATATTTTCAGGAGAAACACAAATATTATCCGATCCCATCCGGTGAGTTGAATAACAATAATGCTATGGTGCAAACTGAACTGTGGAGATAATACGCATAAATCAAATTAATATTAAAAAATTATGAAGAAGATATATTCACTATTATTTGTAGCACTTTTCCTTTTTTTAGGATATTCATGTGATGACGGAAGCTTGGACCATAGCGATGTCTATATCCCGGATCCTGTAGAAGAAAACTTCGAAGATGACGGAATTGTCGCTGAACCGACAACTACCGCTGTTGTAAGAATGAAAATAGGAGAAGAGAATAAACATCAAGTGATTGATGGTTTCGGTTGTGCTTTCTGTGGTTGGTCACACCGTATTTGGAATACAATGCAACGTGATGCTGTAATGGAGGACTTGTTTGGTAAATCTGGTTTGGCTTTGAATATCTACCGTGGAGAGATATTCCCTTCTTACAGTAATCCAACAACAGGAGATATTGAATTCAAAATGGATCGCAATTTTATGTTGCAACCTGATGACCCTTCTATGATCAATAACTATTGGCGCAATTACAATGGTGAAGAATGTGGAGAACAAATGCAACTTGGACAAATGTGGTTAGTTGACCTTATAAATAGAAAATATAAGGATGTCAATTTCTTCTTTTCTGTTTGGTGTCCTCCTATTAAATGGAAAAGTAATGGCAAGCTTAATGGTGGAAATCTAAAACCGGAATATTATGATGAATATGCCAAATATCTATTAGACTTTGTAGATGCCTATGAACAAAAATTAGGCATCGACATATACGGATTATCCGGTTGGAATGAGCCGGATGTTCTCGCCAGTATGGGTGGCTGGGCTAGTTGTTCTTGGTCTGTAGATCAAATGGCTACATTTGTACTCGACAAACTTCGCCCGGAAATGATTAAAAGAGGTCACAATGATATGAAATTGATTTATGGAGAAAATGCCCAATGGAAATGGGCGGTTACTCATATCAATGAAAGTCTAAAAAAATATCCGGCACTCGTAGATCCGAATTTGATTGTAGCTGGTCATGGATATTCTACAAAGGATGAAAATATCATTCCATTTGAAGAAGCAGAGAAGCATAATATTCCTATGTGGCAAACTGAACTTTGTGATGATAAGGACCGTAAAGAAACATGGCCAGATGCAATGAGATGGGCAAAAACCTTCCACACGTATATGGCAAAAGGTAATATGAGCGCCTTTGTATGGTGGGCGGGTGCACGCCCTTGTAGTACTACAGGTGAGAACCTGATCCAACTAGAAGAGGCATTGCCTAGTACATATTATTACAAAGTACCACGTTACTATACCTATGGACAGTTCACCAAGTATATAGAACGTAATGCTCGACGTGTGGATGTAGAGGCTATTTCTTCAGAAACAGATAAATTCCCTGAAGAATTGCTGGTATCTGCTTACATTAAAGACGATACTTACACTATTGTATTGGTTAATTCATCCGAGAAAGAGTCATTCTCAACATTAATTGAGATTGAAGGAGTAGAATTTCAGAATATGAGAACATATACATCCACTGAATATGTAAAATGGAAACACAAAAAGATAAATCCGTCCCAAAGCGGTTTACGTGCTATAACTGTTCCTAAATACAGTGTTGTGACTGTGACTGGTAAAATAAAAAACCATGAAGCTGAATAACGAATTATAAATAAGAGAATATTATGAAAAGAAATAAAATATACTTAGCAGGAATCGTACTTTGCGCAATCGGATTACTTTCCGGTTGTGATGAAGACTTACCTAGTTACGCAAATCTGACTGTAGATGCAAAGACGTTAACGATTGATTTAGATAAGACAACCGAAGGGAGTTTTAATATTATTGAAGGCAATGGCGGATATAAAGTGTCTAGTTCAGATGCAACAGTAGCAACAGCAATCATCTCAGGTAATGAGGTGATTGTTACAGGTCTGGAATATGGTACTGCAACATTGACCGTTAGCGACTGGACTAAGAATTTTGCAAATGTGAAAGTAGTGGTAGCTCAGGAACAAGAATTGGCAGTAAATACAAAGTCTACAACTATGTTCTTTGAAGAACATAAAACGTTCGAAATATATACCGGAAATGGAGGATATAGCATAACATCTTCTGATGAAACGATAGCAACAGCTAAAATCAGTGAAGATGGAAAAATAGAAATTACTTCTTCTAGCGTTCCGGGTACTGCAACACTAACCGTGAAAGACAGCCACAACAAAACAGCCGAAATTGCAGTGAAAGTAATAAAAAGACTAGTAGTAGATAATAACGAAGATATCACTTACCTAATAACTGGCGAACCTGTTACGATCAAGATCCTGGATGGGAACGGTGAATATACATGCAGTCTTCCCTCCACCTCCGCAGCCAACTATATTAAATGTACGGTAGCAGAAAATGGAACAGAAGTTATTATTGAAGGATTAAAAAGAAACTATTTCAATAAAGCAATTACCATCAAGGACAAAGAGGGGCAATCTGTTGATATTCATATCAAAACTATTGACGAGCCTTATTCAGAAAATCCAAGTTATCGTTACTTAATAGCCGGTTCGTATTCTTATCAGTCTCCTGGTACATCAAAAGTTGGTGAAGTTATTTATTCTGAAGAACTTAATCTTTCACTATTAACAATCAAGAGCACAGGAAGTTATGCTTCCGGGTTCGCAGTCCAGTTTACAGGTAACCTCGAAAAAGGTACAAAAACCAATGCTGTACTTTATAAAGTTACTAAAAATGCTGTAGATAGAAAGGTTGCTTATCCAGTAGAAGATTGTAAAATAGATAAAATAGAAAATGGTTGGTATTGGGTTAGCTTCTTGGAACCCGGCTATACCGTTCGTTCTTATTTTATCACTAAACAATAATTAATAAACTTGACATATCTATTTTAAGAAGTACCCCACACTTCTAGAATGATAAAACATAAAAAAAGAAACTGTTCATGCAACACAGCATACATTTCATGCTTATATGCATTGTGAACGGTTTCTTTTTACCTTGTCAAGAAGATACAAGAGAAATAGATTTTTAATCTTATCTCTTAATATGTTGAATTGATATGAATAGATACAACAACAGATTTCATATTCTAAAGAAAGAATATGAAATCCTTATCTCACGTAAAAATAAGAAGGTATTTTCCAATAATGGAATATACGAGCGTTACAAATATCCTATCCTAACAGCAGCTCATACTCCACTCGAATGGCGCTATGACCTGAACCCGGAAACAAATCCATGGCTAATGGAACGGATTGGTATCAACGCTACCATGAATTCGGGAGCTATCAAATGGGAAGGGAAATATCTGATGGTAGTCCGTGTGGAAGGGAACGACCGTAAGTCATTCTTTGCCATTGCCGAAAGTCCAAACGGAATAGATAACTTTCGTTTTTGGGAATACCCGATACAACTACCGGATACTGATCCGACAGAAACAAACGTCTACGACATGCGCCTGACAGCACATGAAGACGGCTGGATATATGGTATCTTCTGTAGCGAAAGCCTTGACCCCAACGCTGCACCGGGTGACTTATCTTCCGCCGTTGCCAAAGCAGGTATCGTCCGCACCAAAGATTTGAAGAATTGGGAACGCCTACCCAACCTGATTTCCAAAAGCCAACAACGTAATGTCGTTCTACATCCGGAATTTGTTAACGGTAAGTACGCTTTGTACACCCGTCCGCAAGATAGCTTTATTGATGCCGGAAACGGCGGAGGTATCGGTTGGGCACTCATTGATGATATGACTCATGCAGAAGTGAAAGAAGAAACTATCATCAACCACCGTCACTATCACACTATAAAAGAGGTGAAGAATGGAGAGGGACCTCATCCTATCAAAACCTCCAAGGGATGGTTACACCTCGCCCACGGTGTACGGGCTTGTGCTGCCGGACTGCGTTATGTACTCTATCTGTATATGACCTCTCTGGAAGATCCGACAAAGACAATTGCCGAACCGGGTGGATATTTGCTGGCTCCGATAGATGAAGAAAGAATAGGTGACGTATCTAATGTACTTTTCTCGAATGGCTGGATTGCGGATGAAGATGGAACAGTATATATCTATTATGCATCCTCGGATACTCGTATGCATGTAGCAACTTCCACCATTGATAGACTGATCGATTATTGTTTTCACACACCGGCAGACGGTTTACGTTCTGCTGCTTCCGTAGAAAATATTTGCAATCTCATAGAAGCTAACAAAGCCGTTACAGTAGAAACAGAACAAGTTTATCTTTAAAACAAATAATTTCGGATATATTCGAAATCGCAAACAAAAGCAAGAAAAGTTTCGGATATATCCGAAACTTTTGTATTTTTGCTAAAAACTTTAGGATATGGACGAAAGGATAAACATTCTAAGAAAGTATAATCTTTGGGGAGACACTGCATTTGATTTTGGATTCAGGCGTAGTGAATACAATGAAAAGATTATGGACTTTACAGGAAACAGACTTGTGAAAATCCTTACAGGTCAGCGTAGAGCAGGAAAAAGTTATCTATTGCGACAGACTGCCAGGCAACTGATAGAAAATGGCGTGCCTGCCGCAAATACACTATTCATCAACAGAGAAATGACAGATCTGGATTTCATAAAGACCTACAAAGACTTAGATGAAATCATCAAGCTGTATCAGGCAATTATACAACCAACAGGAAAAGTTTATATTTTCATCGATGAGATTCAACTCATCAAAGATTGGGAAAAGACAATAAATTCTTATTCACAAGACTATACAGCTGAATACGAACTATTCATAAGCGGTTCTAACTCTAAATTACTTTCAGGAGAACTGGCTACGTTATTATCCGGTCGTTATGTATGTTTCAATGTTTTTCCTTTCAGTTATCAGGAATATCTTATGGTAACCGGAAAAGAGCAAATGAAACAAAGTTATCTTGATTATATAAATAGTGGTGGTCTGCCGGAGTTGTTTTCTCTCCCGAATAAACTGGAAATCAGACAAAACTATATGTCTACTATTAAGGACTCCATTTTGTTGCGTGACATTATCCAACGTTACAATATACGTGACCCCAAATTACTGGAAGATATTTTTATCTTTTTAGTAAACAACGCTTCCAACCTGATATCGGTCAATAGCATAGTGAAATACTTTAAAAATTCAGGGAGAAACATTAGTTATGATATTGTAGCTGCTTATATAGGATATATCGAAGACACATTCTTAATCCATCGTTGCGAACGTTATGACATCAAGGGAAAAGAAACCCTTGCTGGGACAAGTAAGTTCTACATTAATGACCTTGCTTATAAAAATTATCTCTATCCCGGCTACGGTTATGGCTTTGGCTACCTGATAGAAAACGCAGTTTACTTGGAGTTACTTCGTATGGGATATGAAGTTTACACTGGCAATGCCAAAGGTAAAGAGATCGACTTCGTGGCTCAAAAAACAGGAGAAACAATTTATATACAATGCTCTTATATAATGTCAGATCAAAGTACCATAAAAAGAGAATTTTCTCCATTGGAAACCATTAATGATAACTTTCCGAAAGTGGTAGTATCAATTGATGATATGGTCTTACCGTCTCACAATGGCATAAAACATATACAAGCATGGAATCTTAGGAATGAACTAATTTACCATAAGGAATAAGAAACATTTATTGGTTTAGTATCAGTATGTGCTAAAATAATATTTGTTTGCCCAAGACTTTCCCCCTACCTTTGCAGCAAAGAAGATACAATATATAAATCGATTCAAAATAATAATATGAAATTACACACTACCGACCTTCTTATCATATGCGCCTATCTTATCGCTATGATTGTCATCGGTCTCATTCTTAAAAAACGGGCAGCCCAGAATATGGACTCCTACTTCTTAGGTGGAAAATCATTGCCTTTCTATATGTTGGGATTATCCAACGCCTCCGGAATGTTCGATATTACGGGCACAATGCT
>QAKI01000026.1 GCA_003343905.1 Subdoligranulum variabile
AGCTTTTATATAAATGTATCACGCAGAAAAGCATTATGGCAAGAAATCTGGACAATTTAAAACTGTGTTAGGTTATGTTCCAGATACAAAAACCAAGGGTACAATTCTGTGGCCGGCCAGATCGAATTGTTTGGAAAATTATCCATCCTTCTGATCAGTATGCCGGTGGTACTGTCCCTTCTTAAGACCTTGGGACAGCTGCTCACATGAGGCCGCGTAAAATGCTCAGCCGCATGGGCATCGTGTTTTTTCTGCTTTTTTGGCTCCTTTTTCCCATGAGCGTCAGGGCAGAATCCCTGGAAGAACAGGCAGATGACTACGATTACAGCGGCGCCCAGGAGGTAATGGACGATGCTCTGGAGGAATCGGCCCCGACTTTTTCCGGCATGGTGAACGCCCTTGTCTCAGGGAAAATCGGAGAAACGGTCAAGAAGGTGCCGGTATATCTGAAAAACAGTCTGTTGTCGGAGATATCCATAAACAGGAAAAGTCTGGGACATGTCCTTCTCATAGCGGCTTTTGGGACGATTTTTTCCGGTCTTGCTTCCTCCTTTCAGGACAAACAGGCGGGAGAGACCGGATTTTATGTGACATATCTGCTGCTCCTTTCTCTGCTTCTGACTGCGTTTTTTGAAGCGGCCGAGGTGGCCAAGGATACAGTGACCCATGTGATGGAATTCATGGGAGCGCTGCTTCCGGCATTCACATTGGCGGTAGCCGCCACCGGGAAGACCATGACTTCTGTCTTTTCCTATGAGTTTATCATGGGAGCGGTCAGTATCGTGGAATGGCTGTTTCAGGTACTGTTTCTTCCGGGGATCCAAATCTATGTGGTGCTGAGCCTGGTGAATCATATATCAAAAGAAGAGATCCTGACGAAGATGACGGAGCTTTTGGAGCTGGTCTTAAGCTGGGGGATTAAGACCGTCATAGGGCTGGTGGTTGGATACGGGGCCATACAGAGTATGGTCCTTCCGCTGGCCGATTCCATGAAGACAGGTGTGGTGACAAAGGCGCTCAGCGCGATTCCCGGTATTGGGGGAGGGGCCGGAGCGGCCGCAAGCCTCATCACCGGCACGGCCAGCCTGATAAAGAACGGGATAGGAGCGGCAGCGTTGATTGCTCTGCTGCTTATCTGCGCGGTTCCGGTCCTTAAGCTGGCCGTCATCACAATACTCTACCATGGGGCGGCGGCGATGGTGCAGCCCGTGGCGGATGAACGGGTCACAGAATGTCTGTCTGGAGTGGCCTCCGGTACCCGCCTGCTTTTAAAGGTGACGACTGCCTCTGCCGGAATGTTTCTTCTGACGATAGGGATTCTATGTGCGTTTACATCGGTTCAGATCTAAAACGAAAACAAGGAGGAGAGCGGCAGATGCTGGCGGGATTTTATCAGTGGGTGAAAAATATAGCGGCATACCTCATTTTCATGTCGCTGGTCCTTAAGCTCCTTCCGGATGGGAAAAACGTCAAATATATCAAATACTTCATGGGAATGGTGCTGGTTCTCATCGTACTGGCTCCAGTGGGAAAGCTCTTCCGCCTGGAGGATGTATTTTCCCAGTTTGAGACGGAGCTTGAAAGCCAGGGAAGAGAGGAGGAATTCCGGGAGGAGCTGGAACTCAAAGGAGAAGAGTATTCTTCCTCGGTGATTTCCCAGTATGAAGAGGAACTGGCTTCTCAGGCATCGGAGTCTCTCGCGGCTGCCGGATGCGGCAGCGCTGCTGTCAGGGTAAACCTGGATACTATGAATGGGAGCGAAACATTCGGCCAGGTACTGTCCATAGAAGTGGATTTTACCATGAGCGACCGTATGTCAAGTGAGGCAGGAAAGACCGGGAGTATCGATCCGGTCGTCATTGAGAAGAGGAAGGTAAAGATTCTGGATGAGGATGGCGGAGAAGCGGGGGATGAGGCCGGAGCAGGAGAGAAAACAGAGGAAGAACTGGGGGAAAATACCAGGAATTATAGAGAAGAGGCAGAAGATGAGACGGTACGGAAGCTGCTGTCGGAAAAATTTTCCGTGGCAGGGGACAGCATCCGAATCCGGAGATGAGGATCAGGCCGCGGCGCAGGGATGCCGGAGGAAGGGAGTGGAGCTTTCATGAAAAAATGGAATTTTAATTTCCGGAAATTAAAACAGATCAAGACGGAAACCTGGATTCTGCTTCTTCTCGCAGGCGTTCTCCTGCTCGTGATCGCTCTCCCTACGAAAAAGAATGGGGAGAATACAGAAAAAATCAGCGGACAACAGGAAGTCAGCCGTGAAAATGGAAGTGGGAGTGGTACGTCGGATGTCAGTGATTATGCAAAGAAAATGGAAAAAAGGGTGGCGGAGATTCTGTCCACCATAGACGGAGTGGGAAAGGCGGAAGTCATGGTGACCCTGGAATCGGGCGGCGAGACTATCCTCCAGACAGACGCTTCCCTGGAGCAGAGCAGTACAAAGGAGACGGACAGCGAGGGAGGCTCCCGGTCTGTGGAAGAGAAGAACCAGTCCAGCCAGACGGTTCTGACTGGCAGTGAAGACAGTCCCTACGTGACAAAAGAGCTCTGTCCAAAGGTGACAGGAATCGTCATTACAGCGGAGGGAGGAGGAGAAGCTACCGTAAAAGCTGAAATCTCTGAGGCAATGGAAGCATTATTTGACCTTCCCGCACATAAAATTAAAGTATTAAAGAGAGTCAAACAAGAATCTTAAAAAGGAGCGGTACTGTGAAACGAATTGTGAAGAAAAACCAGATTGTCCTGACCCTGCTGGCAGTGATGATTGCCGTGGCAGGCTACTTAAGCTACGCCGGGAAATTTAATTTCCTTGGCGGAGAGAAAAAGGCTCAGGCCGATGGAAATGCTGCAGAAGAGACTGTTGCCGCAGGACTTTTGGACATTTCCGATGAAGATGTCCTGGCAGAGAATCAGGCACTTTCCAAGGCAAACGGAGAAAGTCTGACGGATGTTTACACACCGGCAGAAGACGGTGATGAAACCCAGGCGGCGGCAGCTACTGACGCTCAGAACGGAGAATCTGTGGCAGCCGCAGAGGAGTCTTCCACAGCCGCGGAGGCAGGGGCTTCCGTACCCGGCGAAGCCGTTCTTACGAACGGGGTCACGGTCAGCAATTATGTGTCGCAGATGCAGCTGAACCGGGAGCAAGTACGCAGCAAGAATAAAGAGACTCTCATGGAGGTCATCAACAATGCGGCGATCGCAGATGACCAAAAGCAGGCGGCGGTGGATCAGATGATCGCCCTCACCGCAGTCGCGGAAAAAGAAAACGCGGCAGAGACTCTCCTTGGGGCCAAGGGTTTTACGGATTCCGTAGTCTGCATCAATGACGGGACCGTGGACGTGGTAGTCGGAAAAACGGAACTTACCGACGCGGAAAGAGCACAGATAGAGGATATCGTCAAGAGGAAGACAGAGGTAGACGCGGCGAACGTAGTCATCACCCTTATGGACCTGGACCAGTAAAGACTTTACATATTTGGTTGATAAATATTCATCTTTTTGGTATAATGAAAGACAAAGTATGAATTTTAGGTACAGGAGGTAGCGGCGGTGGAACATGAAAATAGAAATACTCATACCCTGCGTCACGACAAAGAGACCGTTGGTGAAGTCCAGATCGCAGATGAGGTGGTGGCGATCATTGCCGGGCTGGCGGCTACGGAGATCGAGGGAGTCGCATCCATGGCAGGAAACATTACCAATGAGCTGGTCGGAAAGCTGGGGATGAAAAATCTCTCCAAGGGCGTGAAGGTAGATGTGCTGGATACTTCTGTATCGGTGGATTTATCTCTCAATATGGAATACGGCTATAGTATCCCCGATGTATGCGCGCAGGTTCAGGAGCGTGTGAAGTCGGCTATTGAGAATATGACGGGACTTTCGGTGATTGATGTGAATGTAAAGATCGCCGGTGTGAATATTGACAAGACCAGATAGAAAGAACTGAAAAGGGTGCCCATAAAAAGCACCCTTTTTCCTTATGTCCGAAAGGACCATACGGGTTTTTCCGCGGGCTCGGCCTTTGGAAAGACTGAAGTGATTTGGAGGATGCACATGAGCAGAAGAGAACTGAGGGAGCATGTGTTCCGCATGCTGTTCCGCAAAGAATTCTATGAATCTGAGGCGGAATTCAGCGAACAGGTAAAAAGATACCTGGAAGAGCTGGAGCCCCTGGAAGAAAAAGATGAAAGCTATATGTCCGGAAAAGTAGAGGATATCTATGGACACGTCAAAGAACTGGACGACCGGATAAATGAGGTGGCGAAAGGCTGGAAGACCCGTCGTATGGGAAAGGTAGACCTGACGGTCCTGCGCCTGGCGCTTTATGAGATGCTGTACGAGGAATCGGTGCCGGAGAAGGTAGCCATCAATGAAGCGGTGGAAATAGCCAGAAAATACGGCGGAGATGATTCTCCGTCTTTTGTCAACGGGATTTTAGCCAAGCTTGTCACGGAGAGCTGAGACAGATGGGACGAAGCGTCTATACGGTGGGGCAGGTAAATGCCTATATTAAAAATATGTTTACCCAGGATTATCTGCTGGGGGCCATATCTGTAAAAGGTGAGGTGTCCAATTGTAAGTATCATTCCTCAGGCCATATTTACTTTACCCTGAAGGACAAGGGGGCAGTCCTGCAGGCCGTGATGTTCGCCGGTAACCGCGGAGGGCTTCCCTTTGCCATGAAAGAGGGCCAGCAGGTCATCGTGTCGGGAGCCGTAAATGTGTTTGAAAGAGACGGGAAATATCAGCTTTATGCCAGGGAAATCACCCTGGACGGGATTGGAAGTCTCTATGAGCAGTTTGAAGCGCTTAAAAGGGAATTGGAAGAGAGAGGACTTTTTGCATCGGAATATAAGCAGCCGATCCCCCGCTATATTAAGACTCTTGGGATTGTCACGGCCAGCACCGGCGCAGCAGTCCGTGATATCATAAATATTGCGGAAAGGAGAAATCCTCACGTCCGCCTGGTGCTGTATCCGGCAAAGGTACAGGGAGAGGGAGCCGCCGATACCATAGCGGCGGGAATCGAGGCTCTGGAACGGTTTGGCGTCGACTGTATGATCGTAGGCAGAGGCGGCGGTTCCATTGAAGACCTATGGGCTTTCAATGAAGAAAAGACGGCGCAGGCGATATTTGACTGCTCTGTGCCGGTGATATCCGCAGTCGGTCATGAGACAGATTTTACGATTGCTGATTTCGTATCAGATCTGCGCGCGCCGACTCCATCGGCTGCGGCTGAGCTGGCTGTTTATGACTACCGTCTTTTTTTATCTCAGCTTGACGAAGCGGGGCGGAGGATGTCGGAAGCTATGATAGGCCGGACGGAAAGGCTTAAGCAGATGCTGAAAGCGAAAGAGCTCCGGCTGGGCAGATTCCGGCCGGATTATCAGGTGGCGGAAAAAAGACAGCTTCTCGATCAGTATCAGGACAAGCTTTCCTCAGTCATGAGGGGCAAGCTCAAATCAGCGGATCATAAGCTGGCTGTTTATGCGGAGCGGCTGAAAGGCTGTTCTCCGCTTGACCGGATCACGAGAGGATATGCCTTTGTGACCAAAAAGGACGGAAGCCGTCTGCTGTCGGCATCTCAGGCGCTGCCGGGGGAAAGGCTGTCTTTACAGCTGTCCGATGGTGTCGTAGAAACTGAGGTTATAGGAGCAGATTCGGCAGATGAATAGAAAGGAACGGGACATGGCGGAAACTTTGAGTATAGAACAGACCTTTGAAAGGCTGGATGAAATAATCGGACGCCTGGAGGGGGAAGAACTTTCCATGGAGGAATCTTTTGCGGCTTACGCGGAAGGTCTCGCCTTGGTAAAGAAATGCCGCGGAAGTATAGATGAAGTGGAGAA
>QAKI01000025.1 GCA_003343905.1 Subdoligranulum variabile
ATTTTTTGCCTGGTCCGGCATTTGTACCGCCGTCAGACAGGAGCAAATCGTCCGTATTCAAGCCTTACCGCCTCCTTTGTGTGCATAATAATAGACTATTTTGCTCCGACATTAAAGTGTGTCCAGATAAATAGGGAAATGATATAATTTATTCCGAATTATATAGTTTATTGAAAAATATATACAAATATTGCTAAATAAAGAAAAAGTGATAATAAAAAATATTATATAAAAGGACATGAACTGTTTAATAGACAAGTTGTATATAATCAATGGTGCTAAATTAATTTAATTTATATTAAAAAGATAACGGCCGTTAATTGATGTAAATTTTTATACTTCGTTTTTTAGGTGTTTACTGTGGCAGTTAAAAAATGCATGCACGAGCCAATCATGCATGCATTACGTTTATTAATGAAGATAAAGAATATTTTAATCACAGATATTTATTAAAAATCAACTAATTAAACAAAACTGTTACAATAAATAGTTTGTTGCCGATTATATCGATTAAGTGATAATGATTATTACTATTTAAATGGTGATAATAATATTAAAAGCGATCCGCTTGAAAACTATAAAAAATTAGGAATACAAATATTGAAAAAGATGTTTAGCTTATTATAAATATTATAAATTTAATATTCGTTTTGATTTTATGTTACATAATTTACACTAAAAAATTCTCTTATTTATTGCTATTTTTTCGTAATCTTTTTCGCTCAAATCATTTTTTATCAATTGGTATAAATCATCACTTTCTAATCGCGTTTGAAAATTGAATTTCCATTCTTTACGTTCCTTCGCGCATAGACCATAATAATTTAATAATTCTTCTCCTTTAGATGTTCTGAAAGCATCAATATATTTATTGAGAACTGTATCCTCAAAAACTTGTCCGGTATAATATAACATATAATATACGTATGGGATAATTTTGTACGACTCGCTCAATGAATAAAATTTGTCTAAAGTGATTGTATCAAGATTGTTTTTCAGTAAATAATACACGTCCTTGAACATTTCATATTTAATGCTATTACGCGTTGCGAGAAGAAAGATAGAATTCATATCTTTATAGTGATGCGAAATTAATTGAATTATTGCTTTTACAGGCGGCAATGTTTGAACTTTTACACCATAAATATCCATTTCTGTCGTATCATAAAGAAATTCTTCAATATTAATCCGTTTGCCATCGTATTCACCCCAAAAGATGTCAAAGTTCAAATCTATCATCATTGTACCTAATGGAGATAAATTTTTAATCCAAGGTGAAATCTGATGTGAACCTGCTAACATAATTATTTGATCTTTACGTGAATGTTGAGTATTGATAAAACCATTTTGATGAAGAACTTCTTCGATTTTTTTTAAATGTATTCGTGGTATTAAAATGTCAATATCTGAACTTGTCCGTTTGCCCAATTCACCGTATGCTAGTTTGGATAGCGTTTCTCCTTTTATTATTGCATAACAAAAATTCATATTTTTTAACAGCGGTTTTAAACAAGTATAGCATTTCTGATTAAATATTTTAGATAGAATACTATTTATTGGTAACATAAATTTCCTACTTTAAATCTGATTTTTGTTTTTCTTGTATATATGAACATAATTTATTTCTAAATGAAATATAAACAGGAGAATTTTTTGTTTTGTCAATTTCATAACGATTTTTTCTGAATTCTCGGTTGACAAGATAGGATAATTCAATAAGCTCGTTGGGAATTGTATATATATGATTAGAATTAATAGATATGACTTTTCCTAAGACATACTCTTCCTCAACTTCTTCCAGTCTAAATGAATTATCTCCTTTGCATAAAAGTATTTTATTCCTCTTTTTTATCAATCTATGTACCAAAAGAGCATTATTTTTATACAGAAAAACAATTATATCACCGATTTCATAATTGTTACATGGTTTTACTTTAATAACGTCGCCATCTTTGAGAACTGGTTCCATGCTTGTTCCCATAACAGTTATTGACAATTCTTTATCTAATTTGGAAAGTGCTAAAAGTAGTTTGCCACTGTTTTTATTAAACATTGAATCCATAATATCATTCATATTATCTAAAACCATAATTATTTTAAAGAGTATTTTTACGTTTAAAAATTTTCAATAGCTAAAAAATTAAAAACATATGTCGTTGATAGTTTTCCGTAACATACAATTGTTCATATCTTGAAATTGTGCTTATACCATATAGTTTTTCGCTTGTATATTAAACATATCCCGGTATATACCACCTTTGGCCATAAGTTCATTATGTGTGCCGTATTCAGCGATTGAGCCATTTGCAAATACGGCGATTTTATTTGTAAAGCGCGTAGATGACATACGATGTGAAATATAAATCGCTGTACGCTGTTCCGCAAGATCGTGAAAATTTTTGTATATATTATACTCTGCTATTGGATCCAAGGCAGAAGTTGGCTCATCAAATATTATGATTGGAGCTTCTCGATAAACCGCGCGGGCGATGGCGATCTTCTGACCTTCTCCGCCGGAAAGCTCAATTCCGTCAGGATCGAAGTTTTTGCAGATATATGTATCCTGTCCGTTGGGAAGTGTCTTCACGCGGTTCTCAAGTCCGCATTTTCGTATGCATTGGGAAATGTGTTCGCGGTCGAACTCTGTGTTCATTGCGATATTCTCATTTACTGCAAATTCGAACAGTGAAAAATCCTGGAATACTACGCCGAACAGGCGATAGTATTCGTCGAGGGAAATGTCAGCTGCGGGTATTCCATTTATAAGTATCTCTCCTTCGGTCGGTTCATATAATCTGCACAGCAGTTTGATAAATGTAGTTTTTCCGGCTCCGTTTTCCCCTACTATTGAAAGTGTCTCTCCACGTCTTATCGTTATATTGACATGCTCAAGGATCATACGGTCGGTCTTTGGGTACTTGAATGAAACATCCCGAAACTCTATTTCGGCGTTTTTCGGAATATCGATATGTGTTTGTACACTGTTGTTTTTCAGATGACCGGAATTTAAAAAGCAATTGCGATATTCTTTCAGATACCATGCTGTCTGAATCATAAGAAGAGAATAGTTACCTGACAATCCCATGACTGCACTTGAAAAGGTACTTGCCGCCGTTAAATACATTGAGAAATCACCGACCGTCATCGTACTGTTTACAACCTGTACGGCAAGAATTAGATACACGGCAATATCCTGAAAAATCCCGATAATTCCGGTCAGACTATTGAACGAGAGCATTTTTTGCTGGAATGCCCGGTCAAGCGGATAGAGATTATCCCGCCAGCTTGTATCGGCTTTGTTATACAACCAATTTTCGATATTGCCGATGCGAATATCCTTCCCACAGTCAGGGATTGTCATAATTCCTTCATAGTACTCGTTAATTCGGGCTTTTCTCATACGTTCATCATTGTAGCGATGCGGAAAATTACGCTGATAGCGGTCTATGAGAAACCTTACTGACGATGATACAATAATTACTGCAAGAATGATCGGGTTGAGCGTTGTTACGAGAGCGGCAACACTGATAAGAGTGATGAGAGAAGAAGCAATAGCTGTTGTAAATTGCAAAACACGGTCAAATCGGTTTTGCATAGCAAGCCACTGCTTATCTTGCATCTCTGGATCTTCAAGTGATGAATAAGGAAGATTCATAATGTTGTCGGCAAATGCTTCATATGTAGCGAAGTCAAGCTTTGTGCGCTCAATAGAATCCCATCTTTCAAAAAGAGAGGAAATTATCGTTATCATAAACGATGACCCAGCCATGATCAGGGCATAGAGTATCACTACACGGATATTTTGCCCGATGGTCAGCTCGTTGAGAATCGCGCGGACAAAGAAAATAGGTATAAGCGACTGTGCATTTTGCAAAAGAATCAGAGGAACTCTGAACAAAAACAGCTTTTTGTTTGTATTCCATAGAAATTTACAGGCAAAGGCAAGATTGGCGTATTGCTCGCGAAGCGTACCCTCATTTGCTTCTTTTTGGCGTCTTGACTCTGTCTTTTCAGCTTTTTTAGAAGCGCGAAGCTTTTGTTTTTTATCCTTTGTGAGCTTTGTTTTCATACAGTTACCTCTTCACCGCTCGGGTCATCTGACACATAATAATGCGCCTGTTTTTTGAACATCTCAGCGTATATACCGCCTTTTTCCATAAGCTCGTTATGCGTACCTTGCTCGACAATCATTCCGTCAGCAAACACGGCGATTTTATCACAGAACTTGACACTTGCGAGGCGATGGGATATGTAAATTGATGTTTTTTTTCCGATAATACGGTCAAAACGCTCGTACAAATTTGTTTCAGCTATAGGATCGAGAAATGCAGTAGGCTCGTCAAGGATGACTATGGGGGCGTCCTTGTAATATGCTCGTGCACAGGCGAGTTTTTGTTCTTCGCCGCCGGAGAATTCAGTACCGTCATATTCAAACGGTCGGAAAAGCTGTGTGTCGACGCCGTTATTAAGAAGAGCTATCCGCTCTTCAAGTCCACAGTTTTCAAGCGCCTTGTCAAGACGCAAACGGTCAGGCTTGCGGTTCAGGACAATATTATCACGGATAGTCATAGCAAAGAGTGAATAATCCTGAAATACTACTGATAACATTTCACGGTAATCGGAGAGCTTTATCGTTGAGATGTCGATCCCTCCCACAAGAATCTTGCCGTCAGTCGGCTCATAAAGACGGCAGATGAGCTTGATGAATGTCGATTTGCCTGCCCCGTTATATCCAACACAGGATAAACGTTCTCCAGCCTTGATCTTAATGTTGATGTGCTTCAAGACGAAGTTTTCTGTATTTGGATACTTGAATGAAACATCGACGAATTCTATATCGAATTTGCCGTTTGTAGGATTATCTCCGCAGACATATTCACGTTCAGCTCCGGCATGTGCCGCAAAACGTTCAAATTCTTTGTAATCATCGACATATTTCGAAAGAATCAACAACTTCGGGAAGTGTCCTATAAATCCTGAGAAAGATCCTGCAAATGCTGTTACAGCTCCGAGAAACACGGTAAACGAGCCGACCGTAATTTCGCCGGCTATGGCAAGATTTGCACAATACCCGTAGATTACAACGGTCTGTACGAAATTTACTAGCATCGTGACGATTTGCCATGGAAGAGTCATATTCTGCTGCCGTTTTATTTCACATATAAACTCGCTCGTCTCATTGCGGAATTTTTTGCGAAGCCATGCGGCTGCGCCATTTATGCGTACTTCTTTGGCGACTGTAAAATTGGTCATGTTATTGCAAATATAATTATAACGGCGGCTGAGACGGCTGAGTATCGGCTGGAATTCATAGCCGATATTATTAAGTTTCTTGCCGACCAATGTATTAATACCGATCACCGCGAGAATAAATACAATCATAAGCGGATGAAGAGATGCGATTATGTATGTATATCCGGCGAGCTGGAGCGTGTTTTGAACAAAGCCCAGTACAGTTGAGCCGAAAAAAGCTTGAGGTTCCACCGGACCAATACATCGTGCCGCGACATTTCGGACATGACCGTTCTCGAGGTTTCCGTAATCCATGAAGACCCATTTGCGGTTGGTGTCCATATTAACGCGATGTGCAGTTTTGAGTGTTTGCACAGTTGAAAAATATGATATAACAAGGTTGGATATATTGAATAGTATAATTACTGCGGCGTAGAGCGTAATATAGTGCAGTGTTACATTCATTCGCCGCTTATTCGCTAACTCATCAAGGATATATTTGGGTATGACAAGAAGGACAAAAGGTTGTATGGTATTTATGATAAAAGAAAGAATAGAGAAAAACCATGTACTGTTCGCCATTGACCACGAGCGGCGGAACATATAAATCATATTTTTAATAAATACTGATAAATATCTGATTTTCATTATCCGAACAAAGCTCCCTTCTATTGTCCTTGAACGGCGGCAGTGTAAAAATTATAGTTTGGATTTCACTTTTGCAAGCCGGTCTGCTTCTAAATCATGATTTGTAATCTGTATAAAATAATCATCCAATTCTTTAACATATATTTTTTGACCATACCATCCAAATGATTCTTTTCCATCCAGTATTTTCTCAAAAACATATTCGTAGTATTTTTTTATAAATGCACACTCAAATTCTACCGATGCCAAATTGTTTTCTCTCATAGAATGGATTGGGCATCCGCCTGCGCAAAATCTAAAAGCAATACAATTTTTACATTTGAAATATTTGTCATAATAGACATCAAAAAAATCTTTAGGGTAAGAGTCATATAAAATAACTTTTCCTTCTGAGATGTATCCAACATTTGGGGAAATATCCGATGCATCAATACAAATATGAAGGCTTTTGTCAGGATAAAGGAATGGAGTATTAGCATCAG
>QAKI01000018.1 GCA_003343905.1 Subdoligranulum variabile
GCGTAGGCGATGGGCTGGTTGAACGGCTCGGTGAAGTTGTGGCTGACCAGAATGGCCAGGTTGGTGTTGTCGCTCTTTTTCTCTTTGAAGCTGTGGCCGTTGACCACCGCCAGGTCGTTGTCGTAGTTTTCCTGCGCCACAAAGCCGCCGGGGTTCTGGCAGAAGGTGCGCACCTTGTTGCGCCAGGGGGCGGGGTAGCCGATCAGCTTGCCTTCATAGAGCACCTTGTTGATGGTCTCCATCACTTCGTTGCGGCATTCCACCCGCACGCCGATGTCCACCGTGCCGGGCTTGTGGGCAATGTGGTGTTCGGCGCAGATCTTTTCCAGCCAGTCGGCGCCGCGGCGGCCGGTGGCAATGACCACCTGACGGCCGAACACATCCCGCGAACCGCTCTTTTCGCGCAGGCGCACGCCCTTGCAGACCGAGCCTTCCAGCAGGATGTTCTCACATTCGGTCTCGAACAGCATCTCCACGCCCGCGTCCAGCAGGTAGTTCTGGATGTTCAGGTAAAGCTGCTGGGCCTTCTCGGTACCCAGGTGGCGGATGGGGCAGTCCACAAGCTGCAGGCCGGCCTGGATGGCGCGCTTGCGGATGTCCTTGATCTCGGTCCCCTGGTAGATGCCTTCCACATGGGGGTCAGCGCCGAATTCCAGATAGATCTTGTCGGTGTAGTCGATGAGTTCCTGGGCAAAATCCTCGCCGATCAGGTCGGGCAGTTCGCCGCCCACCTGATAGGACAGCGACAGCTTGCCGTCCGAGAATGCGCCCGCGCCGGAAAAGCCGGTGGTGATGGCGCAGGTGGGCTTGCAGTTGACGCAGACGCCGGTCTTGTCCTTGGGGCAGTGGCGTTTTTCCACCGGTTTGCCCTTTTCCACCAGCAGGATGCTGTGGGGGCGGCTGCCTTTGCGCAGCAGTTCCAGGGCGGTAAAAATGCCGGCCGGGCCGGCGCCTACGATGATCAGATCATACATGGGTACAAGGGTCTCCTTCGTGTTTTCAGTTTTGCGGGGGATCGTTGTTGTCGGAAACATCGGTGCTTTCGGCGTCATAAACGACCTCGTCCTCCGGGGCACCGGGGGCGTCCTCCTCGTCGGCCAGGTCGCCCAGGGCCTGCAGGGTGGCTGTCATGGCCGCGTCGGTCATGCGTTCCAGCGTCCGCAGTTCCATGGCGGTGTACAGCGCGCAGAACAGGCTCAGCGCGCCTTCCACGATCAGCAGGATGCCGCAGAGCATCACGACGCTGACCGCCGCGCCAAAGGGATTCGTCAGCAGCAGCACGCCCAGCACGACGGACAGCAGGCTGAGCAGCAGCATCAGCCACCATTTGTCGCCGTGGCGCTTGGCAAGGTCCAGCGCCGCGCCCACGCGGGTGATGCCGTCGATCAGGATAAAGATGCCGAACACCACAGGCAGGAAGCTGGCGACCACTTCGGGCTGGAACAGCGTGAACAGGCCCAGCGCGGCGGTGGCCACGCCGCTCACCAGCAAAAACGGCGCCAGGAAGCCGCTGCCCCGCAGGCGGGTGTACTGGAACAGGCAGACGATGCCGGTCAGCAGCACCACCGCGCCGAAGGCGTAGCAGATCCACAGCAGGCTGGTCTGCGGCATGACGAGCAGCAGGATGCCCAGCAGCAAAAACGCGATGCTGGGCACAAGCCCGGCTTTCAAATAACGCAGCATAGTTTACACACTCCTTTTACAGATGGGCGCGGCGGGTCAGCCCTGCTTACCCAGCGCCCGGGCGGCCTCTGCGATCAGCCCGGCGCAGGCATCCTGCCCCAGCGCCGCATTCAGGCACAGGTCGTAGTTTTTGGCTTCGCCCCAGCGGTTTTCGGTATAATAATTGTAGTAGCTGGCGCGGGCGCGGTCATGTTTGGAAAGCTGGACTTCCCACAGCCGGTCGGCCATATCTTTGGTGCCGGGGCGGCTTTTGGCGCGCCGGATGCGCTCGGCCAGCGGGGCATAGATAAAGACCCGCAGCACGTTGGGGCGTTCGCGCAGCACATAGTCGCCGCAGCGCCCCAGGATCACGCAGGACTCCCTGGCGGCCAGCTCCTTGATGACGTTGCTTTGCAGGATGTAGACCTGATCGGCCAGCGGCATGGTGTTGCCCATCATGTACAGGCTGTAGATCAGGCTGCCGCTGCGCTGGTTCTCGCTGGCGGCGATGGCTTCTTCGCTCAGGCCGCTCTTTTTGGCGGCCAGGGTGATGAGTTCTTTGTTGTACAGCGGGATGCCGAGCTTGTCCGCGACGGCTTGGGCGATCTCGCTGCCGCCCGAAGCATATTCGCGCGCGACGGTAATGACCAGTGGCTCCATATTGCGTTCACACCTCACATTCTGGTTTCCGGCCGGAAAAAAGCGGGGATCTTCCTATGTATAGTATACCCCGAAACCGCCAAAAGCGCAAGGAATTTTGCGGGGCCGCGGTGCTGGGGCGCGGGCAGGGGAGAGGGGGACTTGGTTTTGTCCCGCGGCCTTATGCGGGGCGGGAATAAAAAGCGGCCCGCCGGAAACGGCAGGCCGTGGGGGCCGCGCACAGGCGGCCTGTGGGTTGTGTTTGTGGAAATATGTTGGCGGGGCGTTTTATGATTCTCGTTGGGCGCGCGGTCAAACCATCGCTGCAGTATGCAGGATGTTCCCGGCGGCACTGTAGGGCGGGGTCTTGACCCCGCCGAAAGGCTCCCCTCATAGGGGAGCTGGCCGCGCAGCGGCCTGAGGGGTCTTGCCAAAGACAGCGTGATCGTTGCCCGGAAAGTTCCCACCCTTCCGTCTGCCTGCGGCAGCTACCCACGGGTTGCGGTTTCCGCATCATGCTGCGCGCCTTGGTGCGGCGCTTGCATTCTGCGACCGGCTGCCTTGCCGCGTAGCGGCAACGACCGGAGCGATGAGCGAAGGGCGAACCTCTGTATTCAATCGCCGAAAAGGCGATTATGACGCCGGGAAAGATAGTTTGCCCTACCGCATCCGCCGCAGGCGGCGCTCGACTCCGCAGCCCCTGAAAGGGGAGGCTTTAGAGGTGGCTGTTCGTTTGAAAGGCTCCCCTTTTAGGGGAGCTGGATGCGCTGCAGGCGCAGCCTGAGGGGTGTTGTTACCCGAAGCAATCTGTCTGCCGGGATGTGCCCGCGGCGGGGTCAAGACCCCGCCCTACAAACCACCGCAGACGGCTTATGATATTTTTACGCCCACCAGCCCCGCCCCCGGAACGTTCCGGGGGCGGGGCTGGTTATAGGATTATAAGATCACCAAAACTTTACTGCCGTTTGCGGTGCACAATGCCCAGGCCCAGCAGCGCGGCGGCAGAGAGGGCGCACAGCATGGCCCACAGGGCGGGGTTGCTCTCGTCACTGGTCTGGGGGATCGCGCTCTGCGCGGCGGCGCTGCCTGCGGCCGCGGCCTTCGGTTCATACACACCCTTCACGTTGCCATAGCTGGAAAGCTGCTTGGCAGATTCCAGGTATGCGCAATGGTCGCACTGGTATCCGTCGGCGGTAGCCGTCCAGTCATGGTAGCCGCAGGCCGGGCAGGTGTAATACACCGTGCCGTCATCCTGCACAGGCGTGGGGGCCGGAGTCGGCGCGGGCGTGGACGCAGGCGTTTCGGAGTTGTTCGTATCTCCGCTTTCGCCGGCAGGGTTCTGCGTGTACACCGCGGTCGCCACAATGGGTTCGCCCTTATACAGTTCCGCCAGCTTGTCCAGCAGGTCCTCGGTCAGAACGGTCCAGGTGCCTTCCACGCCATCGAAAGCAAGTCCCTGGAAGGTATAGCCGGGTTTCTCGGCACCAGGCAGGGGCTGGCCCAGGTCCTCCGCCGTCAGCGTGGTCTGCACGCCGTCCAGCGTAATGACCGCCTTGCGCAGGTCGGTGGAAATGGTGAACAGGCTGAAGCCGTTGGGATTGGTGAAGGTCACATTGTCCTTGCCCTCGCTCACCGTGCCATCATAGACATAGCGGGTGCCATCGTCCTTACGATGATGGACCAGCAACGTATCATTATCGGTAAAATCGGGCGTCAGGGGGACGGTGATCTCCACCGGGCGGGTCACAGACAGTTCGGCAGGTTCGCCCAGCACTACGGCGTTGGCGGTTTCGTCCGCAACAGTTTCCCCTTTCACGATCACGTTATCTGCATCTGTGGTTGCCACCTTACGGTACATGGGGGTGATATCCAGCGTGAAGTTCTGGGTATCGTCGCTGATCTGCGTATCGGTCAGCGTAATATCTAGATACGGCTGAACCACGATGGAAACGTCTTCAACATCGCTCACAGGAATGTCAGCCGCTTCCAGCGCTTCTTTTCCTTCGTTTTCCGTCACAGTGTTCTCGTTGGCTACATCGTAAGCGGCAAGCAGCAGTTCATCCTGTTGCACCGTTACATTGTTGAGCTTCTTGCCCAAATCAGCGGCCAGTTTCTTCTCATCTTCCGTAGCAGTGGCATCGTTGGCGGCCGGGTTTTTCACGTTCGGTTCCTCCGGCACGACTTCCGCCGGTTCACTGCCCGCAGCGGCGTCGGTCACTTTGAAGGGGTAGCCCGTCTGATCGCCAGCCACTACCGTCTTGCCGTCCGCCAGATAGTCGCTGGGGTCTACAGCAAAGTTGCCACCGGTGATGGAGATAGTCACACCATTAACAGACTCGGACGAGAGTTTCACACCTTGGAATTGGCCGTTGCCATTGATGGTTAGTGTCCCTTTTGCAGGGTCGGTACTATTATACTCGATAAGCCCCTCGATGGTACCTGTATAATTCTCATCAAAAGTAACATAGGTACCCTCAGTGTAGCCGCCATCTAGCCAATAGCAGACGTCGAACGCAATGGTATTGGCGGGATTGGTGGTGTACACGCTGGTGTTGCCCGTGAAGGTAATGTTCCCGCAGTTGAAGCTCAACGCATAGTTTTCATCAGTCCACTGGTTTGCAGCATAGATCTGCATATTTTCCAGCGTCAAATCAGCGTAGTTTTGGATAATACGTCCGATAGGTTTACCGGCACCGCCGTGCCCATTCTGCTCAGAAATGCGGATCGTGCCGTCCTTGAGGGTGATATTGGAGTCTTTCAAGAACTGGAAACCGTTGGTCTCGGTGTTGGGAGACCCGGCCCCCGGCTGGTTCAGCGTATAGGTATGACCGCCGAAATCCACCGTAAACTCGCTCCCGCTTGGCACAGACACGCCCTCGGCGTTGTCTACATCTTTCAGCAGGGTGATGGTCTCCCCTTTATTCACATTTGCAATGGCATCCACCAGGGACGAATAGAAGCGATCGCCGATTTGAGCTACGGCATTCTCTGCATTCAAGGGGGCGACCGTAAAGCGGCCGTCACTTTCAGGAGTGACCGTGCAGTTTTCCGGCACAAAGGCACTGGGATCACTGGAGAAGGTGCCGCCGGTGACTTCCACGCGCTTGTTCGTGTCCTCGTCGGACAGTACGGCAATAACGTCACCGTCCGCCTTGAAATTGCCGCCTTCGACCTTGATTTTATCAGAATCGGTCACGGCAGGGTAGGCGGGATTGGTGTTATCAAAAACAAAAACAGAACAAGGCAACTCCTGGCTCTTGTCACCGACCCAGCCCTGCATATTGCCGGTGACGTTAAAGGTCGCATCACCGCTCACAGTAACCGACCCGGCGCGGGCCACGATACCTGCACCATCGGTAATGTTAAAGGTACCGCCGCTGACCGTGACAATATCTTTCCACGGCGCATAAATGCCGCAGGCAATGTACCCCTCGGAACGGATCGCACCCGTAAAAGTACCGCCGGAAATGTTGATGATATTCGGCTCACCTTCCCGCTCGCTGCCGTTGCCCATGATGACCGCATTGTCGGCAGAATAGAACTCGCCGCCCTCAATGTTGATGGTGGCACCGGTAGCCCTGCCAGTCAGTATCGTGCCGTCGTTGGCATCGTATTTGCCGGATTTGATAGTAAGCCTTGCATTCTTGGAGTTATTATCCAATCCCACACAGGACCCCTGTGTATCAGTCGCAGAAACACCGCCATTCCCTGTGCTGTCCTGCAAAGTCAAATCACCCGAATTCACGATCGCAGTGTAGGCGCCGCTGACAGCGACCGTGTGACCGTTCAATTCAATCGTGATAATTTTGTTTGCGGGAATGGTAACAGTTCCTTCGTTAACATCCTTCTGCAGGGTGATGGTGGTGGGCGTGTTGTCCGCCACGGCGTCGATAGCCGCAGTCAGGGTCTCATAGCCCGTATCGCCGATCATGGCGACATTATCGTCATTTGCCGTCACGGTGCTTTCTGCATCTTCGCCGCCATTGTCAAGCGTCATGAGCTGGGCATTCAGTTTGTCAGCTTCGTCTGTCTCAAAGTTCCCGGCACCTTCCCCAGCCGATTCCTCTACCACTGCCGTTTCCGGCGTGGCAGACTGTGCCATGGCAGGACTGCACAGCGAGACCGCCATGGCGGCCGCTATCGCCAGCGACAGGGCACGTTTTCCATGTGCTGCCAATTTCATAGGGTTCAACATCCTCCTCTATCGTTTGACCGTTCCGAAGAACCTCCGAAAAATACGGGGCCGCCCTTTTTACAGGCGGTATCATTACGAACGAACTTACTAACCATGATACCCCCCCCCCCGCATTTTGTCAAGGGCTTTTGGCAAGATTTTCCGCGCTGCCGCCCCGTTTTTTCGCGCCCGGCACAGCAAATCGGCGCGTCTGCACACGCAGGCGCGCCGGGCTTTATACAGGTTTACAATGTATCATCCTGCGATGGCGGCAGAGGTATCGGGGATCCAGCGCTGAATACGCTTCAGGCGGGACAGATAGGAAACTTCCAACGTGGCGCACATCTTGTCTGCGAGGTTCACGATCACCGCTTCCTTGGAATGCGGCATGGTCTTGGCCAGCGGCCACATATGGGAAATGATGATGTTCTCCTCTTTTTCGCTGAGGTCCAGCAGCGCGCGGGCATTTTTCAGCGCGGCCACAGGGTGGTCAAAGCACTGGTTGCCCGGATGCGCCGAACGGTCGTGGCTGTCATACAAGTACAGGTCATGGAGCAGCCCCATGCGGGCGGCCATGCGGTAATCGCATTTCCAGCGGCGGGCCAGCCGGAACGCAACGTAAGAAACAAACAGGGAGTGGTCGTAGGTCGTGACCGAAAAATGATGCCCCCACTGCTTCATGGAACGCACCTGCTGCGTAGACAGCAGGTCTTCCACACAACTCAGATACGATACGTGGTTTGCCTGATCGACATAGTGCATTGGTATCTCCTCCTGTCTATGTGAAAAAACGCGTCCCACCTTGGGACATTTTCATTATAGCACGCTTTTTTTATAAAGTAAATGATCGTCAAAAGTCTGCCAAAGGGGCGGCGTGCCCCCGCGCCGCCCCGGCAAAGCGGGAAACGCCGCCCCGGCAAAGCGGGAAACGCCGCCCGGCCGCCCTCCGCGGGCACGGCAGGCGGCAGAACTTACCACAAAAACGGCAGCATTTCCCAACCCAGCCCTGCAAAAACAGGCCCCGCGTCCGGGGACGTGGGGCATCAGCGTGTCAGAAAAACCGACACGCTGCAAAGAGGGCAACAGTTGCGTGCCGGACGCTCCTGTTTACCGGGTTGCAGTTCCCGCATCCCGCGGCGCGCCTTGGGGCGGCGCTTGCGTTCTGCGACCGCTGCCCCTGCTCCGCCTTGCTGTGTCCGTCGCAGGCGGCGCGCGGCTCCGCAGCCCTTTGGATTCCTCTTCGACAAAATTTTACGGCAAATCGCGCAATCGGCCCATGGCCTCATACACAATTTGCCGCAAAATTTCCCTGTATGTGTTGCCAGCGTCGGCGCATGTCCGCCGCTGGCAACGGATTCTAAATCTTTTCGACAGTCTGTAACTCTGATAAAAATTCACCGGGGCTGGCTGGACTGTTCGCTCTCCCACTGGGCGACCAGCGGGGCCGCCACGGCGGAAAGGGCGTCCAGCGCGGTGCGGATGGACTGCACATCGGCGGGGGTCAGCTTTTCGGCCTTTTTGTGGCGGGTGACCCGTTCCACCCCGCGCTCCGCTTCCTTGATGCGGCCGCGGGTCTCGCGGTCCAGCGCCTTGCCGGACTTGCTGCCCAGCGCCGTGTTCACCCGGTAAAGGGCGGCTTCGGCGGCGTTCAGCACTTCCAGCGCGGCCTTGCGCTCCTTGTCCTGCCCGGCAAAGGCCGCGGCTTCCTGCATGGCACGCTGGATCTCGTCCTCACTCAAATTGGACGAGCCGGTGATCGTGATGCCCTGTTCCCGGCCGGTATCCAGATCCCGCGCGCTGACCTTGACGATGCCGTTGGCGTCGATGTCAAAAGTCACTTCGATCTTGGGCACCCCGGCCCACGCCCGCTTGATGCCGCGCAGCGTAAAGGTGCCCAGCAGCTTGTTGTCCTTGGCAAATTCCCGTTCGCCCTGCAGCACCTTGATCTCGACTGTGGACTGGAACGGCGACGCCGTTGTGAACACCTTGCTGAACCGAGTGGGGATGGTGGCGTTGCGCTCGATCAGATGGGTCGCCACACCGCCCACCGTTTCGACCGAAAGGGTCAGCGGGGTCACGTCCATCAGCAGCAGGTCCTCGCCCGCGCCGGCCAGTTCCTCGCCCCCCAGGCGGCCCGCCTGCACGGCGGCCCCCAGGGCCACGCATTCGTCGGGGTTCAGCGCGTGGGACGGTTCCAGCCCCACCATGCGCTGGACCTTGGCCTGCACGGCGGGGATGCGGGTGGACCCGCCCACCAGCAATACCTGGTCCAAGTCGCTGGCGCTCAGGTGGGCGTCGCTCAGGGCGTTGCGCACCGGCAGGGCCGTGCGCTCCACCAGTTCGCCGCAGAGTTCCTCAAACACGGCGCGGGTCAGCGTCGCCTGGAAGTGGACCGGCCCCTCCGGCCCGGCGGTGAGGAAGGGCAGGTTGATCTCGGTCTGGGTGGCGGCGGAAAGTTCTTTCTTCGCCTTTTCGGCTTCTTCGCGCAGGCGCTGCATGGCCACGCGGTCGCCGGTCAGGTCCTGCCCGTGTTCCCGGCGGAACTGGTCCACCAGCCAGTCCACGATGCGGGCGTCGAAATCGTCGCCGCCCAGGTGGTTGTCGCCGCAGGTGGCCAGCACCTGCACGATGCCGTCCCCGATCTGGATCAGCGAAACGTCAAAGGTCCCGCCGCCCAGGTCGTAGACCATGACGGTCTGGGCGCGGCCGTTGTCCAGGCCATAGGCCAGCGCGGCGGCCGTGGGTTCGTTGATGATGCGCCGGACCTCCAGCCCGGCGATGCGCCCGGCGTCCTTGGTGGCCTGGCGCTGGGCGTCGTTGAAGTAGGCGGGCACCGTGATGACGGCTTCGGTCACCGGCTCGCCCAGGTAGGCTTCGGCGTCGGCCTTGAGTTTTTGCAGGATCATGGCGCTGATCTGCTGCGGGGCATAGCATTTGCCGTCGATGGGGATGCGTGTGTCGCTGCCCATCGACCGCTTGACGCTGCTGACCGTGCGGGGGGCGTTGGTGACCGCCTGCCGTTTGGCCGCGTCGCCCACAAGGCGTTCCCCCGCCTTGGTGAACGCCACCACCGAGGGGGTCGTGCGCTGGCCCTCCGCATTGGGGATCACGACCGGCTTGCCGCACTCGATCACGGCGGCGCAGCTATTGGTCGTGCCCAGGTCGATTCCGATGATCTTTGCCATACTGCGCTTGTCCTTTCAACAAAAGATCAGACAGAAAGGCACGCACCACAAAAAACGGGGCCGGGAGCCTCGCTTTTGGGGGTGGACCACATCTGGGAGTAGTGTATTTTTATTGTAACGCGGCAATGGGTGAAATGTGTTGCGATTTCGTAAATAAATTTTACAACTGACAGGTTTTTCCCCTTTTGGGGCGGCCGCAGCCGTTGACGCTGCCCGCCGGGCATGGTATAGTACGGTAGGGTAAGAACCCGGCGCCTTGCCATATTGCTATGGTAGGTTTCCGAGAACTCCCCTCCGAACCGGACTTACACCTCTCAGCGTATCCGGCTCTCCAGATGTCAGTCTAATTTCCCAGCGTGTAACTTATCGTGAC
>QAKI01000011.1 GCA_003343905.1 Subdoligranulum variabile
ACGCTGATCTTACGCTTCTGGGCGATGTAGCAGCGCACGCACATACGCACGCCGGGCTGCAGTTCGTCGCTGTTCTCGGGGGTGAACACCTTGATATCCACCACGATGCCGTAGGCGCCGTGGGGCACGCGCAGAGAAGTATCGCGGACTTCGCGGGCCTTCTCACCAAAGATGGCGCGCAGCAGGCGTTCCTCGGCGGTCAGCTCGGTCTCGCCCTTGGGCGTGACCTTGCCGACCAGGATGTCGCCGGTCTTGACCTCGGCGCCAATGCGGATGATGCCGCGGTCGTCCAGGTCTTTCAGCGCGTCATCGCCCACGTTGGGGATGTCGCGGGTGATCTCTTCCGGTCCCAGCTTGGTGTCGCGGGCTTCGGTCTCATACTCCTCGATATGGATCGAAGTGTAGACGTCCTCGCGGACCAGCTTTTCGTTCAGCAGGACGGCGTCCTCGTAGTTGTAGCCTTCCCAGGTCATGAAGCCGACCAGGGCGTTCTTGCCCAGGCTGATCTCGCCGTTCTTGGTGGCCGGGCCGTCCGCCAGGACTTCGCCCGCCTTGACAACGTCGCCCACCTGCACGATGGGGCGCTGGTTGTTGCAGTTGCCCTGGTTGGAACGCATGAACTTGATGAGTTCATAGGTATCGGCAGAGCCGTCGGCGCAGCGGACCACGATCTTCTCGGCGTCCACATATTCCACGGTGCCGTCCCGCGCTGCCAGAATGCAGACGCCGGAGTCGGTAGCCGCCTTGTATTCCATGCCGGTGGCGACGATGGGCTGCTGGGTGACCATCAGGGGCACCGCCTGCCGCTGCATGTTGGAGCCCATCAGGGCACGGTTACAGTCGTCGTTCTCCAGGAAGGGGATGCAGGCCGTAGCCACAGAGACCATCATACGCGGCGAAACGTCCATGAAGTCGACCTGGCTGGCCTCAAATTCCTGGATGTCGTTGCGGTGACGGCCGGAAACGCGGGAGCGGACAAAGTGGTTGTTCTCGTCCAGCGGTTCGTTGGCCTGCGCCACGATATATTCATCTTCCACATCGGCGGTCATGTAGACCACTTCGTCGGTGACGACGCCGGTGGCCTTATCGACACGGCGGTACGGGGCTTCCACGAAGCCGTACTTGTTGATCTTGGCGTAGGTGGCCAGGTAGGAGATCAGACCGATGTTGGGACCTTCGGGGGTCTCGATGGGGCACAGACGGCCATAGTGGGTGTAATGCACGTCGCGGACTTCGAAGCCTGCGCGGTCACGGGAAAGGCCGCCGGGGCCCAGGGCAGACAGACGGCGCTTGTGGGTCAGTTCGGCCAGAGGGTTGTTCTGGTCCATGAACTGGGACAGCGGGCTGGAGCCGATGAACTCCTTGATGGCCGCCACCACGGGGCGGATGTTGACAATGCTCTGGGGGGTGATCTCGCTGCTTTCCTGATTCTGCAGGGTCATGCGCTCACGGATGACGCGCTCCATACGGGAGAAACCGATGCGGAACTGGTTCTGCAGCAATTCGCCCACGCTGCGCACGCGGCGGTTGCCCAGGTGGTCGATCTCGTCAGTGATGCCGATGCCGTGATCCAGGCCCAGCAGGTAGTTGATGGACGCAAAGATATCGTCCACCGTGACCGTGCGGCTGATCAGAACGTCATGGTTCTGGCGCAGCAGTTCCTTCTGCTCTTCCGGCTCGGAGGTGGTGTCCAGGATCTTGCGGATCTCGGCAAAGTTGGCGCGCTCGTTGATGCCGCACTCAGCTTCGACGTCGAAGCTGAAGAAGGGCTGGGCGTCCACGCAGCCGTTGGAGATCACGATGACGGGGATGCTCTCCTCGCCCTTGCGCTCGACCAGGACGACGACGCGGGTCACGCCGGCGGCGTCGATCTCGTTGGCTTTGGCGGTGTTGATCTTCTCGCCCTTGGCGACCAGCAGTTCGCCGGTCAGCGGCGCGATGATGTCCTCGGCGGCGCGGTAGCCGGCGATACGGCGGGCCAGCGCCAGCTTGTTGTTCATCTTATAGCGGCCGAAACGCGCCAGGTCATAGCGGCGCGGGTCGAAGAACAGCGCGTTCAGGTGGCTGCGGGAGTTTTCCACCGTCGGGGGCTCGCCGGGGCGCAGCTTGCGGTACACTTCCAGCAGGCCTTCCTCGGTGGAATGGGTGATGTCCTTTTCCAGCGAAGCGTTGATCTTGGGCTCGGAATCGCCGAAGAACTGACGGATCTGCTCGTCGGTGCTCAGGCCCAGGGCGCGCACCAGCGTGGTGACCGGCAGCTTGCGGTTCTTATCGATGCGGACATAGAAAACGTCCTGGGAATCGGTCTCGTATTCCAGCCAGGCGCCGCGGTTGGGGTTCATGGTAGCCGTGAACAGGTCCTTGCCGGTACGGTCCTTGCTGGAACCGTAGAACACGCCGGGGGAACGGACCAACTGGCTGACGATGGCACGTTCCGCGCCGTTGGAGATAAAGGTGCCGGAATCGGTCATGAGCGGGAAATCGCCCATGAAAATTTCCTGCTCCTTCACTTCCCCGGTCTGCTTATTGAACAGCCGCGCCGTGACATACAGGGGGGCCGCATAGGTGGCGTCCCGTTCCTTGCATTCTTTAATGGAGTACTTGGGGTTCTTGTCCAGCCGGTAGTCGATGAATTCCAGCACCAGGTTGCCGGTGTAGTCCTCGATCGCGGCAATGTCGTGGAAGACCTCACGCAGGCCTTCCTCCAGGAACCAGTTGTAAGAGTTCTTCTGGATCTCGATGAGATTGGGCATGTCGATCACTTCGTTGATCCGAGAAAAGCTCATGCGGGTCGTTCTGCCGTTTTGTACGGGCTTGACCTTTATCATAAAACGCGACCACTCCTATTCCATAGATTGACAAAGTTGGCGAAAGGCCCCCAAAAGACCCGCCGTGAAAAGTTCCATATTTGGCACTTTTCACAAATTTTCCGCTTTCGGCGCAAAAGCGAAATCCTTTTAGGGCATTCTTTTCCATTTTTGTGATACTAATTCAGTATACAGGGTAAAAGCCTTATTGTCAAGCCTTTTCCGGGTTTTTTCGCATCCTTTTTCCGTTTGATGAAACGCCCGGGTGCGTGTAAGAAAATTTCGGCATTTTGACGGTTTTGAGCGCCCGCCGTCTGCTTGACAAATCAAAAATGGCGGTTCCAGCCCCCTGTTTTGGTCATTTCACACAAGAAGCCCCTGCCTTTTTTGTGGGAGTCCGCCCTTGACAAACGCCTCCTTCGCGCGCAGAAGCCCCCGGGCGGGAGATCCCGTCCGGGGGCTGTGGTGTTTTTTGCGATCAATCCAGGAAATCGCGCAGTTTTTTGCTGCGGCTGGGGTGGCGCAGTTTGCGCAGCGCCTTGGCTTCGATCTGGCGGATACGTTCACGGGTGACGTTGAACTCCTTGCCCACTTCCTCCAACGTGCGGGGGCGGCCGTCCTCCAGGCCGAAACGCAGGCGCAGGACCTTCTCCTCACGGGGGGTCAGCGTCTTGAGCACGTCGGCCAGCTGCTCTTTCAGCAGGGTCTGGCTGGCGGCTTCCGCCGGGACCGGGGCGTCATCGTCGGGGATGAAGTCGCCCAGATGGCTGTCCTCCTCCTCGCCGATGGGGGTCTCCAGGCTGACCGGCTCCTGGGCGACGCGCATGATCTCGCGCACCTTGTCCACCGGCATTTCCAGACGCTCGGCGATCTCCTCCGCGCTGGGGTCATGGCCGTACTCATGCAGGAGCTGGCTGGACACCTTCTTGACCTTGTTGATGGTCTCGACCATATGCACCGGGATGCGGATGGTGCGGGCCTGGTCGGCGATGGCGCGGGTGATGGCCTGCCGGATCCACCAGGTGGCGTAGGTGGAGAACTTGAAGCCCTTGGTATGGTCGAACTTCTCGACGGCTTTGATCAGGCCGAGGTTGCCCTCCTGGATCAGGTCCAGGAACTGCATGCCGCGCCCCACATACCGCTTGGCGATGGAGACCACCAGACGCAGGTTGGCCTCGCTCAGGCGCTGCTTGGCCTTCTCCCCGTCCGGGCCGCCGGCCTGGATCTTCAGCGCCAGGTCGATCTCCTCCTCCGGGGTCAGCAGCGGCACGCGGCCGATCTCTTTCAGATAGACCTTGACCGGGTCGTCGATGGTGATGCCGTCGGCGCTCAGGGTATCTTCAAAATCATCGACGCCGTCGCCGGTCAGCGTGGGGTCGTCGGCGTCCGCGGCGCCGTCATCGATCACTTCGATGCCGTTGCTTTCCAGCTCCTCATAGAGCTTTTCCATCTGTTCGACGTCCAGGACGTTGCCGCTTTTCTCCATCGCATCGCCGATCTCGGTGTTGGTCAGCTTGCCGCTGCGGCGGCCCGTTTCAATCAGGCTGCGAATCGGATCTTTTCTGTCTGCCATAAGTACGTTTCTCCTTTTGGGTCTTTGTGTCTAAAAAACTGTGCATCCCCGCGCGGGACGCGGTCTCATGTTTTCGGCGGCGGTTCCTGTACGCCTTTTTCCTTTTTGACGTTGGCAAAGAAGTCCAGGAACTGGTCGTCGCTGGTCCCTGCCACCCGCTCGCTGATGGGCTTGGCGTTTTGCAGGCGTTCCAGGTACATATCAATGTCCTGCCGGGTCAACGGCTGGCCGTGGTTCTGCGCCTGGGCGTAGGCTGCCTGCTGGAAGGCTTTTTCGTCCAACATCTGCTGGAGCGAGGTCAGGTTGACCGGCTGCTTTTCGTCCGCGCAGCGGTAGATGGCCTGCACGGCCTGCTGGATCTCCGGCAAAAGCAGCGTGTCCAGCGCAAGGCGCTGCCGCACATAGGGGATCTGTTCCGGGTCCTGCAACAGCGCCGCCACAAGCTGGCGCCCGGCGCTGGCGGCCCCCAGCGCGGCTTCCCCGCCCTGGGTGTAGGGCACCCGGATATCCGCCGCGATGCCCTGCTGGGCCAGGTCCTTCTGTTCCCTGCGGTGGTTCCGGCGTTCCGCCGCCCGCAGCGCCCCCTGCATCTGGGAGAGGACCGCCTGCTTGGAAACGCCGGTCTCCTCCGCCAGACGGCCCGCATAGACATCCCGCGCCGTGGGCGTGACGCCCCGCGACGTCAGGATGTCGATGGCGTCGCGGATATAATTCAGCCGTCCGTCGTCGCTGCGCAGGTCGTACCGGGACCGCGCCTTTTTCAACTGGAATTCGGTGGGGTTGGCCGTGCCGTTCAGCAGCATTTCAAAGCGTTCGCGGCCGTATTTCTTGATGAACTCGTCAGGGTCCTTGGCCCCCTGGTAACTCAGCACGCTCACCTTCACCGGGCTGTTGGCGAACAGGGCCAGACTGCGCTCGGTGGCTTTCTGGCCCGCCTCGTCGGAGTCGTAACTCAGGACCACCTCGTCGGCGTATTCGCTGAGCAGTTTGACCTGTTCCGCCGTCAGGGCGGTGCCGCAGGCGCAGACCGCCGTATCGAACCCCGCCTCGTGCATCGAGATCACGTCCATATACCCTTCGCAGAGGATATAGCGTTTATGGGGGGACTTTTTGGCGATGTTGAGCGCAAACAGCGTGCGGGATTTGTGATAGAGCACCGTTTCAGGGCTGTTGATGTACTTGGGCTTGGAATCGTCCAGCACACGGCCACCGAACGCGATGATGGAGCCGCGCACGTCGATGATGGGCACCATGACCCGGTGGCGGAAAATATCGTAAAGATTGCCCTTGGCGCTGCGCTTGACCAGGCCGGAGTGTTCGAGTTCGGCCTCGCTGAAGCCCCGCCGCCGCAGATAGTGCAGCAGCCCGCCGAAGTCCTCCGGCGCATAGCCCAGGCCGAAACGGCGGATCGCCGCGTCGGACAGACCGCGCTTTTCTTTCCAATAGCGCCGCGCCTGGGCGGCTTCCGGCGTGCGGGCGTTGAGCTGCTCGTAAAAATAGCGCGCCGCGCTGCGGTTGATCTCCAGCAAACGCTGGCGGGCCCGGGCTTCCCGATCCTCTTCCTGCGGCAGCGGCATGCCCACCCGGGCGGCCAGCTGCTTGACGCTTTCCACATAACCCAGGTTATTGTACTTGCGCACAAAGCTGATCACGTCGCCCGCTGCGCCGCAGCCGAAGCAATAGAAACTCTGGGTATCGGGATAGACGACGAAGGAGGGCGTCTTTTCATTGTGGAAGGGGCACAGGCCGCTCAGCGTGCGGCCGCGGCGGCGCAACTGCACATACTGGCCGACGACCTCTTCAATGTCGTTGCGGCGCACCACTTCCTGTATGTATTCCTGCGGGATCACGTTTCATTCCACCTCCCCTGCGCAAGAAGCGGCCCGTCAAAGGCCCTGCCATTTCTGCGGCACGAACCAGTCCACGAACAGGCGGGTGGCGAACTCGTCGCTCATGCCGCTGATGTAATCGGTAGCCGCCCGGTCCACGCCTTCTTTGTAGGCGATCTGTAGATAGAAGTTGGGCAGCAGGGCCGGTTCGGCGCAAAGGCGCTCGTACAGGTCCCCGATGAGCTTGTCCACTTTCGTTTCCTCCCGCTTGGCGTTGCGGTCCACATACACGGTGGAGTACATGAAATCCTTTAAGATTGCGTAGGCGGCCTCCACCTCGGGGGAAAAGTTGATCCGCCCGTTCTGGCTGTGTTCCACCAGGTCAGTGATCATCGTGGTGATGCGCTGGGATTTGGTGGTGCCCAGCACCGCCGTGGCGGCCTGCGGGATCGAACGCGAGTCCAAAACGCCCGCGCCCACCGCGTCCTCGATATCATGGTTCAGAAAGGCAATGTGGTCGGCCCGCCGCACCACGCAGCCTTCCGGCGTGCGTGCCCAGGTCCCCGTGGTATGGGTGATGATGCCGTTGCGGACTTCCCAACTCAGGTTCAGGCCCCTGCCGTCCTTTTCCAGCAGGTCCACCACCCGCAAACTCTGGCGGTAATGGGTGAAGCCGCCGGGGCACAGGCGGTTGAGCGCCCGCTCCCCCGCATGGCCGAAAGGCGTATGCCCCAGGTCGTGCCCCAGCGCGATGGCTTCGGTCAGGTCCTCGTTCAGGCGCAGCGCCCGCGCGATGGTGCGGGCGATCTGGCTGACTTCCAGCGTATGGGTCAGCCGCGTGCGGTAGTGATCCCCCTCCGGCGAGAGAAAGACCTGGGTCTTTTGTTTCAGCCGCCGGAACGCCTTGCTGTGCAGGATGCGGTCCCGGTCGCGCTGGAAGCAGGTCCGAATGGGGTCTTCCTCCTGCGGGGCGCGGCGGCCGCGGCTGTTCTCGCTCAAAGTGGCGTAGCGGCTCAGCGTCTGGCGCTCGATGGCCTGTGTTTCTTCTCGGATCGTCATGCAGCCTGTCCCCCTTTCTTCCTTTCTATAATATAAATACGATAAAACTGCGCAAAAGACTTCATTTTTTCCAAAAAACAGAATTTTTTTCCTGGCTTTCCCGGCGCACACGACGCAAAAGCCGATTTTCTCCACGCGGGGCCGGTTCTTTCCGGCGCGGCCGCCGCGGAAAAAATCGGCGCGCCCTGCCCTGTTCCGGGCGCAGAGACGCTCAAAACGGCCGGTACTGCGGCGGCGAGACCTCCACCTGCGCCGTGCCGCGGGTCAGTTCCGCCAGCGAACGGCAGAGTGCTTCTTCGGTCCCGGCCGGCATCTGCCAGCAAAGCGTAACCGCATCGTCAAAGACGGGGTCCTGGCTGCGGGTCTCGGCGGCCTGGATCATATGCTGGGCCTGCTCGAACTGGGAATACGGCACCCGCAGGCGGCATTCCACCACCTGGCGCATCGTGACCAGTTCCGCCGCATGCAGCGCCCCCGCCGCCGCGGCCGTGTAGGCGCGCACGAGCCCGCCGGTGCCCAGCAGAATGCCGCCGAAATACCGCGTGACCACCACGATCACATCGGAAACGCCCGCGTGGTGGATGGCTTCCAGCACCGGGGTGCCCGCGGTCTTGGCCGGTTCGCCGTCGTCCGAATAGCGGGTACGGCCGTTTTGCAGCACGTAGGCATAGACGTTGTGCCGCGCGGTGCGGTTGGCCGCGCGCACCGCCTGCAGGACCGCAAGCGCCGCTTCTTCCGTATCGGCAAAAGCGGCGGTGGCGATAAAGCGGCTGCGCTTTTCTTCATATTCAAATGTCGTTTTTCCCCGCAGGGTCTTGTAATCCGGCATGGGTGTTCCTCACAGACAGCCAAAAAGACCCCAGATGTCTCCATCTGGGGTGATACAAACCAACTTATTTGCCAGCCTTGGCGAAACGGCGCTTGAAACGCTCGACGCGGCCACCGGTATCGACCAGCTTCTGCTTGCCGGTGTAGAACGGATGGCACTTGCTGCAAACTTCGACGTGGATCTCCGGCTTGGTGTCACGGGTGTGGATCACGTTGCCGCAGGCGCAGGTAATGGTGCAGTCCACGTAGTTCGGATGGATGCCTTTCTTCATGTGATTTCACCTCTTTCTCGATCATGATCACGGGAGCCATACTTGATATATGTGCTCATCACAATCTTCGAATTGCGGCTACCAGCATTCACCATCCTGTGCGAATGGAGCAGCCATCTGAACGATTGCTGAAATATTTTAGCAGAAACCCACGCATTTGTCAAGGAATTTTCTGCACAGCGCAAAGAAAAAAGCCCAAGGCGCAGAGCCTTAGGCTTTTGGAGCGGGATACGAGTCTCGAACTCGCCACCTACTGCTTGGGAAGCAGTCACTCTACCGGATGAGCTAATCCCGCATTGCTTAGGTATTATAGCGCAAAAAAGCGGGCTTGTCAATCCCGTTTTTTCCTCTTGCCGTCGGGCGGCCGGTGCGTTATAATAAAATTCCTGGAAAAACCTGTCTGCGCCGCGGCGGGAAAGGAGTCTGTATGCTGAACGCATTCCCTATTTATCACTGGTTCCACAACGGCAACCCGTATTCCGGCGCCGAGGGCGGCATGCGGTATGTGCTGGTGCCCGGCAAACGCCCGGACCCCGCCGACGAGAGCGGCAAGAAAAAGGTAGAGTACCTGACCGCCTTTGTGTGGCCCGGCCCCTGGAGCATTGAGCACACGGCGGAAGAAAAAATCGAAAGCCAGGATTTCGAGGGCAGCCAGGCGGGCCTGGACGCCGCGGTACACTGGCTGCAGGAGCGGTACGAGGCCGAATCCGAGCGGTGGCAGAATATTCCCTCGATCCTGGACTGCGACCCCGACCGCTGACATCCCCCTATACAGCGAAGGCACAGCGTTCCCCATGAACGCTGTGCCTTCTTTTTTATCGTTTCAGTAGCGGGCGTAGAGGAAACCGCCCCCGCCCAAAAACTGGCCCATATACAGGAACGAGAAGATCATGCCCTCGTAGGCGATCCAGCGCACGGCCCTGGGCGCGGCCGCCAGCCGGTCCAGAAGGCGGACGCCCCGCTCCTGCAGCAGGTCCACGAGGATGAGGACGGCGATCCCCGCAAACAGAAGGATTTGATCCTGCCGGGTGGTCAGCCCCAGTTCCCAGTAGTTGCTGATCGCATCCCAGCCGCCCTGAAACAGGATGCCCTGAAAATACTGGAGCGCGTTATCCAGGCTGCTGGCCCGGAAGATCGTGAAGGTGAACACGAAAATGCAGAAAGTCCCTGCGATGCCCAGCCAGCGCGCGCGGCCCTTCGTGATCTTGTTTCGCCAGGGCAGATGATTTTCCAGCGCCTGCAACGCCCCATGCAGGAAGCCCCAGAGCAGGTAGGTCAGCCCTGCGCCGTGCCACAGGCCGCTGACCAGAAAGGTCACGACCAGATTGGCGTCCCGCCGCGCCGGGCGGCAGCGGCTGCCCCCCAGCGGGATATACACATAATCCCGCAGCCAGCGGGACAGGCTGATATGCCAGCGGGACCACAGTTCCTTGACGCTGGCCGCCAGGAAGGGGCGGCGGAAGTTTTCCGGCAGCGACAGGCCCAGGATCTCGCCGACGCCCAGCACGATGTCCGTATAGCCGGAAAAGTCGGCATAAAGCTGGAAAGAGTACAGCACGGTCGCCAGCAAAAGCTGGCTGCGGTCGAACGCGGCCGGATCGGCAAACGCCGCCGATACCACGATCGCCGCACGGTCCGCCACCGCCACCTTTTTGAAGTAGCCCCACCAGCAGCGGATAGCGCCGCGCCAGGCGCGGTGGCTGTCCCATACGGTGGGGGCTTCCAGTTGGGGCATCCATTCCCCGTAGCGGTTGAACGGTCCCTGCGTGATGGACAGGAAGAAGGACGCATAGCACAGAACGCGCCCGAAACTGCGCTGTGGCTCGATGGTCCGGCGGCGCACATCGGTCAGGTAGCTGACCAGTTCCAGCGTGAAGTAGCCGATACCCAAAGGCTGCAGCAGTTCCGGCTGCCAGATGCGCAGGCCCAGCATCTGCTGCAGGCCGCCGGCCGCCGCCGTATAATACTTGAGCAGCAAAAGCGGCGCCAGCGCGGCCGCCAGACCGGCCCCGAACCATCGTTTGTCCTGCGCGCGGAAGGCACAGGCCCAGACCAGAAGCGAACTGAACAGCAGGACGAAAAAGCCCTGCCAGTCCAGCGAAAGATAGAACAGGATGCTGGCAGCCAGCATCCAACGCCAGCGGCGGGCGGGCCGCGTCTTATACCAGACGCACGCCAGCAGCGCGGCAAATACCAGAAATCCAGGGGATGTCACGGCCAGCATGGCGGTTCCTCCTTATTGCGAATCCAGCCACCCATCGGCCATAAAAATCGTATTGTCTGCATAGTCGGTCAGTTTTTCCTCCACCGTATCACAGAACAGGGCCGCGACATCCTCCCCGGCTGCCTCCCGGGCGATAGTATCGCAGAGGGCTTCGGTAAACAGTTCCGCCCCTGCCCCGTTCAGATGATGGGCGTCGGAATACTCGCCGCTGCCCATGTGCTTCATTTTTTCCTCGCTGCGGTACAGCGAAAAGTCCCAATATGTCAGCCCGTTCTGCGCCGCAAAGCCCCGCACCGCGTCCACATACGCCTGATAGTTTTCGGTATTTGCCAGGTAGGCGCTGGGCAGCGGCGCCGTGAACAGCACCAGCCGTATCCCCTGCTGCCTGCAAAATTCCGTGATGCGGGTCAGGTTGGCCCATCCAAAGTCCGAAAGCGGCTGTTCCGGGTCCACATCCAGCAGGGTCGCAAAGCCGTCCTGGGCCGTGCCCTCGGTATATACGAACCCGTTGCCGCGGTAGGCTTCGCCGTCCTCCGGGTAGGTCACATAGGCGTAGTTGCCCGGTTCATAGCCGTCCGTGAGTTTGGCGCGCCACAGTTCGGGCAGGTTCGTCAGGGACGCCAGGCTGTGCCGGGCCGGGAATACCAGATCGGCAAAGCCCGCCAGGCCGCCCATCTCCCACAAATACTGGTAGCGGTTGGGCGAGTTCCAGCGCATATAGTCCGTCAGCAGGTAACACGCCTGCGGCACATCGCTGGAAGCGCTCTGGTTGTAGCCGGTATAGAACATTTCGAGGTAGACGGTTTTCAGCGGGTTTTGGGACGCGGCTTCCCGCAGCATATAATAGGAGCCGTCCGGCAACTGCTGGGAAGAACCCGCGTTGAAGCTATGGGTCCCCAGCGCCTTGTCCACCGCCGCGGGGTCTACGCTGCGGTAGCAGTGCGACGACCCCAAAAACAGCGTATCGATTTGCCCCGACTGCGCGTAAAGTTCCTGCAGCATGACGCGGGAATAGGAATGCACGTCATCCACGAACAGGAAGTCTGCCGCCCCCAGCAAAAGCGCCGTGAGCACGGCAAACAGCAAGGCCGCGGCGCCTTTCCGCAGCGCGGTCTTTCCCATGGTGTTCCCTCCCCGGTCAGCGTTTGATCGTCATGTGCAGCGGTTTGGGCTGGTAGGCATCGACCGCCAGCTTCCACACCGTATTGCCGGTTTCGTCCTCGCTCACTTTTTCAAAGCCGAAACCGGCATAAAAATCCCGTACCATCCCGTTCTTCGCGGTGGGATAGTAGTAACCGTACACTTCCCGCACGCCGCGCGCCGCCGCTTCGGCCACCACGGTGTTCATCATGGCGTCCTCCATGCCGCGCTTGAGCACACGGCAGCTCATCAGCCACAGGCGCAGGTGCAACGCCTGCCCTTCGGTCTGTCCGGCCACCACCGTGACGATGCCGTTGTCACCGAAAGCGTCGGTAAGTTTGCCGCACAGGCAGAGATAGTCCTTATCCCCCGCCATGGCGCGAATGTCGTCCTCCGTGCAGCGCAGCGTGGTCAGGTTGAACTGGTTGGACTTGTTCGTGAGCTGGGCAATGCGCTGGATGTACAGCGGCTCAAACCCATACAGTTCCGCCTGCATGTGCAGGCTGTCGAGATATTCCCCGTAGTCGCCGAAAGCCGCCTGGGCCGCCGCACGCTGGGCGTTCTGGTGGTACAGCTCGGTCTTTTGCAGGTCCTCCTGCGAAAGGGTGGTGACTTCAAAGTAGCCGCCGTGGTCCAGCGTCTTGATATAGTTCTCGGCCCCGTCCATCACCGGCGTTTCCACCCCGGGCACCTGGGCGGCCACGATGGCGCGCTCGGCCGGGTTGTCGTCGGCAAAGACAAAGCTGTCCGCCCCCAAACTCAGTTCCGACGCCAGGGCGCGGAGGTTCTGGTCCTTGGGGTCCCAGTTGGCCTTGATCGCTACAAAATCATCCGGCCGCAGCACGCCGTCGGGGTGGTTGAGCCCCGCCAGCGCGTTGGCTTCATCGTTCTTGGAGTCCACCGCCAAAATCACGCCGATGCTTTTCAGCGCCTTGCAGTAACTCTGGAACTCCGCATAGACCTGCCCTTCCGGCACTTCCGGGCCGATGGCCAGCCCGTCCACACCGTCGTCCCCCACGATGCCGCCCCAGAGCGTATTGTCCAGGTCCAGCACCAGCGCCTTTTTATTGCGGCCATAGAGGGATTTGATAATGTTGGCCACGCTGTTCGCCAGCGACGGGATGGCGTCCAGGCACATGGCGTACTTGTACATGTGCCAGTAGAAGGCGTCCCCCCAGGCGGTCAGACCGTAATCCGCCGAAAGATAGTCGATGTCGTTGATATAAAAATGTTCGTGGGAAGCCGCATAGGCATAGAACTTCTGGTTCAGGCGGCTGATGAAGTTGGAGCGACCGTGAACGTCCCAGATATCGCGGTTGCCCATGAGCCGGTAGTTGGGCCGGTCGAAGTTGTTCTGGATGATCGGGCAGGCAAATTTGCGTTCCAGCGCCTGCCACATCGTTTCAAAATGCGCATACTGTTCTTCCAGCATGGCGTCGATCTGGGCCGGGGCGTCGGTGGTCGCGGGCAGCCGGGTCAGGTTGCGCCAGCTCGTATGGACGTAGATCGCGTCCGGCTCGAAGGCGTCCAGTTCCGGCGTGCCGAACATGGCGTCCTGCCAGTATTGGGCATACTCGCTCTGGTAAAATTCCGCCTCGATGCCATATTGCAGCAGAAAAAGTCCGAGCTGGTCCGCCACTTCATTGGTGGTGGACCCGCCCAGAATGGCGATTTTCTTGTGCAGCGGGTGCGGGTTCTGGGCCAGCAGTTCCCGGCGCAGGCGGCGCTTTTTGCGCAGTAGCGTTTCTGTATCCAGCGGGTAATGGAAGCAGTCCATCGGCAACTCCTTTTATTTACAGCTTTACAGCGCCGCCAGCGCCCCTTTAAGCGCCTGCGCGATCTGGTCCGGGCAACTGGTGGGCTTGTTGCCGCAGGTGGTGCCCTCCATGCGGGCGATGGCGTCCTCGGCTTTCATGCCGCGCAGCAGACCGGCGATGCCTTTCAGGTTGCCGTTGCAGCCGCCCAGCACCCGCACTTCGGCGATGGTGTGGTCGGGGTTGAGTTCCACTTCGGTGCGGACCGAACAGGTCCCGCGGTTGTTATATACATAGGTCATGGCTTGTTTCTCCTTTTTATTGTGCTTTCCTGTTGGACATTTTGCGCGCCTTCGCCAAGGTTTCCAGCCGCACGATCTGTTCGTCATGGGTGGAGAACGCCCCTACCGGGCGCGGGGTCACGGTGTTCAGCCCGTGGTAGTCGGTGCCGCCGGTGATGAGCAGGTCGTTGGCTTTTGCCAGGCGCAGCAGTTCGGCCTTATCTTCCGGCGTGTTGCGGGGGTGGTCGATCTCCAAGCCGTCCAGCCGCCCCATGCCGACCAGTTCCCGGGCCAGTTCCATGCTGTGATACACACTGGGGTGCGCCAGCACCGCCACGCCGCGGCAGGCCTTGATCAGCGCCAGCACATCGTCCACCGGCTCGTAGCGCGGCGTGTGCAGCACGCGCCCCCGGACCGGCTTGAGCCCGAACAGCGAACGGTACACCTCGTTGTACATTCCGTCCGCCAGGCCGTACTGCCACAGCACGCGCATCACATGGGCCTTGAACAATGTGCCGCTGTCCTTCGCCAGTTCCAACGCTTCCTCGGTGCGGAACTGGGGGCAGATCTCCTCCAGTTCGCGGCAGCTTTGCAGCATGGCCGTGCGGCGGCGCTCCGCCATCATATCGCAGAATTCTTCCAGCGGCGCGCAGTCATCCGGCCAGTAGCAGAGCAGGTGTACGCGGTGCGCCCGGTCATAGTCATAGGCCGTCAGTTCCACAGCAGGGATCAGGTGGACCCCCTCCTGTACCGGGTGGGCGTAGGCGTAACGCACCCCGCCCATCGAATCATGGTCGCTGACAGCCAGATGGGTCATGCCCGCGCAGCGCGCAAGGAAGGGCATCTTCTCGATCGGGGTGGATCCGTCCGAAAACGTCGTGTGGGTATGCAGATCGCCCGGCATAGCAATTCCCCTTTCCGGCATGGTTTCGTAAGATATTATTATACTCTTTTTTGCCGCGTTTGAAAAGCCCCGGCGCGGGAGGTCATTTCAACGTCTTCGCATAGCGCCGCGTATGTTCCACAAAACGGCGTGCCGCCGGGGACAACCCGCTGCGGGACAGACAGGCCACGCCGATGCTGCGCTGTGCGGCGGGTTCCAGCCGCAGCACCTGGCACCCGCTGTGGTCGGCCTCCTTTTTGAACATCAGCGCCGGCATGATCGCCAACCCCTGCCCGCAGGATACCATGGCGATCATGGACTGGTCGTCCACGATGTAGCACCGGCTGTTCACGTGCAGGTCGTTCTTTTTGAAATAACTCTGGATATCGGCATCCACGTCCGCCTGCTGGCTGACGAAGGGCTGGCCCTGCAGTTCTTCCGCCCGCACGCAGCCCGGTCGCCGGGGCTTGTACGCCGCCGGGGCGATGCAGACCAGCGGGTCCTCATACAGCGGTTCAAAGTCCAGGTCCTTGGCGCTGGAGTTGGAGAGGAACCCCAGTTCCACCGCGCCGTTTTTGAGCCACGCCACGATGTCCGCATAGGACCCCTGATAGATCTGCACATCGATGCCGGGGAACTCCTGCTGGAAGGGCGGCACCAACTGCGGGAACCAAGTCACGCAGGCGGAGTTGAACACGCCCAGCCGCAGCACGCCTTTGTGCAGGCCGTTGATCTGCGCGATGGACTGTTCCATCAATTCGCTGCTGGCCAGCATCTGCCGGACGGACGGGAACAGCCGTTCGCCCGCGGCGGTCATAGTGACGCCGCTTTTGGTGCGGGTGAACAGCGGGAAGCCGCACTCCGCCTCCATGCCCGACACCGCATGGCTGATGGCCGACGGCGTAAGGTGCATCTGCTCCGCCGCGGCGGCAAACGTGCCAAGCTGCGCCACCATCATAAGGATCTGACAATCAGTCAAAGTCACAGATAATCCTCCATCCATTGGTGAATTATTTTCATCTTTCATATGAAAAAGTTGTGCTTTACTTCACGTCTATACTGTACTATCATAGACAAAGAAAGTCAATGCCTGCAACGCACATTGCAGATCACGCAGTGACTCCTCTCTCCCTCCATGACCCGACCGGCCCGCACACCGGTCGGGTCTTTTTATTGCACTGTGCCCCGCCCTGTGTTATGATAATAACAGATCGACTGTAAGGGATGAGGGAATGAAAAAACTTCGTGGAGTGCGCGGCGCCGCCGGCTGGTGTGCGGTCATCGCCCTGCTGTACCTGCTGGTACGTTCTGTTCTATACACCGCCGCCGACGCCCTGCTGGGGCTTTTGCTGCCGGGCGCATCGCTGGCACGGCCCGTCGGCGTCAGCGATGTCACCATCGGCCTGATCCAGCTGTTCATCGGGCTGGGGGCGATTTTGCTCCCGCTGGCGTGCGCGCTGCGCCTGACCCGTCTGAATGGCCGCGACCTGCGCCTGCTGCTGCCTGCCCCCTGGAGCCCTGCTTTCTGCCTGCCGGTGTTTCTGGGGCTTGCCAACATCGGCAACCTGGCCGGGGCCCTGTTGAGCGGCCTTACGGGCAGCGCCGCCGAACCGCAGCGGCTGCCCAGCGGCGGGGGCGCGCTGGTATTGCAGTTTGTGATCCTGTGCATCATGCCCGCCGTGCTGGAGGAACTGTTTTTCCGCGGGGCGCTGCAGGGGCTTCTGCGTCCCAGCGGCAGTGCGGCGGCGATCTTTGGTCCCGCCCTGCTGTTCGCGCTGCTGCATCTGGACCTGGTCCAGGGGTTGACGGCGCTGATCTGCGGCGTTTTCCTGGGCTGGCTGGCCGAGCGTTCCGGCAGCATCCTGCCGGGCATGCTGCTCCACTTCATCAACAACACACTGGCGTTCCTGGCGCTCTATCTGCGCCTGTACGCCCCGGCCGAAGTCTCGCTGGGTCTGGAACTGTTCCTGGTGGCATTTTTCCCGCTGTTCTGCCTGTGGCTGCTGTACCACGCACGCACACAGGGGTTCCGCTTCTCCGCAGGGCTGCGCCCCGGCGTGGATGTGCTGGCTGTATTCAGCAGCCCCGCCTACACGCTGACGGTCCTGTTCCTGCTGTTTTACATCGTGCTCTTTTGATAGATAATAGATTTTCCCGAAGGACGGCGCGGTGGCTTTGGCAGAAGTCACCACGCCGTCTTTTGTTGTTTTCCCGGCAAATAGGTGACCGCGTGCGAAGTCCCGTCCGCGGCGTCCTTGCCACGCCGGTGCAGGCGCGGTATAATGGTAGCGGCAGGCCAAAGCCTGCCGGTCTGCTGCCGGGGCACATCCTTTGCAGGCGGCAGTTTGTATTGCATGAAACAAAAGGGGTTATCCATGACCGACGAACAACTGATGCAGGCCGCGCTGGAAGAAGCGCGGACCGCCGCCGCGCTGGGCGAAGTGCCTGTGGGGGCTGTGATCGCCAAGGACGGCGTCATCATAGCCCGTGCCCACAACCTGCGGGAGCAGGGCAAAAACGCCACCTACCATGCGGAACTGCTGGCCATCGACGCTGCCTGCCGCGCTTTGGGCGGTTGGCGGCTGTGGCAGTGCGAACTTTTTGTAACGCTGGAACCCTGCCCCATGTGCAGCGGCGCGATCATCAACAGCCGCCTGCGGCGGGTGGTCTACGGCGCGCGGGACCCCAAGGCCGGGTGCTGCGGCGGGCTGACCGACCTGTTCGCCCTGCCCTTCAACCACCATCCCGTGATCGAACAGGGCTTGCTGGAAGAGGAAGCCCAGGCGCTTTTGCAGGACTTCTTCGCCGGGCTGCGCGCCCGGCGGCTGGAAGCCAAACGCCGCAAAGCGGCCGCCACCCCGGAAGGAGAATGACCATGAACACGACCACGCCCCCGCGCCCCCATCACGCGCTCATCACCGGCGGCAGCCGCGGCATCGGCGCCGCTGCCGTGCTTGCCTTTGCCCAGGCCGGGTACGACGTTGCCTTTACCTGGCGCAGCCACCCCGAAGCCGCCGAAGCCGTACTGCGGCAGGCACAGGAATGCAACCCGGCCGGGCGGTTCCTCTCGCTGCAGGCGGACGCCGCCGACCCGGACGCTGTACGCCGGGCCGTAGCGGAAGCGGAACGGGCGTTCGGCCGCCTGGACGTACTGGTCTGCAACGCGGGCATCGCCCAGCAAAAGCTGTTCACCGATTTGACCGACGAGGATTGGCGGCGCATGATGGCTACCGACCTGGACGGCGTTTTTTACGCCTGCCGCGCCGTGCTGCCCGGCATGATCCGGCATAAATACGGGCGCATCCTCTGCGTCAGCAGCATGTGGGGCCAGGTGGGCGGAAGCTGCGAGGTACACTATTCAGCCGCGAAGGCCGGGGTCATCGGCCTGTGCCGCGCCCTTGCCAAAGAGGAAGGCCCCTCCGGCATCACGGTCAACTGCGTGGCCCCCGGCGTGATCGACACCGACATGATGGCGGGCTTCTCGGCCCAGGACAAGGCCGACCTTGCGGAAGAAACGCCCGTGGGGCGGCTGGGCGCCCCGGAGGAGATCGCACGGACGCTGGTCTTTCTGGCCGCGCCCGAAGCCGGTTACATCACCGGGCAGTTGATCGGCCAGAACGGCGGCCTGGTGATCTGACACACAAAAACAAACAGCGCAGTTCCCCAAAAAGGAGCTGCGCTGTTTTTGTTTTATCGCCTTATTTACGTTTGCCGCCGGGACGCCGCGCGCCTTTTTTGGGGCCGCTGTTCCGGGGCGGGGTCTTCTTGGCCGGTTTGGGCGCCGGTTCGGGGCGCATACGCACAAACTGGATGGGATTGCCGTTGGCGAGGATGCGTTCCTCCACCTCCATCCCCGGCAGCGACGCCAGGAACTTGTTCAGGCTCTTGGAACCGAAGTTTCGCACGTCAAAGTCCGGGTAACGCTTGATGAGCTGATCGCCCACGCGGGAAGTGCGCACCCAGCCGGTGCCGTCGTCCATCTCCCCGATCAGGCCGCGGACGATGCGCTCGATGGAATCGCGGTTGATGGCCGTGTCGTCCCCGGCCTGGGCCATGGCGTCGGTCTCCGCCGCCGGGGCCGAGGGCTCGGCCGTTTCCGGCTCCCCGTGGTCGAGGATCAGGTCCAGATACTTGAACTGGTCGCAGGCTTTGACGAAGGGTCCGAGGGCCTTGCTTTCGCCCATACCGATGACCAGCTTGCCTTCTTCCCGCAGGCGGGCCGCCAGCCGGGTGAAGTCGCTGTCCGAGGAAACGATGCAGAACCCGTCCAGATTGCCGCCGTACAAAAGGTCCATGGCGTCGATGATCATGGCCGAGTCAGTGGCGTTTTTGCCGGTGGTATAGCTGTACTGCTGGATGGGGATGATGGAATTGTTGAGCAGCACATCCTTCCAGCTTTTGAGCCGGGCGTCCGACCAGTCGCCGTAGATGCGCTTGCAGGCCGCCACCCCGAAAGAGGCCGCCTCATCCAGAATGACCTTGACATATTTGGGGGAAATATTATCCGCGTCGATCAGGACCGCCAGTTTCAAGTCTTCCATCGTCGTTACCTCTTGGGCTGTTCGTAGTACATATACAACTGGCAGGGGATCATGCCGTTGTAGATCTTGCGGCGGCGGGCGGCCTTTTTGCCAAAGTGCTGTTCAAACTCCGCGTCCGCCGTGATGGCATACAGTCCCTGCCCGGGGCTGCGCTGCCATACCTTGCCCAGCGTGCGCGCCAGGGCCGCCGCTTCCGCCGCGTCGCCCAGGCGTTCGCCGTAGGGCGGGTTGGTCAGCACCGTGGCCCCGGCCTGCGGGGTGAAGTCCTTCACATCGGCCACCTCAAAGCGGCAGCGGTCCCCTACCCCGGCCAGCTTGGCGTTGGTAGTCGCCAGCGCCACGGCTGCGGGGTCAATGTCGTACCCGACGCCCTCAAAGGCGGCGTCCCGGCGCACGGCCTCGCGGGCGGCTTCGCGCTGCTGCGCCCAGACTTCCCGCGGGACAAAGTCGAAATGTTCGGCCGCAAAGTGCCGCCGCAGGCCCGGCGCCAGATTCAGCGCCTTCTGCGCGGCCTCGATCACCAGCGTGCCGGAACCGCAGAAGGGGTCCTGCACCAGACTGTCGCGCCGCACCCGGCCCAGGTCCGCCATGGCGGCGGCCAGTGTTTCCTTGATGGGGGCCAGCGTGGCGTTGCGGCGGTAGCCGCGCTTGTGCAGGCCGTCGCCGGACGTATCCAGATAGATCTCCACCTCGTTCTTGCGCAGGGCGAAGCGGATCTTATAGGTATCCCCCGTTTCCGGCAGAGCGGTCGTGCGGTGGCCCGCCAGCAGCCGCTTGACGATGGCCTTTTTGAGTACGCTCTGGCAGGCCGGCACGCTGGAAAGCTGGCTGGACAGGCTGGAGCCCTTTACCGGGAACGCCGCGTCGGCGGGGAGCAGTTCTTCCCAGGCGATATGGTAGCAGCCGTCGAACAGTTCGTCAAAGGTCGTGGCTTTGTAGGAAGCCAGCAGCAGCAGAACGCGCTCGGCCGTGCGCAGGTTGAGGTTGGCCGCCGCGATCAGTTCGGCGCCGCCCTGAAAGCGGACGCGGCCGTCCGTGACCTGGATGTTCTGGGCGCCCAGGCGCTTGACCTCGAAATTCAGGGTGGATTCCGTGCCGAAGAAGCAGGGCGCGACCAGGGTGTAGAGTGTGGGCATAGGGTTCCTTTCTGGTTGTGTTCCTTGATTTTTGCAAAAAAGCCCTATCCCCGGCGGTAAAGCTGCCGTCAGGGTAGAGCCATGTACTTGTGTGTTGCGGCGCGGATCAGCGGCGGCGGGAATAGCCGCCGCGGTGGTTTTCGGTCACACGCTTGAGATCCGCGATCTTTTCTTCGCTGCGGGACTTATAGCGCGCCATCATGTCCTCAAAGCTCATATCGCCCTGCGGGGCCGCGGGCTTGGGCTGCCAGACGCGCGGTTTTTCCTCCCGCTTCGGGCGGCGTGCCTGCTGGGCCGGGCGCGCGTTGCCGCCGCCCTGGGGGCGGGCGCCGCGTTCCGGCGCGGGCTGCGTGCGCTTGATGGACAGCGCGATCTTGCCGTCCGGCGCGATGGAAAGCACCTTGACCGTTACCGCCTGGCCTTCTTCCAGCACGGCGGAGAGGTCCTGCACGAATTCATAGGACACCTCCGAAATATGGACAAGACCGGTCTTGCCATCGGGCAGAGAGACGAATGCGCCGAAGGGCTTGATCCCGGTGACCTTGCCTTCGACAATATCCCCAACTTGTAATGCCAAACTTGAATACCCCTTTTTTCTTGGATTGATTATATGCAGAGGGGTTGCCGCAAAAGCGCCCCCGCTGAACCGATGATGCCGCCGTTATTTACCGCTGATGTCCACGAACACCCGCTCGTTGGGCTTGGCGTAGCCCTGTTCCCGGGCGTAACGCTCGATGATGGCGTCGTCGCCCTGTTCCAACGTGTTGGAAAGTTCTGCGTTTTCCGTGAGCTGGCTGTTGAGCTGGCTCTGCACGCTCAGCAGCTCCTGCTGCTTGGAACCGATGGATACCTGGTAGTGGATCAGGCTGATAAACAGATAGCCGCAAAGCACTACGAAGGCCGCCATCAGCAGCCAGTGCGGGAGCAGCCCCTTACGCCTGTTCATAATTCGGGATGCCCCCTTTCTCCTGTCGCACACGGCGGTTGCCGCGTGATTCTACGCATAGCTAATTATATAATACTTTCGACGACTTTTGCAACTGCTTTTTTCGCTTTTTTGCCTTTTTTTGGTCTCTTTTTACACGGGCCCGCTCCCGGTGCCCGGCAAAGGCTGCCGCGGCGCGTTTTTCCAGCGGGTGGACCAGTATGCGGCGCACGACCCGGAACGGCTGCACCGCCAGCCGGAGCGCACCGGCCGCCGCCCGGTACAGGGCGCGCCGGAACGCCCCGCGCCATGCCAGCGCCCCGGCCAGCATCGCCCCCGCCATATACCAGCGGGCCACGCCGCTGGCGCTGACGCCCGCGCAGAAGCCGTACAGCAGCACCGCAGCCGCCGCGAAAGCCGCCACATCCCAAAGGAAGCACCGCACCGGCCCTTCCCCCAGCACAAGGCCCGTCAGGTCCCGGCCAAACCCCAGCAGAAGCCCCAGGCCCAGGCACCACAGCACATCCCCCAGAACCGCCGCAAGGGCGGGCGCGGACGCCATCTTAACGGAACAGGCGGGCCAGCACCCCGCCGCTGGTCTGGCGGTTTTCGGCATATTGCAGATACTCGATCTGCCCGGAAAGCTGCACCTGCCCGCTTTGCACCGACAGTTCGCTGACCTGCAGTTCCCGGCCGCCGATGGTCAGGTTGCCCAGCGGCGTTTCCAGCACGGCCGACGCGTCATCGCAGCTTATGATGCGGCTGACGCCCGTCACCGCCAGATGGCGGCGGTCTTTCAGCGCCAGGCTGTGGCCCCGGGGCGGGGTCTCCCCCGCAGGCGGCTGGGCGCGGGGCGGTTCCTTTTTAAGTTCCGGCATGACGGTTGTCCCCTCCTTCGCAGTTCCGTATCACACTTCTACGATATGCGGCGGGGCTTCCGATTATGACTGTTGGTCGATCACTTCAAACAATTCGCGGGCAACATCTTTGCCGCGGGGTTCTTCCACCGCCAGCACCCGGACCGTGACCGGGCGGTTGCCGAAAGTGATCTCGATCACATCACCGACCTTTACGGCATAGCTTGCCTTGGCCGGTTTGCCGTTGACCAGCACGCGCCCGGCGTCGGCCACCTCGTTCGCCAGGGTGCGCCGCTTGATCAGGCGGCTGACTTTCAAGTATTTATCCAATCGCATGGTATTCCCTCCGATTAAAAAAAGCCCCACCGCCGCGGGCGGGCGCGGGTTCCCAGGACCGTCACCCCGCCAAAAACAGGCCCTGCCGCAGCCGCCTTCACCGGGCAGCCGCCGGGGCCTGTTTTGCGTTGTCACGGTATCCGACCCGCCGCATGGCGGCAGGACCGGGGGTTCCCTTGCGCGTACGCCGTGATGGCGATGAGACCGGCAGAAAACGTGTGTTTTCAGCGCGTGCGGTAAGAAAGCGACGGTTTCGCTTTCTTATGGGGCCGCGTTTTTACTGCACAGCGTCCTTCAGGGCCTTGCCAGCCTTGAAAGCGGGCAGCTTGGAAGCCTCGATGGTGATCTCGGCGCCAGTCTGCGGGTTGCGGCCCTTGCGCGCCGGACGCTCGCGGACTTCAAAGGTGCCGAAGCCGACCAGCGTGACCTTGTCGCCGCTCTTCAGGGCCTCGGTGATGGCGTTCAGGGTGGTGTTGACGGCCTGCTCGGCGTCCTTCTTGGTCAGATTGGCTTCGTTCGCAACGGCTGCGATCAGTTCAACTTTCGTCATTGGTTTGTACCTCCAAAGTAAATTTATCTGCCAAAAGCGGCTGCCGGATCAGTCCGAAGCCTGCTTTTCAGATTTACAGGATGTTTCTTTGCTGCAAAAGGCCGCGCTGCGCCGCTGTAGAGCCTGTTCGGGGTCCACACCGGCCTGCCGGGCCAGGGCCACGGCTGCGAACAGCAGTTCCCCTACGGCTTCTTCCGCCGCCGGATCGGACTGCGCTGCCTGCACGGCCTGCGCCTGCCGGGCGATCTGCTGCGCGCCCGCCTGGCAGGATACGCCGTAACGGGCCGCGCGCTTTTGCAGTTTGGCCGCGTACATCAGGGCCGGCAAAGCCCGCGGCACGCTTTCCAGGTCGTCCTGCAGCGTCAGGCGTCCTTTTTCCTTATTCTTGAGCGCATCCCAGTCCTTTATGCCTGTGTCGCCCCCAAAAATATGCGGATGCCGCGCGATCAGCTTCCGGCAGACCCCGTCGCAGACGTCCTGCCAGGTGAAACGCCCGGCTTCCTGCTCGATGCAGGTATGGAACACCACCTGCATCAGCACATCGCCCAGTTCCTCGCACAGAAGTTCGGGGTCGTCCAGGTCGATGGCGTCCACCGCTTCGTACGCTTCCTCCAGGAAGTTCATGCGGATGGAGCGGTGGGTCTGGACCTTGTCCCACGGGCAACCCCGTTCGGGGTCCCGCAGCAGGGTGATGATCTGTACCAGATCCTGCGCCGTATAGAATTCTTTCGCCGGGTAATCGTTCATAAGCACCGCCGCGGGCCGCTGGCTGCAGCACGCAATAATTTTACTCACAATTCAGGTTTTGTCAAGTCATACGGGCGGGCGCTGCCGCAGCAGCCCCGCCCGCAGACGGTCTTTGACCCGTTTTACAGCTGCGCGCCGCAGTGGTTGCAGAACAGCGCGTCGCCGTCCACTTCCGAGTTGCAGACCGGGCAAATCTTCGTTTCACCGCGCAGACGGACGGGTTCTTCCTCGATCTCCTCCTCCGCTTCGGCAGCGGCGGCTTCCGCCTGCTCAGCCTCCATATACTCTTCCGGGGACATATTGGCCTTGATCTCCTCGATGGCTTTTTCCACCTCGGCAATCGCTTCGATATACTTATCCACCAGGGGCTGGTTTTCCTCGCCCGCCTTGTGCAGGCTGTAGACCAGCGCGCCCAGCTGGCGCTGCGCCTTGGACAGACGCGCCTGCTGGTTCATCAGATCCAGTTGGTTCTTGCCCTTGTCGGCCAGATCCTGCGCGGTCTTTTTGGCCTTATCCACGATCTGCAGGCCCTGCTCCTTCAGCATATCAATATCCAGTTCAAACATAGCGAACACCTCTTTCTTGCGACAAGCGCAGTTTTGTTCCTGTTGCGCGGTTTCTATGCTTATTATAGCGGATTCACACCCTGTTTGCAACGCACAAATGTATCATTTCCGTGAAATAAGGGCCGGAACAGGGCTTAAAAGGCGCATAAAATGCGGTTTTGAGGCCCCGGCAGCCCTGCGCCCCGCCGCCCGCAGGCTGGCTCGCGGCGCTGCGTTTTGCAAAGGCGGGCGGTCCCCGCGCCGCTTATTCCGCGCCGCGCCGGCCGGCACCGATAAATTCCCGCAGCATACTGTCCTGCGGGACCAGGGCGGTATCCAGCGCCGGGAAGGCTGCGAATTTGGCGCACAGCGCGTCGAGCTGGCGGCGCTGGGTCGCGGTCAGGGCGGGGTCCGGCGGCATGGCGTCCAGCACATTGCGCCACAGGCAGACTTCATAAGTATGGGTCGTGTCCAGCAGCAGGTCCGCGCGCGGCTTGTAGGGTTTGATGAAGCGATCCTCCCCGGCGCAGACATGGCCCCAGAGCCCCAGCGTGAAGGATGCCCCGTGGCCCCGGAACAAATAGTCCCGCACGAGCCGCCGGGCCAGGCGGATATCCCGCGTTGCCAGGAAGCGGCTGCCGTCCGGGCCTGCGTACTCTTCCCGCAGACCGGCATACAGGCAGAAAACTGCATCCTCCGGCAGTTTTTCAGTCAAAGCCGGGTTCAGGGCGTGCAGGCCCTCGATGATGACTACGCCCCCGCGGCGGTCGATCTGCTGCACGCCGTTGGGGCGCTGCAAGCAGAAATCAAAGACCGGCGCCTGGCACACACCGTCGCGGTAGAGTTCCCCCAGGCAACGCTGCAAAACCGGCAAATCCAGCGCCTGCAGGCTTTCGTAATCGTCGCTGCCGTCGTGGTTTTTGGGGTAACGCCCGGCCCCCACGAAGAAATCGTCCAGGCTGAGCACCACGCTGCGCCGCCCTTTGGCCCCGATGGCTTCGGCCAGTTTGTGGGCCGAGGTCGTCTTGCCTGCCGCCGAAGCGCCGGTCAGCATCACGATGGGGCGGCCGCTGGCCAGGATCTCCTGCGCGATGGCGTCGATCCGGCCGCGGTAGTGGCGTTCGCTCAGTTCGGCAAACGCCTGGGGCTGGCGGGCCGCCAGTTCTACCAGCTCATGGCTGACCAGCCTTTTGCGCTGCAAAACATTCATAAAAATCCTCCACGCTCTGCTTGCGGTCCAAAATTTCCGCAAAGCGGTTGATGTATTCCGTCGGGTATTTGAAATTGAAGATTCGCTCGATCTTGCCATGGCGCTTGCCGGGGATCACCAGCTTGCTGGAACCGCCCGCCCCCGCTGAAAGAATCGTATGCACTTCTTCCATGATATAGATATTATACAGGCATTCCCGGCCCGGCTTGGACCAGCCGGTGTTCTCCAGGTTTTGCAGGGTGCCTTTCTGGCGGTAGAGGTAGTACGGCGCGTACCCGGCCTGCTGCAAAAGCGTGCAGCGTTCCAGCATGGCGGCCACATCGTCATAATCGGCCGCCCGGTGTTCCACCACCAGATTGGACGCACGTTTGAGCGTCAATGTATGTACGGTGATATTTTCGGGGTCCAGCGCGATGGCCTGCTGCAAACTGCGGGTGAAGCCCTCCACCGTATCGCCGGGCAGTCCCGCGATGAGGTCCATATTGATGTTGTCATGCCCGGCCGCCCGCGCCGCCGCAAAACAGTCGATGATGTCCTGCGCGGTGTGGCGGCGGCCGATGTTGCGCAGCACCTCGTCCGAGAAGGTCTGCGGATTGATGGAGATGCGCGTGGCCCCATACTGTTTGAGGATGCGCAGTTTTTCAGCGTCGGTGCAGTCGGGGCGGCCCGCTTCCACCGTATATTCCTCAAGGCCCGGCAGATCAAAGGTGGCCGCGATGTGCGCCATGAGCTGCTCCAACTGCGCCGCCGAAAGGCTGGTGGGCGTGCCGCCGCCGATATAGAAAGTGCGGATGCGCAGGCCGCAGCGGTCCGCCAGTTCGCGGATCGCCGTCAGTTCCCGGCACAGCGCGTCCACATAGGGCTGCACCAGCGCCTGGGTCGCCTTGTCCCCCACCGTGCGGGAAACAAAGCTGCAATAGCTGCACCGGGTGGGGCAGAACGGGATGCCCGCGTACACGCTGCAATCCATGGGGTCCGCCGCGGCCAGCACCGGGCGCTGCCGGTCGGCAATGCCCCGGACCAGTTGGAATTTTTGCGGTGTGCAGGCAAAATGGCGCAGGAAACGGTCCTCGATCTCCTGTTCGGTGGCGCCCATGGCGCGCAGGTCGTGGATGATGCGCACCGGGCGCACCCCGGTCATCATGCCCCAGGGCGGCTGCTGGCCGGTCTGCGTTTTCAGCAGGTCGTAGAGCAGCGCGCACAGCGCATATTCGGCGTCCGCACCGGGGGCGCGCAGGGCGCTGCGCCAGTACAGGCGGCCGTCCCGCCGCAGCATCGCCAGATCCGTCTGTTCATGGCTTTCCGCCAGGACAAAGTCCCCCGCCGCGGGCACCTGGCCCGCCTTTTCCGCCCCCGGGAAAAAGATGCGGGCGGTGTGTTCCGCCTCATACCCGGCGGCCGGGCCGCGCAAAACGATCTGCATAGATGGCACTCTCCTTAACATATTCCGCCGCGACGGGCTGTGTGTGTTTTCAGAACCAGGCGCCGTTCAGGTAGGGATTGCTGCGGCGCTCCCTGCCAAGGGTAGAGAACGCCTCATGCCCGGGAAGGACCTGGGTCTCGTCCGGCAGCGGCAGCGCCGCCAGCAGGGATAAACTCTGCTGCATCTGCGCCATGCTGCCGCCCGGCAGGTCAGTACGGCCGCAGGAACCGGCGAACAGCGTGTCGCCGCTGAACAGCAGATTGCCGCACCGCAGGCAGACGCTGCCAGGGGTATGCCCCGGCGTATGGTAGATCTGGAAGGTCAGTTCGTCGATCTTCAGTTCGCCCTGCGCGGGCCAGCCCTCGTCCACCAGGTCGCGAGTCAGGGGCTGCATCTGGCTGCCTACTGCGTCCACCGGGTCCATATAGACCTTGCAGCCGGTCTTTTGCCGCAGGGCCGCCACGGCCCCCACATGGTCGTAATGGCCGTGGGTGAGCAGGATGTGCGTGAGCGACGCGCCCTCTTTTTCCAGCGCGTCCAGGTAGGTCTGGGGCGCGGCGGCCGCATCCACCAGGATGCCGTGGCCCGCGTCGGTCACCAGCAGAAAGGTGTTGGTGTACAGCGGGGGCGCGCCGGGAATGTGTTGGATCTTCATGGGGGTCCCTCCTATTTTTTCCATTCGTCGGTATCGATCACGATGGTCACCGGGCCGTCGTTGCAAAGGCGGACCTGCATATCGGCGCCAAATTCGCCGTGCTGCACACTGCGCAAGCCCTGCCGGCCCATTTCTTCCAGAAATTGCTCATAGCAGGGCACGGCCAGATCCGCCCTGGCGGCGTGTGTAAAGCTGGGACGCTTGCCACGGCTGGTATCGCCGTACAGTGTGAAGTTGGAGACCACCAGTGCCTCGTACCCCAGTTCGGCCGCGCTGCGGTTCAGCTTGCCTGCCTCGTCCTCAAAGATGCGCAGGTGCGCGCATTTTTCGGCCAGTTTGGGGATAATGGCCGGGTCGTCGGTCTCCCGCACGCCCAGCAGGATCACAAGCCCCGGACCGATGGACCGGGCCGGGCCGCCGTTGACGGTGACCGAGGCTTCGGTCACGCGCTGGATGACTGCTCTCATACGATTTCCCCTTTATTAGCTGCGGATGACGCTGACCACGTCCTTGACTTTTTTCAGCCGCGCCACCACGCTGTTGAGATGTTCGGTATTGGTGATGCCCACCGTCAGGCTCATGCGGGCGCGGCCCTGTTCCGCCGCGCGGGCCATGAGGGAATAGATCGGCACCCGCATATCGCTGAGCGCCAGCGCAATGTCGGAAACAAGGTTGGCGCGGTCCATGCAGGTCAGTTCCAGGGACGCCTTATAGTTTTCCCTGGCGTCCTCCGCCCAGTAGGCGCGCACCCAGCGGTCGGCGTTTTCGGGGTGGCGCATGCTTTCGCGCACATTGGCGCAGTCCCGCTTATGGATGGAAACGCCGAAGCCGCGGGTCACGAAGCCGATGATGTCATCACCGGGCAGCGGCGAACAGCACTTGGCGAATTTGATGGGGCAGTTGTCGATGCCTTCCACCACCACGCCGTCCGAGGAATGGACCGGCTTGAACTCCACCTTGATGGGCTTGGGGTCGGTCTCCTTGAGTTTGGCGTACTCCTCCTTGATCTTGGAGAGCATACGGGCAAGCTGCAAACCGCCGTAGCCGATGGCCGCGTACATTTCTTCCACCGTATTGCAGCGGTTGCGGCGGGCCAGATTTTCCAGGAAGGGCGTGCGCTGCTCGTCGGTCAAAACGATCATGTTGCGGCGCAGTTCCCGTTCCAGGGCGTTGCGGCCTTCCTCGATATTTTCTTCCCGCCGTTCTTTTTTGAACCAGTTGCGGATCTTGTTCTTGGCCTCGCTGGTCTTGACGATGTTGAGCCAGTCCCGGCTGGGGCCGCGGTTTTCGGGGCCGGTGATGATCTCGATGATCTCGCCGGTCTGCACTTTATGGTCGATGGGCACGATGCGGTTGTTGACCTTGGCGCCGATCATGCGGTTGCCCACCGCCGAGTGGATCGCGTAGGCAAAGTCGATGGCGGTGGCCCCCGCAGGCAGGTTGATCACATCGCCCCGCGGGGTGAAGGCAAACACTTCCTCCGGCAGAAGGTCGCTCTTGATATCGCTGAGCAGGTCGGTGGCGTCGGCGCTGGAACGCTGACTTTCCAAAAGCTGGCGCACCCAGGCCAGCCGCTCGTCCAGCTTGTCGTTGGAAGAGCCGGTGATGCCCGCCTTGTACTTCCAGTGGGCGGCGATGCCGTACTCCGCCATGCGGTCCATATCCCAGGTGCGGATCTGCACCTCAAAGGGGATGGCTTCGCGCCCGATGACGGTGGTATGCAGGCTTTGGTAGCCGTTGGGCTTGGGGGTGGAGATATAGTCCTTGAAGCGGTTTGGCAGCGGGTGGTACATATCGTGGATCAGGCCCAGCGCCGTGTAACACTCCGAAACATTGTCCAGAATGATGCGCACCGCGTAAATATCATAAATTTCCTCAAAGTCCTTGTTCTGCATGAACATTTTGCGGTAGATGCCGTAAATGCTCTTGACCCGGTGGCGGATCGTGGCCTTGGGGATGCCGTTGTCCGCCAGATGGCGCGCGATGGTATGGCAGACCGTGTGCAGGAATTCATCCCCGTGGCGGTTCAGCAGGTCGCGGATCGTTTCGTAGCCCACGGGGTCCAGGTAATGCAGGCTGCGGTCCTCCAGTTCTTCCTTGATGTTGGAGATACCCAGCCGGTGGGCGATGGGGGCGTACACTTCCATCGTTTCCAGCGCCTTGTCCCGCCGCTTCTGCTCCGGCCAGGCGTCCCCCGTGCGCATATTGTGCAGCCGGTCGCACAGCTTGATGATCATGACGCGCACGTCCTGGCTCATGGCCAGCAGCATCTTGCGCAGGTTCTCCGCCTGGCGGTCCTCGACGTTGGAAAATTTGATCTGGGTCAGTTTGGTGACGCCATCCACCAGCAGGGCCACTTCGGGGCCGAACTTCTGCCTGATCTCCGCGATGGTGACCTCGGTATCCTCGGCCACGTCGTGCATCAGCGCGGCGGCGATGCTCTCGCTGTCCATGCCCAGTTCGACCAAAATCTGCGCTACCGAAAGAGGATGGCAGATATACGGTTCGCCGCTGCGGCGGCGCTGGCCGCCGTGGGCGTGCTCCGCCAGTTCATAGGCGCGGTCGATCATATCAAAGTCATAGGCGCGGCCGCTGTCGATCATATCATTTTTCAGCACGTCGTAGGTGATGGGCATTTTGACTTCTTCCACCGCCTGCGCTTCATGCGTCGCGTTCTGGTTTTCCATCCTCGTTTTCCCCCTTCTCTGCCGGCTGTGCGGACGCCTGCGCTTCCAGACGGCGCAGGATCGGCGCCGAAGCCAGGTCCCGCTTTTGGGCCACCTGTACCGGCGCCCAGCGGCCGTCCTGCTCTTCGATCAGGCCCAATTCCTGCAAGGCCGTCAGGCTGGCCAGCGTCTTGCCCGCGTTTTCGGGCCCCTGCAGCGCAAACACCGGCTGCAGATCGCCGGAAAATACCTGCCCGCCGCGGATCAGTTTATAAAGCGCCACCGTATCGCTGCGCTGGGGCAGCAACGCCCCGGCCCGCGCCGGTTCCAGCGTGATGCCCGCGCAGAGCGCGCCGAACCAGGCGGCCTGTTCGCTGGGCAGGTTGCCCAGACCGGCGGGACGGATCGCTTTGAGATGGGCCGACACCATCGGCCCGCTGCGGCCCGTATAGACCGAAACTTCCAGCGCCGCTTCCACCGCCGTTCCCACCGGGTAAGCGAATTTCTGCGGCGGCACGCTGAACAGCGAGGCAAACAATGTCTGCCTGCCCTGGCGCAGCCGCACGCGGGTATGGCGGCCTTCGGCCCCCATGGGCCACACGCCGTCCACGACGGCGTCCCGCACCAGCAGCACGGGGTTCGGGTTTTCCCGCCCGAAGGGTGCCAAACGCTGCAGGTCCTGGACCTGTTCCAGCGTCAGTTCGTCCAGCGTGACGCAGGCGTCCAGCGGCAGCGCGGCCGGTTTGGGCCGCGGCGCGTGTTTGGCCGCCCAGGCGTTGATCGCCTGCCGGAAGGCGGGCAGTTGTTCTTCCTCGATCTCCAGCCCTGCGGCAGCCGCATGGCCGCCGAAGCGCACCAGATGTTCCGCGCAGGCCGCCAGCGCGCCGTGCAGATCGAACGGGTCCGGCGCGCGGCCGCTGCCGCGGCCCTCCCCCTCATGGAGAGAGATGGCGATGGCCGGGCGGTTGTACCGCTCCATCAGGCGCGCCGCCACGATGCCGATGACGCCGGGGTGCCAGTCCTCCCCGGCGACGATGAGCACCCGGTCCCGCAGACGGGCCGGGTCCTCCTCCAGCAGGCGGCAGGCCGCTGCAAAAACTTCCTGCTCGGTCTGCTGGCGTTCGGTGTTGATCTCGGTCAGGCGGGCGGCAATGCCCGCGGCCTGCCCCTCGTCGCCGCAGAGCAACAGTTTGAGGGCCACCGCGGCGTTGTCCATACGGCCCGCCGCGTTCAGCCGCGGCGCCAGACCGTAGCTGACGGTATCCGCCGTGACCGGCTTGCCCGCGTAGCCGCCGCTTTCCAGCAGGGCCTGCAGGCCGGGGCGCATGGTATCCTGCAAAAGGGCCAGGCCCTCCCGCACAAGGGCGCGGTTCTCCCCCACCAGCGGCATCACGTCGGCCACGGTGCCCAGCGCCACGAACTCGCCGTACATTTCCAGCAGTTCGGCAGGGTCGCATTCTTCCAGCGCGGCACAGAGTTTGAAGGCCACCCCCGCGCCGCACAGCCCCTTGAACGGGCTGGTGTCGTCGGGGCGGCGGGGGTCCACCACGGCCACGGCTTCGGGCAGCGTATCGCCGGGCAAATGGTGGTCGGTCACGATCAGGTCCAGCCCCAGCGCCTTAGCGCAGGCGGCTTCCTCCACAGCCGAGATGCCGTTGTCCACCGTGACCACCAGCTTGAAGCCCTTCTGCGCCAGATTTTCCAGCGCGGCGCGGGTCAGGCCGTAGCCACCGTTCCGGGTGGGCAGCTTGCAGCGCACACGGGCGCCCAGGCTGGACAAACACTCGTACAAAATGGCGGTGGCACAGATGCCGTCCACGTCGTAATCGCCGTAGATCACGACGGGTTCTTCCTCCTCGACAGCCTGCCGGATGCGGGCCACCGCCTTATCCATATCCTTGAGCAGATACGGGTCCGAAAGCCCTTCCCCCGCCTCCAGCAGGCGGCGGGCTTCCCCGGCGTCGGTGCAGCCGCGGGCCGCCAATACCCGGCGCAGCAGCACGCCGCAGCCGGCCGCGGCCAACGCCTGTTCGGCGTCCGGCGCAGCCGGTTTGATCTGCCAGGCAAAATAGTTCATTGCGTTTTACTCCTTCTCCCCTGCTGCCGGTCAGCCGTTTTTGAAGTCCGATTCAAAGTCATGGGTCAGGCCGTCCTGACGCAGCATCGTTTCCAGGGTGTCGATCTCGGTGGAAACATCCAGGCTCACATCCTGCAGCAATACGTCGTACAGTTTGCTGTACGCCTGATTCAGCGTGTGCAGGATGCCGGTGATATCGCGGCGGATCTCCTGCGCGTTGCGGGCCTCCGCTTCGCCAAGGCCCTGGGCCGTATCCAGAAGTTTGCGTGTAGTGGGCAGGTAATATTCCCGGAAACGGCGCACCCGCGGCAGTTGTTCCGGGTGGTTGTTCACAAAGCCCAGGATCGCCGCGCAGGTCCGGCGCATCTGGGCCAGTTCCTCGTCGGTATCGGGGCCCAGTTTGCCGATGCTGCACCGCAGATATGCAAGGAAGTCCGCGCCCTCCCGCCGGAAGGCGTCCGTTTCGCTTTCCGGCGCGGCGGTCTGGGGTTCCGGACGGGGTTCCTCCACGGGGGTATAGCGGCTCTCGTCCAGGTAGAGCGTCTTGCCGTCGGGGCTTAAGATCACGCCGGGCAACGCGTCGTCCGCGATCGCCTTTTGCAGTTCGCTGCGGACCTGCTCCGCCGACCGGCCGCAGGCACGGGCCAGGTCCTGCACCGGGCAGACCCAGTCCCGCGCGCCGCGCAGGTAGCTGCGGATGCGCTTGAAAAAGCGGTACTGGCGCACGCCTACCCAGCCCATGAAACCAAAGCCCAGCGTGGCAGGCACAAAGCAGCCCGCCAGAATGGGAAACACCATAAATTCATCGGGCGTGATCCCCAGCGTGGTCGCCCCCACCGCCGTGAGGATGATCATAACGAGATCGGCGATGCCGAAACAGGCCGCAAAGGTCCAGCCGACAATGGAAACTGCGAGGTAATTGTCCTGCTTTCCATTTTTGATATTGTGGTCCATCCGCTTGCGCCAGGTCAGGAACGGAACAGGCTTATCGTTCCGGCTGCCTCCCAGGGCATCCCCCACCGAGCGCAGTGCCTCCCCGATGGTGCCCAGCACCTGGGAACCGATCTGGGCGCCTGTCTGGACCACATTCTGGATCGCGTCGTCCAGGTCATGCCCGACGGCATCGTCCACCCCGCTGCGGCGCGGCTGCGGGCCGTCGCCTGCGGGGTCTTTTCGATTGGGTTTATAGGGGTGTTGGTAGGCCATAGCTTCTGTTCCCTCTCCTCTTGTACCATTCTTTGCGCGTGTTTTATTCCCCGCGCGCCGGGGCGTGACCGGCCATCAGCGCGGCGGCACAGCGCACGCCGTCCACGGCGGCGGTCATGATGCCGCCCGCATAGCCCGCGCCCTCGCCGCAGGGGTACAGGCCCTCCACTGCGGTGCATTGCAGCGTTCCGGCGTCGCGCAGCAGGCGGACGGGGCTGCTGGTGCGGGTCTCCAGCCCGGTGAGCACGGCGTCGGGCGCACGGTAAGCCGCCAGTTTGCGGCCGAACGCCGTCAGCCCTTCCCGCAGCGCGGCGGAAAGTTTGCCGGGCAGCAGGCCGCCCAGATCGCAGGGCGTCACGCCCCGCGGATAGGTAGGCTGCACCCGCCCCAGGTCCAGCCTGCCGCCGCCCGCCAGGAAGCTGCCCGCCGTTTCGGCCGGGGCGCAGTAATCGCCGCCGCCCGCCCGGAAAGCCGCCTGTTCCAGCCTGCGCTGGAAGGCCACCGCTTTGGCGGGGTCGCCGTCAAAGTCCCGGCCGTCCACGCTGACAACCACCGCCGCGTTGGCGTTGCGGCCGTCCCGCGCGTGCAGGCTCATACCGTTTGTCACCACGCCGCCCGCCTCGCTGGCTGCGGCGCAGACCGTGCCGCCGGGGCACATGCAGAAGGTGTACACGCAGCGCCCGTCCCGCACGTGCTGGCTGAGCTGATACTCCCCCCGCGGCAGGGCCGGGTGCGCGGCCGCCCCATGGTAAAGGCTCTGTTCAATATCGGATTGCAGATGTTCGGCGCGGAACCCGACCGAGAAAGGCTTGCATTCCAGCGGCAGGCCCTGCCGGTGCAGCATGGCGAAAGTATCCCGCGCGCTGTGGCCCACAGCCAGGATCAACTGCTCACAGGTAACGGGGCCGGACGTGGTCTCGATACCGGCCAGCACGCCGTTTTGCAGCCGCAGGCTGGTGAGAGCCGTATCGAAACGGACCTCGCCGCCCAGAGCTTCGATCTCGCCGCGGATGGCGCGGATGACGCCCCGCAGCAGGTCGGTCCCGATGTGGGGCTTCTGCCGCCAGGCGATGTCCTCCGGCGCGCCGTGGTCCAGGAACGCCTGCGTCACAAAGGCGCAGAGCGGGTCCCCGATGCGGGTCGTCAGCTTGCCGTCCGAAAACGTCCCGGCGCCGCCCTCCCCAAACTGGATATTGGCGTTTTCGTCCAGTTCGCCGCCGGCTTCAAAGCGGCGGACCGCTTCGACCCGGCGTTCCAGGTCGGGGCCGCGTTCCAGCACCAGCGGCCGGTACCCGGCCCGTGCCAGCAGCAGCGCGGCGAACAGCCCCGCCGGGCCCAGCCCCACCACCACCGGGCGGTGGGCCAAGGGTTCCCGGCCCGTGGGGAAGGAAAACTGCGGCTGCTGTTTGAAACAGACACAGGGCGAGGCCCCGGCCAGCGCCGGTTCCTCACCCTCGTTTTGGAGCGTGACTGCGATGGTATAGACCAGCACGGGCTTGCCGTGCCGGGCGTCTACCGAAAGTTTGGCCACCCCGCAGCGGGCCGCCCGGCTGGGCGGCACACGCAGGATGCGAAGGGCCTGCGCCCCTGCCTCGGCCTCAGGGTCGGGGCAGGTCAGCGGCAGGCGGATGTTGCGGACCAGAAGCATAGGCAAAATTCCTTAGGATGATTTAACGGGCGGTCACTTCACACTGGACCGTATAGCTGCCCGTTGCAAAAATGCGGGTGGAGGACGGGATCTGGATGGTGACGGGGATCGTCTGCTGCCCCGCGCTCAGGTTCACGCTCTGGCAGTCGATCTGCGCCACCACGCTGTCCGCCGTGAGGGATTCGATCTCGTCCGCCGGGCCATAGAGCGTCACGCCCGAAACCATGCTGGACAGGATCTCCAGTTCATAGTTGCTGGGCACGTTGATGGCCCGGATGTTGGAGATGTTGAAGGTGGTGGACTCCATATCGCTGGTGTCGAAGCTCAGCGTCACGCTGGTGACGCCGTCCAGGGATTGGATGCCAGAGGGCAGTTCCACCAGACGCTGGTAGTCGCGGTCGGGTTCAAATTCCCGCGCCAGGTCGAAGTCGGACACCGTCAGTTCTTCCAGCGCGCTGATCGTGCGGGCGGGCCCGGCCACGCGCAGCGTCTGCTGGCTGAGGGTATAGTGCAGGCTGTCGGTATCGAAGTTGGTGGGCGTGCCGATGAAATCGACGACCAGCGGCAGTTCCCGCACCTGATAGACCGTCAGCGTGACATTCGCGGTCTCGCTGTCCATCGTCGTATATTGCGGGGTGTAGGCGTCGCCGTTCTTATCCTGCAGTTCCAGCGTGGCGGGGACGGTGGTGGTATCCGAAAGTTCGCCATCCAACGAGACGCGCGCCACCACCGAGGCGATCTGATCCAGTTCACTCGTGGGACCGCGCAGCGTGACTTCCGCCGGAACGGCGGCGGTGCGGCTGAGCATATACCCCTCCGCCACCGAGACCGACGATGCATCCGCCGTGACCGGCAGCGTCTTTTCGCTTACTTCATCGAACACCACTTCGATGGTGCGGGGGCTTTCCACCGTACACTCGATATTGCCCGGGAAATCGGTGGTATTGACCAGCCGCGCCTGCAGGCGCAGCGTCACGCGGCCCGGGCCGCTGACCCCCGCGTAGCTGGGGTAGACCATGATATCGGAACTTTCGATATTGCCGATGATGGTGCCGTTGCCGTCCACGCGGACATCCACGGCTTCCAGTTCCGGCTTTTCCACGATATCCAACCCCAGGGCGGTGTAGGTGGAGGCGGAATAGGTATAGTTGATGGGCACATCCTTTACCGTGTAGGTGCTTTGGGGGTAGACGTAGGCCGCCACCACGGTCCAGGCGACAATGCCGAAGAAAAGGGCCAGCAGCAGCGAAAACAGCGGGTAATTCCACAGCGAACGGCGGCCTTCCGGCTGCTGCGGCGTTTTGGGATCAATCGGCTTTGGCATGGGACTGCGCACCTCCTTTATGCAGCAGTTTCTTCAGCGAGGGGACCCGCGTCTCGGCCGCTTCCTCGGGCGGGACGATCTCCTCCTGCAGAAGATTGAAAAGATTCTGGCGGTCCAGGCGGCGGATCAGCACGCCGTTCTTGGCCATGGAGATGATGCCGGTCTCCTCGCTGACGATGACCACGATGGCGTCGGAGTTTTCGCTCATGCCCAGGCCCGCGCGGTGGCGCGTGCCCATATCCTTGCCCATTTCCAGGTTGTTGGACAGGGGCAGCACGCACCCGGCCGCCACGATCACACCGTCGCGGATGACCACCGCGCCGTCGTGCAGCGGCGTGCCTTCATAAAAGATGGTACCCAGCATTTCGGGGATGACATCGGCGTGCATGGGCGTGCCGGTACGGATGATCTCTTCCAGGTTATTGTGGCGTTCCAGCACCATCAGCGCGCCGGTGCGCGTGTCGGAAAGCTGTTCCGCCGCGTCACAGATCGCCACCACAGCGCTCTGCCACACACCGCGCAGCGAGGGGTCGGCGTGGCGGTTGCCGAACAGCCGACCGGCCCATACCGTCGTCTGGCCCATGCGTTCCAGCGTGCGGCGCAGTTCCGGCTGGAAGATGACCACCGCCGCCGTAAAGCCGATGGTGACCACATTGTTGAGCACCCAGGTCACCGTGCGCAGGTTGAGTACATACGCGAACCCGTAGAACAGCACGATGATCAGGATGCCGCGCACCAGTTGCCCGGCCTTGGATTTGCGGGCAAACTGGATCAACTGATAAAACGCGAAGGAAATGATCAGAATATCCAGCGTGTCCGATACGGGGTTGAACGCACGCAGGGTACTGGCGATCGAAGAAAATATCTCATTTTGCATAATAAACGGCCGGGCCTCCCTTTTCCCCCAGTGTCTTTACATTATGATTCCAGCAGCGCCACCGCATGGGCCGCGATGCCCAGCCCTTCGCCGGTAAAGCCCAGGTGTTCCTCCGTGGTGGCTTTGACGCTGACCGCGTCCACCGGGATGCCGAAGGCCCCCGCGATATTTTGGCGCATCCCGTCTATATAGGGCGCCAGCTTGGGCCGCTGGCACAGGATCGTGGCGTCGATATTGCCCACGGTATATCCGCGGTCGCGGATCAGGCCCGCCACCGCGCGCGTAAGCGCCAGCGAGTCGGCGCCGCTGTAGGCGGGGTCGGTATCAGGGAAATGCTTGCCGATGTCCCCCAACGCCGCCGCGCCCAGCACGGCGTCCATCACCGCGTGCAGCAGCACGTCAGCGTCGGAATGGCCCAGCAGCCCCTTTTCATAGGGGATCTCCATGCCGCCCAGGATCAGTTTGCGGCCTTCCACCAGACGGTGGACGTCATACCCATGCCCAATACGCATCGTTTTCTCCTTTTTCAGATCTTCCGGCGTCGTGATCTTGTAATTGCCGTAATCGCCCGCGGTCAGCGCCACCGGCATACCCGCCAGTTCAAACAGGCTGCAGTCGTCGGTCACCTGCCGCGCCTGTTCCCCGGTCACACTGGCCAGCGCCTGGCGGTATTTTTCCCGGGAAAAGCACTGCGGCGTCTGCACCGCGTACAGCAGCGCCCGGTCCGGCGTGGCCGTCACCATGCCGCCCTGCGCCACCTTGATGGTATCCTTGACCGGCACCGCCGGGGCAGCCGCCCCGGTGCGGGCCGCTGCTTCCAGCGCCGCCGTGATGACCGCCTGGCTGACGAAGGGGCGCGCCGCGTCGTGGATGGCGACCAGCGTTCCTTCCGCCGCGGCCAGCCCGTTGCGGACGCTGTCGGCCCGGGTCTCGCCCCCGTCCACAACGCAGCAGGGCTTGGGGCAGGCGGCGGCGATCCGTTCGCACTCCGGCCGGTTGGCCCCCGCCACCAGCACGAGCTGCCGGACGGCCGGGTGGGCCGCCAGGGCGGCACAGCTTGTCTCCAGCACGGTCCGGCCGTCCGGCAGGCGGTAGCTGAGTTTATCGAATCCCATACGGCGCGAAGCCCCCGCCGCCACCAGGATCGCCGTTGTATCCGGCACAGGTGTCTGCATCACGGCACACACTTCCCTTCTATACATATAAAACCATTATACAAGGTCGGCGCAAAAAAATCCACTAAAATCTCGTGGATTTTTTGTGCAGGAAGAAAAACGCCGCCGGGTCCGGGCGGTGGCTGCGGAAAAAGCGCGCCATGCCGAAAAAGCGCAAAAAAAGCCCGCACCGAACCGTGCGGGCTGCAAGGGCTGCGCATCGTCCCGAACGGGATCAGGGCGTGCCGCATTCTTATATTCACGTATATCCACCCGCACAAGTCAGAACCCCCGGCAAAGCCGGGGGCTTGGGTTAGCCCTAGAAGGGCATAATACGGACAACGCCCCTCAAGGGGCCACGAATGGGTCGGCCAACTGCATTGCTGACTCATGGCGGCCCCTTAAGGGGCTGTTTTTATGCCTTGGTATTCTTGCTACCCGTAAACGGGTCTACGAACTCCTTCATGCTCATTTGGTCTGCTATTTGATCTTCTGCCAACTGCTGCTTGATGTACTCTTGTATCTGCTTTTTATTTCTTCCGACCGTGTCTACATAGTATCCTCGTGCCCAAAAATGTCTATCCCCATACTTGTACTTCAAATTTGCATGCCGGTCAAATATCATTAAGCTGCTTTTCCCTTTGAGATATCCCATGATCTGTGATACACTATATTTGGGTGGAATACTGACCAGCATATGAATGTGATCCGGGCACGCTTCTGCTTGTATGATCTCTACTCCCTTTTGCTCACACAATTTTCTGAGGATCTGTCCTATATCTTTTTTGATTTTCCCATATACCACCATTCTGCGGTACTTAGGGGCAAACACTATATGATATTGGCATCTCCATGTTGTGTGTTGTAAACTTGCTATGTCTTTTTCCATCTTTTGGAACCTCCTGGTATTTTTATTGCAGTTGGCCGACCGCAATTCTATTATACCAGGAGGTTTTTTCTCTAGGTTTTTTCACTATATAATTTTTTACACTCCCCGGCAGAGCCGGGGGTTGTCTTTGCGCTAAAGCTAACAAAACAGGCCCGCGGCAGCGTTCCGGCGCGCTGCCGCGGGTCTTTTATATAGCATATAGCGGGCCATGCCGGCGCCGTGCGGGCGTATCCCCCAAGGCTGCCCCGCGCAGTCCCTCTTTTGCATCCGGCGGGCCGGGGCGTTCCATCAGGCGCGGCGCTTTTTGTCCAAGCGGATCTTATCCGCGATCATAGCGATAAATTCGCTGTTGGTGGGCTTGCCGCGCAGGTTATGGATGGTATAGCCGAAGTAGCTGTTGAGGGTGTCCACGTCGCCGCGGTCCCACGCCACCTCGATAGCATGGCGGATGGCGCGTTCCACACGGCTGGCTGTGGTGCCGTTGCGCTTGGCGATCTCCGGGTAGAGGCGCTTGGTGACGGCGTTGATGTAACCATGATCCTCCGTCGTCAGCAGGATGGCGTCGCGCAGGAACTGGTAGCCCTTGATGTGGGCCGGGACGCCGATCTGGTGCAGGATCTCGGTGACGGTCATCTCGTCGGAATCCTGCGAACCGCCCCGCGGGCGGCCGCTGCTGCCCGCGGCCTTGAACACGCGGTTGACCAGCACGCTCTCGTCGAAGGGCTTGACGAAGAAGAACGAGAACCCGTTATCCAGCAGTTCCTGCTCCATCTCCTCGCTTTGGAAAGCGCCGGTCACAAAAAACGTCGTCCGTGTGCCGCTGGTGTTCTGCGCCTCATAACGCTGTTTGACCGTGATCGCATCCAGGTCCGGCATGAACGCATCCAGCAGCGCCGCCTGCGGGTGTACATTCAGCAGCGTTTCCAGCGCCTTGCTGCCGTTTTTCTCGCACACCGTCACCGCAACCCCTTTTTCCTCCAGCGCCTGTCGGCACGAGGCGGAGACCTGTGCGCCCGTATCGGTCATCACGAACTTGATTTTTTCCATCGTCATATCCTCCAGACATATCTCTGTCCCAGGGCATTCCGGTCGTGCCCAGGCCGTTGTGCCAGGGCGCCCCGCCGCGCCGGGTTTCGTTTACGATGGAAATTTTACCATATTTTTCCAGTTCTCGCAAGAGGGAATTTCCAATTTTTTCCGTTTTCACCGCAAGTTTCGTTCGACGGTTTTTCCTGTTTTACGAAGTTTTTTCCCCGGTTTTCGCGTTTTCCCGCCCCTGATCCGGCGGAAAAATTGGAAATTTTGGCAGTTTTTGTATTACCAGTTTTCTTTCATGCGATGCCGTCGGCTTTTTGCAGCATGGTGGAAGCGAAGATGCCGTACCCTCGCGCCGGGTCGTTGACCAGCACATGGGTGACTGCGCCCACCAGCCGCCCGTTCTGCACGATGGGCGAACCGCTCATGCCCTGGATGATGCCGCCGGTGGCTTCCAGCAGTTCCGGGTCGGTCACCCGGATCAGCAGGTTGCGGTTGGGGTCGCTGCTGGTCATATTGACCTGTTCGATGCGCACCGTGTAACGCTTGGGCTCGCTGCCCAGCACCGTAGTCCAGATCTCGGCGTCCCCCAGGGCGATCTCCTGCGGTTGCAGCACGGGGCAGCTTTGCCCGGCCGGCGCGCCCGTGTAGCGGCCGTAGACCCCCGTGGTATCGTTGGCCAGCACGGTGCCCGCCGCATCGGCCGAAAACTCCCCGCGCAGCGCGCCGGGGCTGCCCGCGGCGCTTTTGGTGCAGCTGGTGACCGTCACGGGGACGATCTCGCCCGAAAGCAGCGTAATGTCCGCGCCGGTGTCCACGTCGCTGATGGCGTGCCCCAGCCCGGCAAAGGTGCCGTTGGCCGGGTCCAGAAAGGTCATGGTGCCGATGCCGGCGCTGGAATCCCGCACCCACACCCCGGCGCGGTAGGCCCCGGTGTTCACATCCCGCACGGGGGTCAGCGTGGTGGTGTACTGGGTGCCGCCGCGCCGGTAGACGATGGAAAGGGGCGCGCCGCCCGCGGCCGTGACGGCCTGGTTCAGTTCGTCATTGCTGCGCACCGGCCGCCCCCCTGCCGATACGATCAGGTCGCCCAGTTTGAGGCCCGCTTCCTTGGCGGGGTTCTCGGTCCCCAAACTGGTATATTGGTCCGAGAACGCCACCACCAGCACCCCATCCGAGAACATCTTGACCCCGAACGGCGTGCCGCACACCTGGACGCTGCGGGCTTCCACCTCCACCGCGCGCACCGTCTTGATGGGGATAGTGCCAAACAGCGCCAGCGTCACGTTGCGGCTGGTATCCTGCCGGGCGCTGTCCGCCGCGGCCACGTTTTCCCCTTTTTCCTGCGCCGTGACCCAGGGCATCGACGCGATCTGTAACGCGCCGCCCGTTGTGTACAAAGTATCGGGCAGCGCGGCGGCCAGCCCCCACCACACGCCGCCCGCCAGCAGGGCCAGGCAGAGCGTCAGCGCCAACAGACGGCGCAAGATCCGATAGGCAGACATAAAAAACCCCTCCCGCGTCAGTATGCGCAGGGAGGGGGCCGTTTATTATAATAAGAAAAAGCGGGCGCTGTATATTATATAATGTAGGGAAAGAAAAATCCCGAAGGCATAAACCTTCGGGATCTGGTGCGGATGAAGGGATTTGAACCCACACTCTTTTAAGGGAACTAGAACCTGAATCTAGCGCGTCTGCCAGTTCCGCCACATCCGCATATTCTGTTTGTGCGCCCGTGAGCCGAGCGACGTGTATTATTATAGCCAGCCTTTCCCCAAATGTCAAGCACTTTTCCAACACTTTTTTGAAAAAAGAAAAAATCCCGAAAGCGTAAGCCTTCGGGATTTGGTGCGGATGAAGGGATTTGAACCCACACTCTTTTAAGGGAACTAGAACCTGAATCTAGCGCGTCTGCCAGTTCCGCCACATCCGCATATTCTGTTGTGTGCCCGTGAGCCGGGCGACGCATATTATTATAGCCACCCTTCCCCCAAATGTCAAGCATTTTTTTGAAAAAAGTGGCAAAATCTTTTTATCCGCCACCGTATGCCCGCTTTATCGTGTTTTTTGCCCGCGCTCCTTGCTTTTGCCCCGCGATTTGGTATAATAGGAAGCAAAAGATGGAGGTTATAGAATTATGTGGACCCGTTCACTTTTGAAAGAAAATGCCAAACGCGCCCTGTCCGGTCGATACGGGCGCGGTCTGGTCGTCTGCCTGATCCCGTCCCTGTTAGGGTTTATCTGTTCGGAACTCATGTTCTCGCTGGGGCTGCCGGTCGCCATGTTTTCAGGGCTGGGGCTTGACTGGTCGCAGCCGTCCGCACTTACCGCAGAAGCGCTCATGCCCATGTTTCTGTCCGCCTATCTTGTCATGATGGTCGTTGTACTGGTGTGGGGGATCTTCGTTTCCAACGTGATCGCGGTCGGTTCCTGCCGCTATTTTATGGAAAGCCGCCAAAGCCCGGCCCCCATCGGCACCCTGTTCAGCGCCTTCCGCAAACCGTATCTGAATGTGGTGAAGGTGTATCTTCTGGTCGATCTGAAAATCGTGGGAATCATGCTGCTGTTTGCGATCCCTGCCTGTATTCTGGGCGTGCTGTCCCTGTCCGTTCCGTTGGCCGTGGTCCTCCTGCTGCTTTCTTTCCTTCCCGCCACCTACTGGATGTACTGCTATATGATGGTCCCCTACCTGCTGGCGGAGAACCCCTATCTGACCACCCGGCGTGCCATGGAACTGAGCAAGCAGATGATGTACGGCGAAAAGCTCCGCTTTTTCGTGCTGCAGCTTTCCTTCTTTGGCTGGGCGCTCCTGTGTTCCCTCCTGGGCTGGACGCTCGCGCTGATTTTACCCCTTTTGGCTTCGTTCTGCACGCTGCCGCTTCTGCCCTATATGAAAGCCACCTACGCGGAGTTCTACGCCGCCATGCGCGCCAAGGCCCTTTCGCAGGGGATGTCCACCCCCGAAGAACTGGGCGGCTTTGTGCGGCATGACAGCAACACCGCCGCGCTTTGATCGTTCGTCCCCGTCAGCGCCCCTTCCGGCCCGGTCCGGCGGGGCGCTTTTTTTCGTTTTTTCCGCCCGGCCGCCGCGGGCACAGGCGGGTATTTTCCCTTCCAAAAGGCCGGTCTGCGCGGGTTTTGGTTCCTGCTGCCGAAAAAACGAAAAAAATATTGCAGTAATCGCTTGACAACGCCCGCACAACTTGCTATAATAGCCCATGCAGTCAAACGACTGCCTTGGAAAGATGGCTGAGCTGGTCTAAGGCGCACGACTGGAAATCGTGTAGGGCCCCTAAAGCCCTCGAGGGTTCGAATCCCTCTCTTTCCGCCATAAAGAGCACCTGCTGTACGGCAGGTGCTTTTTATTTTTGTTCCGATGCGCCGCGGCGGTAGGCCGTGGGCGTCGTATGTTTCCATGCCCGGAACGTCCGGGTGAAATAACTCACATCGTCAAATCCGCAGTCCGCTGCGATCCGGGCCACCGGCAGGGCGGTCCCTGCCAGCAGTTCCCCTGCCCGGCGCAGGCGGCATTCCCGCAGATACTGCACCGGCGTCTGCCCGATGGAACGGCGGAAGCAGCGCAGGCACTCGCTGGGGCTGATGGCCGCGCTGCGGGCGATCTGGGCGACGGTCAGCGGTTCGGCAAAATGGCGGTGGATGTACGCCAGCATCGTTTTGACCCGCGCGTTGTCCCTCGCAGCGCGGCTGTCCCCCTGGGCGGGCGGCAGGTCCTGCCGGTGGTCCAGCAGCAGCGCCACCAGTTCCGAAAGCCCTGCCCGCACCAGAAAAGGATAATAGCGCGGTTCCTCCGAACAGGCCTGCCAGGTCCGTTCGATCGCATCCAGCGCGCGGGCCTCCACCGGGTCGCTGCGCCGCAGGCAAAAGTTTGTGCGTTCCGGGCTGTGCATCAGCGGCAGCAGGTATTCCTTATAGAATATACTGTCCGGGCTGCCGCCCACCAGCCGCGGATGGAACACCAGCGAATGCAGGCGGCTGGGGCCTTCCCCCGCCGCGCAGACGGCATGGAGCACGCCGGTATTGACGAAAAAGCCCTCCCCGGCCTGTAAAGTCCGGGTCCTGCTGCCGATGGTGACGGCCACGCTCCCCTCTGACACGAGCGCGGCTTCCAGTTCTTCGTGCCAGTGGCAGACCACACCGCACGCGCGCAGATCGTCGTAGTAACAGGCGATCGGGAACGTCACGGTGCCGTGTTCGAGCAGTTCCCGGCCGGAGCGGTCCACCGTGGTATTGCCTTCAGATAGCATATCCATCCCCCATTTGGCTGAAATTGTTCCAAAAATAGCTGAAATCATGCTGGAATTACCTAAACAGTGCTGATAAAATGATAACATCTTATCAGGAGGTCTGCAAGATGGTACATCTTCTTCTCGCAATTATTTATCTGGCTTTCATCAGTCTGGGTCTGCCCGACGCCGTGCTGGGCGCGGCCTGGCCCAGCATCTACCCGCAGTTCGGCGTGCCGGTATCCTTCATGGGCGCGGTGTCCATGATCATCGCGTTCGGCACCATCCTGTCCAGCTTGATGAGCGACCGCCTGACCCGCGCGCTGGGCACCGGCCGGGTCACGGCGATCAGCGTGGGCATGACGGCGGCGGCGCTGTTCGGGTTTTCGATCAGCGGCAGCTTCTGGCAGCTTTGCCTGTGGGCGATCCCCTACGGGCTGGGCGCGGGCAGCGTGGACGCCGCGCTGAACAATTATGTGGCCCTGCACTACGAAAGCCGCCACATGAGCTGGCTGCACTGCATGTGGGGCGTGGGCGCGGCCACGGGGCCTGCCATCATCGGCTGGATCCTTACCGGCGGGCAAAGCTGGCAGAGCGGCTACCGTGTCATCGCAGTCTTGCAGGTCGTGCTGACCGCCGTTCTGGTGTTCAGCCTGCCCCTGTGGAAACGCCCCGCTGAAGCCGAGGGCGGCGCCGCTGCCGAAGCCCTGCCCCTGCGCCAGGTGACGCGCATCCCCGGCGCGAAAGAGATCATGCTCTGCTTCTTCTGCTACTGCGCGGTGGAACAGACCGCGGGGCTGTGGGCCAGCAGCTACCTGACCCTTTGCCGCGGCGTATCGGCCGAAACGGCCGCCGGTTTTGCCAGCCTGTTTTACCTGGGCATCACGGCGGGTCGGGCGGTCAGCGGCTTCCTGACGCTGAAATTCAACGACACGCAGATGGTCCGCATGGGGCAGGTGCTCATTGCCGCCGGTATTCTGGCGCTGGCGCTGCCCGGCCCCCAGGAGTTGGCGCTGGTCGGTTTTGCGCTGACCGGTCTTGGCTGCGCGCCCATCTACCCCTGCATCATCCATTCGACGCCCGCCCGCTTTGGCGCGGCGCGTTCCCAGGCCATGATCGGCGTACAGATGGCCAGCGCCTATGTGGGCACCTGCCTGATGCCGCCGCTGTTCGGCCTGGTCGCCAGCCGTATTTCGGCCGCGCTGCTGCCGGTCTGGCTGCTGGCCCTGCTGGTGCTGATGGTCTGGATGCACGAACGGCTGAACCGCCGCACCGCGCTGCATAGCGCCTGACGGGCAGCACGCCCCCTTTTTCCCCTGACACGCCCCTGTTCAGCGCCCTTCCGGCCCCGCCGGAGGGGCGCTTTTGGTATGGCCACCAACATCCCGCTGTTTTTCCCGCCCGGGTGCTTTTGCGCCCCCGGTATGGTATAATAGGAAAAACGCAAATGCCGAAAGCAGGTGGGAACCATGAAGATTTTTATCATCGAGGACGACGCGGGCATCCGGGAAGAACTGGCCCGGCTGCTGCAAAAGTACGGCTATGAATGTACTGCCGCCGACGATTTTGAGGCAGCCGCCGCCCAGGCCCTGGCCGCCCGGCCCGACCTGATCCTGCTGGACATCAACCTGCCCTGCGGGGACGGCTTTCAGGTATGCCGCCAGATCCGGCAGCAGTCCCGGGTGCCCATCCTCATCCTGACCAGCCGCAGTTCCGACTTTGACGAACTGCTGGGGCTGAACCTGGGCGCCGACGATTATATCACCAAGCCGTACAACGGGCAGATCCTGCTGGCGCGCATCCAGAAATTGCTGGAGCGTACCGGCGGCGCGCAGGCGGGCGCGCTGCTCATCCACAAGGGGCTGACGCTGGACCTTGCCCGCGCCGTCATGATCCACGGCGGCCGAGAAACACCGCTGACGAAAAACGAGCTGGGCATCCTGCGGCTGCTGATGCTGAACAAGGGGCGCGTGCTCCCGCGGGACGCCATCATCGACGAACTGTGGCAGAGCGAAGCGTTCATCGACGAAAACACCCTCAACGTCAACATCGTGCGCCTGCGCAAAAAGCTGAAAGAGATCGGCCTGCCGGATTATCTGGAGACCCGGCGCGGCCTGGGGTACTGCGTATGAGGGCGGCGGACTATCTGGCGGACCGGGCGGCCGCCCTCGCCTGCTTTGCGGCGGCCGGGGCGCTGGTCTTTGGGCTGCTGTGGCTGGTCGAAGTGCGGCTGCTGTTCATCCTGTTCGTGGAAGGCATCCTGCTGCTGTTCTTTCTGGCGGCGCTGGCATGGGACTTCCACCGCCGTCGCCGCTACTACGGGCGGCTGCTGGCGCTACTGGAACACCTGGACGAGAAAACGCTGCTGATGGAAGTGGCCGAACGCCCCACCTTTCTGGACGCCCGGATCGTGGCGGACATCCTGCGGCGGAACAGCAAGTACCAGAACGACCGGCTGGCCGAACAGGAACGCCAGTACCGGGAATACCGGGATTTTCTGGATAGCTGGGTGCATGAGATCAAAACGCCCATCACCTCGGCCCGGCTGATCGCCGGGAACGACAATTCCCCCGCCGCGCTGAAGATCGACGATGAACTGCGCCGGATCGACGCGCTGGTGGAACTGGTGCTCTACTACGCCCGCAGCGGCGACATGGAGAAGGATTTCCGGGTAGAGCGCACCACCCTGCGGGAACTGGTGAGCGCGGCGCTGAAAAGCCATTCCAAGCCCATCATCCAGGCGGGCGGCCAGGTGCAGATGGACGGGCTGGACCGGCCCGTCTGCGCGGACCGGAAAAGCTGCGTCTTTGTGATCGGGCAGATCCTTTCCAACGCCGTCAAATACCGGCAGGGGCCGCTGGTGCTGGAATTTTCCGCCGATACGGAGCAAAACCGCACCCTGCTGTACATCCGCGACAACGGCATCGGCATTGACGAAGCCGACCTGCCCCGCGTCTTTGACAAGGGCTTTACCGGGGCAAACGGCCGCCGCTACCCCAAAGCGACCGGCATTGGGCTGTACCTGTGCCGGGAACTGTGCGCCAAAATGAATATGGAGATCGCCGTCCGCAGCGAAAAAGGCCGCGGCACTACGGTGACGCTGGCTTTCCCGACCGAAAGCATGCTGCGGGGCGCGGGCCTGTGACCCGCGCCTTTTGCCTGCCTTACAGTTTTGTAAGGCAAACGTAAGGCAAAACGAATGGCAGCCCGCCCGCCGGTATGATATGGTAAAAGTACCATAGAAGCCATTCTGACAAAAAGGAGCGGAACGTATGCACAACACGATCCTGCGGGTGGAGGACATCCAGAAATACTACGGCAACCGGGGCAGCCTGACCAAAGCGGTGGATCATATCTCGTTCACGGTGGAAAAGGGCGAGTTCCTGGGCATCATGGGGCCGTCGGGCTCCGGCAAGACCACACTGCTCAACTGCCTTTCCACCATCGACACCGTGACCAGCGGCCACATTTATATAGAGGGGCAGGACATCACGGCCCTGCACGGCGGGCGGCTGGCCGACTTCCGGGGGCGCAAGCTGGGCTTTATCTTTCAGGACTTCAACCTGCTGGACACCCTGACCGCCTATGAGAACATCGCGCTGGCCCTGTCCATCGCTGGGGAAAAGCCCGCCGCCATCCACAAGCGCGTGACCGAAACGGCGGCCGCGCTGAACATCACCGATGTGCTGCCCAAATACCCCTACCAGCTTTCGGGCGGGCAGCAGCAGCGCATCGCAGCGGCCCGCGCCATCGTGACCGACCCGGCGCTGGTGCTGGCCGACGAGCCCACCGGCGCGCTGGACTCCCACTCGGCGCGGATGCTGCTGGGGATGCTGACCGAACTGAACGAACGGCTGGACGCCACCATCCTGATGGTCACCCACGACGCCTTTTCCGCCAGTTATTGCCGCCGCATCCTGTTTATCAAGGACGGCAGGCTGTTCCACGAACTGGACCGGGGCAATGCCGGGCGGAAAGAGTTTTTTGCCCGCATCCTGGAAGTGGTCTCCGCGCTGGGAGGTGAGCAGCGTGATCTCCTGTAAGCTGATCTTAAAAAACGTGCGCAAGAACGTGCAGGACTACCGCATCTACTTCCTGACGCTGATGCTGGCGGTCAGCCTGTTCTACGCCTTCAACTCCCTTTCCAGCCAGCCCGCCTTTACCGAGATGAGCCTGACCCGCGCGCTGCTGTACGACCAGTTGGACAAGCTGCTGGCCTCGCTGTCGGTAGTGTTGTCCCTCGTGCTGGGCTTTCTGATCCTGTACGCCAACCAGTTCCTGCTCCGGCGGCGCAAAAAAGAACTGGGGCTTTACCGCCTGCTGGGTATGCGGCAGGGGCGCATCTCCCTCATTTTTGCCGGGGAGACCCTCTGCATCGGCGCGGCCGCCCTGGCTGCGGGGCTGGTGCTGGGGCTCGTCTTTTCCCAGGGTGTTTCCCTGGCGGCGCTCCGGCTGTTCGCCATCGACCTGGCGCAGTTCCGGCTGGTGTTCTCCCCCGCTGCGCTGCGGCAGACCGTGCTCTGCTTTGCGGTGATCTTCGGCGTCGTGATGGTGTGCAACGTCTGGACCGTTTCCCGCGTGAAGCTCATCGACCTGCTGACCGCCGGGCGGCAGAACGAAACGATGACCGCCGACGCCGGTCCGCTGCCGGTGCTGGGGTTCCTGGCGGCCCTGGGCTGCATCGGCACGGCGGGGGTGCTGTTCGCACGCAACGGCCTGCTGCCCTCGCAGGAAAACCACAGTTTTGAGATCGCCGCCGCGGCGCTGGTGGTGGGGACCGTCCTGCTGTTTTACTCGCTGGCCGCGGTATTCCTGCGCGCCGCCCAGGCGGACCGCCGCTTTTACCTGCGCGGTCTCAACGCCTTTGTGGTGCGGCAGATCGGCAGCCGCATCCGCACCAACTACCGGCTGATGGCGGTGGTCTGCGGCCTGCTGACCGTGACGATCTGCGCCGTATCCATCGGCGCCAGCACGGCCCTTGCCATGAACGAACTGTCCCGCTCGTCCACGCCCTACGATCTGAACGTGCTGTCCGACGTGGAAAAGGACGGGGACGGCAGCATCGCGGACTATCTGGCAGACTGCGGCATCCCCATGGCGGACTACGCCGAAGGCATGGAACAGATCAGCCTGTATGAAGCCGATTTTACCTACGGGGAACTGTTCGCCGGGCAGTCGCTCGATCTGTGGCCCATCGACGAAGCCGTGCCCGAATGTGCCGTCACCGTAGTTACCGTGAGCGACTTCAACCGCGCGCTGGCTTTGCAGGGCAAGGCGCCCGTGACGCTGGGCGAAGGGCAGTACCTTTTGAACTGCAACTACAAGGGCACTTATTCCTATATAGAGGAGGCGCTGCAGACCCACACCACGCTGACGGTGAACGGCGTAACGCTGGAACGGGCGGACGTTCACCCGCTGGAAGAAACTTTCTTCATGACCCAGGTGGGCAACAACGACCGCGGCAGCCTGATCGTGCCCGACCGGGTGGCGGCAGGGCTTGCCAAGGACCTGAACGTGCTGCTGGTGTGCTACCGGCCGGACACCGACCCCGACCAGGTATTGCAGCAGATGGTCCCCATCGGCCTGGACGACGCCCACGGCTACCGCTACACCGAAAAGACCATGATGTACGATATGTTCTACGGCATCAACGCGCTGGTGACCTTTTTGTGCTGCTATACAGGGCTGATCTTCCTTTTGATCTGCGCGGCGCTGCTGGCGCTGAAACAACTGACCGAGACCGCCGACAACCTGCACCGCTACGGCCTGCTGCAAAAGCTGGGCGCCACACGGCGGCAGATCGACCGCGCCCTGCTCGCCCAGACTGCGGCTTTCTTCGTCGTTCCCCTGCTGGTGGCCGGGGGCTACTCGGTGCTGCTGGTGGGCAAGGGCATCGAACTGGTGGAGGAATTCATGAACCTGCACATCGCCGCGAACGTCGGGTTCACCGTGGTGCTGTTCCTTGCCGTGTACGGGACCTATTTTCTGGCAACCTGGCTGTCCTGCCGCCAGATGGCGGCAGAACCCGCCGAAAGGGAAGAATGACCCGCTGCCCGCACCGGAACGCTGTGTTCCCACCCGTTGCCGCCCCCCGGCTGCCGCAGCCTTGCCGCATAGCCGGGCAGACGGCGCAAATCCCCCCTGCCCTTTCAACGCCCTTCCGGCCCTGCCGGGGGGCGTTTTTTGCGTCAAAACGGCGGCGGTACAGCGGGGTTGAATCGGTTCCAGTTTTTTTCTTCCCAAGACGGGCCATATCTGCTATACTGAAAAAGCGATGCCATTTTTGCGCAGAAACACCGGGGCGCAGCGGCCCCGCGCCCTGCCCTTTTTGCAGACTGCGCTACAGGAGTGAATCAGTGATGAAACGAATTCTGGTCGTGGAGGACGATCTGGCACTCAGTACCGGCCTCTGCTTTGAACTGGACGCCGCGGGGTATGCTTCCCTGCCGGCCTACAACTGCGCGAAGGCGCGCTGCCTGCTGGCCCAGGACGCGCCGGACCTGGCGCTGCTGGACGTGAACCTGCCGGACGGCAACGGCTTTGACCTGTGCCGGGACATCAAGGCGGTGCGGCCGGAACTGCCGGTCATCTTCCTGACGGCCAACGATTTGGAAAGCGATATGCTCAACGGCTTTGACATGGGCGCCGAGGACTATGTGACCAAGCCGTTTAATATGCAGATCCTGCTGCGCCGGGTGGAAGTGGCCCTGCGGCGCAGCAGCCAGACCGCGGCCCCCGCCGCCGAGCGTTGGAGCGACGGCTGGCTGGCGCTGGATTTTTCGGCCCTGACGGCCCGGCGCGGCGGCGAAACGCTGGTCATCACCCCCAACGAGTACAAGCTGCTGCGCTTTTTGACCGACCATACCGGCCAGATCCTGACCCGTCAGCAGCTTTTGGACCGCCTGTGGGACAGCGCCGGGAACTTCATCGACGACCACACCCTGACCGTGACGATGAACCGCCTGCGCGCCAAAATAGAGGATGACGCCCACGCCTACATCAAGACCGTGCGCGGCATGGGTTACATCTGGACGGGAGGCAGGGCATGAAACACCGCAGCATGACCGTGATGCGCTCCGGGATGTTCCTTTTATCCGCCGTGCTGTTCGCCGCCCTTGCGGCGCTGCTGTGGCAGACCATCCCCTGGGCGTCGGTGCGGTGGAGCATCCTGGTGCTGTGCACCGCCATCTACGCCGTGGTGGGGCTGTGGGCGTGGTATCAGCGGCGGCAGGTCAGCCTGTTCGCCGACGACCTGTGCGAAACGCTGGACGCCCTGATGTCCGGCCGCGAGGTGGAGGGCTACGAACCCTACGAGGACAGCCTGACCGCCAAGGTGCAGGGCAAGCTGATGCAGTATTTTGACATTATGAGCGAGGGCCAGCGCCAGAGCCGCCGCGACAAGGAAACGATCCAGGGGCTGGTGAGCGATATCTCCCACCAGGTCAAAACGCCCATCGCCAACATCAAGATGTTCACCGGCATCCTGCGCAGCCACGACCTGCCCGCCGAAAAGCGCGCCGAGTTTCTGGCTACGATGGACGGCCAGATCGACAAGCTGGATTTTTTGATGCAGTCGCTCATCAAGATGTCCCGGCTGGAGACCGGGACCTTTGCGCTGCACCCGGAACAGGCCGTTCTGGCCGATACCATCGCCCGCGCCATGAGCACGGTGTGGGCCAAAGCGGAAAGCAAGGGCATCCGCCTTAGCGCCGCGTGCGACGGCGGCATCACGGTCCGGCATGACCCCAAATGGACCGCGGAGGCCCTGAGCAACATTCTGGACAACGCCGTCAAATACACGCCGCCCGGCGGCAGCGTGACCGTGACGGTGCGCCCCTGGCAGTTCTATACCCGTGTGGACATCACCGATACCGGCATGGGCATCCCGGAAGAACACTATAACGACATATTCCAGCGGTTCTACCGCGCGCAGGAGGCCGCCGCCGAGGAGGGCGTGGGCCTGGGGCTGTACCTTGCCAACGGCATCATCACCCGGCAGAACGGCTATATCAGCGTGAAGTCCTGCGTGGGCAAAGGGACCACGTTCTCGGTCTATTTACTGAGCTGAACCGCCCCAAAGCAAGCATTACCCAGAACAAAGGAGAAGTATGATGAGCAAAAAGAACGCCCCCCCGTCCGATTTCCTGTGGTATGCCCTGTACGCCTTCGCCGGGCTGGGGCTGGAACTGGTGCTGCTGGGCGCGGTGGAACCGCTGCTGTTCCACGGCGCGGACAGCAGCGCCTACACGGCGGGCCAGTCCATCCTGCACTGGCTGCTGACCTGCCTTTGCTGGGGCGGCATCGCCGTTTTGCTGGTGCGCGGCGCCAAGCGGAAGTTGGGCTTCACGGTCCTGTGCCGGGAGCGCCCCACCCGCCGCGGCGTGGCGCTGGCCGCCGTGCTGGCGGCCCTGTGCGTTCTTTTGAACGCCCTGGACTGGGGCACGCTGAAGATCATCGGGGAATTTACCAAAAAGGGTCCCCTGCTTTTTGCGTTCCAGTATCTTTATTATCTGTTCGAGGTCGCCCTCGTCTTTCTGATCGTGGTATTCGGCCAGCAGTTTGCCGAGCGCCTGCTGGGCCGCGCCAGCCGCATCCCCTTCGGCGGGGCGGTACTGTGCTGCACCTGGGGCGCGATCCACCTTTTGACCCAGGGCGGCCTGTCCGGCGGCGCGGGCGTCATGGTTTTTGCGCTGCTGTACGGGTGCATCTATCTTCTGCTGCGGCGCAACGCCGCGCTTTCCTACGGCATGATGGCGCTGGCCTTCGTGCTGTGACCCTGCCATAAAGAAAGAGGTAACGAACCATGAAAACGATCATCCTGTACGGCAGCGAATACGGCACTACCCGCCGCTACGCCGAAAAGCTGGCCCAGTTGACCGGCATCCCCGCCGTGGACTGTACCGCCGCCGGGGACCTGCGCGGCTATGAACGCGTGGTCTATCTGGGCGGGCTGTATGCGGGCGGCGTCAAGGGGTTCAAGCGCACCGTCAAGCGGCTGCCCACTGGAGTCAAGCTGATTCTGGTCACTGTTGGTCTGGCGGATGTGACAGACCAGGAAAACCTCCGCAACATTCAAAGCGCCGTGCAGCGGAAGCTTCCGCCCGCCCTGTTTGCCAACACGGCCCTGTTCCACCTGCGGGGCGGCATCGACTACAGCCGCCTGAGCCCCCTCCACAAGACCATGATGACCCTTTTGTACAACAAGGCCCGCCGCCTGCCCGAAGAAAAGAAAACGGCGGAGATCCGCGCCATGATCGAAACCTTCAACCAGAAGGTGGATTTTGTGAACTTTGATTCCCTGCGGCCGATCGTGGAGGCGATCGGTCAGACTCTACCATAAGCGAGGCATTCCACCCATGAACATCGTGACCGTACATAACGTGAAAAAATACTTCGGCAAAGGCGAAAACCTGGTCAAAGCCCTGGACGGCATCGACCTGGAGATCGAAAAAGGCAAGTTCACCGCCATCATCGGGGCGTCCGGTTCCGGCAAGACGACGCTGCTGAACATGATCGGCGGCATGGACGTGCCCGACGAGGGCGAAGTCATCGTGGACGGCGTGAACCTGCACGGGCTGAAAGAAAAGCAGCTTGCCGTGTTCCGCCGCAGCAAGGTGGGCTTTGTGTACCAGAACTTCAATCTGGTGCCCACCCTGACGGTGAAAGAAAACATCCTGTTCCCGCTGAGTCTGGCGGGCAGCACCCCCGACCCCGCCTTTCTGGAGGAGATCGTCACCCTGCTGCACCTGAAAGACCGGCTGGCGGCCTACCCCGGCGAACTTTCGGGCGGCGGGCAGCAGCGGGTCGCCATCGCCCGCGCGTTGATCGCCAAGCCCGCCATCATTCTGGCGGACGAACCCACCGGCAACCTGGATTCCAAGACCGGGCAGAACGTGCTGGGCCTGCTGAAACTTTCGGTCGAGACCTACCGCCAGACCCTTGTGATGATCACCCACAACCTGGAACTGGCCCAGATGGCTGACCGCGTCGTCCGCATCGAGGACGGCCGCATCCACGCATAAGGGGGACGGCGGCCATGCTTGCGAACAACAACCTGAAGATCTGCTGGACCCTTGTGCGGCGGGACTTCCGCTTTCACCGGGCCAAAAACGCCCTGCTGACGCTGGCCGTGGCGCTGGTCACGGGGCTGTATGCCTTCGTGTTCCTGCTGGGCGGCGCAGTGGAAGGCGCGTTTTTGCTGAACTACCAGTACACCTACGGTTCCACCAGCCACATTCTGTACAGCGGCCTGACCGAACATCAGGCCGAACTGCTGGCCCAGCACCCCAACGTAAAAAGCGCCGTGCGGCTCAGCACGCTGGGCACCCTGTCCGACCCGATGATGGGCCAGCGGTCGGTCAAACTGGCCGTCACCGACCGGGATTATGCGGCGACCGTGCTTTCGCTGCCCACCACCGGCCGCCTGCCGGAACAGCCCTATGAGATCGCGCTGGACGAGTACACCATGGGGTCCTTAGGCGTGACGTATGAGATCGGCGCGCCGGTGGACCTGCAGTGGACCGACCCCAGCGGGCAGACCCACACCGACCGCTTTACGCTGTGCGGCTGGTGGGCCAGCCCCACCAACTTTACCGAGGCCTGCGCCTGGATCACCAGCGGCACCGCGCAGGAATTGATGCCGGGCTATGACGGCGCGGCGGCCGCCAACATCACGCTGGGCGTCACGCTGCACCAGCCCCGTGACCTGGAACAGCAGGCCGCCCAGTTGCTGGCGGACCAGGGCCTGCCGGAACTGCCCTTTACCACCAACCTTGCCTACAACGACGCCCGGATGGACAGCGCCAACGAACAGGCCCGCCCCTACTACGCCCCCGCCGTCATGGTGCTGGTGTGCGGCTTTTTGATGGTGCTTTCCATCGTGCAGGTGACCTTCACCCAGGACCGGGCCTATTTTGCCGGGCTGAAAGCACTGGGCTTTTCGCCCCGGCAGATGCGGCGCTACCTGCTGGAAAAAGGCGCCGCCGTCACGGTGCTGGGCCTTGTGCCCGGCTTCCTGATCGGCTTTGGGCTGAACCTTGCCATTACGCCGCAGGTCGTCATCGGCATGGAGCAGAACCCGGCCCTCTACTTTTTGAACTGGCAGCCCCTTGCGGCGGCGGCCGTCTGTTCACTTTTCACCGTGCTGCTGGCCTACCTGCTGCCCACCCTGCGTCTGGCCCGCATGACCCCCGCCCAGGCTTTGCGCAGCAGCGCCCCGCAGACCGCCCGCGGCAGCGGCAGCCGGAACGGCGTGATGACGCTGCCCCGGCTGGCGCTGCGCACGCTCAAACGCGGCATGGGCCGCACGGTCCTGTCGGCGGCGGCCCTGCTGGCGGCTGTGCTGATGCTGACCGATACCTGGACCAAATACATCAGCCTGCAGGAAGACCTGTACCTGGCGGCGCTGTCCCCGTGGGACTACTCCATCGCGGACGCTTCCACCGCTTCCACCTACCAGTGCTACAACGAGCGCAACCAGGGCATCACCGAACAGATGGTGCAGGACCTGCGCGCCCGGCCCGAAGTGACCGACGTGAGCGCGCTCAAAACCCGCGAAGTGCCCATGACGGCGGACGAAACGCTGCGGCAGCGGGTGGTGGACTACTACAACCAGCCCTACGACGACACCATGACCCTCAAAGACACCCAGGCCGCCTACCCGGACTGGACCGCCGGGCTGGAACGCTTTACCCGGGACGGCAGCTACACCGCCATCGTGGTGGGGCTGGACAACCGCTACCTGGACTATGTGCTGGAATACTGCCCCCTTACCAGCGGCAGCTTTGACGCGGACGCCTTTGCGGCAGGCGACACCGTGCTGGCGGGCGGCGCCTACCACGAGGGCGTTTCCTGCCTGGCGGCGGGCGAAAGCGTGACGCTGGCAGGCCGGGACTTTACCGTGCTGGCGTCCCTGATGCACGACAACACCTACATGGAGGGGTCCAACAGCCCCGAAACGTCCTTCACATTCTTCTATCTGGTGCCGCTTTCGGTCTTTGACGAACTGTTCCCCGGCCAGGGCTACCGCCAGCTTGCCGTGAACATCGACCACAGCCAGCAGGCGTCCTTTGAGGCGTATCTGGACCAGTACGAACAGGGCCTTAACCGTGGCATCAGCGTCACCCTGCGCAGCGATTACCAGCAGAACTTCCAGAACTCCCGGCTGAACATGGTGCTGGTGCAGGGGCTTGTGGGCCTTGTGCTGCTGGGCATCGCGCTGCTGAACTTTTTGAACCTGCTGGCCGTCAAGACCATCAGCCGTCGGCGGGAGTTCGCCGTTTACCAGAGCCTTGGCATGACGCTGGCCCAACTGCGGCGGCTGGTCCTGCTGGAGGGGCTGTTCTATGCGCTGGCCATGGCCGCGGTGCTGGTGCCGGTCAGCGTCGGCTTTGCGCTGGCGGTAATGCCCGGCGTGATCGCGGACTTTTCCTGGGTGGCGGTCTACCACTTTACGGTCGCCCCGCTGTGGGCCGCCCTGCTGGCGCTGGCCGTGCTGGCCCTTGCCACGCCGCCCGCCTGCCTGCGGTTCGTCACCCGCGGCACCATCCAGGAGCGGCTGCGCACCGGGGAATGACCCGCGCCCCCGCATCCATCACTTTCTGTTGAGAGAGGAACGATACCCATGGGTTTGCCATTTCGTTTAGGCACCGTGGCCTTCATCATGGCGATGATGGCCCTGGCGCTGTATATTTTGACCGCGGGCATTCTGGGGCGGAAGATCCACGCCAAATCCCTGGCCCTCTTTTTCCTGTGCGGCGAGGTGTTCCAGTGGGCGGCGATGATGCTCTACGCCCTGTATGTCTTTGGCACCGGGGACGAGGATATGCCCTCTGCGCCGTTCGATACCGTCTGCTATCTGCTGATGGCGCTGGTGCTGGGCATCATCATGACCCGGCTCTACCGCATCCCGCTGCTGCACACCTTCACGGCGGCCGTCCTCTGCACATTCGTAGTCAGCACGGCCAACGCCACCATGGTGGACGTGGTGGAGGAATACTCCCCCCTGTTTGACCGGATGTATTTTCTGGCCTTTGTTCGGCTGGATGTGCCCTATATCCTGACTGTCGGCGTTGCCCTGCTGGTGGCGGCCATTTTGAAAAAATCCGAGTTCTACCGCTACTTCTCGGCGCTGTTCCGCAGCCGCAGCCGGGGCATCCTGACCCTTGTGGTCTGCCTTGCCCTGCTGTTCATCATGCCGCTGCAGCAGCTTTTGTTCCCGGACCTGACGCCGGACGCCAGCTACGCCACCTTCTTTTTTGCACTGATCGTGGTGGGGGTGTTCCTGATCCAGTTCGCCGCCATGTACACTGCCGGGCAGGACCGCATCAAAGCGCAGGAGGAGACTATTCTGCAGCAGCAGGCCCACATGGCGCTGCTGGAAGAACTGCAGCAGGAGATCCGGGCTTTCCGCCATGATTTCACGAACCTGTTCTCCGGCCTGGCGTTGCAGGCGCAGGAGGGGGATCTGGCCGGTATTCAGGATTTCATGAAACGCACCAGCAGCTACTTTGACGAGAAGCTGGGCAGCGAGATTGCCCAGATGGACGGGCTGAACAACATCCAGCTCTACCCGCTGCGCAGCCTGCTGGCTACCAAGCTGGCAAAAATGCGGCAACTGCACATCAAGGGCACATTGGAAGCACTGGCCCCCGTGCGGGACGGTCTTGCCATGGATACCGACGATTTGCTACGGGCGCTGGGCATCCTGCTGGACAACGCCATCGAAGCCGTGCCCACGGGCGGCGGCCAGGTGCGTGTGGTGCTGTTACAGGAAGAAAAAGAACTCTATTTGGCCGTTGCCAACAACTACGAGAAAGCCCCCGACCTGACCGCCCTGACGAAAAAGGGCTACACCACCAAAGGCGCCGGGCACGGCACGGGCCTTGGCAGTTACCGGCGCATCGTGGCCCGCTGCCGGGGCTGCGCGGCCCGGACCTTCCTGCAGGACGGGATGTTCGTGCAGGAACTGCACATCCCTACCCTATGACCCAAGGAGGAACCGCCTGTGATCCCTGTATATATCTGTGACGACGAACCGCCCATCCGCAAAAATCTGGAACAGATCGTGGCCGGGCAGATCCTGATTCTGGACAGCGACATGGGCCCGGTGCGCGCGCTGGACGACCCCGACGAACTGCTGCGCGCCCAGCGGGAGGACGCCGTCCCGGCCATCTATTTTTTGGACATCGACTTTCCCGGCCGGATGAGCGGGCTGGAACTGGCCCAAAAGCTGCGCCGGTACGACCCCCGCGGCTTCATCGTGTTCATTACGGCGCACAGCGACCTTGCGTTCGAGACTTTCCGCCTGCGGCTGGAAGCGTTGGACTACATCGTCAAGGGCGACCGCGACGCCATGACCGTGCGGGTGCAGCACTGCCTGGAAAGCATCCGCGAGCGGATGCAGGCCCAGCGCCCCGGGCAGGGCGGCTACTGCACGGTAAAAATTCTGGACACGGTGCGTCACATCCCGGTGGACAGTATTCTTTATTTGGAAGCGGTGGGTCTGCGGCATACGCTGCGGCTGCACATGGACGGCGAACTGCTGGAATTCAACAGCAGCCTGGACCATTTTGCCGCCCAGTTGGGCGACGGGTTCTAGCGCTGCCACCGCAGCTTTCTTGTGAACCGCGCCCGCATCCGGGCCGTGCATTTGAAAGAGCAGACCGTGGAACTGGACAACGGCGAAATCTGCCTGCTTTCCCGCAAGGCAAAAAGCGAATATCAGGCGCAGAACCGCGGCTGAGCAATCACCGGGAGGGACCGGCCGGTCCCTCCCGGTGGTTTTTTGTTTTCCCAGAAATTAAATTTTATTTTCCTCTTGACTTTAATTTTATTTATGTTATATTGAATATAATTAAAGAAAAAGACAAGGGAGATTTGAAATGGAAATTGACAAGATCCCACAGTGGCTGCTTGCTCTGGAGCCGGAGGACGTGACGTTTTTGAAAAACTTTGTTTTGAAGTCCGGCTCACTGAAAGAGATCGCACGCTTGTACGAGGTCTCTTACCCGACAGTCCGCCTGCGGCTGGACAAACTGATCCAAAAGATCGAACTGAGCGACCAGAAGAAAGAGGAACCGTTCGCCGCCTTTATCAAGGGGCTGGCCGTGGATTCCCGCATCGACCTGGAGACCGCAAAACTCATCATAGACAAATACAAACAAGAAAAGGAGAATTGAAAATGTACGATGTAACAGTCTGGGAGCTGCTTGTCGGTTTTGCCGTTGCGCTGGCCCTGATGGTAGCCGAATACCTTTTATGTACAAAACTGAAAAGCCCTTTGTGGGGCGGCATCCTTCCCTGCCTGTTCCTTGCGGGGAGCATCTGGGTCTTTGCCAGCGGCGCGGTCCCGCTGGAACTGCGCACCGTTTTCCCCTTTGTGATCCTGAACGCCCTGTTTTTCGGGGACTGGGGCACCGGCCGGGACAAATACAACAAGCTCCGGCAGGAGGAAATGGAACGCATGAAAGCGAAAGATTTGTAAGAAAGGGGCTGTTCCTACCATGAAAAGCGTCATCGTTCTTATCGTCACCGTTGCCCTGCTGGCCGCGCAATACCATTTTGGCCTGCGCAGGCGGAAGCTGCGGGGCGCGGTCCTTCCCGCGGTCATGGCGGTGCTGTTTGCCGTTTTGAGTTGGATGGAAAAGACCGCGCAGTATATCCCCACCGGGCTTGCCTGTGTTCTGGCGCTGGCCGCCGTATGGGCGGTCGGGTATTTCCGCGCCGCCCGGTACGAAAAAGAAGAACTGGAAAAAATGAAAGCCAAAGATCTGGAATAACAGGCGCACCGGCTGCGCGCGTTTTCCCTTCTTAAAATCCCCCAAAAAAGCGGCGGGCCGTTTCGCGGTCTGCCGCTTTTTGCATTTGGCGAAACGCAAAATACCATTGGCGAAAGAAACGGCGCATCTCCCCTTTTGTCTGCTATACTCAGGACAACAAAAGAAAACACCCCAAAACAAACAAAGGAGATGCCTGTTATGCCTGCTGAAAAATTTGTTCATGCCTTTGTGAAAGAAGCCAGATTCGACCCCATTCCCGACCGCGCCATCATCGTGACCTACGCCCCCGCCACCCTGATCGAGAAGGTCGCCAAGTTCTTCTCCAACGAGTTCTTCGCGCTGCAAATGTGCAAGGATTCCCTGGTGCTGCTGCCCTTTGGGCGGATGTCTTACAGTCTGAAAAAGGACGTGGCGCTGGAGATCCCCTACGCCAGCATCCATAATGTCGCCGTTACCGAGGACCTGTTCAACTGGCGTATTGAACTGGACACCGACGAAGGGCTGATCGCCCTGTCTGCCCAGCAGAAAGAACTCAACGCCCTGCGCACGTCCGGCACGCTGTCGGTGGGCATGAGCGGTTACGGTTCGGGCGTGACCCGCGAAGGGATCACCAAAAAGGACAACTGGCACCGGGCCAACCTGGACGCCACGCTGGCCGCGCTGAAAGCCCTGCCGGGCCGGAAGGCGACGGCATGAAGCCCCCGACCCCCCGCCTGGCAGAACTGCTGATCGCGGGCTGGCGGGCCGTCCCCTGCACGCTGACCGCTGCCCAGACCTGCCTGTGGGGCACCCTGTTCGCCCTGCCGTTCCCGCTGCTGGCGGGTGGGCTGTACCGGGCGTTTTTGCTGGAACGTGCTGTGCTGCCGGGCCATACGGGGCTGGTCCTGCTGGGCGTCGCCGCCGTCAGCCTGCCTTTGCACGAAGCCCTGCACGCGCTGGGCTGGAAGCGGGCCGGGCGGCTGGGGCGCGGCGAAGTGCGGTTGCTGCTGCGCGGCGGCCTGCCCCGGTGCGTCTGCGGCGCGGTGCTGCCGGTGCGGGCCTACCTGGCGGGGCTGCTGTTCCCCTTTGCGGTGCTGGGCGGCGGCAGCCTGCTGTTCATGGTCCTGTGCCCCGGCACGGTGACGGTGCTGGCGGCCCTTGTGAACCTGACGCTGCCCGGTGCCGACCTGCTGCTTGCCTGCCGCCTGCTGAAAAGCGACGCGGTCCTGGTAGTGGACTGCCCGGACCAGACCGGGTTCATCGGGCTGGAACGGGTCGGCTGACCCCGCCGGGCGGTTCATCTGTTCTCTATCGTTTTTCACGGTTCCCTGCAAGGGAGCCGTATTTTTTTTGCCAAGTTACAAAACTGTACCTTTGCTGTACCCCACCTGTGACTTTGGGTTGGTATCCTGATTCCAGAAACCCGGAGAGCGGCCCCGGACCGGCGGGACCGCTGCCGCAGGAGGAGGAACCTGATTTTGAAAAACATGCTGGATATTCTGGCCCGGCGCAGTTTCCGCGCCGGAAAGATGCGGAACCTGATTGCCGTGCTGGCGATCATGCTGACGGCGGTGCTGTTCACCACCGTCACCACCATCGGGATGGGCGCAGCGGATTCCCTGACGCTGACTATGCAGATGCTGAAAGGCAGCCGGGCGGACGGCGACTTTCGCAACATGAACGCCGAACAGTATGCCGCGCTGGAACAGGCCGACTTTATCAAAGAATACGGCCTGCGGATGCCGGTGAGCTTTTTGAGTAACACCACCCGCCATAATGTGGAGTTCGACGTGCTGGACCCCGTGCAGGCGGACCTGACCTTTTGTATGCCCACCCACGGCAGCGTCCCGCAGGCTGCTGACGAGGTCGTGACTTCCGACGCGGCGCTGCGGGACCTGGGCATCGAGCCGCAGGTGGGGGCCACGGTCCCTGTCCGCTTTACCGCCCACGGCCGGGAATACGAGATGGAACTGGTGCTTTCCGGCTGGTTTGAAGCCACCAACGAACAGACCAGCATGATGTGGGCGGGCACCGCTTTCCGGGACGCACACCCCGATATTTTCGCCTTCACCTACGACAAAGACCGGGAAATGGCCGGTACTTACTACGCAGACTTTACCGCCACCGGTACGGCGGGTCTACAGCAAAAGCTGGACGACTGGGTACGCCGGATGGGCGGTGACCCTGCGGACGCAGCCTCCGGCGGGGTTTCAGCTTCCATCAACACGATGACGAACCCCACGCCGGACCCTACCACCCTGGCACTGGGCGCGGTCGTGCTGGCCCTGTTCATGCTGTGCGGGTATCTGTTGATCTACAACGTGTTCGACATCGCCGTCATGCAGGAGATACGCCGCTATGGCCTGTACCGCACCATCGGCATGAACCGCCGGCAGGTGCGGCGGCTCGTGAACCGGCAGGCCCTTTGGCTCACCTGCATCGGGCTGCCGCTGGGGCTGATTGTCGGGTTCTTTGTGGGCCGGGCCGCGCTGCCCCACACGATGAACATTCTTGCGGTCAGTTATGAAAACCTTGCCGTGCGGGTCGAGCCTTCCCCCGTGATCTTTGCGGGCGGCGCGGCGCTGACTGCCCTGACGGTGTTCCTTTCCACCCGCAAGCCGGTACGGATCGCCGCTGACACCCCGCCGATGGAAGCGTTCCGTTATGTGGAAGCCCCCGTGAACCGCAAGGCCCGGCGCCGCACGGCCCGCCCCACGACGATGCCACGGCTGGCGCTGGCGAATCTGGGCCGCAACCGGCGGCGCACCGCCTTCATCGTTGCGTCGCTGGCGCTCTGTGTGGTGCTGCTGAACTGCGTGGGCGTAGCCGCGGCCAGTGTGGACGTGGAAAAGCAGGTAGCCTACAGCATCCGCACCGACTTTGCGGTGGTGAACGCCGCCAGCACCAACAACCTAAAGGGCTTCACCCTGCGCGAACAGGGGTTGAGCCGGGACGTGATGGACGCCGTCAACGCGCAGCCCGGCGTGCAGGATGCTTCGGCCATTTACAAAAATACACAGGACGACCGCAATGTGACCTATGACTTCCCGGTGGAATACACCGACACCGGCGAAGGCACCGCCTTTACCGACGAAGGGATTTTGTTCCGGCTGGGCGATGATGGCCGCCCCCTGTGCAATGTGTACGGCATGGAGGAAGTTGCCCTCGCCCGCATGGACCTGCAGGAGGGCGAAACCGACGCCCATGCGCTCTATGAACAGATGGCCGCCGGGAAAGGGCTTCTGCTGGGGGTCAAGTCGGAGATGGGGACTTCCCTGCTGAACCCGGTATTCGACCTGTTGGAAATCGGCGACATCGTTACGGTGTACAAGGACGGTCAGCCGGTTATGGAACTGCCGGTACTTGCCAAAGCCGCCCTGAACGGCGACGACGAGGAAATCGGCTTTACTTCCAACGGCCCCCTGGAAGTGGGCGGCGACGGGCTGTTCTTCTACCTGCCCGCGAATGTGTACCGGGAACTGTACGATGAACCGGCCGTGTACAAATATTCTTTCAATGTAGCGGAAGCCGACCGCCCCGCCATGACAGCTTTTCTGGAAGATTATGTGACCCAGACAGCCCCGGAACTCAACTATGCTTCGGCCGAGGACGCCCGCCAGGACGCCATGGCCACCCGCACCATGCTGCAATTTGTGGGCGGGATGATCGGCGTGATCTTCGGCGTGGCCGGGGTGCTCAACCTTGTGAACACGCTGGTCACCACCATTCTGACGCGGCGGCATGAGTTCGCCACCATGCAGAGCATCGGCATGAGCAGCCGCCAACTGCGCCGCATGATGGTGTGGGAGGGCGTGTTCTACGCCGTCATGGCCTGCGCCGCCGGGCTGGTGCTTTCCATCCTGCTGGGCTTCACGGTGGTGCGGCTGCTGACCGGGGGCATCTGGTACTTCACCTTCCACTTTACGCTGTGGCCCGCCGCGGCGGCCTGCGCGGTGCTGCTGCCGCTTTCGGCGCTGGTGCCCGTGCTGGCGCTGCACCTGTTCAACCGGGGCAGCATCGTGGAAAAGCTGCGCACGCTGGACTGACCTCATTTTTTGACAACGATAACAACGATTTTTTCCAATATCTTCAAAAAACAGGAGGACTTTATCATGACGAACGAGATCATTCTGCAGGCCCGCGGGCTGAAAAAAGTGTACGGCAAGGGCGAGACCGAGGTGCGCGCGCTGGACGGTGTGGACCTGGACATCGAGCGCGGCAAGTTCACCGCCATCATCGGCACGTCCGGCTCCGGCAAATCCACGCTGCTGAATATGCTGGGCGGGCTGGATACCCCCACCGAGGGCAGCATCCGCGTGGGCGGCACCGAACTGGCCAGCCTGAACAGCGAACAGGCCACCATCTTCCGCCGCAAGCAGATCGGCTTCGTGTTCCAGAACTACAATCTGGTGCCGGTCCTCAGCGTGTGGGAGAACATCATCTTCCCCATCTCGCTGGACGGCCGCCGCCCCGACAAAAAGTTCATTTTGCAAATCGTCAAGCTGCTGGGGCTGGAGAAAAAGCTGGACAGCCTGCCGGGCAATCTTTCCGGCGGGCAGCAGCAGCGGGTCGCCATTGCGCGGGCGCTGGCGTCCAAGCCGTCCATCATCCTGGCCGACGAACCCACCGGCAACCTGGATTCCAAGACCAGCGACGACGTCATCGGCCTGCTGAAGATGACGAGCCAGGCTTTCGACCAGACCATCGTTATGATCACCCATAACCCGGAGATCGCCGCCATGGCTGACCGCGTCATCCGCATTGAGGATGGGCGCATCGTATCCCAGTGAGGTGAAGCACCGTGAACGTACAGAAGAAAAAGAAGATCTTCCGCCCCATCCCGGTGCTGACGCAGCGGATGTTCCGCGCCAACCGGGGCCGGAATCTGGTGGCCGTGCTGGCGATCCTGCTCACCACCATGATGTTCACCACCCTGTTCACCCTGACCCAGAGCATGAGCCGCACGCTGGTGGAAATGACCTTCCGCCAGACCGGCTATAATGCCGAAGCGTCGCTGCGCGGCCTGACCGAAGAACAGGCCGACCTGCTGGAAGCCCACCCCGACGTGGAAGCCCTGGGCCGCAGCATCGTGCTGGGCCTGGCGGAAAACCCGGAACTCACCGGCCAGTCGGTGGAGATTCGCTGGGCCAACGACATCTATGCGGAACACACCTTCGCCGCGCCCACCACGGGCCGCATGCCGGAAGCGGAAAACGAGATCGCGCTGGACACCCTGACGCTGGACCGGCTGGGCATCCCCCACGAACTGGGGCAGACCGTCACGCTGGAATGGCGCAAGGACCTGAACAAAGAGGAAACGACCACGTCCACCTTTACCCTGTGCGGGTTCTGGGAGGGCAACCAGTCCAGCTATTCTTCCATGGCGTGGGTCAGCCGCGCCTATGCCGACAAGATGACCGGCGGCGTTTTTGCCGCCGACGACAGCCAGGTGCTGGGGCTTTACATGGTGCATGTGAACCTGTACAGCGACCACAACATCGACGCATCCATGGAACGCATCCTGACGGACACCGGCCTGGAAGGGCTGGAATACAGCGTGAACCTGGCCTACACCCCCGAGATGGGCGCCATGGCCGCCCAGGAAAGCCTGCCCATGTACCTGGGCATGGTGCTGGTGTTCGCCGCCGGGTACCTGATCATTTACAACATCTTCCAGATCAGCGTCACCGCCGACGTACAGTTCTACGGCCGGCTGAAAACGCTGGGCACCACCGCCCGCCAGCTCAAAAAACTGGTCTACGGCCAGGCCAACCGCCTGTGTGTGCTGGGCATCCCGGCGGGCCTTGTGCTGGGCTGGCTGCTGGGCGTGGTGCTGGTGCCGGTGCTGATGGGTTCGGTGGACGGCGCGCCGGTCGTTTCGGCCAGCCCGGTCATCTTCCTGGGTTCCGCGCTGTTCGCCTGGGCCACGGTGCTTATCTCCTGCCTGCGGCCCGCGCGGCTGGCGGGGCGGGTCTCCCCCATCGAAGCCCTGCGCATAACCGACGCCGACGGCGGCCCCAAACGCAAGACCAAGCGGCGGCAGGGCAGCGCGTCCCTGACCGCCATGGCCTGGGCCAACCTGTGGCGCAACAAAAAGCGCACCCTGACGGTGCTTTGCTCCCTGACGCTGGGGCTGGTGCTTTTGTGCAGCTTTTACGCCCAGAACGCCGCCTTTGACATGGACAAATACCTGGCCGACCTGATCCTGGCGGATTTTGAACTGTCCGACGCCACCAGCGAGGATTACCTGAACCTCTATGACCCCCACGGCGCCACGCTGACCGATACGCTGGTGCAGCAGGCCGAAAGCCAGGACGGCGTGGAAGCGGCCGGGCACCTCTACTCGGCCCAGATCGACTGGCAGATGGACGAAGGGACGCTGCAAAACGTGGCGGCCTTTTATACCGAGGATAAACTGGCCGACTGGGAGACCTACGACCCCACCGGCGCGCAGGCCCTGCGGGACGCGCTGGCGGGCGGGAACGCCTCGGCGGTCCTGTACGGGCTGGACGGCATCCCGCTGGACGCCATCACCCAAAGCGACTGCATTCTGGAAGGCAGCTTTGACGCGGCGGCCTTCGCCACCGGGGATTACATTCTGGCAGTAGGCCCCAGCGTGGAGCGGGGAACGGAATACCCCGTGCTGCCCGCCCCCACCGCCGGCAGCACGGTGACGCTCAACGACCGCAGCTACACCGTCATGGCGGTGGTCTATCCCCTCAATCCCGTGACCCAACTGCCCGACCAGCAGGGCGCGGGCGGCAAGTTCAGCCTGAACTTCATCCTGCCCGCCGATGTGTTCCGCGCCCAGTGGCCGGACCATACGCTGCGCAAACTGTTCCTGAATGTGGACGACGCCCACGTGGAAACGATGCAGGCTTTCCTGGACAGCTACACCGCTTCCACCGACCCCGGCCTGCCGGTGGCGTCCCGCCAGACCATGGCGGAACAGTACGAGGCCCAGACCCGTTCTTCGGCCGTCATGGGCAGCGCCGTCAGCGTGGTGATTGCGCTGGTGGGCGTGCTGAACTTCGTCAACTCGATGGTGACGGCCATCGTCGCCCGCAAACGGGAATTTGCCGTGATCCAGAGCGTGGGCATGACCAAGCGCCAGTTGAACCGCATGCTGGTCTGCGAAGGGCTGTTCTACGCGCTGCTGACGCTGGCGGCCTCCGCGTTGTTGAGCAGCCTGGCCGTGGGCGTCGTGGTGCGGGCCATGGTGGAGGGCGGCTTTACCACCTTCCGCTTTACCCTGTTGCCGCTGGCCGTATGCGCCCCCATCCTGCTGGTTTTCGCGGTGCTGATCCCGCATCTGTGCTTCCGCGATCTGGAAAAGCGCAGCATCGTGGAACGGCTGCGGATGGACTGATTTTTTTCCGGCGTGTGCCCTTTCCGGGGTGCGCGCCGGATTTTTTTTCCTGTCTTACAATTCCGTAAGGTCCGCCGGGCCGCCCGTATGCTATACTAAAGGCAGAGATATGAGCCGGGAGGAAAACACAATGCCTGAATTGCTGTTGTTGGAGGACGATCCGAGCCTGATCGAGGGGCTGAGCTATTCCCTGAAGCAGAACGGATTTGCGGTGGACGTGGCGCGCACGGTGGCCCAGGCCATGGAACGGCTGACGGACCCGTCGCGGTATGACCTGCTGCTTTTGGACGTGACGCTGCCGGACGGCAGCGGCTTTGCCGTGTGCGAAGCCGTGCGCCGCCGGGATGCGGCCATCCCTATCCTGTTTTTGACGGCGTCCGATGAGGAAGTCAACATCATACGCGGCCTGGACGCGGGCGGCGACGATTATCTGACCAAGCCCTTCCGCCTGGGGGAACTGTGTTCCCGCATACGGGCGCTGCTGCGGCGCAGCGGGCGCGCGGCCCAACCCGGCACCCTTGCGGCGGGGCCGGTGCGCATCGATTTGGCGGCCAGCCGCGTGTTCCTGCACGGCGCACCGCTGGAAGTGACCGGCATGGAATACCGCCTGCTGTGCCTGTTTTTGCAGAACGCCGGGCTGACGCTGCCCCGCCAGCGCATCATGGACGTGCTGTGGGACGGCAGCGGCGACTTTGTGGACGACAACACCCTTTCGGTCTACATCCGCCGCCTGCGGGAAAAAATCGAGCCGGACCCGTCCCACCCGGTCTGGCTGGTGACGGTCCGGGGATTTGGCTACCAGTGGAGGAGGGACGTGCCGTGAGTTTTGTGCGTGAAAAACAGGCCCGCCGGTATTTTCTGTTCGTGCTGGGGGCCGGGCTGCTGCTGATGGCGGCGGCGCTGGGGCTGGGCTTTCTGCACACGGCCGAAGTACAGCGGGCGCTGCTGGAACGGGAGCGCACCGTGACCGCCGCCCTGCTGGATCAGGGCGTGCCGGGGCCTGACATTGCCGCCGCGCTGCAAAATACCGCGCCTTCGGCCGCGGGGGACGCCCTGCTGGCCCGCGCGGGCCGCACCGAAGAGACCCCGCTGCCCCTGCTGGCGCTGCCTGCCCAAAGCGCGCTGCGCTTCGGCGCGGCGGCGCTGGGAGGCGCCGCCCTGTTCGCGGTGACGGTCGCGGCCGTCACGGCGTTGTGGCTGCGCCGCCGGGAACGGCTGTACCAGAACGTGATTGACACGGTGGCTGAATACGCCGAGGGGCGGTTCCGCCGCCACCTGCCCCAGAACGAAAACGGCACGCTGTACCAGATGTTCGGCGGCATCGAGGAGCTGGCCATGGCGCTGCAGTCCAAGAACGAGAGCGAACAGGCATCCAAAGCCTTTTTGCGGGACATGATCTCGGACATTTCGCACCAGTTGAAAACGCCGCTGGCGGCCCTGGGCCTGTATGCCGAGATCCTGCTCAACGAGCCGGACCGTCCCGAGACCGTGACCCACTTTGCCGGGCAGGCCCTGCAATCGCTGCAGCGCATGGAGCAGTTAATCCAGTCGCTGCTGAAGATGGCCCGGCTGGACGCCGGGAGCATCCGTTTTGACCGGCAGCCCCACCCCGTGCATGAACTGGTGGAGCGGGCGCTGGCCCCCTTTACCGCCCGGGCCGCGCAGGAGGGCAAGCGCCTTTTGACCGAAGGCGCGCCGGACCAGATCCTTTGCTGCGATCTGGAGTGGACCGGCGAAGCCCTGGGCAACCTTGTGAAGAACGCGCTGGACCACACCGAACGCGGCGGAACGGTGCGGGTACAGTGGCAGAGCGCCCCGGCGCTGTTCCGGCTTTCGGTATGTGACGACGGCAGCGGCATCCCGCCGGAGGACCTGCCCCATATCTTCCAGCGGTTCTACCGAAGCCGGGCTTCCGGCGACCCCAACGGGGCCGGGCTGGGCCTGCCGCTGGCGAAGTCCATTGCCGAGGGGCAGGGCGGCCTGCTGACCGTGGACGCCACCGGACCGGAGGGCACGACCTTTACCCTGAGCTTCCTGACGAACCTTACAAAACCGCAAGATACGATTCACCCGGAAGTAAGCTGACCCTGCTATGATAAAGCCATGCCCAAAGGGGCCGGGCATCCCGCCGCCGGCGGATGCGCCCCGGGCAAAAGGAGGCATACCGCTATGGAAATTTTGAACGTGCAAAAACTTTGCAAGACCTACGGCCGGGGCGAAGCGCAGGTAGAGGCGCTCAAACAGGTCAGCTTCACGCTGGAAAAAGGCCAGTTTGCCGCCGTGGTGGGCGAGTCGGGTTCCGGCAAAAGCACGCTGCTGCACTGCATCGGCGCGCTGGACACCCCCACGTCGGGCAGCATCCACATCGACGGGCAGGATCTGTTCGCCATGAAGGAGGAACGGCGCACCATCTTCCGGCGGCGCAACATCGGGTTCGTGTTCCAGTCCTTCCAACTGGTGCCGGAACTGGATGTGGAACAAAACCTGATCTTTCCCCTGCTGCTGGACTACAAGCGCCCCGACCCCGCGCGGGTGGAGGAACTGCTGGAGGTGCTGGGCCTGACCGAACGGCGGCACCATCTGCCGGGGCAGCTTTCGGGCGGGCAGCAGCAGCGGGTGGCCATCGGCCGCGCACTGATCACCCGGCCCAAGCTGATCCTGGCTGACGAACCCACCGGCAACCTGGACAGCAAGAACAGCCGCGACGTGATCGACCTGCTGACCCAGGCATCCCGGCGCTACCGCCAGACCATCCTGATGATTACCCACAACCCCGCCCTGACCACCGCGGTGGACCGCGTCTTTCAGGTACGGGACGGCGTTTTGCAGGAGTTGGGGGGCTGAGTGCATTGAACAGTTACCTTGCACTGATCCCCCAATATGAAAAAGCGCACCGCAAAAGCAACCGCATTTCGGTCATCTGCATCGTGCTTTCCGTCCTGCTGGTGACGGCCATTTTCAGCATGGCCGATATGGCGCTGCGCGCGCAGAAAAACTACTTTATCAAAACGAACGGCGAATACCACATCAGCCTGACGGGCATCGACCGCGAGACCGCCGAACTGATCGCCTCCCGCGTGGACGTGGCGCTCTGCGGATGGGCCTGCCAGGGCAGCAGCGGCACCATCGACGGCCACGCGGTCAGCTTTGCCGGGGCCGGGTGGGACACCTTCTCGACCCTGACGGAAATGCGGCTGGAAAGCGGATCCTACCCCGTCCAGCCCGACGAAGCACTGCTGAACCATTCGGCTTTGGAACAGTTGGGTCTTGCGCCCGGCGATACGGTGGCCGTCACCGTGCCGGACGGTTCCCGCCGGGAATACCGCATCACGGGCGTGCTGGCCGATATGGGCAGCCTGCTCAAAGCCGACGTGTACGGCATGGTGCTGACCGAAGAAGGCTTCCGTCAGATCGCGGACGAAAACGCCGCGGACGGCACCACCTTCCGCGTGCAGTTCAAAGACGGCGTCAACATCCAGCGGGCCATGGATTCCATCCGGGAACAGTACGGCCTTGCCGACGGCCAGATCAGTGAAAACACCGCGCTGCTGGGCCTGATGGGCCAGAGCGAGAACAGCACGATGCAGTCGCTGTACATCGTGGCGGGGGTGCTTTTCCTGCTGGTGCTGATCGCCGGGGCCGTCATGATCGCCGCCAGCTTCCACACCAACGTGTTGGAACGGGTCCAGTTTTACGGGCTTCTGCGCTGTCTGGGCGCTACCAGGTCCCAGGTGCGGCGCTTCGTCGTCTTTCAGGGGCTTCGCCAAAGTGTGAAAGGCGTCCCCCTTGGGCTGGTTGCGGGGCAGCTCGTCACCTGGGGTGCCTGCCTTCTGCTGTGCTCCATCAGCGGGGAACGTTTTTCCGAGATACCGCTTTTCCAGTTCAGCGTCAGCGGACTGGCCGCCGGGGCCGTGGTCGGGTTTCTGATCGTTCTGCTGGCTTCCCTCTCCCCTGCCCGGCGGGCTGCCAAAGTGTCCCCCATCACGGCGGTCAACAGCAGTTCGCAGTTGAAGCAGGACCAGCACGCCGTCCGCGCCGGGCGCGCCCCCATCGAGATCCGGCTGGGCGTTTTCCATGCGCTGTCCGGCAAAAAGAACGTGTTTTTAATGACCTGTTCGTTTGCCGTCAGCATCATGATGTTCCTGTCCTTCCAGGTGCTGGTGGTCTTTCTCGATCAGGGGATGCCCGCCCTTTCGCCGTCTGCGGCGGATGTGACCGTCACAGGGAACGATGTCCCGCTGGATACGGCGCTGGCGGACAAGCTGCGCCAGACGGCGGGCGTCGCCCGTGTTTTCGGCCGCATGGAAGCCACGGGGCTTCCGGTTTCTTCCCGCATGGGGGAAGGCACCGTCACGCTGCTTTCCTATGACGATCTTCAGTTCGGCTGGGCCAAGCAGGACCTCAACCGGGGCAGCGTCGCGCCCGTGCAGGAAAACACCGGCGCCGTTCTGGTGGCCTATCAGGACGGCGCGGACTGGCAGGTGGGCGATACCGTGGTCCTGCACACGCCTTCGGGCGACAAGACGGTGACGGTCGCCGGGGTGCTGGCGTCGGTTTCGGCGGGGGCGATCCACGGCGCAGGCGGTTCCATGATCTGTTCGGAACAGACCTTTGCCGCCCTTATGGGCGATACAGGGTATGCCACGCTGGACGTGCAGCTTTCCCCCACCGGCGGGGACGATACGGTCGCCGCCATCCGGGGCATGGTCCCGCCCGGCAGCACGGTGTCCGACCAGCGGATCACCAACGCCGAAGCCCAAAGTTCCTACTGCACGGGCGCGGTGTTCATCTACGGGTTCCTGCTTATCATCGCGCTCATCACGGTGTTCAACATCTTCAACAGCATGAACGCCAGCGTGGCGTCCCGGACCCGGCAGTACGGCGTTATGCGTTCCATCGGGATGAGCGTGGCCCAGCTTGACAAAATGATCGCGGCCGAAGCCTTCACCTATGCGCTGCTGGGCTGTGCAGCCGGCTGCGTTTTGGGGCTGCCGCTGAACCGGCTGGCGTTCCAGTTCCTGATCGCGGACAAATGGGGCACGCCCTGGCAGGTCCCCGCCACGTCCCTTCTGTTGATCGTGGCCCTCTGCCTTGGTTCGGCCGCCATCGCCATCCGCCGCCCCATGCGGCTGATCGGCCGGATGACGGTCGTGGATACGATCAAGCTGCAGCAATAGCGCGCCGGGCCGCAAGCCCCCGGCGGCAGGCGGCGGGACCACGGCCCTTTTTCAGCGGACGGCGGCCCCGCCGTTTTTCCTTCCCGCCGAACCTTGCAAAAATGCAAGGCAGGATTCACCGGGAAGTAAGCTGACCCTGCTATGATAGAGCCATGCCCGAAGGGGGGCGCACACCGCCCCCGCAAACGCCCCGGGCCAAGGAGGCTTTTATGAAAACTTTGCATCTGCACAAACCGCATCCGCCCTGCGCGCAAGGCTGCACGGCGCGGGACCGCATTCCGCCAACGAAAGGAGGGGTGCATCCATGATGAAGCATTATCTCGACCTTGCCGCCCTGTCCGACCGGGCGCACCGGCGGCAGAGCCGCATGACCCGCCTGTGCATCGTGCTGGCGGTGTTTCTGGTGACGACGATCTTCGGCATGGCGGATATGTTCATCCGTAGCCAGGTCCTGCAGGCACAGCAGGAATACGGGAACTGGCACATCGCCCTCCAAAATATCAGCAGCGAGGAAGCCGGTATCATCGCTTCGCGCCCGGATGTGGCCGTCCTTTCGCCCTACGGCATCCTGAATTACCGCGGGGACGAAGGCTATACCCTGGGCGGGAAAAGCGTGGCCGTCTGCGGCTGCGACGAAGCCTACCTGACCGGCATCTGGCCGATGGGGTTGGGGGAAGGCGCCTTTCCCCGGAAGCCCAACGAAGCCCTGATCACAGAAAACGCCAGACAGCGTCTGGGCATTGCGATCGGCGACGCCGTCACCGTGGCCGCCCCGGACGGAAGCACGCGGACGTTTACGGTATCCGGGTTCCTGGCAAACACAGCGTCCGTTATGAGCGGCGATTCCTACGCCCTGATGCTGCGCACCGAGGATTACTGCGCCCTGTACCCTGTATCCGGCGGGGAACCTGCCGACTACGGCCTGACGTTTTTTGTTCAGTTCGCGGGCACCGCAAACATCCAGGGGAAGATCGAGCAGCTCAAAGAACAGTTCGGCCTGACCGATGCGCAGGTCTCTGTCAACAACAATCTGCTCGGCCTGCTGGGGCAGAGCCGCATTCCCTTTATGTTACAGATCTACGCGGCCGCGGCGATGCTGTTCGTGCTGGTGCTGCTGGCCGGTATCATGATGATCGCCAGCAGCCTGAACAGCAACGTGGCCCAGCGCACCGAGTTTTTCGGCCTGATGCGCTGCATCGGCGCAACGCCCCGGCAGATCATGCGGTTGGTCCGGCGCGAGGCCCTGCGCTGGTGCCGCTCTGCGATCCCCGCAGGGGTCCTGACCGGCGTTCTTGTCATCTGGGGCCTGTGCGCCGTGCTGCGCGCCCTCAGCCCGGAATATTTTGCGGCCATGCCCGCCTTTGGCGTAAGCGTTCCCAGCGTGGCGGCGGGCGTCCTTGTGGGGCTGCTGACCGTTCTGCTGGCCGCCCATGCCCCCGCCAAAAAAGCCGCCAAAGCGTCCCCCATCGCGGCGGTCAGCGGCAACGTCACAGCGGCGGGGCCCGTCCGCAGCGCCGCCAATACCCGGCTGTTCAAGATCGACACGGCGCTGGGGGTTCACCACGCCAGGGCAAGCCGGAAAAATCTGATCCTGATGGCGGGGTCCTTCGCCCTCAGCATCATCCTGTTCCTGTCTTTTTCGGTGACGGTGGAGTTCATGCAGCACACGCTGACGCCGCTGCAGCCGTGGACCGCCGACCTTTCCATCATCAGCCCCGGCAACACCTGCGCCATCGACGCTTCGCTCCTTGACGCCCTCCAGCAGAACCCCGCCGTGGATGCCGCCTACGGGCGGATGTTCGCCTATGAGGTCCCCGCCGCCGCGAACGGCAAAGAGCAAAAGGCGGACCTGATCTCCTACGAACAGCGGCAGTTCGCGTGGGCCGAAGAATACCTGCTGGAAGGCTCGCTGGAAACGGTACAGACGCAGAGCGGGACCGCTTTGGTCGTGTACGACCCGCAAAGCCCGCTGCAGATTGGGGACACTGTGGAACTGAACATAGACGGCCAGACCCGGCCGCTTACCATCGCGGGGGTGCTGTCGGACTGCCCGTTTTACAGCGCCGACGGCGTTGCGACCCTGATCTGTTCCGAAGATACTTTCCGCCAGATCACCGGCGAGTCCCGCTACACGATCCTGGACGTGCAGCTTGCGAAAGGCGCCGGTGACGGGGACGTATATGCGATCCGGCAAATGGTGGACCCCGCGTTCACTTTTGCCGATGAACGCATGAGCAACAGCAGCACGCGGGGCACCTATTATTGCTTCGGGCTGTTCATCTACGGGTTCCTTGTGTTGATCGCGCTGATCACGGTGTTCAACATCATCAACAGCATCGCCATGAGCGTGTCCGCCCGGCTCCGGCAGTACGGTGTGTTCCGCGCCATCGGCCTGAGCACCCGGCAGCTTGCCAACATGATCGTGACCGAAGCCTTCACCTATACCCTGCTGGGCGGGCTGACCGGCACCGTTCTGGGCCTGCTTGCCAACAACGTGCTGTTCCGGCTGCTCATCAGCTACCGCTGGGACGACGCCTGGACGTTCCCGCTGCCGGAACTGGGCATCATCCTGCTGACCGTCCTGTTCTCGGTGCTGGTGGCCGTGCGCGGGCCGATCCGCAAGATCCGGCGCATGTCGATCGTCGATACCATCAGCGCGCTGTAAAACAGCCGCCCGCCGTGTTTTTCCCTTCCCGCCGGACCCTGCAAAATCCACCGGGAAGCAAGCGGGGCCTGCCAAAATGGCCCCCGGCCCAAGGAGGTTTGCATATGAAAATCGTACCGATACCAAGCTCCTGCCCACCCTGTGCGCAAGGCACGGCGGCGCGGGACCATATTCCGCCAGCGAAAGGAGGGGCGCAGCCATGATGAAGCACTATCTCGACCTTGCCGCCCTGTCCGACCGGGCACACCGGCGGCAGAGCCGCATGACCCGCCTGTGCATCGTGCTGGCAGTGTTCCTGGTGGCCGTCATGTTCGGCCTGGCGGATATGTACCTGCAGGGCATGGTCATCGAGACCCGGCAGCAGACCGGGGACTGGCACTGCCGCTTCACGGCCATCGACCGCGAGACCGCCGCCTTTGTGGCGTCGCGGCCGGAAGTAGACTTTTCCGGCTGGCAGGGCGCCGTGATCGCCGAAACCGGCTGCACGCTGGCGGGGCAGCCCGCCGCGCTGGCCGGAATGGACGAAGCCCTGTTCACCCGCGTGTATTCCGGCACGTTCCCGCAGGGGCGCGCCCCCGCGGCGCAAGAGGAGATCGCCGTCAGCGACACGCTGGCCCGGGCGGCCGGGCTGACCGTTGGGGACCGGGCCGCGCTACAAGGGCCGGGCGGCACCGTGTACCGCACAGTCAGCGGCATTTTCCCCGCGCAGGCCGGGCAGTTGGCGGCGGGCAGCGCCAGCGCCGTGCTGATGACGCCCCAGGCCCTTGCCGACCTGGCCCCCGTATGCACCACCCCCGCCTGGCAGTACATGGTGCAGTTCTCTCCCCTGTGCCGCATGGCGGACGTGATAGACGACATCGCCCGTACCAACGGCCTGGACGCCGGGCAGGTCGTTGTGAACGAAGAACTGTTGAGCATGCTGGGGCAGTTGCCGGGTTCCAACGTGAACCAGATCTATGGTATGGCGGTGCTGCTCTCGCTGGTGGTGATGGCGACCTGCGTCCTGATGATCTCCAGCAGCCTGAACAGCAACGTGAGCCAGCGCACCGAGTTTTTCGGCCTGATGCGCTGCCTGGGCGCTACCCGCCGCCAGACCGCGCGCTTTGTGCGGCGGGAGGCCCTGCAATGGTGCGTGACCGCCATCCCCGTGGGGCTGGGGCTGAGCGTACTGGTCGTCTGGGCGCTGTGCGCCGTGATGCGGCATTTCAGCAGCGTGTGGTTCGGCTCCATCCCGCTGTTCGGCATCAGTTGGCTGAGCCTTTGCGCCGCTACCGTGCTGGGGGTTCTCACCGTGCTGCTGGCGGCCCGCACCCCGGCCCGGCAGGCGGCGCGGGTCAGCCCGCTGGAAGCTGTCGCCGGCAATCCGGGGCAGGCGCGCCCCTTCCGCCACGCCGCCAACACCCGCCGCTGGCCGGTGGAGATCGCGCTGGGCGTCCACCACGCCCGGTCCCGGCGGCGCAGCTATCTGCTGATGACCAGCGCGTTCGCCCTCTGCCTGACGCTGTTCCTGGGCTTCTGCACGCTGGTGCCCTTTATGAAAAACGCCTTTGCCCCCAAGGCATGGACGCCGGACCTTTCTATCGTCAGCGAAACGAACACCTGTTCCATCGCCCCGGCCCTGCTCGACGCCGTGGCCGCCGAGCCTTCGGTCCAGCGGGTGTACGGGCGGATGTTCGCCTACGATGTGCCGGTGCAGATCGGCGGGCAGGAACACCGCTGCACGCTGGTCTCTCTGGATGCACAGCAGTTGGAATGGGCCGCACCGCAGCTTGCGGCGGGTTCCATGGATTCGGTATCCGCCGTGCCGGGGCAGGTCCTGTTCGTTGCCAACACCGGCACACAGGCCGCCGTCGCCGACAGCCTGACCCTGACGCTGGACGGCCGCCCGCAGACAGTGACGGTGGGCGGCATCCTGACAGACCACCCGCTGGCGCGCACCGAAGGGGCGGAAACGCTGCTCTGCTCCGAACAGACCTTCACCCGGCTGACCGGCGCGGACGGATACACGATCCTGGACGTGCAGTTCCGCTTCGGCGCGGATGAAAGCGACGTGGCCGCGGTGGAAACCCTGTTCACAGGCGGCGTTACTTTCACCGACGACCTGCCCCACACCCAGCAGCAGTGGGGGCTGTACTACGCTTTCTCGGTGCTGGTGTACGGATTCCTGTCCATCATCGTTGCCATCACGATGTTCCACATCATGAACACCGTCCGCATGGGCGTGGCGGCCCGGTCCCGCCAGTACGGCGTGCTGCGCGCCATCGGCATGAGCGGCCGCCAGCTTACCCGCATGGTGGCTGCGGAAGCCGCCGCCTATGCCGCCGGGGGCGTGGTGCTGGGGTGCATCCTGGGGCTGTGGCTGCACTGGTTTTTGTATTCCAGTCTGGTCACCCGCACCTTCGGCACACCCTGGACCGTCCCCTGGCCGGAACTGGGGCTGATCGCCGCCGTGATTTTGCTGACGACCGCGCTCTCGGTCCACGGCCCGGTCAAACGGCTGCGGGCGCTGTCCATCACGGATACCCTCACCGCCCAGTGAGCGTTTTCCCAACAAAAACCGGGACCGCTGCCGCCTTTCGGCGGGCAACGGTCCCGGAATTTTTGTTTTTTATCAGGTGTTGTTCATTACGACGCGCTCCACCGTGTCGGCCACATGTTCGCAGGCGTCCATGCAGCTTTCCAGATAGTGGTACACCTCGCGCCAGGCGATGACCTCGATGGGGTCGGTGCAGGTCTCGTGCAGTTTGCGCATGCTGGCCAGGAACAGCCGGTCGCCCTGCTCTTCCAGGTCGTTGATCTTGACCACATGGCCGTGCAGCGTCTTGGAATGTTTGAAGTCCGCCAGTTCTTTGACCAGCAGTTTGACTTCCTCACAGCACTGGATGACGCTCTGGGCCATTTCCAGCGCGTCGGGGCGGATGGACTGGATGTTGTTGCAGTAGATGCGCTGGAGCACGTCCTCGATCTTGTCGATCACATCGTCGATGTTGCCGGACAGGGTGGCGATGTCCTCCCGCTCGATGGGGGTGATGAACGCCCGGATCAGCACGCTTTGCAGTTCGTGCTTCTTTTCATCGGCGCTGTGCTCGATCTTGTGGATCTCGTCCAACTGCTGCCGGATCTCGGCCGGGCGGAAATCCTGCATCACCGCTTCCAGCAGGTGGGCGGCGCGGCAGGCGTCCTCGGCACAGGCCGAGAAGGTGTCAAAATAATAGGAATCCTGAACTTTCGCCATGATCGGTTTCTCCTTACTTTCTATCATCGGGTGGTTCGCAGCATAGCCCGTGTGCCGGGCGCTTCGCTTCTCAGAAAAGGAACATGAACAGCTTGGCCATGGCAAAGCTGATCAGGCCGCAGCCGGGGAAGGTAAACACCCAGGTCAGCATCATATCCTTCACCACGCCGTAGTTGATGGCCGAAAGCCGCTTGACGGCGCCCACGCCCATGATGGCGCTGGTCTTGGTGTGGGTGGTGGATACCGGGATGCCGAACAGGCTGGACAGCAGCAGGCAGAACGCCGCCGACAGGTCCGCCGCGAAGCCCTGGTATTTTTCCAGCCGGACCATGTCCATGCCCACCGACTTGATGATCTTCTCGCCGCCGACACTGGTGCCCAGGCCCATGACGGTGCTGCACAGCAGCATCAGCCAGACCGGGATCACCACGCCGCTGACGCTGGTCTGCCCGTTGCAGAAGGCCATGCCCAGGAACAGAACGCCGATGAATTTCTGGCCGTCCTGCGCGCCGTGCATAAAGCTCATAGCCGAAGCGCCGAAGATCTGCGCGTAGCGGAAAAAGCCGTTGGCTTTGCGGCGGTCCAGCCCGGCGCACAGGCGGGTGAGCAGTTTGCAGATCAGCCAGCCGGAACCGAAGCCCAGCAGCAGGCTCATGACCAGGCCATACAGGACCTTGACCCACTCGGCCCCATTGACGCCGCCCAGACCGTTGTTGATGGCGATGGCCGCGCCGGTCAGGCCGGCGATCAGGCTGTGGCTTTCGCTGGTGGGGATGCCGAACCAGGAGGCCGTGACGCTGTATACCACGATGGAAAACAGCGCCGCGCACAGCGCGATGAGGGCCTCATGGGTGTTGCCGCCGAAGTCCACCATGTTGGAGATGGTGGACGCGACGGATGCGTTGATGCGGGTCATGACCAGCACGCCGAGGAAGTTGAACCCTGCACTGAGCAGGATCGCCGGGCGCACCCGCATACAGCGGGTACTGATGCAGGTGGCGATGGCGTTGGGGGCGTCCGTCCAGCCGTTGACGAAGATCACGCCCAGCGTGAGCGTCACCGTCAGCAGCAGGACGGGGTTGGACCCCATCTGCTGAAGAAAATACGACAGCGTTACATCCATGTACGAGTCTCCCTTGTGTTCTTCTCTTTTCCGTATTCTTTTGTCATAGGGGCGGGCATTATGCCAAAGCCCACCGATAGTATCATACCAGAAACGCCGTCATTTTACAACGAAATTTTACATGATTTTGACCGCCCTCTTACCCGGCGCGGTGCGCGGGCGGCGTTTTTCCGCCCCCGTCCCCTGCCCGGCCTGCGCTTTTTTGCATACAGCGTCCCCGCGCACTTGCCCCGGAGCGCCCGACCCTGTATAATGCAGAGGAAGGACTACGATGAACGCGCGGCCCGCCGCGCACCAAGGAGCGTCTACGATGCGTATTCTCATGCTGGGCAACAGTTTTACTTCCGCCCATGATCTGCCCCGGCTGCTGGCCGACCTGACCGGCGCCGAAGTCGTCCCCCACACCCGCGGCGGGGCGCGGCTGGCGGAACACCTCAATCCCGGTTCCCGGTTGGGCGCGCTGACCCAGGCCGCCCTGGCCCGGGAACGGTGGGACTATGTGGTGCTGCAGGAGATGAGCCACGGTCCGCTGACCGCCCCGCGGAGTTTTGCTTCCAGCGTGGCACGGCTCTGCGCCCTGATCCGGCAAAACGGGGCGGTCCCCGTCCTGTACGCTACCTGGGCCTACCAGAAAGGCAGCGCCAGGCTGGCCGCCAAAGGCTGGGACTACGACGACATGGCCCGCCGCCTGGATGAAGCCTACCACTGCGCCGCCCAAGAAAACGGCGCGCTGCTGGCCGCTGTGGGGCGGCATTTTTACGAACAGGCCGCGGCCTGCGACCTTTACGCCGCCGACGGCGTCCACCCCAACGCGGCGGGGGCGCGCCTGGCCGCCGAGGTGCTGGCAGCCGCCATACAGAACAAGGAGGAACCGCGATGATCCGCGAAATTTGCAAAGACGAAGCCTTTCTGGCACAAAAAGCCGCCCCCGCCGGGCCGGAGGACCTGCCCGTGGCGGCGGACCTGCTGGAAACGCTGGAACACCACAAGGACGGCTGTGTGGGCATAGCCGCCAACATGATCGGCGTCAACAAACGGATCATTGCCGTTGACGACGAGGGGCGCTATCTTCTGATGTTCAACCCCGAAATTTTACAGAAGTCCGGCCCCTATGAAGCGGAGGAAGGCTGCCTGTCCCTGACCGGCGTGCGCCCCGCCAAACGCTGGAAAACCATCAAAGTCCGCTGGCAGAACGAGAAGTTCCAGACGCGGATCAAGAATTTTACCGGCTGGACCGCCCAGATCATCCAGCACGAGATCGACCACTGCGAAGGCATCCTGATTTGAACGCGCCCGCTGCGCCGTCAGGACGCCCGCAAAACAGAAAGGCATCACCATGAAAACACAAACCTTCTCCCTCGGCACTGTCCCCGCGATCCTGTACGGCGAGCCCTCGGACCGGGGATACCTTTTCCTGCACGGCCAGATGGGCCGCAAAGAGGAAGCGGAATCTTTTGCCCGGACAGCCTGCCCCAAGGGTTATCAGGTCTTGTCCATCGACCTGCCCGGCCATGGGGAACGTCAGGGGCGCGGCGAAGAACTGACGCCGTGGGCGGCCGCTGCCGACATCGAAGCGGCCCTGCGCTGGGCGTCCGCCCACTGGCAGCACTGCGCCCTGCGCGCCACCAGCATCGGGGCATATTTTGCCGGGCTGGCGCTGGCCGTCCCGGACCGGGCGCTGCTGCTCTCCCCTGTTTTGGATATGGAGGCGCTGATCCTGACCATGATGGGCTGGGCCGGCGTCACCGAGGACCAACTGCGGGAACAGGGCGAGATCTCCACAGACTTTGGGCAGGTCCTTTCCTGGAAATACCTGTGCTGGGTGCGGGAACATCCCGTCCATGCCTGGTCCTGCTCCGTCCACATTCTGTACGGGAGTCGGGATAACATGGTCCCGCGCCAGATGGTGGAAGCCTACGCCCGGCAGCATAACGCCCGGCTGACCGTGATGGAGGGCGGCGAACACTGGTTCCACACGCCCGAACAACTGGCCGTGCTGCATGACTGGGAGGAAGCGTCCTGCTGACGTTTTTTCCATATGCCGCCCTTCCCCGGCCATTTTTGCTATGCGGATGGTTGGGAGCCGCGCCGGGCAGTTACTTTGCGCCGTTGTATTTTTAGGGGCCGCCCGTTTTCCAGACGGTTCGCCCACTACATATACCGACGTTTTCTTCTTTTTTGCGCAAAACTTTCCCCTGTTCAGAATAAGAACCAGCTCCCGCCAGAGCGCCGTCCTACCGGCGGCCACACGGCCAGGGGCTGGTTTTGTTGTTATTTACGACACAGTTGGCCGGTACACCCCGCCGGGGCGGACGGCCGCCCTCCCATCCCGGAGCCTCCCCCGTACAGACAAAAATCGCCCCCTGCCGCTGAAATCAGCGGCAGGGGGCGATTTGTATTACAGGCGAAGTTCCAAACGGACCTTGCCGATCCGTTCAGGCACTTTCACGCAGTTCCGCACCGTTCGGGATGCCGGTGCATCCGGGCGCGGCATACGGCCCGTTCACCCGCAGTCTTACTTGCGGGGGCTCTTGATGGCGGCCAGGCCCCCCGGTATAAATTGCTTTCCAGTGTAATGCGCGGATATTCCTTCCGCCCGTTGACCTCGCAGACCAGCGTCTGCGTTTCGGGCGCCAGATCCAACACCCAAGCGAACCGCGTATCGTCAATGGGTGTGATGCGGCGGACGAAGTTCTGGATGAACCACTCGCTCACCATGCCGTCGGTGAAATCCACCGCTTCGCAGAGGCTGGCCTCGATGGCATCCATGTCCAGCGCCTTGTGGTACCCCTGCCTGGACAGCAGCTCCGCCTTTTCCTTGTTGCCCCGCTGCTGCTGAACGCCGATCTCGTTGCTCTGCTCCACAAACTGGCTCAGGGTGATCTGGTTGGATGCTTTCATCATAATCAGGTTGTCCAGCCGTTGGTTCAGGGCGTCCATGCGCTTGTCCAGTGCTTTCAGCTTGGCCGGGTCGGCGCTTTCCTCCCGGTAGCAGGCGTTGAGCATCCGGCAGGCTTCCAGCACCGCCTCCCGCTGATTGCCCCACGCGGTCTCGAAGATTTTCAAGGCCATGAGCTCTAACTTCCATTCCGGGAAGCCTTTCAGCTCACAGATGCCCGCGGGCAGGCCGTGCTTTTTCAGATACAGGGCGGATTGCTTCTTGTGGCGGTAGCACTCAAAGCCATAGACCTGGGTGCCGTCCGCCTTGGTGTTCCACAGATACCGCCGCGGCTTGGAACCGCAGTGGCACACCAGCTTGGTGACCCATACGTTCTTGGCGACGGTGCCGCCATACTTGCGGGGCTCGCCATTTTCATCCAGCAGGTTCCGCTGGCGGCTTCGGCGGATGTCGTTGCACCGATGCCAGAGTTCCTCGTCGATGATGGGGGTAAAATTTTCCTTTTTCAGGATGTAGGTTTCCTCGTCGTTGTTTTTCTCCCGGCTGTGTTCCATCAGATCGGTGGTCCGGGTGCGGTTGTAGACGCAGTAGCCCATGTAGGTAGGATTGCGCAGGATGCGGGTGATCTTGCTGGAATCCCATTTCAGGTGCCCGCCACCGTCCTTGCGTCCTCTAGCAATCAGGGTCTTGGCCACCTTCCCCAGCCCGTCGCCGGTGGCGTATTGTTCAAAAATCATCCGCACCGTCTCGGCCTGTTCCTCATTGATGACGTAGGTGTTGTGAATCTTGTCCAGATCATAGCCCAGAATATTGCCGTTGCTGTAAAGCGTTCCCTTCTCCCGGCTCATCTGAATTCCGGCGCGCACCCGTTCGCTGATCTTGCGGCTTTTCTCCTGGGTCATCGTGGCCATGATGGTGAGCCGCAGCTCTCCGTCGTTGTCCATTGTCCAGATGTTGTCCGAGGCAAAGTAGACTTCCACGCCCAGCTTGCTCAGCTTCCGGGTATAGGACAGCGTATCCACCGTATTGCGGGCGAAGCGGCAGACCTCGCGGGTGACCACCAGATCAAACTTGCCGTTCTCCGCATCCTCGATCATCTCCATGAAGGCGGGGCGCTTGGTAGCCTGGGTGCCGGTGATGCCCTCGTCCACATACTGGCCCACCATCTCCCAGTTGGGATTTTTCGTAGCCAGTTCCTGATACCAGTCCATCTGGTTGTCCAGCGCCGATACCTGGGCCTCGTGTTCGGTGGAAACCAGCCCGTAAAACACCACGCGGCGGGGACGGTTCCGGTATTCCTGTAAAAAGCTCATAGGATCAATCTCCTTTGGTGTACGCTCATTGTAGCGTATTGATTTTTGTTTGAGAAATGTACAAATGGGTGTTCTTCAGTGTCGCTTCTTTTTCTTTTTGGCCAGGGCAAGTGGCACTGCCGGGACCGGTGGATAGGTGGCCAGCACATTGTCGTCGTAGGTAGCCTTGTTGATCTTGCCCTCCTCATACGGCCGCTGAATCAGCTTGCTGGCAATGTAGCGGGAATCAATCTGCAAACCCTCCATAGGGGGGGGTACCTCCTTTCCATCGGGTGTGTTGGGTGTAAAGGGCGAAAACGTCCGGGGCAGCATGGCCCCCTGCATGAGCAACACCGTGCTGTTCAGCAGCTGGAGGGTGTAGTCCAGCTGTTCCCGGTTTTCGTCGGTAGACTGGTTGACTGCCAGCTCTTTCAGCTGGGTTTCCATCCACTGCATCTGCCGCAGCAACAGCCGGTAATCGGCGGGCGGCAATGCTGTGGGCGTCTTGTGGATGATGAGCAGCCGAAGATACTGCTCCCGAGACAGTCCGGTGAGGGCCACGTTGTCGTTGAGCCGTGCCAGCTCTCCCTCGGTCAGGCGGACCTTCACTTCTTTGGTCCGCTGTTTGGTTTTGTTTTTCATGGGTTCTCCTTTTTCGTCGATTTGGGTAAGTATGCAACAACGCAAGGGGCAGCAGTAGCGCCCCCTTTTGCATGGTTGCCTTGGTTCATGCGTTCAGCTGCCAGTACCACTTGTCGCCCTTGCGGACACTGCGGATGTTCAGCCTGCCTTTGACCAGATTCACCGTCCGGTCCTGAATACCTTTGCTCTTGAAATGTTGGATGATATCCTGATTGGATACAGGCCCCTTTTCCAGCAGCCGGGGCAGTTCTTTCTCCATCTGATGTTGCTTGGTGGGGGCTTCCGGCAGACTGTCGCAGCCGTTCAAAAGGGATTCTGCGTCCTCGTCCAGCTGCCGCAGCCATTCCACATGGTCGCTCAGCTCAAACAGCAGCGCCGGACCGGCAGCGGCCAGATTGCTTTTTACCGGCACCAGCACCCGCCGTGTGGGCGAACGCTGGTATCGTGTCACGGTCAGAATGGACCGCACAGCACCGGCAATGTCGATGGAACCGCTGGTTCGGTACAGGGCGTTGATGCCGCTCATCTTGTTCATGTGCGCCACGATGAGCACGGCGCATTTGGTGCGCTGGGCCATGGCATACAAACTTCGGAAAGCACTCCGCACCTCGTTGGCCTGATTCATGCTCACCGTAGGACCGATGTAGGCTGAAAGCGGGTCGAGGATCAGCAGACGGGCGTTCTCCTGCAGGATACTTTGCTCCAGCCGTGGATCGTCGAAGGTCAGCGCCCGCTTTTCTTCATTGATGATCTTGATGCGGGTACAGTTGGCACCTGCACTTTCCAGCCTCGGTTTGATGGTGTCGGCAATGCCGTCCTCCGAGGTCTGATACAGGATGTTGATGGGCTCCCGGGTGGCTTCTTCAAAGGGAAGGCTTTCACCTTTGGAGAGCAGCGCTGCCAGTGACAGCACCGCCATCGTTTTGCCGCAGCCGGGGTCACCCTGTAATATGGTGATCTTCCCGTATGGGATGTAAGGATACCAAAGCCATTTCACTTCCTCTGCCTGGATATCCGCAAAACAGAGGATCTCTTGTTCATTCACAAAAGTATCTCCTTCATGAAGTTCACATAAAAGACCGGTCCGCCGAATCCGTTCCTGTCCGGGTGTCTCCCCAACGTCGTCTCGCTCGCCCTGCAGGGTCATGGCAAGATCATATCTCCTTCAGCGGCCGGGCATTCAGTTTTCAAGGTTCCGTGGCAACAGAATATCACGTCCAGACGCCAAAAGCTATACATTTGGGAACGGTTCCGTGTGAAGATGGGTTTGCACGTTATTTTTGTAAAAACGACACGTTTATCTTTCGATATATCGCATTTTATTGGCTTTTTTTGCATTTTGAGAAATTTTCGCCGTTTTTTCTATGTTTTTCCCGATTTTGGGGCCGTGGAGCCGGTTCAGCATAAACAAAAACAGCGCCACCGGCCAAAGGACAATCCTTTGACCGGCAGCGCCGGATGATTTCACATGATAATAATTGTTTTACAGCGGCCTGCTTCTCCACGAAAAGATTGATAAACATGACAGACAGTTGTCCGGTTCCTATGATATAATACAGGCAAAAGAACAAAGGGCGGTGATTGCTATGAAAATGGATCGGCTGATCGGAATATTGTCCATCCTTCTTCAGCGGGAGCAGGTCACCGCACCGGAACTGGCGGAGCAGTTCGAAGTGTCCCGCCGCACCATCCAGCGGGACATCGAAGCTCTCTGTCGGGCAGGCATCCCCATCACCACCGCACAGGGTGCTGGCGGCGGGATCTCCATCATGGATGGATACCGGGTGGACCGCACGGTACTCACCGCCCCGGAGATGCAGGCCATTCTGGCGGGGCTGCGCAGTCTGGACAGCGTCAGCGGCACCCGGCGCTATGCTCAGCTCATGGAAAAGCTGTCCGCTGGAAATAGTTCCCTGATATCCGGCGGAACCCACATGCTCATCGATTTGTCCTCGTGGTACAAAAGCAGCCTTGCCCCTAAAATCGAGGCTATACAGAATGCCATGGAGCAGCACCACCTTGTACATTTCACTTACGACGCACCCAAGGGCACCTCGGTGCGCAGCGTGGAGCCTTATTATCTGGTCTTTCATTGGTCCACCTGGTATCTGTGGGGCTGGTGTCAAACCCGTCAGGACTTCCGCCTGTTTAAGCTCAACCGCATGACAAACCTTTCTACCGGAGGTCCTTTTACACCACGCCCAACCCCTTTGCCGGATCTGAACCCGGAGCAGATTTACCCCGCACAATATCAGGTGTGCGTCCGCTTTGCTCCGGCTTGTCGTTGGCGGCTGGTGGAAGAATACGGTGCAGACAGCTTTGCCGTACAGCCGGACGGCGCCTTGCTTTTCCGTCGAGGTTTTCCGGACGCAGACAGTATAATCAGCTGGATTCTCACATTTGGAGATAGTGCTGAGCTGCTGGAGCCTGACGAGTTGCGGGAACAGCTGGGTGCTCTTGTCAGTCGGCTGGCACAGCGCTACGAGAAACGGAGGTAGCTATGGCATCCCATCCTGATTATGTGGAGTATGTGACGGAACAGCTTCGAGGGGCTGGAAGCGTCCGTGCCCGCAAAATGTTCGGAGAATACGGCCTGTTCTGTGACGGGACCTTCTTCGCCGTCATCTGCGATGATCAGTTGTTTATCAAAATCACACCCCAAGGAGAAGCAGCCTTTCCCGACTTGCCAAAGGCCCCGTCCCATGAAGGAGCAAGTGATTCCTTTGTGATAGAGGACGTGGATGACCCAACCATGGCGGTGGAATTGACCCGCATCACCTGTGAAGCGCTGCGCAAAGCGGCATCTCAAAAGCGGAGGAAATGAATATGGCATTTGACTACAAGAAAGAATACAAGGAATTCTATCTGCCGCCCAAAACGCCGGGGATCGTCACGGTGCCTGCCATGAACTTTCTGGCGGTGCGCGGGCATGGCGATCCCAACGAGGAAAACGGTGCCTACAAACAGGCTATCGGCCTTTTGTATGCGGTGGCCTATACCATCAAAATGAGCAAGATGGGCAGCCACAAGATGGACGGTTACTTCGACTATGTTGTGCCGCCGTTGGAGGGCCTGTGGTGGCAGGAAGGTGTCCGTGGCGTGGACTACACCCACAAAGAGGACTTTTGCTGGATTTCTCTGATCCGTCTGCCGGACTTCGTGACCAAAGCAGAGTTTGACTGGGCGTTGCAGGAGGCCTCCCGCAAAAAGAAACTGGACTGCTCCCCGGTGGAGTTCTTCGCCTGGGAGGAAGGTCTGTGCATCCAGTGTATGCACATCGGCCCTTATGATGACGAGCCCACCACCGTAGCCGCTATGGCGGAATATGCCAAAGCACACGGCTATACGGCAGACTTTGGTGAAAAACGATTCCACCACGAGATCTACCTGAGCGATGTGCGCCGGTGCAAACCGGAAAGTCTGAAAACCGTGGTGCGCCACCCGGTGCGAAAGGTGGAGCAGGTATGAAAGGCTTCACGCGGGAACATACCGAGTTCAGCCTGTGCGGGCTGAACTGCCTGCTTTGCCCCATGCAGGTAGGCGGTTACTGTCCCGGCTGCGGCGGCGGACCGGGCAACCAGAGTTGTACTCTTGCCCGGTGTTCACTGGACCAAGGCGGACATACCTTTTGCAGTGATTGCTCCTCTTACCCCTGCGCCCGGTATGACGAGTTTGATGCGGCTGATTCCTTTGTGCCTCACAGCCGCCGTGCCGCCGATCTGGATCGCGCCCGGGAAGTGGGGCCGGATGCCTGCATAGGCGAACTGAGAGCCAAGCGGGCAATTCTGGACAAGCTGCTTGCCAACTATAACGATGGCCGCCGCAAAACCTTCTATTGCGCGGCGGTGTACCTGCTGCCGTTGGAAGATCTGAAAAACATTGAGGCCAAGCTGGAGGGTCAGCCGGAATGTTCCGTCAAAGAGCGGGCCGCGGCTGCCGTGAAGCTGCTGCAAGGGGCAGCTGATGGCCACGGTGTCTGTCTGAAGCTGAAAAAGAAGAAGGGGTGATTGTATGGCGGTTTCAAAAGTAACACGATCGTTTTCCTGTGCTGTAGAACAGCTGTGGCAAATCGTGACCGACCTGACACATACCGACTGGCGCAGCGATCTGGCGTGGGTGGTGGTTCTGGACGAAACACGCTTTGTGGAGCATACCAAGAGCGGCTATGCCACCCATTTTGCGGTTACAACCTGTAAACCAAAACAGTTTTGGGCCTTCACGATGGAAAACGGGAACATGTCTGGCACCTGGGAGAGACGGTTCGAGGCGGTGGAAGGTGGTTCCCGGTTGACCTACGTGGAAACCGTCAACTGCAAGCGCTGGTGGATGCGTCCCTTTGTCCCTGGCTATCTGAAGCGACAGCAGAAGCTGTATATGGATGATTTGCTGCGGGAAGTGAATCGCATCACAGACGGAAATGCTGCCCGGTAATCAGTCCAATGCAACCCGGAGGTGAATCCCTTGATCATCAGCGCCAGCAGGCGGACCGATATTCCTGCCTATTATCCCGACTGGTTTTACAACCGTATCCGGGAGGGCTTTGTCTGTGTCCGCACCCCCATGAACTTCCATCAGGTCAGCCGTATTTCCTTGTCGCCAGACGTGGTGGATGGCATCGTATTCTGGACCAAGAATCCGCTGCCGCTGATGCCCCGCCTGGAAGAATTACGGGCGTACCCGTTCTGTTTTCAGTTTACTCTGACAGCCTATGGAAAAGACGTGGAACCGGGTGTCCCCAGCAAGAACGACGTGATCCTTCCTGCCTTCCAGGAACTTTCCCGCAAGATAGGCCCCGAACGGGTGATCTGGCGGTACGACCCTATTTTGTTCACCGACCGCTACACAATGGACTACCACATTACCTTTTTCAGCCAGTTGGCCCGACGGCTGGAGAGCTATACCCGCAAGTGTATCATCAGCTTTGTGGACCTGTACCGCAACACCCAGACCAACATGAATGGTCTGGGCTTTGCACCGCTTACGGAAAAAGAAATCATCGAACTAGCCCAGCGGTTGGCCGATATTGCAGGCAAACATCACCTTGTGCTGGAAACCTGTGCAGAACAAATAGACTTATCACCATACGGCATTGCCCACGGCCACTGCATTGACCGAAACTTGCTGGAACAGCGTGCCGGTTGCCGTCTAACGCTGGAAAAGGACAAGAACCAGCGCCCGGAATGCGGCTGCATGGCAAGCATCGACATTGGTATATGCGACACCTGCCGCCACGGATGCAAGTATTGTTATGCTACACACAGTCTGAAAACTGTTGCGCGCAATACGCAAGCGCATGATCCGAACTTGCCATTGCTCTGCGGGCAGATTCTGCCGGAGGACGTGGTGAAGGAACGGGCGGTAAAGTTCTGCAAAGAGGAACAGTTGCGGTTTTATTGATTTATGGTTAACTGAAAGACTTGGGCGCGTTGCAAAATGAGCCCAAAGTAAAAAACGGGCAGTACATCCCGAAAGGGGTTGCACTGCCTGTCTTTTTGCTTTAGTCTTAGTATGAAAAACAGTACACCTTTGGTAAACCAGTTTTGCGTAACCTACCCCTTTTATTAAGAAGCAACCACCTACTTGAATATTCGATAAAAAGTGCTATAATACTGCAAAACTGCAAAAGAAGTGATTTTTATGGCAAACATCGTTGTACTCATTGGCAGTAAACGTAAAAACGGCAATACAGATCAGCTCGCCCAATCCTTTGTAAAGGGCGCCAGCAAACACAACAACGTGAGCGTGTTCTCTGTCGCCAATGCGCAACCGTTTCCCGCTCAAAAAGACAGCCTTGCTTTTAGTTGCTGGCTCAGAGCAAGACGCTACGTTCGCACCGATCTTGGCTCAATATAAGCAATTGACCAGTTTCTTCCGCCTTGAAGATTGTGGCCACGTCTTTGCAGGCGGCTGCACAAAAGAAGGCTCTATTTCTGGGCACCCGGCTTTGGATGAGGCTTATAAGCTGGGAGAATCCATCTGTGATTGAAACAAACCGGTCAATTTTTTATTTAACCGCTCTTCACAGCGAAGGGCAGTTTTTTCACATAAGAGCAAACAGACGATGCTATTGCATAGCATGTAACCGCCAAACCTAACAGCACCCCAAATAAAAACCGCTATCCTGGAGCGGAAAGCTCGGGGACAGCGGTCAACGAGTTTGTGAAATTTTGCATACTTGCGGGGCAGATTCGGGAAGAAATGTCTTTATCCAGGTTTCCGATAGTGTACACTAGAGTTCGCAAAAGAGGGCGCGCTGCAGATTCCTATTCTGCAACGCGCCCAATGTTTTTGTAAATTTTTTCTGAAAGATAGGCATCGGGGCAATCGTCAGGAATCCTCTAATCTTGACGTGTTTCCTGCCGCGTGTTACGATGAGAAAAAGGCGTAAAGACATACGCTTTTTCGCGTTTTTACGGCATTTTATTGCCAGATTCCGACAATTATCGAGGACTTTTTCATGCCAACAAATTTTATCTTTCGCTTTGAAAAAGCGAATCTTTTCATTCCGTTCCAGATTTCCAACAAAAGGCAGAGGCAGGCAGCCGTAAACCGGCAAACCACACCGGAGGATGCCAGACGATCTTCCGTAATTGCGCGTATGGAGAAAATCAAAGATCAGTTGCAAATTTCGGAGTATGTGGAGCAAAACCAGCCCCGAGTATGGCTGGAAGAATCCTACGATTTGGGAGATCTGATCTTTGCCGTGCTGGACATTCCCTGGAAAGCTTTCTACGAGAAAGCCCAGAGCCTTCTGGAACAATACAAGGACTACGAAATGACCATCCGCATGGACTTGCTCACGCAGGTGGATTGGCGTCATTATCAACCGCCGCAGCCAAAGAAGGAATCCCATGAGCCGTCGTTCAAGAAATGGTTTCCTCTGAATCTGTTTGCCCGTCCGGCCAAAAAATTTTCTGACCAGGAGTCTCCTGCGGCGACGAAGGAAGCATTAAACCATACTCCCCGCACGATTGCCCAGGGATTGGCCGCTCCGGAACAAACGGCTTATTGCCAGGTGGCTCAGCTGTATAATGATGTGAAGAATTCTTTATCCGATTATCCGGCTATGGCCGCCTTGTTGGCTCACTATTGCACCAACGCCGCATCGGATTATTATCTGCAAGCCATTAAAACACTAGACATGACAAGGCTGACCGATCTTGACCGCAGTATTATGGAACAAAACGGCTTTTTAAGGGTATTGCATCATGAGATCTATTGGTGCAATGCGCTGGTGCAGTGCAGTGAATGCGTGGAGCGCTATATAAAAAGTTTTCCCACACCCGATTTTCTTATGAAATCCTACGCCGGGATGGATGATCGGGAACTGTGCGCAGCATCGGTGACCATTCTGAAAATGATGGCTGAACAATTCCGTCTTTTGGCGGATTTCCAGCCGGAACTGGCCAGTCTGGTTCAGTACACGTTGGTAGAAGCGGATCTCCACCCGGATAAAAGCGCCGATCAGCGCTACGGGGACGCTTTGCTGGTGAGACGCTCCGGTGTTGCAGCCGGGCAGAAATTATACGAACAGCTGCGGCTGCATATGCTGGGGTGATTGTCTCTGCCGCAGGAAAAAGCCTCTTCCAGAAGGCATCCGGATATCGCCAGCCGCAGTTACTTTGTTGCGGACAATCTGCCTGCAGTTGCCATGGCGGATTTCGTGCAGCTGTGCAGCCAACACGAAACTGCCCGGAAATGCCAACACTGCGGAATGCTGTTTTTGTCCAAGAACACAGGGGCAAAATGCTGCAACCGGAAAAGCCCTAATGGAGGGCAGAGCACCTGCCGCGAGGTCCGCAAAGAGGAAAGAGCCAGTGAACGGGAAGTTCCGCCTCCGATTGATGTTCTCAATAAAGTCAACAAACGAATGAACGGCAGACTTTCTCGTTCTTTGGGTATGACCACAGAGCGCCGTGCCAGTATCCTGAAGATCTGGCGCAAAGAGGTCAAACCTCTTGTGCAGGAAGCAACCGATCATCCAGAAACCTTTGATGAAGAAGCGTTTGATGCGCGGCTGTGCGAGATCTTTGATTGGGTCCGCCAGGAAGAAGCCGCTGCGGAGCGACGCAGACAAGAGGAGGCTGCCAAGAAGCGCGGGAGGCAGAAAAAGCGGTAAGATATTCTTTTCAGCACGGAGAATCAATATTAAAATTTGATTTTCGAGTTTGTGAACCCCTTATGATAATTCGTGCCAAGTTGGCACGAATTTCGGAAACACATCCTAAAACAACTCTGATTTTAGTTCAGACCAGATTGGAACAATTAGTCTTTCACCAAAAATTGAAAAGATCTACTTGCAGAAAAATCGGACCAAATTGGTCCGATTTTTCTATACAATCCATATCTGTTTTTGATATATCGTGCAAAAAAAATTCTGCCAAATTGGCCAGAATTAAATCATAAACAAAAGCATCACTTTATGGAGGCTCATAGTAGAGATATCATGCAGTCACCACAATGCTTCGATGCCTTCATTCACTCATTTCATTCGCTCATTTTGATTGATTGAGTGATTGATGTATGATATACTTAAATCAATTATTTGACATCATGAGGTATTCAATGAGAAACAAAAAGCCTCCCTTTGAAATTACCAACGAAATAGTTGATTCCGTGGCCCAAATTGCTGAACTGGTCGGACATTTGACTGTCACAAATCAGCTAACGTCCAACCCCACTTTGCGTCGTAGCAACCGAATTCGCACGATACATGGGTCGTTGGCTATTGAGCAAAATACACTTTCCCTTGAACAAGTAACAGCTGTTCTTAATGGCAAACATGTATTGGCTCCACCAAAAGATATTGCGGAAGTCAAAAATGCCTATGAGATTTATGATCGGCTGGAAGATCTTGATCCATATTCAGTAGATGATTTGCTAACTGCTCATGGCATTATGATGCGAGGTTTGGTGGAAGAATCAGGTATGTTCCGCACACGACCTGTTGGCGTTGTGGATAGTGAAGGCCATGTACTGCATTTTGGTACCTTGCCACAGTATGTCCCTGATTTGGTGATAGAGTTGCTGGACTGGGTAAAAAACAGCCCTGTTCATATGTTGATTCGCAGTTGTGTGTTCCATTATGAATTGGAACTCATTCATCCATTTGCTGATGGAAATAGGCGTATTGGCCGCCTTTGGCACACTTTACTGCTCTCCAAGTGGAATTCTGCTTTTGCATGGTTGCCTGTAGAATCCATTATCCATGACCGTCAGGAGGAATACTATAATGCTATCAATGCCTCTAGCAATGAGGGTGAATCCACAATATTCATTGAGTTCATGCTTTCGGCTATCAAGATGGCATTAACCGAAGCTATTCAAGCAGACGCTGGGGAAACAGATAAAGATGCACTCCGCTGGAAAGACATCAAAGAGTATTTGAAAACGCATAATTACATCATGAATGCTGATGTCCGCGAACTTCTTGGTGTGTCGTCGGCTACAGCAAACCGCATTCTGAGTAAGCTGGTAGATCAGGGTAAGCTGCAAAGATACCGTGTAAAACCGTATTGGGCGTATAAATTAGTTGATCAATAAGCACAAAGGACCTTTCTCTAATCGGTATTGATCATCTTGATATTTTAGATGCTGTACACATTTCTACGCAATGGACAAAAAAAGATATTAGCGAAGATTACACTAGTTATCTAAATGGATGCTTTTGTACAGGTATAAAAATTGATTCGGACGATTATCAAAGAGCAATAGAATTATTAATAAGCATAAAATTGGATGAGTCATTTCTTGTTCCCAACGAGTTATTAGATGGATATGTGCGCCTGCCGCTCCGAAATCAAGATCAAATTAACCATTTACTTTGCTCGGAAGATGATAATTCGGAACGAAGGCCATTAACAGAAGATGAAAAAAATAAAATTAGAAAGGTCTGGGATCTATATTCTAAAGATAGTAGTTTAAAAGCACAAGTAAAAAGCAATTTTATGAGACTTTGGGATGAATATGAATCGTTACACAGGGTAAAAGAGTGGTGGAATAAAATTCCTAAAAACTTTTACATCACCGGAGTTGGGAAAACAATAGCTGATATAAATGCTAAGCGTTGCTGTCCTGATCTTTCTAATACAGTTTGAACAGCGATGATATCATAACTTGCCTCTTACCAAAAGACATGCATTTTTTGGTATAAGCAGATCATTTCCCTACTCTTTTTTTGGATAGAAAATAATATTTTGCGGCACCGCCACATAAACTAATCCTCCTGTGTTTGGGTAAGAGAATCTTGAACAGTAAGGTCGCCGGTGTGAGCCGGCACCCTTTTTATATATTAACCATTTTTTACGTTATCATGTTTTTTATATCACTAATAGCAGCGGTTATAAGCTAATCTTCTTCGTTTTTAGCACATAGTTAGGAAGGATTATTATGTCAAATGCATCACCTTTTTATAAAAAATATGTTCGAGGGATTGTTTCTAAAGCCAATTCTCAAAAGGCAGCCCTTCAACGCGACATTGTATATATGCAGTTAGTGAAATGGTTGCGGAATCAAAACACACGCTTAGAAAAAGAAATGTTTAATGCGGTATTGAATTCAAGCAAAAAACTTGCAAAAGGCTATATGTCATCTGGAACGGAGGATATTAAATCCGCTTGTGAGGAAAGTTTTTTCTTCCACACCTTCACCACCTCCGACGGAACTCATACCGATGTGAAACAAGTCCAAAAGTATGTATCGGGCTTCTGGAAGCATTTAAAGGTAATACTTGATGAAGAAAAGCTTCTAGGAGATGCTACGTTCCGTATGAGGCAGCTTGATGTGGTCCAGTTGGGCAAGCTCTTTGACAAAGTCCTCGATCTCGTTCCTGATGAAAGAAAATCAGATGCGATTGAGCTGATGGATGAATTTGTACGAAGCGATCTTAAGGAGCTTTAATTTATATCGGCTCCACATCGATCCAGTCAATGATTCCGTACACGTTTGCTGCCAGGGTGCAGCACCAGTCGGTGCGGTCACGGACCTTGGCGAAGTCAATGGTGCTTTTGCGGGGCGCGTAGCGTTCCCCGGCACCGCGCCAGCAGGCTAGGCGGATTTTCTCGCCGGTGTCCAGATCGGTGAAATAGCAGAACAGGCACATGTGCTTGCCCCAGGTTCGGTGATCAAGGCGCAGACGGAAAGTTCCGGCCTTTTCGGGGCGCTGGTACCGCTGCAGGTTGGCTTTCATGCGTTCTTCATAAGAGGTCAAAATGCCGTAGGGATTTATAGTCTTTGTCCTTTCTGTGGTGGGGCGGTTATCGCTCTTTCTGGTGGGCAGCGCGCTGCTGCTCCCGGTCGTTCAACAGTTGGATGTTCTCCCGCATACGTTTGACACGGGCGGGATTTGCTGGGCTGTGTGCAACTCCTTTCTGGTTTCGGTGATCTGTTTGGTCAGTTCATCCTTTTCCGCGTGGAGGGCCTCACACTCGGTCGGGCCACGGCAGCGGCGCAAACGGTTGCGGCACTTGGTGCGCCGGGCCTCCAGATCAGTCAACTTCTGTTCCTGCTCCGATGTAAAAGCAGCCACATCCTCTGCGGTATTCAGAGAATGCCGTTCCAGAAGATGTAGCTGCTTTTCGATTTCTGCCCAACGGCGGTAATCCTCCCGCATGGCAGGATGAGGCGGGCGGTAGTTGGGTGTTGTGGTAGGCAGCTTGCCCAGCAGGTAGCAGTAATACAGGTATGTGCGGTAGATGCCGAACGCCTCCATAATGGCCTTGCGGAAGTCTTGACGCAGCTTCTGGTAATGGGGATGCACCGGCGGATACCGCTTGTTGTAGATCTCCATGCGTTTGAAAATCCCCATCTCATGATTCTGCTGGATGCGCTGGGCCATTACCTGCGGGGTGTATTCCTCTCCAAACGTCTTGAAGCGCACAGCGCGGCGATCATGGGGCAGCTTGATGGTCGGATATTTGTGGTTGGGATTGAAGTCCACCTCATAGCCCATCTTGCGCAGGATGCGGGGCAGATCGCGGGGCGTCTCGCTGACGTTATACCGGGTGGGCTCTCCGGCTTTTTCGGCCAAGTAGATATTACGGGGCACCCGGTGGGCATCTTTTTTGTCTACCACCGAAAGCCCCTGCTCCCGGCACAGTTCATCCGAGGCGTCCTGCAGGGCACGGTAGGTCTTTTTGCAGTCGTTGTACCGCTTGCCGTCCACAAAGGATACAGAGTTGATGACGAAATGGTTGTGACAGCAGTCGGTGTTCAGGTGGGGGGCCACCAGCACCTGAAAGCGGTCACCCCACACCCGTTTGGCCAGTTCCACCCCGATGGCGTGACTTCGCCGGGACGGAAACTCTGGTAGGCATGGAAGGCCACCGTGCCGCCGGTCTTGCCGAACTGCTGCTTGGTCAGTTCCACCTGCTGGCGGGCAATCTCCGGCACACAGTTGACACCGCTGACAAACAGCTGGCTTTCCTTGCTGGTCTTGGCGTCATTGGCGGCATACTGCAGTACGTCGCTCAGATCGTCCTTGCCCGCAGACAGACCGGTGAGATCCGGCAGGCGGGTCTTTTCTTCATTTCCGGCATAACGTATGACCACATCCAAACGCCCTTTCACGGGCCAGATCTTGGTGACAGCCATCTTCTTCATTCCCCCTTCTGCGGCGCGGTAACCGCCCTCTGAACGGCCAGCAGCGTGTCCGGAATCTCCTGTTGTACCTCCGGTGCGTTGTCCTTGTGGTAGAGGGCGGTGAGGGCGTCTAGCACCTGCCGGTAGTCGGCGGTGGGCAGTTGGCGGGGCATCTGGTTGCGCAACCGCATATGGATGTATTGGGAGAGCGTCAGTCCGCATCGGGTAGCCGCCTGTTCAAACAGTTTCTTTTCTTCCGACGTCACCCGGATGTTTATTTGCACGTTTCGAGTCAACATAATTTCACCTCCATATAGCAAAAGACCGGGCATCGCTGCTCGGTCTTTGCATTGTTGCGTTGTTGGATTTTCGGGGGTCATAGGGGCTGCGCCCCTTGCCAGCGTCCTGCGCTGGGGCGGCGTATGGCTTGCAAAAGCTATATAAAGCCAGTGCTCGTTATCCCTGCAGACAGGTGTTTTTGTACGGTCTGAAAAGGAATCACTCCAGCGCGTCCCCGCACAGAAGGTCCGGCAGGACCGCCTCCTCGGCTGCATTCTTGATTGCATTCATGCGCCCTGCCCAGGCCAGCGGATCGGCCCGTTTGAGGGCTTCATCCACGCCCTGCTGGCGGGCCATCTGGTTGACGGTGTCCGCTACCATCTGTCGGGCTTCGGCGTCCACATCGGCCAGGTGGCTGTGCAGCGTACCTTCCAGAAGCATGAGGTCGAACAGGTCGGGGCGGTGCTCCCGGAGGAATTGCCGCCGCAGTTCGCCGTATTTTCCGATGGGCCGGGTGTCGGTTTCGGGGAGAACCAAATCGGGAATCAGATAGCCGTTGATCTCGGTGTAAGTCAGTTTCATAGCGTGCCTCCTTCAGCGTTCCTGAGTGTCCTTGTTGTAGCCGCGTTTGTGCTGCCAGGTGTGAAGCAGATGGAGAATGACCTGCTGCATCTGCTGCGGGGTGTAGTGTTTGGGGAAATACCGCTGCACGTCCTCCTGATTGAGGAAAAACTTCTGCCGTTGGTTGGGCTTTTCCTCGGTGAGCAGATGATGCAGATATTCACGGGGCAGGATTCCCGCCTGGCTCATCTGTTTGAGGGTGCGGGACTGGGTGAGGGATGGTGTAGCCTGACAGGCATCCATCTCCTCCTTGAGCATCTGTTGGTGCTCCTCGGTCAGGTAGGAGATCTCTACCGCCGGATTGAAGGCGATCTGGTATTCATCCATCATCTGGAGGATGGTGGGAATCAGGTGGGTCAGACGGATGTAGCGTTGGACGGTGCGGCCACTTTCGTTGCTGACCTGACCGACAATATCTGACGATTCCAACTTCCCGACTAGTTGTCGGGAAGTCATCTTTCCCTGATGCTTCACTGCGTCCATCTTCATTTTATAGGCAAACGCCTTTTCGCTGGGCAGGATATGCTCCCGCTGGATATTGCTGTCCACCATCAGGATCACCGCCTCGTCATCGGTCATATTCCGGACCAGCACCGGCAGTTCGGTAATGCCCAGGGCTTCGCAGGCGGCCTTGCGGCGGTGCCCGCTGACGATCTCGTAGCGGCCATCTCCACGGGGGGCGGACCAGCAGCGGTGAGGGGACACCGTACTCCCGGATGCTTTCCTTGAGTTGTTCCATCTCCTCGCCGCTGGCCACCCGGAAGGGATGCCCCTGAAAGGGTTCCAGCAGACTGGCTGAAAGACCGATTACTTTTTCAGCCGGTGGGTTTTGGACTTGGTTTTCTGCCATGACAATACGCTTCCTTTCTTGGTAAAAATAAGGCTTGCAAGAGGCGCTTTGTGCCCAAAAATGTATACGAAAAAACGGGTACATTTTCAGAAAATCCAGATTTTCCGGGCTCAAAATCGCCTTTTGAACAAAAAGTAGGCATAAAAAATCCCCCTGCAACTGAAATCAGTAGCAGGGGGATTGGCGTATTACAGGTAGATCTCCAAGTCGATATCACGCCGTCGACTTGGATTTATCACGTTGTTATGCGCTTTTTGGAATGCTTGCGCATCCTCTAAGCTGAGTGTGAGCTCCAAGAGTCCAACGTAATTACTTGCGGGGGCTCTTGATGGCAGCCTGCTTATTGGGTCGTCATCATAGGTATGTACCCAAAAGCGCGTACTGTTTGCATCCTCAAGTATCCTATTGACGGCCCCATCCCCTTTCTTCGCTTTTGTTTTTCCCGGCATGATTTTTTCCGCCGAAATCGAATGGTAATTGTACGTTCCGCGCACATTGCATTGAACAGTGCATGACTCTTGAAATAGATTTAGTTCCCAGATGAATTTCTGTCCATCGATGGAGAAGATTCTCGGCACAAATCTGTCCAGAAATTCCCGGCTGATTTCATCGTTTGGGAACGACTCTTGCCAGCTGAGTGCTTCCTCTTCCTTTTCACTATCGGCAGCTCCGTTTTCTTGTTCCTGCTGGTATTCTTCTAAAATATCCTG
>QAKI01000053.1 GCA_003343905.1 Subdoligranulum variabile
AACGGTTTCGGTGACGGCACTTTGAAAGCTGTAAAAGAGGCACAGAGAGCAGGTAAAGTCACAGTTGACGGTATCGTTGGCGAGAAGACCATCAATGCTATCTATCATCTCATCAATGACGGTATTCGAGCAAAAGACAACAAAATTGCCAACGCAAAAAAGGCACTCGGCTAATTAAAACCTAAAGGACATTCTTAATGTCTTGACAAACACATAATTGCAAAAATATTCCCCTCACCTATAAGTTAATATAGGTGAGGGGATTTTCTGCTTTGTTATATAGCAGTAAGAATTAGAATTATTATAAGCACTTGTTTATACTTTATTTCCTTTAGTTATCTAAATTGGATATCTTGCTTTGAATCTTTTCTGTTAATGTTTCTCCTACATTCTTCATAAAACCAACATAAACATCTTTACTCCAAAGCTCATTTACAATATCTGTGTTATACTCTTGAAAAAGTAAAGGTAAAATCTCCATATAAACAGTTAAATACAATTTTGCAATTTTTTGTTCTGGGGTTTTCTCCTGCTCAAAACTACCACTATAAACATCTAACTGAGCATTTATAGTACCTTTTTGCAGAATTAAGCTTATATTAGAATGCCCCGTATAGTTTAAATCTAACTTTACCTGGTTTAAGTTGCTACTTTCTAACAAAAAAGACAATGTGCTAATAATATTCATTACTGTCTCTCCACTTGCAGAAACCTTAGATTGCATATCCTCAGTGTCGCCCTTAAGGCCTTTAATTGCATCTAATTTTAAAGACTTGTCATCAGGAACTATCTCAATATCACAATTAGAATTGTATACTCTATAAATAAGCCAAATAAAAAAATCGTTAGAGAAATCAAATGAATTTTTCTCTATTTCATTTTTTCCGCTATATGATAGTAAGCGTCGCAATAGTTTTTGGGCAGAGGAATTCTGATCAATAATATAGTTTATTCCAGAACCTGTTGTATATACAATTATAAATCCCTCTCGCTTTACAACTCTATCTCCATAAACATCTCCTGCAGTAATTTGATCATATGAATATTTTATATAGTTATATTCTACTTCTTTCCCATTCAACACCATATTTTCATTGTTTTCAAAAGTTTTGCTTAAATTCCAGTTATTCCATGTAATGTTTATGCTTTTTTCATCAGAAATAACATTATCAATCAGACTATCTATTGCTGAATTTATATTTTCAGACCTTGTATCGTGCCATCTTGTTGTTGCTGCCATTATTTCTCTACCGCCTTCAAATGTACATTATTGTGTTTATAAACCAATCCTATTCTTTTTCTGCTAAGTGAAGGATATAATACAACCGAGGTTTCTCCATCAATAATATCTAAAATCATAGCAAATCTAAAAGTTTGACTACTATCAATAGTATCACTATTACCAAATAATTTTTCTAAGTTAATACAGTAGTTTCCTTCTCTCACTTTTACTTCAGGTCTTTTATATGTATTTTGAATTTCAGCAAAGGCAGGCTTTTTTATTATCAAATCAACGTCTTTAAAAGCTTTTTTCTTTCCTCTCATTTTCACAAGTACATTTGCTTGAGTTAAACCATCAGAATTGAAATCTAAAAATGCATCGGAATCTACATTTAGAGACGCACCTTGTTGCGATATAATTATACTCAATTCTGACATTAATCTTTTTCTTATAATGTCAGAAAAAAATTCCATAAAGAAGTCAATAATAATATCTATAACCGCAAAATATGCTGTGATACATATTTCGTAAGTATATTCATTTGGTACAAATGGTAAAAAGTCAAAAATATTAAACTTATTTGCCAGGCAAACTCCAATTACAGCACTTAACAACGGTGTAATAATTTTCCATGCTTTTTTTATCATCAAAGTAAGCACCTCGCAACAAGTATGCATATGTCTTTTGATAAATCATCAAAAGACTCAGTGTTCACCCCGAAAATGCCATTCGATTGTATATAAAAATTAGGAGCAAATCCCTCATTGTATTTTTCTTTTATATATACCTTTCTTATATCAATAGATGATTGCTCTGACAAAAACTTAATTTTATCCAACAAATCAGCAAAATATGCCGGATTGGTTTCAATGTTTTTAAGAAGATTTTTTATCTCATTTTCTAATTCACAATCTTCCTCAGCAAATTCTATTCTATATACTAAAAAACCTTTCTTTATAACAAACTCTCGCAATATTCGCATCATAATTTCTGTTGTAACAATAACTTGACTATATCCTTTAGCTTTACATTCGCGTAAAAAAGTATAGTACTCTACATTATCATCATAGAGAACACTTTCAATTATTTCTTCGCTATTTTCTTTTTTCAAAAATAGTTTAGCTTTCTCAAATTTCATTTCCGTGCCTCCCTCAATTGATAATTTTACATAATATTATATCATCTGTTTTTGCATTTTGTCAAGTATTTTGCGAATTTTAATCCGTTAAATTGTGTAAAATCACATAAATATATTATATTTTGAAATACGTAAAAACATTTATCTACTGTCTTTATGATATGCGAATTCACTCATCACTACAACTACGCCTTTTCTGAGAACTTTTTTCTATCTTTTATGAAATTCAATAGGCACTATATTTTCGATTTAGAGAAAACACAATTAATATCAAACAAATTTGAACAGCTCTCTTAGCGACACATTATTTTTCGTTAAGAGAGGACTATTCAAATTTTTCCTCCAGCACTTTGTATTATACCTACAAGTTCTTGTACGGATACAGTTTACAAATTAAAGGTTAGGTGAATATCACAACTTTTTCTGCCTTGCATTTGCCTAACATTTTTAACCGTTTTTCTTGTATTTTAGCGTATTTTAGCAGATAAAAGACAAAAAATAACCGCACTAAAAAGCTTAAAAATGGCTTTCTAATGCGGCTTTTTCTATGGTCGAGGTGACAGGACTTGAACCTGCGGCATCTTGGTCCCAAACCAAGCACTCTACCAAACTGAGCTACACCTCGAAATGTTGTTTAACAACAACAGCTTGATTATTATATACCATATTTTCGGGTTTGTCAACACAATTTTCGCTTTTTATTCAAAATTAATTCAAATATTTTGAAAATCACCATAACAGACCGATAATACAACACAAAACAGCCGTCTCTGCATAAGAAACGGCTGTTGGTGGAGGTAGCATTGACAAGTGGCTTATTTACCGGATTTTCAGGGTGTGACAGTAAAGTTGACAGTTCTGATTTAAAAAATTTCTTCGCAAATTGCATAAAACAATGCAATTTTCACCGTGTTTATACCTATATATGGAGGTGAAAAAATGGGCTTTACAACGACCACCATTGAAACCGTGGCAACGGTGTGGGCATACTTCCGGCATTTATCCGGCAAAGAGGTGTTCGCCGCCGCAACCGTCAATTACAAGGAAGATGTGCTGTTTCAAATCGGATACCGCACGGACATAACCCCGGCGCACATGATCCGCTACAACGGCGTTGATTATGAGATAACCCGCATTGATACCTTTGAGGGGTACAAAACCGATCTGACGGTTTACTGCAAGAGGAAATGACAAAAATAAAATATCTAAAATTGCAATATAATATTGATTTTTCAGCCCTTTTGTGCTATACTATATATTCGTATATCGTACAAGGGGGCTGTCTTTTTATGACATACAGCTATAACAAGCTATGGAAAATGTTGATTGACCGCAAAATAACGAAAACAGAAATGCGAAAGCAAGCGGGTATCAGCACAAATATGCTTGCCAAAATGGGCAGGGACGAACCCGTTTCTATGGAAACACTGGCAAAGATATGTACAACGCTGAATTGCGCGCTTGACGATATTGTTGAAATAACGGCTGATGAAAGCGGGGCAATAAAATGAACTTGAAGATATTTTCATTCTTTTCGGGAAGTGGTTTTCTTGATTTAGGCTTTGAGTTAAACGGATATACGATTGATCTTGTAAACGAATTTTCCCCTGCATTTATAAATGCCTATAAGTATTCAAGAATGAAAATGGGGTTATCTGCCCCCAAATACGGTTATAGCAATATTGATATTAACGAATACTTATTTGACCGTGCCGATGAATTGCGCGGGTATATCTCAGACGCACGAAAGGATAATGACCTTGTCGGTTTTATTGGCGGCCCGCCATGTCCTGATTTTTCGGTTGCGGGCAAACAGCGCGGCAGAAACGGTGACAATGGAAAGCTATCATTGTCATATGTCCAGTTAATTATTGCACAACACCCTGACTTTTTCCTTTTTGAAAATGTAAAAGGGTTATGGAAAACGGCAAAACATCGTGAGTTTTACGAAGAACTGAAAGCCATGCTGTCAAATGCCGGATATTTTTTGACCGATCGCCTAACTAACGCTATTGAGTTTGGCGCACCCCAAGACCGCGACAGAATACTTTTGTTCGGCGTTAGCAAAAGCCTGTTTCCACAGAAAACAGATGATCCGCTTTTGGCGTTTCCGTGGGATAAGTATATAGTACATTCCTTAGAAGAAATTAAAAACATTAACTGGCCTACAACAAACCCATTCAGCGAAAATGCTCCAACGCCTTGTCCGGCAGGAATTCCGAAAGAATTGACTGTTCAATATTGGTTTGATAAAAACGATGTGCTGAATCACCCGAACGGAAACGATTGTTTTACCCCGCGTTCGGGAATTGCAAAAATGATTTCTGTTGATGAGGGAGACGACAGCAAAAAATCATATAAACGCCTACACCGTTGGAGATATTCGCCAACCGTTGCTTATGGGAACAACGAAGTACATTTGCACCCATATAAGGCTCGCCGTTTGACTGTCGCAGAAGCACTTGCCTTGCAATCGTTGCCGAAAGAGTTTGTACTGCCGCCGGAAATGTCACTAACAGACAAATTCAAAACAACAGGAAATGGCGTTCCATTTATGCTTTCAAGCGGTATTGCAAAAACCATTTCAGATTTTATGACGGAGGTGTTGTAATATGGCAAAATATACTGCGTATAATCTTGTTCGTGCTATTAGTTTGTTGCCACGAAACACGAATTATAACTATGTCAATCCACGAACGCCGGGGCTAATTCATATCGAAAATGTTGCATTACCCACCGGACCCATTCAAATTCGCCGTTGGAATCCCCGCAAGGGTGAAACCTTTTCCGGTGCGAATGTGGAAAGCATTTCGTCAGAAATGATATGGCGTGTCGCAAACGCCGTTAATCATGGCGAGCCGATAAACCTTGATCGAGTTTTAGGCGGGTCGTATAACACCCGTTCCGTGCTTGAAACACTAATGGCTTTAACCCCGGAATTTTATTTTTGTTATCCCGGCAGAATAAAAGACATTGACGGGCATTCATCAATCGAGCATGGACACAAGCATTTAATATGGCTGCCCGATGAACCGCACCCGCAAGGTGTTTTAACCGAAAAAGAAGTGCCAAACATGGCTATTTCCGAAATACCCTTGCAGTCTGTCACTTATGATAATTTAATTTTGCCTGATAATATGACCGTTGGCGGAGATATGAACATTGAAGTTGTTCGCCGACACACTCAAATTCAAATAGCTCTGTATTTAATTGGATTGCAGTTAGGGTATAGAACATGGATCGCACAAAACGATAAGGGTATCATATATAAGGACAAGCCTTTAATTGAACAACCTGGTATTATCCCTGCTTTGCGGAATGAAAACATCATTTCTGCTTTCCCCGGCGCCGAACCGTCAGCAAAGTTTATTGATTGTATTTGGTTTCAAAACCACCGCTTTATGCCCGCTGTCATGGAAGTTGAACATACAACAGGTGTAACATCTGGACTAACAAGAATGAAAGGCTTGCAGGACGCAATGCCAGCATTTAATACCCGATATGTGATTGTTGCACCCGACAGCGACCGTGAAAAAGTGGTTGACGAAGCAAATCGTCCGCAATTCGTTTCGCTTGACGCACGATATTTTTCTTATTCATCGGTTGAAGAACTATACTATATTTGCACGCATAGAAATTTGCATGGCGTTACACAAGAATTTCTTGATTGCTACATGGAAAAGGTGTGCGTGAACTAATTGCTAATTGTCGCTTATCTTTCACTATCTTTTAGTATCGGTTTGTGGATTTAAGCGACAAACAAGCGCCAAAGCAAAATTGCGATGCATAAATAAACGCATAAAACAGCAATATATTGAATAAAATCAACAGAAATACGCTATATATGCAATTTATATGCAGTATAGCGTGTTTCTTGTATTATCTGAAAAAAATATGATTTCAGCAATCCACAGGTATTTGCACAGCTTGAAGATAAGGCAATTGACGGTCAGCTTGATTATTCGGACTTTCCGCCACCCGAGTATAAATACTTTCTATGCGGATACGGCAATCAAGACAGCGAACAAGCGAACCTATCTAACCGCTCCGTAACAAGAGAGGGTTTGTTATACTAAAAATTCAATAACCAATCAAAGCACTTAATCAATCGGTTTGAGTGCTTTTTTGATACCCAAAAATAAAAAGACGGTCAAAAAACCGTCTTCTTTGGTGCACCTGACAGGACTTGAACCTGCACCTTCGTGAAAAGATATGGACCTGAACCATACGCGTCTGCCAATTCCGCCACAGGTGCTTATTAAGTTTTTGCTCTCGATTTTTACACGGCGGAGAAACCGAGGCGGAGCTTACTTTCAGATAAATCTTACTCTTCGGCTGATTCCGCAACAACACTCAAAATGTGCTATATTATTATAGCAGACCGACAGGTAAGTGTCAAGTGACATTTACTTTATCGGTCTGTTTTACGCTGATTATTTTTCAGAATCGGGTTTGCGGATTTTGAAACCGTCATATTTTCCGATGTCGCAGAGGGCAATTTCGTGGCAACCCATTCTTGTTGACAGCGGTGCAAGCTCCATATAGTCGCCGTAGAGGAAAGTAAGGTACTTGTCATATTCCTTTGGCACGGGGAACTTGTAACCCTCAAAGTCGGCATAAGCAACATCGTCAAGATATTCCTTTGGAAAAGCACCGTTATAAATATTTCTGCCCATTCCGTCATAGAGATATTTTGCGTTCTTTTTGTTTTTAAAGAATTTTAAAGTACGGACTTCAAGCCACATACTGAATCTGAGCGGAAATATTTTCTTGCAGAAATTTGTTACAATGCTCTGGATTCTACTGCCGTTTTCAGCCTTGCGATTATTCCATTTATTGAACACCAGCGCTCTTGTGAACAGAGTCACAGCCATATGAATTTTTCGTCCGATTGCTGAATTGGCTGTGTTATCATGACAGAAAATATCAAACGCAATTCCGTTGTGCATTGCGTGATGGTCTTTTGCAAAGTCGGTTGCAAAGAAAGTGTCGTCAAGTCTGACCTTGGCAAATTCATAGAAACAAGCCTTGTCCGTATGGTACGATTGAAAAGTCATATTGCTCGGAAGTTCCTTTGGCGCAATCTCGCAAAAGCGGTCAAAATCTTCACGCAACATCATAATATCGGCATCATCATCCCACGGAATGAATCCTTTGTGACGGATTGCACCGAGAAGTGTTCCGCCGCCGAGAAAATATTTTATGTTATGCTTTCGACAAATTCTGTCGGTTTCAAGCAGAAATGCAAGCTGAATTTCGTGGATTGAATCAAGTCTGCGTTCGTGTGAGTGGGGGATACGCAGAACTTTTTCGGACTTCATCTTGTCCATTATGCAGATTTTCAGCATGGTTTCAAGGTCAATGTCGGGAGTGCATTCGTTTACGGAAATCTTGTTTGAATTAATTGCACAGCCATCAAGCTCCGTAAAATCGCCCGACTCAATTGTACAGCGACTGCCGTAAATATCGTTGAGAACAGCCGCAATCATAATCAGCGATGCGTTGCAGTTTTTGCCGCCGACATTATAAACTGCGTTTTCTTCAAGATTTGTCATTGCGAAAACAATCGCCTTTAAAACATCGTTGATATAAACAAAGGTGTAGCGATTCCTTGTTGCCGGAACAACTGTGTCACGGCGGTTGGCTATATCGTCAAAAACAGGATCAAGCACGCTTGTAAAGTTGCTTGACGCTCCCAAAATTATGCCCGTTCTGAGCGTTGTAACGGTTGATTCGCTGTTCTTCAAAACCGAGTGCAAGGTGGTTTCTCTCGTTCTCATAAGCTGACCTGCAAGCGATGAGGGAGAGGTTGTGTCAAGTTCTGCGTACTCGTTTTCAGAATAAACTCTGTGCGGTTTGGCTTTGCCGTAAATTCTGCTGTCGTTCACAACGACAACTCTTGCGCCTGTGGCTTTTGCAATTTTGGCACAGGCATTTATCTCTGCAATGCCGTCAATCATAATCTGTGGGTTGTTGTCTGTATGTTCACCGCAGATTCCTGTTGTAATTACATAGTCGGCACTCGAAATTTCTGATGCAGAATTATAATCGACAAAATCAAAATCATCTCTTAACAAGAGTTCGCTGTGGTATGATGCCATTGCGTTGCGTGATTTGCCGAGAAGGATAACTTTTATTCCGAG
>QAKI01000045.1 GCA_003343905.1 Subdoligranulum variabile
TGTAGCGCAGTTGGTAGCGCGCATGGTTCGGGTCCATGAGGCCGTGGGTTCGACTCCCGCCACTCGGACCACCTTAGGAGCATTGAAATCAAAGGATTTCAATGCTCCTTTGTTGCTTTTTGCCTCAGTTTTCCCTTTCGTTTTCCCTTTTCGCCTCAGAGACCGCGCGGATGTAGGCATCCATCCGGTCTGCGCTGGCCTGCTGCATCTGCGCCGTCACATGGCCGTAGACATCCAGGGTGAAGGATGCGGTGTGGTGGCCCAGATTGCTCTGGATGGTCTTGATATCATCGCCTGCCTGTAAAGACGCCACTGCATAGCTGTGCCGCAGATCATGAAGACGCGCGGTAGGCATACCGATGTTGCTGGCAATCCGCTTGAAATTGTGGTAAACTGTACTGGGAGACAGATGCTCCCCCATAGCATTGCAGAACACATAGCCTTCATCGTGCCACAGTTCGCCCACCAGCTGCTTCATCTTCTCCTGCTCCGCTTTCTGCTGGCGAAGCAGGTCAACCACAAAGCGGCTGGCTTTCAGGGTGCGGCTCTTTCCGTTCTTGGTAGAAACCAGACGATACGCACCAGGCTGCCCAGGGACGTTCTGGATCTGTTTGTTGATGGTGATGGTACCGTTATCCAGATCCACGCAGTCCCAGCGCAGGCCGCAAACCTCGCCCCGACGCATGCCGGTGAACAGCGTCGTCAGGAACAGTGCCCGAAAGGGATGGTCCTGCACCGCCTCCATGAAGCGGGAGATATCCTTGTCATTCAAGGGGCGGATTTCTTTCTTCTCAACTTTACTCAATTCGCAGCTGTCCGCCGGATTGGTCCGAATGTAACCCACTTTTACCGCCTGCTCCAACGCCTTATGCAGCACGCCATGAATGTTCCGCACCGTCTTGGCTGAAAGAGGAGCCGGTACGTAAACCGGCTGTCCATCTTTCTTGACAATATGGCCCTCTTTGTCGTGGAGCCGCGTTCTCCCCCCTTCCCGAAGAAGCAGATTGTAGAACCGTTGGATGTCCGGTCCGCTCAGTTTCTGCAATTTACAGTTTTCCAGTGCAGGACGGATGTGGTTCTTGATGTGCTGAGAATAGTTGAGCTTGGTAAAGGGCTTGACCCCGTTCAGGTACTCCTTCTCCCAAACCTCCAGCCACTCCCCAAGGGTCATGTTAGTAGGTTCTTGGTACTGATGGCTATCAAGCGCCACCTGCGCCGCCTGCATCTTCTGCCGGACCTCCCGCTGCGTTTTTCCCGAAAAGGACTGCTGCTTCTGGCGTCCGGTCCCCAGATCGAACCCAGTGGTGATACGGGCTTCCCAATATGTATAAGGAACCCCATTCCGAACCACAGTCTTCTTCCGGATCGAGCCACCTCCAGGAGCACCGCGTCTGTTACCCTTTATAGCCATTGCGCACCTCCTTTCTTGTTGTGTCTTACGCGGGCGTTTCTTCCGACATCCCTAGAAACTCGAAAATCGAAGTTCTGGGGATCAGGAACCGTCTTCCTACCTTAATATTGCGCAGCTTTCCGCAACGGACCAGCTCGTAGCACCGCCCAATGCCGATCCGTAAGATTTTAGCGGCTTCCGGGACTCCCAACACCAGCGGTAGATTATTAAAGTCATCGTTTTTTTCTATCATCTTGTAGTTCCTCCTTACTATCTCTTTGATGTGGGTGCACTTTACCCACATTAGCCATATAAAAGTTCTCCCTTCCTGCAGGACACCTTTAGTCTAGCGCAGGAAGGGAGAATTGTTTATGGATATGTATTTTTTCCTATTTTTCCGGATCGTGATCCATCTTATTACGTCTCTTTCTTTTTTCTAGTTCTTCGTTTAACTCTCTTAACATCTCTTCTTTTTTTGCAGCTACGGCATCTTCGGTAAACCGAATCATTCTATCATAGTCTTCTGGTGATACATTTGGTTTCAAATATTCAATTTCCATCACTCGGACAAGTTGACCGTATAATGTTTTTTCCTTGTCGTCATCCAGATTTAAGATCTTCTTTAATTCATTTTTTATCTCTGCATATCTGGCTTCACTATATAATTGTTCCTCAAGCTTTTCAAATTCCTTCTCCAACTCGGTAGGTACTTCCAAGCGAAATACTTTTCTTGCTAGCTGAATGCCCAAAGAGGACAAGATTTCATCCGATGACACATATTGAAACTCATCACCCTGCTTTTGAATTGCTATGAGACTAATTAGAAAATCTTCTAGCTTTTCAGCTTCACAGGCATATTGCCTTGCTTCCATTTTTTTAGTATCACGATAACCTATCGATCTGCTGTCAATTATTCTGTCTACACTGAGAAGTGCATCTTCTTGCTGTGCCTCTATTCTAAATCGAACCAGTCTGCCGATAAATTGATACATTAAATGATATCTTAAAACAGTGGTTGCACTACTTAACACCGCTATATTAGCAGCCATTTCATAAGCAATTTCATCCATGAGTTTGCATTCAAGCTTTGTGTTCAAATACGCAGGGTGTTTTTTTATGGTCTCTTGTGTTTCTTTTGGAAGTCTAACAATATTTTGTAACAACTGATTGTAGATCGCAGCCCTTGTGGATACTCTTGAATCATTTTTTCGCTTATCAAAACACTCCGTTGCAAGCAATGCTAATAGCAACTCATTATATGACGGATCAAACCGATAAGAATTTTTGGAGCCACTTTTAAAGTCTCTTACTGATAACAAACCTTGGCTACGATTGCATATTTCCTGCACTCGTTTTCTTATTGTCTTTTCATCTACTGGAAGACCTAAATATTTCTCTACTAGAGGAACATAGTCGGATGGTGTCATAACATCCTTACCTAATTTTGCATATGCCTCTTCAAAAGAAATTTTCTCTTTTTCTTCTTTCATACTATAGTCAGAGTGACGTCCCATAACAGCACCACCTTTTAAAAAATTATAACATAAACCCGACATCAATGCACAGGGATTACTCACTGTTACGTTCTATTTGAACCATAGGCAATGCATAGGGATTGATTAGAAACGTTTTAATTTAGCTGGATACAACATAGATTTCCATCCAAATTCAAAAATAATTCTGCTTTTTTGAAGTGTTTATAAAAATTCAAATGTTGATCCTCTATCAAACTCTCAAATCTATCACTCCCCTTCGGAGCCCCGCACAGAAAGAACGTCCCGGCCACGATATCGTAGATACGGCCATTCTCATCCCGCAGGGCCCGGTTAAGAGGCAGACCCAGCAGCTTTCCCTCGTCGTTGCAGACCAAAGCCACCGGCTCCGCAAAAGGATAAAGCACTTGGATCGTACCGCCCACGATCTCCTGCATGGATTTTAGGGAACCATCAATCTCCTTCAAAACCGGCGTCTTCCCCGGCTCTACCAACAAAATTCTCATGGTCATCCTCCTTATATATCCAACTGCAAATGTCCCTCGATGGCCTCCTCCACTTCCCGAGGCTGGATGCCGATGTACCTCTGGGTAACAGCAGCGCTGCTGTGCTGGAGAAGCTGCTGTACCAAGGCAATATTGTAATGACTGTTTTTATAGATCTCGGTAGCATAGTACTTCCGGAAGCTATGGGTACTGATGTCCCGATAGCCCAAGTAGTCACAGACGGCTTTGAGATGCCGCTGAATCGTTCGCTCGGTCATTGGGAAAATTCGCTGCTGCTCTGAAATCTCCTGATCCAGGCAGTAGCAGCGGATGAACTGATAAAGCGCCAGCGGTACTGTGAACACTCTGTCCTTTCCGGTTTTCTGCTCCGTAATAGCCAGACGATACCGTTCCCCATCCTTGACAATATCGGAGAGCCGGAGCTTCAGGATATCGGAGATCCGCAGCCCCAGGTTGGCCTCCAGCATCAAGGCCGTGGCAGCCTCATGATTGGGACGGCTGCCGGAAAACCCTTTTTTCATGACGGAGATAATCTCCTTATACTGCTGTGTAGTCAGCGCTACAGTTCGTTTGTTCAATCTCTTTCACCCCCCTCTTCCGTGGTCAAAATACGACATTTTGGCCGTGAAAATACGACAGATTGCGGTCCAATCCGGGAACCCCCTGCAATCGTTGGATTTCACCCGTCGTATTTCTATAAAAATACGTCAAAGAAACCATCCCCCCGTCGGGGCAGCATGTCTGCTCCTGACGGGGGGATCTTGTTATTCTGCTCCTTTCTCGGTTCGGCGGAGGACTTCAAACGCCAGATTGGCTGCTGTCAGGAATCCCCGGTCAAACTCCAACCGGCATTGCTGGGCCTCCATCTGTCGTGCCTGCTCTTGATACTTCTTCCAAAGCTCCGCCTGCTCCTCACCCAGTTTTGTCTGAATCTGAACTTCAAGATTCACAATCTTATCCTGTTGGCCTCCTAACCGGCATTCCGCCCTCCAGCTTTCGGGAAAGACAATTTCGCTGGAAAACAGATACTCCAAAACGGACTTCATAGATACCTCCTTATAGCTCTCCGCAATAGAGGAATTCCTCCAGCTCTTCCGGAAAAAATCCCATATCCGCCAACCGGTCAATCTCCCCCGGATCGTAGCCAAAAGCAGATGCAACCGACTTGATCTCATCCATGTAGTGCCCCGAAGCAGAAACCGTCCTTCCTCTCGTACAGGCGCTTTGATAAGGCATATCCCACAGGGAAGCGTGCCAGCGCGCAAAAAAGTGGGAATCATCAAATGTGCTTCTGGCTAAAGTTCCATCCCTGTCAATGCGCAGCATTTCACCGCAGTCCAGCGGGATTCTGCAGGAGGCACACGCCCCCAGCCGCATTTTAGGCAAGGCTCGTCGTAAAATCTCCTCCGTGGAAGCATAGAGATATATTCCCAGAGACGGAAAGTGAAACAGGCAAAGCGGGTTGTCCCCTTTGACAATATAAAGCCGGTCCCTCCGATCCAGCACCGTAAATGTGAACGAGCCCTCAACCTTTTCAGCCATGTAACGCAGGCTGTCAAAGTTGAGGGCATTCTTCTGCTCAATGAGCTGAACAGCAATGTAGCTGTCCGTCTGAATTTTTGTCCTTGGCAGATGGAGCTCTCTACGGAGGACCTGATCATTGTACAGCACGCCGTTGTGAGCCAGTGCAAACACATCTTTTCCGGCACTTCCCGGGAATGGATGGTTATTATAGTTGTGCTTTGCGCTGCCCTGCGTCGTCATCCGGGTATGTCCCATCATCACCCGTGTCGGTTCCGGAATCCGGATGTGCATGCAATGGGCTGGAACCGGCCGCTTATAGATCCGCTGGGTCCCACCCACATTATAGGCAATCCCGGTGGCATCAGTCCCGCGGGCCTCACAGGCGGAAGCCAGAACAGAGATGATCTGATTCTTCTTTCTTCCGGTCAGTCCATGGCGATAATCAATCAATCCAAACAAACAGCACATCTCAGATCTCCTCCTCCGCTGAAATCACATCGTTGACATAGAGCCTCCGCTCCTTCAGATACCGGATCAATTCCGGCTCCTGACACCCCGCTGCAAATGCGGACCAGGACATGGCCTTGATCTCGTCATCCGACAAAAAGATCGCTACATCACAGATGCGGTTTACCATCTGCAATGCGGCGATGAAGGTGTTGTATTTCAGCGTTCCGCGGAAGATGCGGAATTCAATGGTATTACTGTTTTGGAGATTGACACAGGTATACCGCCCGGCATGACAGCATTTTTTTGCGTGCTCCAGGATGTCCCTGGGCTGCTCCTTGTAACCGTACCGGGCAGCCCAGCGGTCCAGCTGTCGCTGGGTCCGACGGCTGAATTTCAGCAGCTCCTCCCAGTTCTTCTCGAAAAAGTACAAGATCCTGGCAA
>QAKI01000060.1 GCA_003343905.1 Subdoligranulum variabile
AGGAACAGCAGGAGCTACTTTCTTTTTTAAATGTAGAAGTAACGGGGAAGTTACAGTTAAAGTGATGGATGTAACTCCAAATATTTATTTAACTAAAATAAGAGTTATAAAGCAAAATGGATAAAGAACATATAGATGGAATAAGTGTGGCCCATCAATTGAATCAAGATGAAAATATGGTATTTAAAACTTTAGTTGCACAAGGTGCTAGTAGAAACTTTTATGTTTTTGTAATACCTGTGGCAGAAAGCTTAGATATGAAAAAGGCAGCTAAAGCGGCTGAAGAAAAAAATGTGGAAATGATACATGTTAAAGATATAAATAAAGTAACGGGCTATATTAGAGGCGGATGTTCACCTGTTGGTATGAAGAAGCTATATCCTACTTTTGTACACGAGAGTGGAAAAAATTTAGAAAAAATAATTGTGAGTGGTGGAAAAATAGGTTTCCAAATTGAATTAAAACCAGAAGACCTACAAAAAGCAGTTAATTTTAAATATGCAGATATAATAAAGTAAGTTAAATATATTACATAAATATTAATATTAAAGGAGAGTTAAATAATCAACTCTCCTTAATTAGCTAAATCCTTTTTTCTATCCATTTACATATTTCGCTTATTATATCATCTTTAATTAATTCATCTAAAAGTCTATGATAAAGACCATTAAGAATTCTAATTTCTTTATCATTGGAAATTATATTGTTAAATAAAAATCTACTATCTTCACAATCTGTTATACAATCCATTGATCCATGTAAAATTAAACAAGGATATTTAAATTTATATAAATATTCAACTATATGAGAGCTACTTACTTTTAAAGCTTGGTAAAGACCAACTGTAACTTGCTTTAAAATAAGTTCATCTTCATCATAGGATTGAACAAAGTCGTAATCATGGCTTAAATTATGAACATTTCCTACAGAAACAAAGTCAAATTCACTGTCATACTCATCAGTATTAACTTTAGTAAAATTTCCATAATCACATATTAAAGGACTACAGAAAATCATTCCATCAACTAAATGTTCATACTCTCCACCAAGGATACTCATGATATGTCCACCCATTCCTTGACCTAAAATAAATAAGGGCAGGTTTGGATTTTCAGATTTAACTAAATCAACAACAATTTTTAAATCTTTTACAAAAACGTCAACATCACTTATGTATCCTCTTTTACCATCAGAGTCGCCATGTCCTCTGTGGTCATATCTATATACATTAAAATTACTAGATACAAATTTATTGGTTACATAATCATATCTTCTATAGTGTTCTGCTAATCCGTGTAGGATTAGTATAGTAGCTTTAGGACTATTAACTAAGTCTTTTGTACATTTTAGATAAGTATTATCAAAGGATTTAACCCAAAAATCTACTGCTGTAACACTCATATATTTCACTCCCCAGCTTTATAATAAATCCTAAAAGTTATAGGATTAACAATATTTATTATTCTATAAATATGAATAAATATCCTTTATGATATTAAAAAAATATTGTGAAAATGCATTAAAAGTACTTTTATACATATTGTTTATAGTGTAAAAAAGTGGTAAAGTCTAAATATTAATACGAATATTTATTAGTTGATTTGGGAGGGGAGTTAGTTTGAGGGAAATTGATTCAAAAATAATAACCGAAGAAGTTAAAAAACTTTGTATTGAAGCAAATACAATTCTTGGGAAAGATGTTATACAGTCTTTTGAAGATAACTTAAAAAAAGAAGAAAGTAATTTAGGAAAAGATATACTAAAAATATTAATAGAAAATGCTAAAATAGCGAAAGAAAATAGCATCCCCCTTTGTCAAGATACAGGGATGGCTGTGTTTTTTGTAGAGATTGGTCAAGAAGTTATGGTTAAGGGAGAAACTTTAACTGATGCTATTAATAAAGGAGTAAGTGAAGGATATACAACGGGATATCTTAGAAAGTCTGTAGTAAGTCCTCTTACTAGAATTAATACAAATGACAATACTCCAGCTATAATTCATTATGAAATGGTTAAGGGGGATAAGATAAAAATTCAATATGCACCAAAAGGTTTTGGTAGTGAAAATATGAGTAAACTTAAAATGTTAAAACCTTCTGATGGAATTGAGGGAGTCAAAAACTTTATTGTTGAAACTGTCAGCGAAGCAGGTCCTAATCCATGTCCACCAATAGTTGTGGGAGTTGGAATTGGAGGAACTGTTGATAAATGTGCTCAAATAGCTAAGAAGGCATTATTTAGAAATATTGGAGACCACAGTGAAGATGATTTCATAGCAGATTTAGAAAGAGAGATGATTGAAAAAATCAATGATTTGGGAATTGGGCCTCAAGGTCTTGGGGGAAACACTACGGCTCTTGCTGTAAATATAGAAACTTTTCCAACACACATAGCAGGACTTCCTGTTGTAGTTAATATAAATTGTCACTCAGCTAGACATAAGCAAGTGATTATATAGGGGGAGAATATGATAGAGATAAGAGCACCTTTTAATAATGATGATATTGAAAAATTAGTTTGTGGTGATGTGATAAAACTTAGTGGAGTAATTTATACTGGCAGGGATGCAGCTCATAAAAGAATGATAAACGCTATAAATAATAATGAAAAATTACCTTTTGATGTTGATGGAATGGGAATTTATTATGTTGGACCATCTCCTAGTAAAGAAAATCAAGTAATAGGATCTGCAGGACCTACCACAAGTTATAGAATGGATGATTTAACAGTGCCTTTACTTGAAAGAGGACTTAAAGTAATGATAGGTAAGGGAAAAAGAAGTGAAAAAGTTATAAATTCCATGATAAAAAATAAATGTGTTTACCTAGCTGCTATAGGTGGAGCAGGAGCTTACATAAGTAATTCAATAAAAAAATGTGAAGTAATAGCATATGAAGATTTAGGACCAGAAGCAGTTAGAAGATTAGAAGTAGAAGATTTACAATTAATCGTAGCCATAGATTGTTATGGAAATAATATTTATGAGCAAGGTAGAGTCAAATTCGCAAAAAATATTTAATAATTTTTTGATTTAAATAAATGGACATAAAAAGGAGAATTAGAATGGAAAAGAAAAATTTTGCTGAGTTAGCATTAACAATGCACGAAGAAAATGGTGGAAAAGTGAGTATATCTAGCAAGGTAGAAGTTAAATGCAAAGATGATTTATCTACAGCATATACTCCTGGTGTTGCTGAACCATGCTTAAAAATAAAAGAAAACAAGGATAATGTATATAAATATACTTGTAAAAGTAATATGGTAGCTGTAGTTAGTGATGGAACAGCAGTACTTGGTCTTGGAAATATAGGGGCAAGTGCATCTATACCAGTAATGGAGGGAAAAGCTATATTATTCAAAGAGTTTGGCAATGTAGATGCCTTTCCTATTTGTATAGACACAATGGATATAGATGATATAGTAAAGACAGTTAAATTATTAGAGCCTGTATTTGGTGGAATAAATTTAGAAGATATAAATTCTCCTAGATGCATAGAAATAGAAAATAGATTAAAAAAAGAACTGGATATACCAGTATTCCATGATGACCAACATGGTACAGCTATAATAGTATCTGCTGGAATTATAAATGCTGCAAAACTAGCTAATAAAAAGATAGAAGATTTAGAGATAGTTATAAATGGAGCAGGATCTCCAGGTATGGCTATAGCTAAAATGCTTCTTAATTTAAATGTGAAAAATATTGTTTTATGTGATATAAATGGTGCTATACATGAGGATTCAGAAGATATTAACTGGGCGCAAAGAGGAATGTTAGCAGTTACTAATAAATATGGAGAAAAAGGAACTTTAGCTGATGTTATAAAAAATAAAGATGTATTTATAGGAGTGTCTGCACCTAAAATGGTTACAAAGGAAATGGTATCAACTATGGCAGAAAAGGCCATAGTATTTGCTATGGCTAACCCAACTCCAGAAATATTCCCAGATGAAGCAAAGATGGGTGGAGCATTTATAGTTGGAACTGGTCGTTCAGATTTTCCAAACCAAGTAAATAATGTGCTTGCTTTTCCTGGAATTTTTAGAGGTGCATTAGATGTTAGAGCTAAAGAAATAAATGAAGAAATGAAAGTTGCAGCAGCTTATGCCATAGCAAATGTAGTTAGTGATGATGAATTATCACCAGAGTATGTATTGCCAGATGCTTTTAATAAAAAAGTAGTTGAAAATGTAGCTAAAGCAGTAAGGGAAGCTGCCATAAAAACGAATGTTGCTAGGATATAATAGAAAATATAATTTAATTAGTATTTTTATTTATAGAAAAAACAAATAAAATAAGGTATAATATAGAATTTTCCTATAAAGATTTACCTTAATATCTTAGCTTTGTTATAATTAAATAGCTACAAAAGCAAAATTATTAAGCACTTGGAGGAGTAATTATGAAACTAAATAAAAAGTTTAAAGTATTATCAGTAGGGATGTTATTAGTTGTAACATTAAGTTCAGCAATAGGTTGTTCTTCAACACAAAGTAGTGAAGGGTATAATGAAATAGATTCGGCTAAAACAGTAGAGCTAGTGGGAGAAACTAAAAATACATTAGTTATAGATGTTAGGGGAGCTGATGCATATGCAGAGGGACACATCGCTAATGCAATAAATATACCTTTTGATGAATTTGAAGGAAAAATAAGTGATTTAGAAGGATACAAAGATCAAAATATAATATTAATTTGCAATACTGGAAATAAAAGTGGTAAAGCAGGTCAAATGTTAGTAGATAATGGATTTACAAAAGTATATAATGCAGAAGATGGAATGGGCGAGTATGACTATGAAACTACTAAATATACTAATGTAACTGGAAGCGATTTTGAAAAGCTAGCAGCAGAAAAAACAGATGCAATTATATTAGACCTTAGAGATGCTAAAGACTTTAAAAAAAGCTCATTAAAAAATTCAATAAATATACCAATGGATGGATTTGAAGAACAAGTTAAAGAGCAAATAAAAGATAAAAATCAAGAAATATTATTATATTGTAATACAGGAACAAGAACAGCTGAAGCATCACAAATATTAGAGAAAAATGGATACACTAATATTGTTAACTCAATAGATGGTGTTAAAGAATATGAATTTAATTTACAATAATATATAAATTTGTAAAAAGGCTAGATTTAATAAATCTAGCCTTTTGTAATGCAAAAATATGAAAGATAAAGTCGCTTGAAATTTATGACAATTAAAAGGATATTTATTTAATTTGTTTAAATATACTTATTATTATGAATAAAGGAGACGAAGTGAATGAAAAAAAGTGGAATTGTTATGATAATACTGTCAGTAGTATTTTTATTTTTTGTAAATGAATATTATAGATACGATGGATATAAAGATGTAGAAATACCGGATTTAGGAATTGTTAAAGTTCCAGAAAGTTGGTACTGTTCGAAAACAGATGATGGATTACTTTATTTTGCTAACATGCCTATAGAAAATGATGGATGTAAAGTTTATTTTATTCAGCATTCTATTCAAGATTATTCTCTAGAAAAAAACCAGTCGGAATCAGGATATTTCTTGAGTGATTATTCATTAGGTGATGTACTAACTATTAAAAAAATCTTTGTATCTCCTTATGGCGATAGTAATATATACTCTAATGGCTCTCGATACCAAGCTTGCACTTTCTATTTAAATAATATTAAAGTAAATAGCTATTACATAGATTTTGCAGGAGCAAATAAAAGTAGTATATTTATTATTGTAGATGATTCCGTAGATATTAAAACTATGGAAGATATGACAAAGTGGTTTCAAAAATACTAATATTATTGTGTTTTTTGACAAAATAAGCTATTATATTGAATATTATGTAAAGTAACCTATTAAGTTTTCTTAATAGGTTTAATTTTTTGTATACTGTGGAAATTTATTTTCCAAAGTGGTAACAATAACCTTTTAGTAAATGGGGTAAACTAAAACAGGAACATGAATTAGGAGGTATATTATGAAAGTAGAAAAAGTAGCCATATTAGGTGGTGGAAATGGTGGTATAACAGCTGCTGCTGATTTATCAAGTAGAGGATTTGAAGTGAGTATGTTCCAATCAGATAAATTCTGTAAGAATTTAGATGTTATAAAAGAAAAAGGAGAAATAATACTTCAAACATTAAATAGTGAAAGTGTTGAAAAAGTACACTTAGTTACTGATGACATAAAAGAAGCTATACTTGGTGCTCAAATAATAATGTTAGCAATACCAGGAATGGCAGTTGAATACTTTGCAGAGCTACTTGCACCAGTGGTAGATGAAAATCAAATTATATATATAAATAGTGCAGCCTCAATGGGTTGTATTAGATTTGTAAATAAAGCAAAATCAATGGGAATTGATAAGAATTTTAAAATATGTGAATCAAACTCTTTAACATATGGATGTAGAGCTTTTGCTGATGAGGCAAGAGTAGAGATGTCTTTAAGTGTAAAAAAATTATTCTTAGGGTCTTACCCATCAAGTGATAATGAATATAATATGCAAGCCCTAAGTCAAATATATGATTGTTTTGTTCCAGCAGAAAATATATGGCAAGTGAACTTAGAAAATGGTAATCCTGAAGTACATCCTGGTCCAGCTTTACTTAATGCAGGAAGAATAGACTACTCAAATGGAGAGTTTTGGTTGTATCGAGAAGGGATTACAGAACATACAATAAACGTATTAGAAGCAGTAGAAAGTGAAAGAAAAGCTCTTGGAAGAGCCTTAGGGTTTGAGGTTGAAGGAGCAAGAGAAAGTCGTATAAATAGAGGATACTTACAAGAAGATAAAACTAAAACGCTACAAGAATTATTTAATACAAGTGAAGTATTTACACAAATAAAAGGACCAACAAGTGTAACAAATAGATATATAACAGAAGACATATCAACAGGCTTAGTACTTTGGTCAAGTATTGGAAAAATACTTAAAGTACCAACTCCAAATATAGATGCGATTATAGTACTTGGAGGTACCTTATTAAAAACTGATTTTTATAAAGAAGGATTAACTGTAGAAAAATTAGGAATAACTAATGCAAATAATAAACAAGATTTAATTAATGCTGTATAAAATAAAGAAAGAAATGCTAAAAAAATAAATTATAGCATTTCTTTTTTAAAAAAGAATAAAGTAATAAGCATTTTGCATGGCAAAAGGGTTTACAAAAATTTATGTACAATTACTATGTATTATGAATTATTTTAAAATAATTATGCAAAATTAATTAAATTTTATAATATTTTTTTATAAAAAAGACTTAAAAAGAGGGGGAGTTTTTATATGAAAGTAGAAAAGATAGCAATACTAGGCGGTGGCAACGGTGGAATTACAGCGGCTGCTGACTTAACTCAAAAAGGTTTTTTAGTGAATATTTTTGAATCTGAAAGATTTTGTAAAGACTTGCAATATATTAAAAAAACTAATGAAATTATAATGGAATATAAGGGAAGTAAATCCGTTGAAAAGATAAATTTAATTACTAATGATATAGAAAAAGCTATAGAAGGATGTCAAATTGTAATGATAACTGTTCCGGGTATGGGAATAGAATACTTTGCAGAAATTCTTGCACCAGTAGTTAAAGAAGATCAAATAATATTGATAAATTCTGCACCAGCTATGGCTTCAGTAAGATTTGTAAAAAAAGCAAAAGAAATGGGCATAAATAAAGACTTTAAGATTGGGGAAACTAATTCTTTAACTTATGCAACTAGAGCCTATGTAAATGAAGGTAGAGTAGAGATTTCTTTAAAAGCAGGTAAGGTTTATTTATCTGCATATCCATCATGTAATACAGATTTAGTATATGATGCTTGTGCTCAAATATATGATAGTTTTGTGAAAGCTGACAATGTAATAGTAGTAAATTTAGAAAATCCAAATCCTTTAGTTCATCCAGGTCCAACATTATTAAATGCAGGAAGAATAGATTATACTAAAGGTGAGTTTTGGCTATATAAAGAAGGAATTACTGAGCATACAGTAAATATAGTAAAAGCAGTAGAAGATGAGAGAGAAGCTGTGGCAAAAGCTTTAGATATTCAATTAGAAGATACTAGACAGGCTAGAATAAATAGAGGTTATTTTGTTGATGAAGATAAACCACTTCATGAGTTATTTAATACAAGTCCAGTATTTCAGAATATAAAAGGTCCAGCAAGTGTAGATGGAAGATATATTGTAGAAGATATATCAACAGGTCTTGTTCTTTGGTCTGACTTAGGAAAAGTATTAAAAGTACCAACACCAAATATTGATTCTATTATAGTTCTTGGTGGAACTTTAATAGGAAGGGATTTTTATAAAGAGGGATTAACTTTAAAAAGCATAGGCCTTGGACATTTAAATAGTAAAGAAGATATATTAGAAAATATATAAATTTAACAAAAATATAGTGATATATAACATAAAAAAATGAGTAATAGAATACCTATTACTCATTTTTTATTATGCTCAACGGAGCTATCCCAATCGATAGCGATGATAGCTCGTTATCACCATAAACTTAACGCAGCTAATTATATTTTAAGCAACGGAGTTATCCGAAGCGGTAGCAAGGATATCTCGTTGGCGCTATAAACTTAACTTCGTTAAGTTTATTTAAGGAAAGTTCCTTCTTCGTTTTGGATTATTAATCCTTTTTTCATAAGAACACCTAAAGCTCTTTTAAAGTTTTTCTTACTAGAGTTGAATACTGTTGCTATTTCATCTGGAGAAGATTTATCATTGAATCTCATGAAACCATCATTTCCTTCTAAATAGTTCATAATAGCTATTTCTAAAGTATCTAATTCAACTTTTCTTTCACCTCTTGGAGTAAGACCAAGTCTTCCATCCTCATAGATTTTTATAACTTTAAGATTTTCTAACTTATCTCCTATATTTAGCTCTGTAAAATATTCATTATTTAAAATTACAGCATCGTATTTATTATTTACACAAACAGATGCAGAATTATTAGTTTGGAATCCGTAAACCACACCTTCTACAGTGTCACCTACTTTATAAGGTGATTCTACAGATAAATATGGGAATATATCAGTAGTAGCAGCAAGTCTTCCTGTTTTATCTACATATATATAGAATAAATATCTATTTCCTTTAGTCATTTCATATTTTTGTGCTTTGAAAGGAACTAAAATATCCTTTGGAAGTCCAACATCAATGAAACTTCCTATCTTTGTATGAGCAACAACTTTTAAATAAGCTATATCTCCAACAGCAGCTTTTGGATAATTCATAGTTGCAGATAGTCTACCTTCTGAATCTTTATATATAAATACTTCTACCTCATCACCAACTTCTATATGATTTTTATTAAGTAGTCTATTGTGAAGAAGTACATCATCACTTGTTCTACCAGTTTCTGCATCTAAAAAGTAGCCAAATTCAGCTTTTCTTTTAACTTTAAGTTTATTGTATTCGCCTAATTTTATCAAAATTTCATCTCCTTGTAGTATATAAAAATATGTATCATAATTTAATATAATAACATATTTATGTCTATTTATACTTAAAACTTCACATAATTTAAAAAAAATAATTTTATCGTACGAAAAAAATAAAATAATTATTGCATTATACTTTAATTATATTATAGAATTATTTGTAGTCTATTTTTTACTATGCCAACAACAATAAAAGGAGGA
>QAKI01000031.1 GCA_003343905.1 Subdoligranulum variabile
TCGAAGTTTTTGTATCCGCGCAAGCGGCGTCACCTCCTTTCAGCGTCCGCTGTAAGCGGACTGAGGGCGAGCGAATCCACAGATTCGCCGCCCGAAACCCGCGCTTGCCGTAAGGCAATAGCGCGGGGCGTATCAGAACATCTTCGTCACGTCGCGGTAAGGGTAGAGCAGGCTCTCGAACGCCATCCGGAGCGTCACGTAGATCTGACGCTCCGGCGTGTCTCGGTTTTCGTAGTAGTGCGCGACCATGAGCAGAACGGCCAGTCGCACGGGTTCCGGCGCGGGAGACTCAAACGTCACGCGGCAGTAATCCTCAGCGACGGCCTGCGCCTGCTCGATGAGCGACTCAATGAATGCGTCCTCCTCATCTGACTCAAGCCGCAGATGCGCTTTCGCCTCGGCAACGGATACGACCATTCGCGCTCACCGCCTTTACTCGGCGGGCGCGTCAGCGGCGATGATTCCTGCGGTTCTGAGCTTGGCAAGAAGCGCGTTGAAGTCGTCTTTCAGCCCCGTAACGGTGGTCGCCGTGCTGTCCGCCTGATAGGCGGCGGGGGTGGCGTAAGTCGTCGCGTCCTGCGGGATGTCCAGCAGATCGGCGAGTCCCTCCACCTCCGCGCCGGGCAAGAAGGTGAGCTTCCCGCCGATAACGGTCTCGTTCCCGCCGTGCGCGGTGTAGTTTTTGCAATTATGGGTATTCGGCATGGGCGTTTCCTCCAATCATTCGGGGCTGCCCGCACAGGAGCAGCCCCGCTTCGTCATACTCAGGCTTTGATTTTGAGGCACTTCATGGCCTCAGTCAGGATCAGGCGACCGTCCACGCGCTGTGTTGCGCGGAAGCCGATCTGACCCGTCGCAGCATACAGTTCGTTGAGACGCTGGAACACGCGCCCCTGACGATCCGCAATCCAATAGAAAGAGAAGTCTCCGTACAGGATCGGCTTAGTGCCTGCGCCAATCTCCGGCATATAGGGCGAGGTTACCACGCGGTAGTTGAGCAGTCGATCCGGCTCGCCTTCCTTCATGCCGGGCTGCCAGAGGTACTGACCAGCGCCGTCCTTGAGCTTACGCAACGCTTTGATCGTGGAGTCGTTCATCAGGAAGGAGGCGCGAGGGCGATACACATTCCGCAGCGAATAGACCAGATCCAGCACTTCATCAGCGGTGAAAGAAGTACCGGCAGTGGTCACAGCGGTGCCTGCGCCGTTGGTCGCGTGGAGCAGACCATAAGGCTTCGAGGAACCATCGCCGTTGATGAAGGCAGTCTCTTCGGCAGCGCCAATACGGCGGGCGAATTCGTTAGCGATGTAGCTTTCCACGTCGAACACGGAATCCTGAAGCAGCTCGTCGCTAACCTTGATCATGGTTGCCAGCTTATGTGCGCCGAGGTTGATCTGGCTGAAAGCATCGTCGGATTCGGGAATCGCGCCTTCCTCGTCTACCCAACTGGCCGTGCCGTGGGAGGCGACCAGCGGAATCTTGCGCTCGCCGTTTTCCGTGCGGATAACGGTACACATACCGCGCAGCTTGTTGCTTTCCTCCAAGCTCTTGATCAAGGTACGCTCATACTCATCGGGAACCAGAAAGCCGCCCTCGGAATCCGTGCCGATCTGCAGCGCGTCGCGCACGGTCAGACCATTGCGCCCACGCATCTGATTCCAGAAGGCATTCTTGTAGTTGTCGCTGGCCAGTCCCTTCTTGCCATCCGGCGAGGGAGTGCGTTCGGGCTTGTCCGACAGCATCGGATTGGCAGGGTTCACGTTCAACTCGCGATCCACCTGCTCGGCGCGCTCCAGCCGGTCAATGGCATCGCGCATGGTGGCGATATCCTGCTCCATCTTTTCGTACTGTTCAACGAATTCGGGAGCCATGTTGCCGTTCGCGTCCTGATGCTCGTCGAGGAAGGCTTTCGCCTGATCCCACAGTTCACCGCGCTTCTGGCGCATTTCAAGTACCTTACTCATGTTGAGATTCCTCCTTGTTTTTTGCCTCTTTGGGCATGATTAAAGCCAGCCTCTTTCGAAGCTGGCTTACGGGGGTGCCTGTGTCAGTGGGTGGCTTTGCCGGAACGATTTCCGGTTCTGCCTCTGGTATCGGCGGGTGCGGTGTTTCGGGTGGTACCTGATGCGCATCCGGAGACGGTGGTTCAGCTGATTTTTCCGGTTTCTCCTGCTTCTGCTCAGGGTGCTGCGGTTTACGACGATCCAGCCAAACCTGCACATGCTGTTCCACATCCGCGCGATTCACCACGCGGTTGATAGGCGTTCCAGACGCGCCTTCCGTGATACCGTCGATAAAACCGTTGCCCATTGCGTCCTGCGCGTCCATCCATGTGGTCTTGCTCATCATGTCAGCAATGTTGTCGCGTCCGAGGCGACAGCGTTTAGCATAGACGTTGATGATGGATTCTTTACATGCACGGAGCAGGTTGATGGCGTCCGTCAGATCGCGCTCGTTGCCAAAGGCGATGAGCGAGGGGTTATGGATCATCCAGAGGCTACCCGACGTCATTTCGAGCCGATCCGCCGCCATCGCCAGTACCGTAGCCGCTGATGCAGCCGTGCCGGAAACGGTGATGCTGACCTTGCCGGGGTACGCAACAATATCGTCATGCATCCGCACAGCAGCGTTGCAGCTACCGCCATACGAATTCAATCGGATATGCACATCATCCGTCTGGCTGTTGTCGATGCCATAAAGCGTTTCGTGCAGGGAATCAGGCGTGATTTCATCTCCGAACCAAAGCTCATCATCAATGTAGCCGTTCAGTGAAATCTCTCTCAAAGGCAATTCCTCCTTTCTTTTTTCTCCGCTGTTAGCAGCGCAAGGCGATCCTTTGCAAGCGCGATGTAGTCGGGGTTCAGGTCGATTCCGATGAAGAAGCGATTGTGCTTGCTCGCGACAACTGCCGTCGTGCCAGCACCCATGAAGGGATCGAGCACCAATCCACCGACTGGGCAGCCTGCCATGATGCATGTTTCTGCGAGCTTTTGTGGGAAGCAAGCGTAGTGCCCTCCTTTGTAGGGCTCGGTATTGATACTCCAAACATCACGTTTGTTTCGATAAGTGCCTGTGCGCCCGTTCATGGCGTTCAAACCTTCCTTGCGTCGAGTGTCGCACCGGCTCCCACGATCATCTCCAGCATACTTCGCTGGTTCCTTGATGGCGTCGCTATCAAAGTAGTAGCTTCGGTTTTTCGATAGCAGAAACACATGCTCATAGCTCGATGTACAGTGATCTTTGACAGGCGACGGCAGGACGTTGGGCTTATGCCAGATAATATCCTGTCGCAGGAACCACCCAGCATCGCGCAAGGCAAAGGCAAGACGCCAAGGGATACCGAGCATGTCTTTGGCTTTTGCGCCCTCCACATGATGATTGAGCGCCACAGTCTGTCCGTTGCGACCTGCTGCGTACTTCCTGTCACCGGTCGAGCCTTTGTCGCCCGTCCCGCAATAAGTGTCACCGATATTGAGCCACAGCGTTCCTTGCGGCGACAGCACACGACGCACTTCTTCGAAAACGGAGAGTAACGAAGCAACATACTCGTCTATCGTCTGCTCCTGACCGATTTGCCCGACAACGCCATAGTTCCGAAGGGCATAGTAGGGTGGACTGGTCAGGCACATATCGACGCAGTTGTCTGGTAGAAGGCGCAGGGTAGCCAAAGCGTCACCACACAACAATTGATTCCTAAGCTCCGTACCGTTTCGCCTCCTTCCTGTGCTCGTTCTCCGGCGGCTGATCTTCTGGTTGCGGCTCATTCGGAGGTTGGTCGTTCTGAGCGTCCGGCTGTACTTCCTGCTCCGTCTGCGCCATGCTTGCCATCGCTGCAGCCGCGATGTTGATGCCCGCTAACGAACAAGGAATCATGTTGCCGTTGCAGAGATAGACGTTCCCGCCATCCTCGTCAGAGAGCGGGTTCAGATTCTCCAATTCGCGGATGTCATTGGCGCTCATCCATCCGTTTTGTCTGGCAATGGCATAGCCCTCCATTCGGCTCTTGTAGTCGCCGCGCATGAGTCCATCCAGATTGAAGCGGGCAAAGAAATGACCCTTTTCCTTTTCAGGGAAAAGAGCCTTGTTGATGATTTGCTCAATCCTAACCAACCACGGTCGGATGGTATGAACGGCGAAAGAAATGGATTGATTCTCGATGTTCGAGAAAGTTGCCCGTTCCAGATCGCCGATCATGTGCGGCGGCACACGATAGATCCGGCAGATTTCCTCCACCTGAAAACGTCGCGTTTCCAAGAACTGCGCCTCGTTGTTGGGAAGGCTGATGCGTGTAAACGTCATGCCTTCCTCAAGGATTGCGACGCGGTTTGCGTTGGATGAGCCGCCATAGGCATCCATCCAGCTTTCACGGAGCGCCTTGGGGTTCTTCACCGTATTGGGGTGCGTCAAGATACCAGAAGGTGTTGCGCCGTTGGAAAAAAACTTGCTGCCGAACTCCTCTGCGGCGATGCCAAGCCCGATAGCATTGCGCTCGACGGCAATCGGGCTGTAACCCATCACACCATCGAAACCAAGACCGGGAATGTGCAGGACGTCCTCCGGACGGAGCCTGACGGTATTGCCGGTAGTCGTTGTGTAGGTGTACGTCAGCACGCCGCTTGCGTCCCGATCTACCTCCATGCGATCTGGCAGCAGCGGATACAGCCCGATGATCTTTCCGCGCCCGTTGCGCAATATCTGGCAGTATGCGTTACCCCACAGGAGAAGGTGCGTGAGCATCGTCTCTCGCCAGACGAAGCTGGTCATTTCCGGATTTGGTTCGTCATGAAGGATGCGATAGAGCGGGTGCACCAGCGCCTTAACGCTGCCTGCTTCTGTTTCTTCATATACACCAAAGGGTAAGCTGGCGATGGTCTCTGCAATGACGCGGACGCAAGCATAGACGACGGATACTTGGATCGCCGAGCGCGCTGTTACCGATTTTCCGGCATTTGAGCTTCCGAAGGAGAAAGTCGTTGCAGCGCTGACCGCGTCGCGGGGCTTATCGCGGGCGCGGAAGAAACGAGAGAATGGATTTTTCATGCAGACCTCCTTTATATATTCAAACGCTTGTGATATACTGAAGAAAAGAACAAACGCGAAGGCTGGTGATCAAATGAAGTGTTGGAAGTGCGGTGGGCATATGACAAAGTATAGTAGCTTCGCCGTTTGCGACAACTGTGGCAGAAGTGTCAACCGCAAAACCAATTCACATATGAATTCTAACAACTCTGATAGTAGCTTTTCTGGTTTATTGGGATTGCTTGGAATTGCAGGACTTGCCACATATGCAGCGAAAAAAATCGATTCAAGCAATGACACTTACTCTTATCAGCACACCTGCGATAGTGATAAGATGGCTGATAGTTTTTCTGTTAGGTTCAAGCGTTTTACACGAAACACATTGTATTCAGCGGTCGCGTGCGTTTTGGTTCTTTCCGGTTTTGTTTTCTTCTACTTCACTCTGGAAAGCTCCCTTGGGAAGATAATACCTTTTTATCTTTCCATACTCACTGGCTTAATGCTTGTTTGGGGTGGCATCCTAATTTTTTCTATTAAGGGTCGTAGAGGCTATGTATGTAAAAATATCATAGGCAGTGTTGCAGCAAATATATCGTGTAAAATCGCCGGATTGTTTGTTGCGTTTGCAGACATTGACTTCCTTAATGGTGTAAGTTTCATCATTCGTATTATCGTTGGCGTTTGTTTATTTATTGCGGGTCATTATGTGTATAAAGAGATTAAGGATTCATAAAACAAAAATCACAGTTCCCTTCCCGTCTTCCGATCATGGCAGCCCTTGCAAAGGGGCTGCCAGTTTTGTTTATCCCAGAACAGCACAGCGTCTCCGCGATGCGGGATGACGTGGTCGACCACCGTCGCTGGGGTCAGCACGCCGTTCCTGCGGCATTCCGAGCAAAGCGGATTCTGACGGAGGAACAACGCTCTGGCTTTGCGCCAGCGGGCGTCATATCCGCGAGCGTTCGCCCCGCCGCGCAGCGCGTCATGGCTGTACTCCTTGCGGTGTTCCTCGCAGTACACGCCGCTGTCGCACAGGTTCGGGCAGCCGGGATACCGGCAGGGTCTTTTCGGCTTCTGTGGCATTTCATCACCCCAATATCAGAAATCCACGGTCATCATAGACGGAAGCGCCGCCATTCAGGTTCTTCATGGCTCTGTCCATCGCCATGACCAGCGCGACCACGCCGTCTATCTTTTCCGTGGATTTTTCTTTGTCCGGCTTGATGTTCCCGGCGGGGTCGGTGCGGACGTAGACGTTGTCGAAGTTCCACCGCAGCACCGGGTGCCCGCCGTGATTGAGCTTGCGCTCCAGAACGACGCGCATTAGTTCCTTGCTGGGCGGGGACATATCCTTGAATCCCTGCCCGAAGGGCACCATCGTGAAGCCGTCGCCTTCAAGGTTCTGCACCATCTGCGTGGCGTTCCAGCGGTCATATGCGATTTCGCGGATGTTGTAGCGTTCGCCCAGCTGGCAGATGAACTGCTCGATGTAGCCGTAGTGAACGACATTACCCTCCGTGGTTTGGATGTATCCCTGCCGTTGCCATGTGTCATACATGACATGATCGCGCCGAACCCGAAGCTGCAGCGTTTCCTCCGGCAGCCAGAAGAACGGCAGCACGGTGTACGGCTCCTCATCGTCGCGCGGCGGGAACACAAGCACGACGGTCGTAAGATCGCTGGTGCTGGACAGGTCAAGCCCGGCATAGCATGCGCGACCTTCGAGTTCATACGGGTCGACCACGCCACTGCACTCGTCCCACTTGTCCATCGGCATCCAGCGAACGCTCTGCTTCACCCACTGGTTCAGGCGAAGCTGTCTGAACATGTTCTCATCGGCGGGCGTTTCCAGCGCCTTATGGTAAGCGTCGCGCACCTTCTCGATATCGATGGTATGACCGAGCGAGGGATTGGCGAGATACCAGTTCTTTTCGTCCGTCCAGTCCGCCGTATCAGGCAATCCGAAGATGACCGGGTAGAAGCGAGGATCATGCTTGCGCCCTTCCAGACAGTCCAGCGCCTTCTGATGCACTTCCCAGCAGATGCTGTTCCTGTCCGTGCCCGCCGTCGTGAGCAGAAACCACAGCGGCTGTCTGCGCGCGTCGCCGGAGCCTTGCGTCATTACGTCGTAGAGCGCACGGGTGGGCTGGGTGTGAAGTTCGTCGAAGATGCACGCTGATACGTTTAAGCCATGCTTGGTGGCAACTTCGGATGACAATACCTGATAGATGCTGCCTGTGGGCTGGTAGACCATTCGCTTCATGGACGGGATGATCTTGACGCGCTTCACCAACGCGGGGCATTGCTTCACCATATCGACCGCGACGTCGAACACGATAGCCGCCTGCTGGCGGTCGGATGCGCAGGAGTACACCTCAGCTTTCCATTCGTCGTCATTGATGAGCATATTGAGCGCGATGGCAGCGCCAAGCTCACTCTTGCCTTGTTTCTTGGGGATTTCGATGTACGCTGTGGTAAACTGGCGGATCGTCGGGTCGTCATCGCGGACGGTGCCGAACACGTCGTCGATGATCTTTACCTGCCACGGGAGCAGCTTGAACGGCTTCCCGTGGAACTCGCCTTTGGTATGCTTCAGACACTCGATGAAACCGCGCACACGCGCGGCTTTTTTCTCGTCATAAGCCATCCGCCCACCCGCCTTTCAGCAGCCGCTCCATCGGGTCGTCGCTTTCGCCGCCGTCCGAGCCACCGCCGTTAGCGATGATTCGGGCGCGGGTCGCGGGCGTTAAGCCGAACTCCGAGCAGAAGGACTGCATGATCTTCAGGTTCTGCTGGGCGATGGACACCTGCGGCACCTGCTGCACATATCCGCTGGGCGTCTGGAAGATGGAGCCGTGCTGCGTGATGAACTCCTCGGCTTCCTTCCAGCGCGCGTATGCCTGACAATAGCCCTCGAACGCCGTGATGTCCGCCATTGTCAAAACGCCCATCGCTTCAAGCGAGGGCGCGAGTCGCTTCCATTCCTTTTTCGCTTCGGGAAGGAGCCATGTCGGACATTTGATGTTCGCCTTCGGTGGCGCGGGCTCGTGCTCATTCAGCGGACGCTTGCCCGGATTGCCTTCCAGCACTTTGATGGCGGTCGGCTTTGGTTTTCGTCCTCGTGTCGCCATCCTTACTCCACCGCCTCGGAATGACCGACGATTTCATCATAAGTGAACTCCTGTCCATCCCGCAGCACGGTGATCTTTCCGGCAGGATACGCCAGATGATACCGCTCCACGATGACGCTGGCGTAGCGCGGGTCGAGCTCCATCGTGCGGCAGACGCGGTCGGTTTCCTCGCAGGCGATGAGCGTGCTGCCCGAGCCGCCGAACAGATCCATCACAATGCCGTTTGGCGCGGAACTGTTCTTGATGGGATACGCCAGCAGCGGAATGGGCTTCATCGTCGGGTGCTCCGCGCTGTGCTTGGGCTTATCGAAGTTCCAGATGGTCGTCTGCTTGCGGTCGGCGAACCACTTATGCTTTCCGTTAGGCAGCCAGCCAAACAGCACCGGCTCATGCTGCCATTGGTAAGGGCTTCTGCCGAGCACGAGGCTGTTCTTCACCCAGATGCACACGCCGCTGATATGAAAGCCCGCTTCCTTGAACGCCCTGCGGAAGTTGAGCCCTTCCGTGTCCGCGTGGAAGATGTACGCGCTGCCGCCCTCGGCCATGTGCGACGCCATGTTCCTGAACGCGGCGAGAAGAAACTCATAAAACTTGCCGTCCGCCATGTTGTCGTTCTGGATGGATTTCCCATCGGCGGATTCATACGCGACATTATACGGGGGATCTGTCACGACAAGGTTCGCGCGAACGTCGCCCATCAGCAGAGTGACCGCGTCAGGGTCGGTGGCGTCGCCGCACAGCATCCTGTGCTTGCCCAGCGTCCAGACGTCGCCCGGCTGAACGAACGGCTGCATCGCTTCCGGGTCGAGCGTGCAGTCATCGTCCTTGACGTTCTTGTCATGTACTTTGGAGAACAGGTCGTCCACCTCGGCGGCGTCGAAGCCGGTCGCGCCAAGATCATAACCCGAAAGCTGAAGATCGGAGAGGAGCTCGGCCAGCGCCTTCGGCTCCCAGTCGCCGGTGGCTTTGTTGAGCGCGATGTTGAGCGCCTTCTCGTCCTGCGGGTTTTCGATATGCACGACCACGCAGTCGATGGTCGTCGCACCCTCGGCCTTGAGCACCTTGTACCGCTGATGCCCGCCGACGATGTTACCCGACACCTCGTTCCAGATGACGGGATCGACGTAGCCGAAGTCCGTCATGCTGCGCTTGATTTTCTCATAGGCGGGGTCACCGGGCTTCAGGTCTTTCCGGGGGTTATACGCTGCGGGCTTCAGCCGCTCGATGGCGATGGGCTGCAGATTCATCGTGGTATTCATGAACGCCTCCATTCACGTTTTCGCGCAAGTTATAGGGAAGATAATACGCAAGATAATAAGCAAGACGTTGATATTTGCCGCGTTATTAGGTATAATAGGAACATGGGAAAGCGAGGTGTCCTGATGGAGAAGAACAGACCGCCGTTTTCGATCTCAAACCGCATGGTCGCGCTCGTGTCTCAGATATCGGAAAAACTGGGGCAAATCAGCAATTACCGTGCGCTTGAAACCAAGCCGCATCTGCGGCGCAACAATAGAATTCGCTCCATCCACTCATCATTGGCCATCGAGGCGAATTCCTTATCACTGGATGCAGTCAGAGGCGTCATTGACGGCAGAACCGTTATTGGCCCTCAGCGGGAGATACAGGAGGTGAAAAACGCCTATCGCGCATATGAGGCGTTAGGCAAGTTCGACCCGTACTCTCTTGAAGACCTCAAGCGAATGCATGGCATCATGACATACCTGACCGTCGATGAGTCAGGCACGTTTCGTCGTGGCGAGGAAGGTGTGTTTGACGGAGAACGATGTATCTTCATGGCTCCTCCCGCAAGGCTCGTTCCCGATCAGATGACCGCGTTGTTTCAGTGGATGCGTTCCGCCGCTGATGATGTACATCCGCTTATTCTCTCCTCCGTTTTTCACTATGAGTTTGTGTTCATCCATCCTTTTGCGGATGGTAATGGACGTATGGCGCGTTTATGGCAAACAGCGCTGCTCGCAAAATGGAATCCGGTCTTTCAATATCTGCCGATAGAAAGCAGGATTCAGGCATTTCAAACCGCATATTATGACGCGATCTCGCACTGCCATAGCGCGGGCAATTCGGATGCTTTCATTGAGTTCATGTTGTCGAAGATCGATGAAACACTTGATGTCGCAAAGACGCAAGCAAGCGCTGAAGGGGCTTCTGTATCTGAGTATGTCAGGCGAATGCTTGATGTTATGGAGTACGAAGAACCGTATACAGCGGCAAGGATCATGGCGATGCTGGGTCTTAAGTCAAAAGAGACCCTGCGGAAGAACTATATTAATCCCGCGCTGGAGGCGGGCTTGATCGTCATGGGCTTGCCGGATAAACCGACGAGTAGGAACCAAGTCTACATCCGTAAGTAATCAGGTTATAGCTCACATGAGCGTACAGCATTCGGCTGTGCGCTTTTTTGTATCTAGAAAACCACTGGCTAGGCCAGTGGTTCAAGAAAAGGCTTCTGCCGTTGATGGTGATGAAAAAACTCCTTTTGCTATACTAAGCTGCGGCCTGACAACTGCAACTAAGCAAAAGGAGGTCATTCGAAGTGAATGACGTAAAGAGTTTAGCGCATACGAAGTGGAATTGCAAATATCACATAGTATTTGCACCCAAGTACAGGAGGAAGGTCTTCTTTGGGGAGAAGAAAAGGGAAATAGGGAAGATACTGCGGCAGTTGTGTGAGTGGAAAGGAGTCAAGATAGTGGAAGCAGAGATATGCCCCGACCATGTGCACATGCTTTTAGAGATACCGCCCAAGGTCGCGATATCAAGCTTTATGGGATATCTGAAAGGGAAGAGCAGCTTAATGATCTACGAACAATTTCCAGCATTGCAGATCAAGTATCGAAACCGAGAGTTTTGGTGCAGAGGCTATTATGTGGATACAGTAGGAAAGAATGCAAAGAAGATTGAGGAATACATCAAAAACCAATTGGAGGAAGACAAAACGGGGGAACAGATGACCATGATAACCCGTTAACGGGTGGCAGGTAACAATCTCATGCAGATGTCAGGCCGCACTAACGCCACGTGAGGCGTGGCTGGTATCCTAGGGCTTTGCCCGCATGTGAAAAACCACCGGCTCCGCCGGTGGATGTTTATTTGTACGCAAAAATGTTCTTCTCTGTCCGGATAACGCTTTCATTGTGTCCAGTTTTGCCCCCTTGCACTAGTCAACAAAAACCGGACACGAGAGCATGTAAAAAATTGGACACGAACATGTGTGCATCTACCGACGCCATCCTTGACGGAACCTTGAAAAACGATGTTTGGACAGTAGCGACGGCGAAGAACTCATCAGCAAAACCAACTTTCGTTCGCCGTCAGTTTTTTCATGATATCGTTTTTCAAGAACCCGTCAAGGACAAGCCGCCTACGGCGGTGGCTGCGCTTTAGTCATCGCCGCAGAACCTCTGGCTCGGAATCTATCAGCAATGATAAGCCGGAGCAAATTGCTCCCTGAACTGCTTCGGTGTCAGATAACTCAGGGAATATGCCGGGCGCTGCTCATTGAAGAAAACGATATAATCATCAATCTCCTGCTCAACACTTGCATCGCCGGTCACGTGAAAGTCCATGAACAGTTCTGCCTTGATCCAGCCGTTAATGGCTTCCATGGCTCCATTATCTGTGGGCGTACCTGCCCGCGACATGGATCGGACTACGTTGTACATTGGAAGAAGCTCGTTGAAATCCTTCGATGCATATACGCTTCCCTGATCCGAGTGAAGCACCATCCGCATGTCCGGGAACTCCTTCTTTAATTCCAACAAATCTTCTAACCCGCTGATATAGGTCATGCGATCTCCACGCCGCGCCGAAAGCGAATGGCTGACAATTTCGTTATTCCATAGATCCATATATAAGGTCAGTTCATAATAGGAGCCTTTTACATGGAATGCTGTCATATCGCTGACAATGCACTGCAAAGGAGCCGTGATTGCCATCTCTGTCATGAGCAGATTCGGAAATACCCTGTAAGGATTTCCAGGCTTTTTGTATCGGTAGTGCTTTGCGTGACTCTTTATGCCAATTGCCTTGCAGCACTTATGTGCATACGGATTCGACATTTTCTTGCCTTCATCAAGGTATATCTTTGCGTTCAGCCATCGATAACCATGCGATGGATACTTCAAATGATATTCCTTGAATAACATGATGCATGTCACCAATGTCTTTTCCCGCTCTGACGGCTTGGAAAGATGCGCCTTCCAGTTATAGAAACTGCTGCGCTGTATGCCCATTTTTTCGCATAGCAGTTTTACTGGAAACATGCTGGAGAGCTCCAGGATCACTTGGTACTCTTGCTGTCTAAAGGAGCAAACTCCTTTTGAGCACCAGCTCCCTTCACTTCGTACCCTTTTTTTAGCCGGGCTTCATTGATCTTGGCGCGTACCAGTTCATTGATCAATTCCTCCTTACTCATCGTCTCGTAGTCTTCCAGCTTAGCCGGTGGCCGAGGAGGATCTTTTATTTTCTCGGCATTTGATTCTACATGCCGAACAGGCAGGTGATGTTCGGCTCGATACAGGCGCATGTATTCACGCGCGGTGTTCGATCCAATTCCATATTCAGCCGCCGCTTCGAATCTACTGATCTCTCCTTCATAGATTCGCCGACCTATGTCCAATCTTTGATCCTTGCTGTACTTCATTGGGGTACCCTCCTGTCCACGTCTCAGGCAGTGCGTCTTGTTTTTGAAAACTACTGTCCACTTTGTCTGTATTCATTACAGAATACCACTTCACGTGTCCAGTTTCTGCCCCCTCCGTGTCCAGTTTTAGTTTACCACTTCACCTCTGTGTCCAGTTTTGCGTTTTTGGGGCAGATACCCCACCCCCTGAATAACGCGAAAATTCACGCGAGAGGGGGCGGCGGTCTCCAGCCGGAGGTCTGTAGGG
>QAKI01000008.1 GCA_003343905.1 Subdoligranulum variabile
AATGAAAAGATACGCCAGGCATTTTCTCTTGCAATTGATCGTGAGTCCATCTCTGAAGTACTCAATAATGGATTGACCACACCTGCATATGGCTTGATTCCGGCAGAATCTTCCGTTGGCTCCATTATGTATCGTGACCAGGCACCAGAACCATTGCTTGCATTACAGGAAGCAAATCCAGATCCAAAGGCTTTGCTGATTGAAGGAATGAAAGAGCTAGGACTTGGAGAAGATCCATCCAAACTGACAGTTACCTTTAGTATGGGCGGTACCAATGCAAAGACAAAATCTACCGGTGAGTACTACCAGCAGATGTGGCAAGGTGTTTTAGGTGTTACTGTAGAATTAGAATTTAACGATGGTGCTACTCAGATGTCAAATCTTAATTCTGGAAATTATCAAATGGGTATGACAAACTGGGGCGCTAATGTCGAGCCACAGTTTTTGATGTCCAGATGGTCTTCGGAAAGTGGCGGACAGTCTAAATGGGTCAATGAAGAATACCAAAGTCTGGTCAATCAGGCAGCATCCACAGAAGATGATCAGACCAGATTGGAATTGTATGCACAGGCAGAAGAACTGCTGATTAACGAAGCTGCAATTGCACCAATTTGTTATAACGGATCTTTAAGATTCTCCTATCCTTACATGCATGGTTTGAGTGATAATCCGTTTGACACAGTTGGCATGAAGAATGTTTATACAATCGGAAGAGAGTAGGAAATAAAGGTCTGCGGAGGATATCTTCCGCAGACCTAGTTTAAAAAGGTTTTGGGAGAAGATAGTGGGGTAAAAAAATGACTCGATTTATCTTAAAGAGAATCTTATATATGATTCTGGTCATGTTTCTGGTTACAAGTATTACCTTCTTTTTGGTACACAGCATACCAGGAGATCCTATCAGTGCAATGGTACAGGACTTGCCAGAAGAGACCAGACAGATTTATATGGAACAATATGGCTTTGACCAGCCCTTAATGGTACAGTATGTTCGTTTTATGAAACAGCTTTTACAAGGTGATTTGGGCTCATCCCTTCGTTATCCGGGGCGAACAGTAGGAGAGATAGCTGCTTCGTTTGCTCCAGTATCAGCACAGGTTGGCGGAATTGCCCTTGCCATAGGATTTACCATTGGAACTATTTTGGGAATTATTGCAGCACTTAACCGCAACAAATTTTCTGACCGCACCATTATGGTATTGGCATTGTTGGGAACAACGATACCGACTTTTGTGACAGCTTCTTTTTTGCAATATGTGTTTACAGTTGTCTGGCCTATTTTTCCGACAACAGGATGGGGAACAGCAAAACACATGGTTTTGCCGATCGCCTGTATGTGTGTGGGTCCACTTGCAACCTATGCAAGATATATGCGTTCCAGTGTGCTGGATACTACCGGACAGGATTATATCCTGACAGCAGAAGCCAAAGGAGCAAAAACACCAAGGATTGTTATGCTGCATATTTTTAGAAATTCTTTTCTGCCTTGTCTGACCGTTTTGTGTACTAGTGTAGCTTCTATTTTTTCGGGGTCTTTCATTGTCGAGAGCATTTTTGCTCTTCCTGGTCTGGGAACATATTTTATCAGCGCAATCAATGACCGAGACTATTCCATGATTTTGGGTTTAAATATCATTTTTACCGGCATCTATGTTTTGTCTGTTTTAGTGACAGATATCCTGCTGGGTATTTTGGATCCAAGAATTCGTCTGGCGAAAAAACAGTAAGGAGGGGAGAAATATGGAAAAGGAAATTACCTACATTCCGAAACCAGAAGACTTTGTGATAGAAGGTTGTGATGATGCTTCTGCAGAACAGATCTCGACAACATCCCTTACTTATTGGCAGCTGTCTTTTAAAAAGTTTCGGGAGAATAAAGTGGCTCTGACAGCTGCAATTTTGCTTTTATTAATTGTTGTTATGACAATTATCGGACCACATCTGAGCAACTATGATATGGAAGTAGTTGATTTAAAGAATCGAAACCTTTGGCCTAGTTCTACATATTGGTTTGGAACAGATCAATTAGGAAGAGATATTTTTTCCCGTGTATGGGAAGGTGGAAGAGTTTCAATCATTATTGGTTTGCTTGGCTCTATCATAGTGGCAATCATTGGATGTATCTATGGCGGTATTGCAGCATACTTTGGCGGCTGGGTCGATAACCTTTTGATGCGAATTGTAGAAATTCTCAGTAGTGTACCACATCTTTTGGTTGTCATTATGCTGTCAATTATTTTGGATAGCAGCAGTGTACCAACTTTGTTGTTTGCGATGTGTATCACCGGATGGTGTCCGGTTGCAAGACTGGTTCGCTCCCAGATGCTCCAAATTAGCAGTTCCGAATATGTTATGGCTGCAAAGGTCATGGGAGTAAATCCACTTACCAGTATCATTACCCATTTTATCCCCAACACATTAAGTGTCATCATTGTCAATATTACATTCCGAATTCCGGGATTTATCTTTGGTGAAGCATTTTTAAGTTATGTTGGATTAGGCGTTCAGCCACCAGCAACAAGTTGGGGTGCTTTATGTTCGGCAGCATCTTTAAACTTCCTGTTCTATCCATATCAGCTGATTGCACCAGCATTTTTGATTGCGCTGACAATGCTCTGTTTTACACTGATCGGCGATGGACTCAGGGATGCATTGGATCCAAAACTTCGGAGGTAAGGTGAGTATGGATAACGTTTTACAGGTAAAAGACCTGAATGTTTCTTTTAAGAGCTATCTTGGAACGATTCGAGCGGTTAGAGGAGTAAACTTTGTCCTGAATGAAAAAGAAACACTTGCAATGGTCGGAGAATCCGGATGTGGAAAAACAGTAACAGCAAAATCTATTCTGAAACTGTTTGGAAGAACCTCTGGGAATATCTCTCCCCAATCGCAAATCTTGTTTGATGGACAGGATATTTTGAAGATGAGCAAGAATGAGCTCAGTGACCTTCGCGGAGCAAAAATCAGTATGATTTTCCAGGATTCCATGACTTCGTTAAACCCAACCATGCGTGTGGGAAAGCAGATTGCAGAGTGCATTCGTTTGCATAATAAGGTTTCCAGAGAAGAGGCTATGAAGCGCGCGTGCGATTTATTGCGTTTAGTAGAGATCCCGAATCCGGAAGAAAGATTGAAAAACTATCCGCATCAGATGTCCGGAGGAATGCGCCAGCGCGTTATGATTGCAATGGCACTTTCCTGTAATCCAAAGATTCTGATTGCAGATGAGCCAACGACTGCCCTTGATGTAACTATTCAGGCCCAGCTGATTGATTTGTTGAAGAGTTTACGGGAGAAAATGGGAATGTCTGTTATTCTGGTTACCCATGATCTTGGTGTTGTGGCTGATTTTGCAGATCGAATTCAGGTAATGTATGCAGGTAATATTGTGGAAAGAGGTACCAAGGAAGAAATTTTTAAAAATCCGAAGCATCCGTATACCTGGGCATTACTCGATTCCATTCCAAGCAGAAATCTTCCAAGAAAGGGAAGATTATACTCATTAAAAGGAACACCACCAAATCTGAGCCAGCCAATTACAGGATGTCCATTTGCAGCGAGATGCAAGTACTGCATGCCGGTTTGTCGAAAATGTGCTCCTCAGGAAACATCATTCTCACAAACCCATCAGGTTTCCTGCTGGTTGAATCATCCAATGGCTCCTCAAAATGTTTGGGAAGGAGGAAGCAGATAATGCAACAAGAAGTATTGTTCGAAATAAAAAATTTATGTAAGTATTTTCCAGCTTCCCATAAACGGTCGGTTAAAGCGGTAGATAATATTTCTCTGAAAATTTATCAGGGAGAGACGCTGAGTTTGGTTGGAGAATCTGGTTGTGGTAAAACAACTTTAGGCAGAACGGTGCTTGGTATTTATCCCAAAACATCAGGAGAAATTTGTTATAAAGGCAATGTCTGGGAAAAGTCTTCGAAAAGTCAGCAAAAAGAATTTCAGAAATCTAATCAGATGATATTTCAGGATCCCTATTCCTGCCTGGATCCAAGAATGTCAATAGGAAGCATTATAGAAGAAGGAATGAAAGTTCATTTTTCTATGTCTCCTGCGGAAAGACAAAAACGTTGTGAAGAGCTGCTGGAAAGAGTGGGACTTCCAAAAGAAATGCTGTCCCGATTCCCACATGAACTTTCCGGAGGCCAACGTCAGAGAATTGGCATTGCACGCGCATTGGCAACACAGCCCGAGTTTATTGTGTGTGATGAACCAATTGCAGCGCTGGACAGTTCCATTCAGGCGCAGGTAATTAATCTTTTGATGGATCTTCAGCAGGAAATGGGTCTTACCTACCTGTTTATCTCTCATGATTTGTCAATGGTTCGTCATATTTCCGACCGTATCTGTATTATGTATTTGGGAGCGGTTGCAGAATTAGGTAGTGCCCAAGATATTGACGAAAATCCGATTCATCCATATACGCAGGCGCTTTTTTCGGCAGTACCAGATATCAACGATGAACATTGGTCTGAAAATAGAATCAAACTGGAAGGAGAAATCCCAAATCCTATCAATGCACCAAAAGGATGCAAATTTTGTACTCGCTGTGCAATAGCAAAAGATATCTGCAAAAAACAGGCACCTGAACTGGCAGAAATAGAGCCAGGACATTTTGTGGCCTGCCACTGCTGGAAAGAAATGGTAGGGAAAAGAAAGGAGCGGTAACAATGAAAGGCGTTTTTATCAAAGATCTGACCTATCCGGAATGTTGTGAAAGGATCAACGAAAATAGTGTGATTGTACTTCCGATTGGTGGAGGAAGCAAAGAACATGGAAGTCATCTTCCAATGGGAACTGATTGGTATGTGACAGAATATTTTGCTCAGGAAGTGACCAAAGAATGTGATGTTATTACTCTTCCAACGCTGCCTTACGCTTATTTTCCAGCTTTTGTGGAATGGAAAGGATCTGTCAGCGTTGAGGCAGAGCATTTTATAAACTATGTGCAGGATATTCTGTTGAGCTTTGCACGTTTTGGGGTAAAAAAGTTTATGATTATAGATGGAGGAATTTCAACACATATTCCGCTGTCAATCCTGTCACAGACAATGAACAATAAATATCATGTAACAGTGGCAGTAACAGATCTTACAGGACTGGCTTATGATATTGAATCTAAGGTTTGCCAGCAAGAAAAAGGTGGACATGCGGATGAATCCGAAACATCTACCATGCTTTATCTGCATAAGGAATTGGTAAAGATGGAATATACGACCGAAGAATATCGTATGCCACTGTTCCCTAATATTTTCCAGAACGGCAGAGCAGTTGCCTTTGTTGGAGGTGGTATGAATTCTCCACAGGGAAGCAACGGAAACAGTACCCTTGCAACCGAAGAAAAAGGAAAAGCGATTCTGGAAGATATGAAGAGAAAGATGGTATTGTTCACAGAGGAATTTGTCCGCTGGGTTCCTCAGTCCAAAAAAGATCAGTAAAAAAGGGAGAGCATACAAATGGGGAAATATGATTTATTGGAGCCTGTTTCCCGCCTGAAACAGCATGATTTTGTAAAAGGAGAAGGAGCCTGTTTAATTGATCAGCAGGGAGAAAGATACCTTGACCTGGATGAAATGTGTGTTTTTTTGGGACAGGGAAATCAGCACTTTATTGATACTGTAACGCAAGCACTTCATGGAATTACTAATGGACGATCCAGTCTGGTTCCGTATAAACAGCGTTTGGTAAACTATTTAATGGAAAGTACCGGACATGTTTTCCAAGCAGTTCATTTTACTGCATCGGGTTCTGAGACAACCGAATGGGCAGTTCGTTTGGCACAAAAGATTACAGGACGTACAGAGGTCGTGTCTTTCTGGAATAGTATTCATGGACGAACATGGTTAAGTGCATCCATGTCTGGACTTCCAAAGAGGAAAACACACTATGGCCCCATTGCTCCAGGAATTATTTTCAGCCCATATCCAAACTGTCAGCATTGTCCAATGCAAAAAAAATATGATGACTGTGATTTTTTCTGTCTGCACTTTTTACAGGAAAAGATAAAATATGAGTCAGCTCAGGATATTGCAGCAGTTATCATCGAACCTTACCAGGGGGCAGATATTGCATATCCACCTAAAGGTTATCTGGAAAAGCTTAGGGAATGGACAAGGGAGAATGGAATTCTGTTGATCTTTGATGAGATACAGGCAGGACTAGGAAGATCCGGCAGTATGTACTGCTACCAGCAAACTGGAATAGAACCAGATATGCTTTTGCTGGGAAAAGGTCTTGGTAATGGAATGCATATCAGTGCACTGTTAACAAAACAAATTCCAAAAGAAGAGTATCTTCCAGCAGTCAGTGGAGGAACAGGTGATGATATCTTAGCTTGTGCTGCGGCTTGTGCTGTAATGGAAGAGTTAATGCAGACAGATTTATTGGAAACAATTAAAAAGTGCGGAAAATTGCTGGAGGAAGGATTGGAACGTCTGGCTCAAAAAACAGACTGTATTCAAAATGTCCGTATTAAGGGAACTGCAGCAGCAATTGAATTTGATTGTCAGCAAACGGGAAAACAGGTATGTGACCAGATGAAAGAAAAGAAATTTATCTTTGGGAACATTATGAATCAAATGATGGTTCTGAAACCACCGCTTAGCTTGACAGAAGAGCAAACAGGTCAGTTTTTGAATGCACTGGAAGAATGTTTGATGCAGGTGACAAAATCTGAATAGAAAAAAAGTGAAGATTGTATGTTGACTTTCTGCTGCTGATTATCGTACAATTTAAAGAAAGGTACTGTTACAGCAATAGTGCCATCATAGGAGAAAGTGTGAACAGAAAGATGATTGACAAAAATTCCAGTATACCTATGTATCGACAGATTGCAGATACATTGAAAAGTGAGATTCTTCAGGGAAAATATGATTCTACAAAAACACTGGGGACCCACGTGGATCTTGCAGAGCGTTTTTCTGTCAGTATGATTACAATTCGAAAAGCAATGCAGATTCTGGATGAAGAAAAGTTGGTAGAGATTCGCCAGGGCAAAGGAACCTTTGTTAAGAATCAATTGCCCCATGACTCACTGCAAAGTTTAACTGGAATCAGTAATGTCCTTTCCTCACAGAACATCCTGTCAAGTCAAGAAATAAAAACATTTGAATTGATTGATGTTCCGGATCATTTCCCTGAAGCTGTTCAGCAGCAATTAGGAGAACAATGCCTTCATATTGAAAGAATCCATAAGGTAGATCAAATTACAGTTGCATATGCGGACTTGTATCTTCCGGTTAACTATGGAAAAAAGATTAGCAGATCTGATGTAGAAAAAAATACCATTTATCAGATTTACCAGAATAAACTTGGGATAAAGCTGGGAAAAGGATGGCAAAGAATTGCAGCAGCACCAGCTGATACCAGAGTATCAAAGTTATTGGAAGTTAAAGAGAACAGTCCTGTTCTTTGGGCAGAACGAAAAGCATATTCTGCAGAAGGATGTCTAATTGAATATATGCAGATGTTTTATGAGTATCGACACTATTCCTTTGAAGTCGAATTAATGTTAAGTGCA
>QAKI01000041.1 GCA_003343905.1 Subdoligranulum variabile
CACAAGTGCTGTAAAGCCGCGGGAATCCGCTCAAAAGCCAGAAAACGCCGCTATCAGCGCCCTGGCGAGGAACATGTCCTCTTTGCCAACGAGGTCAAAGGACGCTGGAATGCAACCCAGCCACTCCAGCTTGTTGTTTCCGATATGACCATGTTCAAAGTTGGGAACACCCATTGGGAGTGGACTATCCTGCTGGATACCTTTAATAACGAAATCTTAGCCCACAGCGTCACATCTCAAAGAGGAAGCAACAAGCCCTATTACGCTTGTCTCCAGGAATTGAAACGCCGCATGGACAAAAGAGAAGAGCAGACATCCCAGGTAGTCTTGCACACCGACCAGGGAGCTGTCTACTCTTCACGGGCTTTTTGCCAGGCCCACCATGATTATAACATACTTCGCTCTATGTCGCGAGGGGGAACTCCCACAGATAACCCAATTATTGAGGCCCTTAACGGCTGGATCAAGGAAGAGCTCTATCTTGACTTCGATTTGGCCCATACTGGTGATGTCCCCGCCCTCTTAAAAGTCTATGTTCAATACTTCAACAACCATCGTCCTGCTGCTGCTTTGGGCTATAAAAGCCCCGTTCAGACCTGTACTGAACGGGGCTTCTCCTAAATTACTTTTCTGTGTCTACTTTTGCTTGACAAGTGCAAGAAGAATGGAAAAAGGAACCTCTTTTGGCAACGCGCTTCGCCGACTGCGCCTAAGCTGCGGCCTGACCCAGCAGGCGGTAGCGGATGCCTTGCATGTGAACCGGGCCACGTACACCTATTACGAGCTGGGCAAAACCCAGCCGGATTTCCAGCAGCTTGAAAAAATCGCCCAGGTGTTTGGCGTGAACCTGGAAACCCTGTCTAGGATACTAGTTGACCCGGAGAGCACTCACTCTTGGGAAGTGTCGGTGAGAGCGCCGAAAAAGGTCGCTCCCCAGCCAGAAACCCTGAGCCAGCTCACGGCAGAGGAAAAATCCCTCATCGCGCTGTACCGGCTGTGCGATGAGGGAGGGAAACAAGAGATACGAAAGGCGGCTCGGGCGGCTCGTAGTTGGAATAAACAACGGTAAAGAGGCCAGGCTATCCTATGTGTTCCCCTGGTTTTTTCCATATGTTCCGCTATGCTAAAAACAGTTATTTATAAGGAGGAATTCGGAATATGTGGTTTTGGCAGCGCAACCGCGGCTGGCAGGAGGAAGCTTTGGCCTTCAAGGGAAAACCGGTTGCGGCAAAAGCAGGCAAATAACCAGCAACATGCTAATCCATCGCTTTTTCATTTTACTCATCCTCCTAAATAGTTTTCATTTACTCTGCTCTTGTAAGTTGAACTATACCTCCACCTCCTGTCCAATATACTCCGCATTTATATTCATCGTCATCGTAAACCCCCATATATATTTCATACATATCTTTTAATTCAGAATCTTCATCCATTACATCTACTTCGTAGACACCAGGCGAATTATCTAGAAACACCACACCTAATCCATTACTAGACGTTACACAAGAATATATATTCTCTCCATAAAAGTCATTAATATATATCGAATCGCTAACAATATCAAAAGAAAAAACTTGTTCCTCGTTATCATTTGGAATAAACGAATTCGCTATTTCTCCTATTTCTAGAAAGATGTCATATTCGTATCTGTAGTTATCTGCCCAATATTCTCCCCCTGTTGCAGTCCATGTCCCCTTTAGTGACCAATCCACAGATACTAGGTTTTCAAGAATGTCGCTGAATGAGTAATGCCACCCATATGAATAGTCTTCATTTTCAACCTTAAACGTGAGTGGGATAGAAATTTCATATTCTTCGCTGCCCAATTCGAAATCGCGGTACGCCTTATAATATTGTGTTTCCTTGCGGTTCTCCCAGTCTGTGTCGATGTGATCAAGCTCACATCTGTTATATCCCTTTTCTGTCAGCAACTCCAAAAAAGCATCCTCAGATGGACTGAAATCAGGAGTATAGAATGCGTTGTTGATGTTATAATATCGACAGATCCACTCATCGTTCAATAAAATATATTCAACTGAACAAGTTGCTGTGTAGCGCATGGCTAAATTATAAGCAACAATGGTAAGATCGTAGGTCTTGATATAGGTAGTTTCGTACGGAGAACTATCAAAATAACAGTGCTCATAATTGATCGTGTAATCTTCTATACTGAAGTTCAAAGTATTATCTTTATGGCTTGACAAGAAAGGGTCATTATTGATGATATCCTCTTTAAGCTGTTCCGCAGGCAACCCTTGTATATCAAAAGGTCCTTCGGGATACTGGCTTAGTTCCTCTAAAAAACCATCCTTCGTTATAGAGTTCATAATTGAGAATATAACTTAGTGTAAAAGAAAACTCATTATTGCCTCCTTCCACAGTTACATACACCTCATCAGTATTGTTCTCAGTGTCTGTTTTCCTTTTGATAATCTCACAACTGGTAATCTCCGCTGTTGAGGATATAAACTGGTCGCTGGCCTTTAGATCTTCAATGATGCCTTTCTCGTTTTTTGGCGTGCTACTGCAACCGGTTAACACACAGAACATTGTCAGCACGATTAGGGTTAATAATACCCAATTCCATCTTCTTTTCATTTTCTGCCCTTCCTCATCATCAGTATCCTTAAACACATCTCATAGGCCGAATTAACTGGGGCTAATGCTGGATTTCACTATAACCCATTCTCCATTGTCCAATCCATAAGTCAGTTCAACTTTGCATTGAATCTTATCAGGGGGGTCCTGGTCGCTGAACAAACTGACGATCACATCAACCTCCCACATTTTCTCCCCGTCAACTGTTATTTCCTCGGACTCAATGAAATAGCTATCGGCCATAATATCGAATTGTGAAAGGTCATATTGTAAAGAAATTAATCTCAAGGCTGTTTCTTCAATATCTTCCTGACTCACACTCATATTGAAGTAAGGTGTACTGTCACATCCTGATAGGGATAGGATAAGGACAACCAGAAAAGCTACAGTTGCGTTTCTCAAGTGGCTACGCAGTTGTTTTAGTGGAAATGGTTTCATTTTATTCTCTCCTAAATCGCGTTACGATCTCTTGAAATGCTTCTTTCTCTATGTCATAAAGGTAAATTCATTTCGTATTCAACTAACGCAGCAGTAAAATCTTCGTTGTCAGGAAAAAAAGACAAGCCACTATGAATTACCTCGATAGCTGCTTCATATCCTTCAACTTGAAATGCATTTTCCGCTTCTTTCAAAATCTTTTGAACAAATTCTGCGGAGAGTGTATCCAGTTGGGAGACTTAGGATTATAGTCATATCAGCACCTTCTTTTAACACAAATGGTGTACCTAAGACCAAAACAGTCCGGCACACCATTGTGTGAAAAATCAATTATATAATATCATAATTCCTTTCGTTTGTCATCATTTTGACCTTGGCAAATGTGTATTAAATGTTCAATCAGTGCCAAAATTATGTCAACATCCTCCTCCGAGCACAATTCCATCGCATCTGCTATTCTTTGAGGAACTTTTTTCAATATCATATTTCCCATTAAAAAATAATCAGGAGAAGCATCAAGTATATCACAAATTTGAACAAACAAAGTGATACTGGGATTATGATTTCCTCTTTCAATTTCACAAAGATGGTTATTCGATATACCTAGTTTTTCAGCAAGCTCGTTTTGTTGAAGATGTTTTTGTGCACGCCGTTTGGCGATCCTTCTCCCAACATTCCTTGATAAATACTCCATGACCATCACCTTAAATATCATCTTAGCAAAGAACGAACTAAAAGTTGACAATCTTGACAATCTAACGAGGAATTATTATTACGTAAATTCAGTGGGGGATTTCATCTAAAGTCATCTGTCGCATGTGTAATTTCATCTTTTGCGCTGCTTTCTTTATTTTTATATATGGTTTATTTGATTAATGCAAATAAATATATATATATCCAACTTTAACGGTTGACACCCCGACTCATGGGTGGTATAATGAGGCCGTAAAGTTTCCAGGGTTTGTTAATTGCCCATAGTGACCTGTATGCAAAGTGTCAAGGAGCCACGTGCTCTTTGGCACTTTTTTGTTTTCGGGCCCTTCCCTTCGAGGGTGGAAACTAATTTTTAAAGCAGGCAAAGCCTGCAGAAAGGAGATCAACATGATCAAAGCTATCATCACAGGAGCTGTCATCTCCCAGGGGTATGAAAAGTCCCCAGCCCTAAAGTTCTCTGAGAAAGGGGACGCTGTCCGATTCCGTATCGGGAAGAAGGTCTACGACCCAAAAGAGGAGGGGAACCAACGATGGGTCAACCTACCGGTGAAAGCCTTTGGGAATCTCTGTGACCGCATTAAGAAAATGAAGCTGCAAGCTGGTTCCGCGGTGAACCTTCTGGGGCGGCTGGATGAGGACGAGTGGACGGACAAAGATGGAGAATCGCGTCACACCATGGTCATTGTCTTGGACGAGATCGAGTACGCCTCCGGATCGGGACAGAAAAAGGAATCAGAACAAGGACCGGCAGACAATGGAAGCTCCGCTCCAGCGGAAGAGCCAAAGCAGAAAGAACCAGCTATGTTCACTGGTTTTGAGCCATTTTCCGGCACAAACCCTTTCTTCAACGATTAAAAATGAATCCGGCGTAAGCTACGCACAGGTGTTTTCAGATTCCCTGTGCGTTTTCTTATGTCCAAAGGAAAGGAAAAACGCAGATGACAAACAAAGATTGGCAGCGCCACATGGCCTATGAAGCCTTGGTCATGTTAGGGGCGCTGGCTCTGCTCCTGTTTATGTGCAGACTGTGGCCCATTTTACTTTTGGTGATTCTAGGTATCTTTGTGGCTATGCTTCGGCTGCTGTTTCTCAGCTCCCCAAAGGTGCAAAGCGCCCAACTGGAGAAACAGATCCCCCCATCCCCTTCGACTTCCCCAACTCCGCGATCCCCTAAGGATGTGGAAGACGCCATGTCGTTTGGGGAACTGCAAACCAGGATTACCCAGTGGGTTCGGCGGGAATATCCCGATGCCCGGTGGGTATGGAGGCAGGCGGACGCCAAAGCCAGGTTTCAGCGAGGTGAGGATCTGGGCATCTTGCTCAACCGGGCAGGAGGCTATCGAGAGGCGGAGATCAGTCTGCAAGGAAAACGCCTTTTTGAGATTCTGTATCTGTGTGCCCCTGAGGAGAAGCCTTTGGAGCCGCCAATACCGAGCCAAACACCCCAAGTGGAACAATCCCACCCAGAGCCGGATGAATCGACACCCTCTTCTCCAGAGCCGGAAGACTTCAGCCTAACAGCCTTTGAGTGGGTGGAGTCCCACCTTGGAGAGCTAAACGAACTATATAACGAGTGCATCGCTCAAAACCAGGAATACCTTCTTCTTACCGGCGGAGACTTGCCGGAACCAGCAGCCTGGCCTGCTCTATGCCAGGAGCTGGTGGATAACGGATTATCCTGCCATTTCCAGGAGGAAGGAATTTATATCGAGATCACGCGGGAGAACCGCAGAAAGGATTGACTTAGTATGGCAACATCACTGACAAACCTGTTTAACTTTGGCAGGCCTCTTCCACCGCCTTTTGACAAACTAGCAAGCAAAAAGATAAAAGGCATTGCCTCTAAGTATGGCGGGACAGAAGCAACCCTGTGCGCTCCTATCATCAAGGCAGTTCATGCCCTGTGCGCCTGCCAGAACGGTGGAGAGGGGGCTGTAGGAACGGTAATTCCCACCACCTGTGTGGCAGAGTACAAGTCCTCCATGGGGCCGGACGCCTATCACTTGGTGGTATACGATTCTGTTACCGGGAACTTGCAAGCCAGTGTCTATGACAAAAACACTGAGCTTATGGAGCAGTACACAGCCCATGCTACCGGAAGGGATGGAGCTGCCCTGTTTTTCGCCATGATGCCCCTGCTGTTGAAGGACGAGGAATTCAAAGAAAACTATCTGACCTACCAGAAACAGTACAAAAATGGGTATCCAGATCTTCTCAAAGCAACGAATGCTATGGGAGTCCTCTGTGACAATACCTACCGAAGGGTAAAGGACGATACCTGCCCCGCACACCTGAAGGTAAACGTGGACCGGTCCGGCAACTTGATGCGGGTTTCCCGCGCTCAGCTGGACTCAGGAATATTCCAGCCCACAGAGGTGTTAGCCGGAGAATTCTCCATCTTCATCCAAAGTGGGAAGGCGACTGTACACAGCCCTGTAAAGACGGTTTCCCACAAGGATTTTGTTGGGAAATATGTACTGGATCCCACCCGTAAGCTTTCCGCTGGAGAGCAGGCCCAGGTGCCCGTCCTCCCAGAGTGGTATATCATTCCCCCCGAGGCGGTGGACATCTGTAAGCACGCCAAGCTTACCACAGGGAAACCCACTCAGATGCGCAATTTTCTTCTTCGTGGTCCTGCCGGAACCGGCAAGACCATGGGTGCCAAGGCCATTGCGGCAGGTCTGGGGCTTCCTTACATGAAGTACACCTGTTCAGCAGGATCAGAAATATATGATTTTGTTGGCACAGTGTTTCCCAATACGGAGGACTTTTCCACTGGGGACACAAATCTGGATCAAGAGCGGGAGCAGCTGCGAGCTATGGGTGGTATCAACTATGCCAATGTGAGCAAACTGCTGAAACTTCCTGGCCTAGACGACATGGACTACGATCCTGCAGGGGTGTACCTTGCCCTCACCGGGGTGGAAAACCCCAACGCCACCTCCCAAGATTGTATGGGGCTGGTGTTGGAGAAAGTTACCGATAAGGTGAGGCAGCTCATCACCGTGCCGGAGGGTTCTTCTGGCCAGACGTACACCTATGTGGAAACGGATTTCATCAAGGCACTGAAGAATGGTTACTTGGTGGAGCTTCAAGAGCCATCTACCATCCTGCAGCCCGGTGTACTGGTGGGCCTCAACTCTTTGCTGGAGCAAGGGGGAACTATCACTTTGCCCACAGGTGAGGTGATCCGCCGCCACCCGGATGCGGTTGTGGTGGTTACCACCAATGTCAGCTATGAAGGATGCAGGGCTATGAACCAGAGTGTGGTGGACCGGATGAGCCTTGTCAAGGACATCGAGCTTCCCAGCCCAGAAGTCATGGCCCAGCGAGTCATGGCAGTTACCGGAGCTACAGATGAATATCGGGTATACCAGATGGTGGAAGTAGTAAATGACTTAGCCGCGTACTGCCGGAAAAACGGCATCACCGATGGAACTGTGGGAATGAGGAGTCTGATCGACTGGGTAACCAGCGCGGAGATCTCCGGAGATCCTTACACTTCTGCTATGGATACCATTATCAGCAAAGCCACCTCTGATGAGGAGGACCGGGAAGCATTGATCACATCGGTGCTGGACCCGATCTTCGCTCCCAAACGCCGGAAAACCGCGTGAGGAGGCAAACCTATGGCACGAGTCAATCACAAGAAAGTCAAGCAGCTCATTCAACAAAAGCGGGGCAAGATCACCGACCAGGAGTTTTTTACAAGCAAGCTTCTGGCTTACCATTTCGAAGATATGGCCACTGCTCAAACAAAACGATATAGCGTTGGTCGCAGGATCCGTGTCAAACTCCTTTGGGAACCGGACAATAGGGACCTTGCCTACACCGATAACCTGGTTGTCACCATCAATCCTGGCCATCCCTCCATCACGCATTTTCCCACCCGGGAAGAACGGTATCAGATGGTGTGTGGACTCTTTGCGCATGAGCTCGGGCATTGCCTGTACACAGATTTTCTGGCACAGCAGACATATCGGAACAATCTGTCCGCCTGCCGCTGGTATCCAGAAAAGCCCAAATTGATCCGCACACAGGATGTAAAAAGTGAGCATGAGTTCTGGGAGTATGCCCAGGAGGATCCACAAAACCTTGCTCTGCTAGGGAGAGTTGCCCTAGAGATCGGCAATGTGCTGGAGGATGCTGCCATAGAGAACCGGGTGCTGGAACAGTTCCCGGGAACTTTGGGGCAGGCCCTGGATTTTGTAAGAACCTGGCAGTGGCGAGAGATGCCCACGGTCACCCAGCTCAAAGAGTTGGAGACTACAGGGACGCCCATGTTTTACAGTCTTCTCCAGCTGATACTTTCCTATGGAAAGTTTGGGGAGCTAAAATATGGAGAAGAGCCTCTCAGTGAGGAGCATATTCAAACCATATTTGACTTGCTTCCTGAGCTGGATAAGGACCTGCAAACACGGTCCGGCAAAAACCGATGGATCACAGTGAATGATATCCTCATTCGATGCTGGGAGCAGATCCGGGATTATCTGGAGGCCCTGAAGCGCCGGCAGCAAGACAGTGGCTCCGGGGATGGTGGTTCCATCTTTTCTCAGTTGGAGAAGGAGCTGTCTGTTTTGGCCGGTGGTTCCACCAGAGGTAAGGGCTCAACAGCCCCTGTTTCAGAGATGGTAGAGGATGGTTGGAGTGCCGCGCCCACGGTCCCAAGGGAGATATTCCATATACCGTTGGGGGAAGCGATGTAGCAGCCATCTTCGGTCTTTCCCCTTGGACCACACCCTTGGAGCTGTGGCTCATCAAGAAAGGCCGTAGAAAAGCTCCCGTTAAGAGTAACGAGGACCAGTTGGAGATGGGACACCTATTGGAACCCATTGCCGCACACTGGTTCGAAAAAAAGACGGGAAACCTGGTGATGGACGACACCTTTCTCTACCAGCATCCAGACCACCCCTACGCTCTGGCCAACATTGACCGGCGGTATACCCGCCAAGAAGATGGAGAACCGGGCATCTTGGAGTGCAAAAGCTGCACCTACCACAAGGCTGGAGATTGGGCAGAGGACGCTATTCCCCTCTATTATGAGTTGCAGCTTCGCTTTTATCTTGCTGTGTTGGATGTGGAATATGGGGCGTTCTCTTGTATCTGGGGCAATAATCCGGAAACCGACCTGGCCATGCCAGAGATCATTCGGGACGCTGCCAAAGAGGACATGATCTTTGAGCGTTTAGAGCAGTGGATCTGGAGCCTCGAGCACGACAAGCCCCCCACCATGGAGGACGTGAAACCGAAATTGGCTCTGGAGTCCCTGGCCCGAATCTACGGCGCCAGCCTGCCGGAGATGCCCACTGTGGAGTTCTCCCCCAAATACGAGCGCTCCCTGCGGCAGATCGCCCTGCTTCAAGAAAAAATCGCAGCCTGTAACCAGGAAATCAAAACATACGAAAAGGAAGTGGAAGCGCACAGTGTGCGGATCGCCGAAGTCATGAGGGAGCACGAACATGGGGTGCTTGCCACCACAAAGGACAAGCTCCTCATTGACTTCGTGACAAGAACAACAAAACGGCCTGATTCCAAGGCCCTCAAGGAAAAATATCCCACCGTGTACAGCGATGTGTTGAAAGTTTCCGAGAGCCGCAAACTAAAGGTCCATATCGAGCCGGCCTGAGCCGGAGAAAGGAGAACACCTTGCTGTGTAAGTTTAAACGGCTCATTTATCCCAAAAGGCCACCGGCAAAAGACACCGGTTACCGCATTGTGCTGTATCAGCCCTGTGAAAAACTGCGGGACTCCTCTGGCCAT
>QAKI01000027.1 GCA_003343905.1 Subdoligranulum variabile
AATTTGTATGGATACCCTGAATAATACCCGGAAAACAGCGGGATGCAAGGCACTTTCCCTGGACTTCTCTGGATGAATGATTTTAGATAATATATTGAAATATAAAATATTATGAGTCTGAATAAGTCTATTTGGACATGAAATGAGAGTTTGTAGTTCACGCCTGTAGCGTCCAATTCCCAGCCGTTTGTGACCTGTCCAAAGGTGGAAGCCCAGGCGTCGAAAAATTCAATATTCTTGTTTTTCAGTTCACCATACTGCATATAGCGTTGCAGGGTATAGACTTCGGCAATGGTGTTGCTGATGGGAGTACCGGTCATGAAGTACACGCCACGACCATTGTTTTGGCGTTGCAGATAGCGGCACTTGATGAACAGGTCGAGCGCCTTGGCGGAGCCGGTAATATTCCCCAATCCGGAAACATTCATTGAAGTCTGAAAGGCGAGATTCTTGAACTCGTGGGACTCGTCGATGAACAGCGCATCCACGCCCAAATCCGAAAAGTCCACGTTTTCATCTTTCTTGCCTGCCGAGGCTACCAGTTCGGCATAGCGGTTTTCCATCTTCTCCCGCTGTTTTTCCAGTTGCTTGATGGTGGCGCGCCCGCCCGCCGCCTTTTTTGAAGCGGCAATGGCGTCTATCACCATATCAATCTGTTCCTGGAGAATTTCTTTCTGTACATCACGCGGCATATCAATTTTGCGAAATGATGAATGCGCCACAATAACGGCATCCCAATCGCCGGTGGCGATTTTGGCAAAGAGCCGTTGCCTGTTCTGTTTGGTGAAATCTGTTTTATCCGCTACAAGAATATTGGCATCAGGATACAATTTGTAGAATTCATCGCGCCATTGGTGCAACAAGTGGTTGGGCTTATCCTAACTATAAATAACTATTTGATATTAAATGTATTTTTATTCAAAAAAGTCAAAAATACCCGTATATATACCCGCAAAAATAGAGGACGAAAAAATATTTTTCTGGACAACCCCTGAAGGGGGGGGTGTTTCTAATAAAATAAATTATTTTAGCATATTATATGCTATTCTGATCTTCAAGAAAAGCAATGAAGTTTTTTTCTTCCCCGGCTCTTCGCCCGTCATACCCGCAGGTGTGCCGGAAGCGGTCATCCGGTCAAGGCCATGCCCTGTCGGGCCGCTTCGCGGGCCTTGACCGAATGGCCTTGCTTTCCGGCTATGGATATTTGCGGGCGACGGACGAGGAAGCCTCCGGCGGAGGCTCAGTCAAAGGAAGCTCCAGGCAGAAAGCACAAGGCAGCGACGCAAAAAAGCGTCTCCCATCGTTCACGGTTTTCCCGCATACCGTTATCCCGTTCGCCGGATGTTTACCCGATGCCGCTGTCATACCTGCCAGACGTGCGCCGAATACAACTCCGCTTCATGCCTGATACGCACTCGCCACATTCCTGATGCCCGCATCATGCGTACCTGCTTTTGCACGGATACTTGCTTATTCGTCCGGCCTTGTCTCCGAGGGCCAGCCTACGTTTCGTCTATACGCTACGCGTATAGCCTCACGGCTGGCGAGGGGCTCTGCCCCTTCGAACCTTATTACAGCCGCGAAATCATGATGAGGAAAAGGTCACTGGCATGATTCCCCGGCAACTTTTTCGGTCGTGGACAAAAGCAAGACTTTGACCTACAAAACGGGTATCTCCCATGTTAGGAGTCATTTCAGGAATCCCTGAAATGACTTCCCCGTCAAATTGTCGTCTGCGATGAGCGAAGATCGCCGTGAATGAGTCCAACGCCACGTTTTTTACGAAAGATCTTCATACCTCAGCCCCAAGGATATCACTATGAAACTTGCTGATATTGCTGTAAAAGCAAAAGAATACATCGGGGAAGATAATTCTAGATTTAGCATTCTTGCTGAAAGCTCTCTTCAAAAAATGGAAGATATTTCTGAGTCAGTAGAAAAAAAGCTCAAAATGACAACTGATAATTCTGGCATTCAAATCTTGGACGAACAGCGTAAAGCGAGTCTATCGGTCATTTCTGATTTAAAATCACTACGCCAAAAACCTATTACAGCTAAATGTGTTATTTATTATGAGCAAGAAGACAGATTTGAAGAATTCTATATTTGTAACGGAATTCCTCCTACGGGAATAAAAAATCTTATCAGCTATCGTACTCCGAAAGGGAGGCTTGCTTCACTTGATATTGGCCAATATGATCTTGATGAGGCGCTGGAACAAAATGAACAAAGAGAAATTGATATTACAAAAGTCCAAGGAGTTCAATTTAAAGCACAACATGTTAATGGAAATTGGGATTCTATCAACACGACATATCAAGATATTTTTTTTGGTGAAAATGCTGTTAGAACAATCGAAGGTAGTCTTAGAAGGTGGTTAAAAAAAGTAGAAGTCAAAGAGGAAATAGATATTTTAGGTGCATTACTTGCTGTTGATGAAAATGAAATAAAAATCATTGATGGAATTAAAAGAGATGTTCTCGAGTCTATGTCGCTACGTGAACAGCCAATTTTAGATAGTTTTCAAGATCGTATTTTTCGTATGCCATTGAAGTCTACATTGTTTCTCCAAGGTCCAGCAGGATCAGGAAAAACAACAACTTTGATACGCAGACTTGGTCAGAAACTGGACATTGACAATGGATTATCCGAAGAAGAAAGAAAACTAGCTGAAAATATTAACATAAATTCAGCAGATGAATATACTAAAAGTTGGATTATGTTTACACCAACAAGACTTCTTACAGATTATTTACGGGAAGCGTTCAATAGAGAAGGAATTCCGGCGCCCGATAATAATATATCAACATGGGAAAATTACTGGACAGAACTAGGAAGAAATAAACTTAATATTTTACGTAAGGCTAACTTTTTAAATGGATTTGAACACGATATTGATATAAAAAATATTCTTGACACGACTCATTTTTTTTACATTGTATAATAATTTTATGTTATTTTTATTAAATTCATATCGCTCCGATATAAATACAAAATTAGAAAATTTGATAAGTTATGAATTTGAAGATCACAGAAAACTTATTGACGATATCAAAAAAAGTATTTCATGTTATCTTGAAGAAAAACAGTATATTGAAGATTTTTTGATTACATTATATCGAAAAAAGGATGAAATAAGGGAAATATATACAAAACTGAAGAATGAGCTTAGTAAATTAATCGATAGTCAATTAAATACGATACTCATGAATGATAAAAAATTTCTTGAATATTTTTATGAAGAAAGAAATCAATTAATTCAAGGAATTCAGAAAGAAACAGAAAATACGGATGAAATATATACTGAAGATAGCATGTCGTCTGACACTGTGAGAAGAAAGGCTTATATTACATATAAAAATTTTATTATATCAATATCAAAATACAAAAAAACAAATAATATATCGACATTAAATAAAAAATTGTTTCAAATACTAGAGGATAAAATACCTTCTGATCATATCTTGGAGTCTATCTTTATTTTATCTCAAAAAATAGAATCATTCAAAATATTCGTTAATCCAATTGAAAAATTTTTTAGACGGATATCATCTGACTACGAAAAGTTTAGAAAAGATAGCCAAGCAAAGGGATTATTTTATTCTCAAGAATCAGCATTAAAACGGAAAATAGATTCTGCTGAATTTGATATGTTGATATTAGCAAATCTTATGCTTGCTAGAAAACTGATTATACGCACTGAAATTAAGAATAATTTGTCTGATGGATGGCTTTCTAGCATCAGAGAAATTTTTTCATGCTATAAGGCTCAAGTATATGTTGATGAAGCCCCAGATTTTTCCTTGACTCAACTTTTATGTATGCGTCTTCTTACCTATCCAGAAACAGATTCTTTTTTTGCATGCGGAGACTTTAACCAAAGAATTACGGAAAATGGTATTAAGTCTATTGATGAATTCAACAAGTTTAGTGAGCAAATGAAAATTCCTGGAAGGAAAATTACCCAGCAAGCAGTATTGGCACCCTATCGCCAGACAGATAGCCTTTATAAATTTTCTCTGGCAGTTCTCAAAGCCATAAATGGACAACATCCCTGCGACTACCCTGAAAATTCTAAAATTTCAGGAGGGGTGTCGCCTGTACTTGGTAAAAATCTTGAAGGGGCTAACCTTGCAAAATGGATTACTGAGAGAATAAGAGAAATTGAAAACTTTCTAGAAAAAATCCCATCTATAGCTGTCCTTGTGCCAGAAGAAAATGATGTTTTACCAGTAGCCACAATGATTGAAAACGAACTACGCAGCTTTAATATTCCTGTGCAACCTTGTCACTATGGACAGACGAAAGGTAACATAAATGCCATTCGCGTTTTTGATATTCGCCATATTAAAGGCTTAGAATTTGAAGCAGCATTTTTTATCTCTCTTGATAAACTGGAGACTAAATACCCTTCTTTGGTCGGCAACTACCTATACGTCGGCGCAACACGGGCTGCAACGTTCCTTGGTGTAACATATGGCTCTCGCATTCCCAAAATCTTGACGGGGGACTTAGCAGCTCTTTTTCAGCAAACTTGGGAAAATTGTAAATAAAGTAGCGAATTGTCCTTGGGAGGCTATATATGTCTTTGGGTATAGGCTCTTACGACCCACCGCACAACCAATGCCGGTTCTATCACTCTGTTTAAGACGACACACGGTGACAAACCTGTCCGTTCAGACTGAAAACCTGCAAGCCGCGGAGTCGCACCTCTCCGATGTTGACCTTGCTCAAAAGGTGACAGAGTTCGCGCGGAACCAGATACTCACTCAGTCGGCTGTGGCCATGCTGGCTCATCCCACCTCCCTTCCCAGAATACTTGCCGGTCTGCTTGAAGGATAGCGCCTTCCGAAATCTTTTGGCGGCCGGGGGTGTGTCTTACTTCGCCGTGATTCGCACATTGCGCCACGCCGAAATTCTGCGATTCTTTCCTCGCTTTTCTTTCTTTTCCCGTTGCTTTTTTGAAGCGTGAGAAGCGAAGCGCCGAACGCTCTTTGGAGTCCAGAGGCGAAGCCTTTGGCAGGAGGAGGGGCTGTGTGTAGCACAACCCCCATCCTGCCACGAAGAACCCGCCACGAAGAACCCGCCTCGTTTTCGGGAAAAAGCCGTATCATTTGCGGCGAACGAATGGGCCGTTTTGTTCGTCCGTTTTTCGGGCACCATAGCGGAAAATTGTGCATGAGGCAAAAAGAAAGCGGCGCGGTCAAGGTTCATACCTTGGTCGCGCCGCGTTCGGGAAACGGGTCAGATAGGAAAGGCATTTCAGTCCTGTGATTCGGTATTTTCCCCTGTTATGTTCTGGCCGGAAAGTCCCCTGACGAGGGCGGAAATGTCCGCTGACCGCCAGACTGTTGCGCGCGGCCCCAACTTTATGGGCTTGGGATAACGTCCGTCTTTGCAGCCCTGCCACCACGCGCTTTTGCTGATGGGGATAATCTTCAACACCTGCGGCAAACGCAGCAGAGAATTATTGTTTATATCCTGCATACTATTTCTCCAACATATCAAGTTGATGAATTGGATACGAATGATTTTCTTTCATTCGCATATTCCCTTGTTTTCCGTCCAGACAACGGTTTCTTTTCGTACTCTGGACGCGCCTTTTCCTTCAGTTCGTCGCAGTAATCCGCCCACACCTGCATCATCTTGTGCCGTTCAGGGAGATACTGCGCATAATTGTATGCCGCACGGACGCCGTTGTGTTCCTGATGGGCAAGCTGCCTTTCAATCCAGTCGCTGTTGAAGCCAAGCTCATTCAGCAGCGTTGAAGCCATTGCCCTGAATCCATGTATGGAATGTTCTTCTTTTGTGTATCCCATCAGCCGCAAGGCATTCAGCATACTGCTATGGCCAATCGGTTTTGATAACGTCCTGATGGATGGAAAGACATAGTTGTAATTCCCTGAAAATTTGTGCAGGTCGGCAAGGATTTCCAGAACCTGCCTTGACAGGGGCACAATATGCGGTTCCTTCATTTTCATTCTTGATGCCGGAATGCGCCATTCCTTTTTCTCGAAATCAATTTCATCCCATGTTGCCTTGCCGAGTTCGCCTGACCGTAAAAAGACAAGCGGCAGAATTTTTATCGCGCATTGAATTTGATAGCTCCCAACATAGTTGTCGATATCCAGAAGCAGCTTTCCAACCATTCGAGTGTCTTTTATCGCGGCTCTGTGGGTAACCTGAACAGTCGGCAACGCGCCACGCAAATCCGCGGCTATATTATGCTTGCATCTGCCGGTGGCGACAGCATACCGGAATATCCTCCCGACCTGTTCCAGCATTTTTTTGGCAATGAGGAGCTTGCCGCGCTCAACAAGCGGTTTGACAGCCGCAAGAATATCCTGCGCTTCAATCATGCTTATGGGCATTTTGCCAAGTGTGGGGAACAGATAGAGTTCCATTCTGCGCATAAGGCGGATTTTGTAACTTTCTGACCCAATGTGACCAGTCTTGGTCTGATGCCATTCTCTGGCCAGATTCTCGAAAATGCGGTTTTCCTCCTCCAGTTTGGCCGCTTCCACGGCCTTTTTATGTCGGGAGGGATCAATGCCCTCGGCCAGCAGTTTCTTTGCCGCGTCCCGTCGCTCCCGCGCCATTTTCAGGGTAACGGCGGGATATTTGCCGAAACTCAACAGTTTGCTTTTCTTGTTGTAGCGGTAGGTCATCCGCCAGAGCTTTGAGCCGTTGGCGGGCACATAAAGGAACAGGCCGCCGCCGTCGGCGTATTTTTTGGGGCTTTCAGCGGGCTTCACATTCTTGATAAAGGCATCCGTCAGCATTACACTTCTCCTTGCGGGTATTGGACGTGAATGTCCTTTTTGGGACAAAAAATTATGTTATATCAAATAGTAGTGTTGATATTGCACAATTTTTCCTACCCGCAAATATACCTGCAAATGGGCTGGATGCAAGCCGGTTTTGCTGGATTTCACTGGACGGATGAATGGTAATAAAATTATTAATTGCAAGTAGATAAGTACAATATAAGGCAATATGAAATTGCAATGGTGAGACTGATTGGGTACAACAATCATTGGCTTGGAAAGAAAGCCCATGCGCTTTGATTCCATGACGGTAGCCACGCAGGCCAGCGTCTTGCCCGCGCCAACAACGTGATCGAACAGACAGGTTCCTTCCTGAATGGCCCGCCATACGGCATTTTTCTGGTGCGGACGAAGTTTGACAGCTTCGGATGCGTTGACAAGTTCAAGATGCGAGCCGTCATACTGCGGCGGCACGTTGGTATTGAACCGCTCGTTGTAGAGTTTCGTCAGCATGTCGCGCCGTTCATCGTCCGTCCACACCCAATCCAGAAACGCCTGCCTGATTTCATCAGCCTTTTGCATGGCGGCGGCTGTCAGTTCCTGGTCAATGACCATGATGGCGTTGCCGCGCTCATCATGACTGCCGCTGTCTTTTTCCACCTTGATAGGACGATTGATGAGCAGGGATTCAAGAATTTTTTCGGCCGAATATTCGGGAATGCCCCATACGCTGTCGTTCAGGGCCGTGTCCCAGATGCTGACTTTCGCAAGCCAGCGTCCGAGTGTGGGCAAATAGGTGATCTCCTGCGTCCCCTTGCCGCCGTGCAGGTGCTCCACAAAGTCCGAGATGACCTGTGCCGGAACCCAGGCCGAGCCGAATTTGATGCCGATGTCCACAGCCTCAATGTCCGGCGGCATGGCGGCGGCCAGGGCTTCCACATTGGGAGCGAAATGCGGATCGGATTCCGCCGCGGCCTGCGCCCGATGCAGTTTGCCCCGCACATTGCCGGTCAGGTATCGGTCGCGGATTTCCCATTCCTCCGTGGCGGGATTCAGGAAAATTTGCCCCTGGTCGCGCAATTCCGCCTGAATATCCTCCGCCGGACGACGCAGAAGCTGCGCCATGCGGCTGAAATCCACCCTGCCGTTTTCCCGCAGGGCAATGAGCAGGGCGTCTCTGGCGTTTTCCGCCGTCTCCGCCACATGCGCGGGCTTGAGTACCCGCTGCCGGAAAATCGCGGCCTTTTTGGCCGAAGCGGGCCGGGCGGTTCCGCCATGCTTGCGGGCCGTTTCCGGCGACAGTCCCTTGTCGTAGTCGGCTTCCAGCGATTCCAGCAGGCTGTGTTCCGGGTCATCCCGCATCAGACCGCGATTGGTCTGGGAGTTGAGGTGTCCGTACTTTTTGACGAAAGCGTCATACTGACTGTTGAGGCGGGCACGCAGAATCGTCATCCGGCTTTCATCGCCGTCGCTCTTTTCCTCGTTGAGCAGTTCGCGCAGGGTATCCCGAATCTGAATCATGCCCGCCAGACGCAGGCGGGCGGTTTCGTTTTTGGCCGGCAGAAGATCGTAATCGCTTTCGCCAAAGGCGGAAGCGACCTTGAAGGCAATCTTGCGGCTTTGCGGCTCCACGCACAACGCGCCGTTTTTCAGCGCCTGGAAATACGGACTGCGTAGGAAGTCGGCGTTGCGTACCCTGACTTCCGTATTGAGCGGGCTTTCCTCGCGCGGCACGAAGCAGTTTGCCGGAAGCGCCTCAAGGCGCTTGACGATTTCCGGGCCGAGTTCCCCCGGAGGCGTGCCGCTGACGCAGGACAACGCGCCCTCGTACATGCCGCCGTCAAAGACCATTCTGCCGATAATCTGGCCGGGATTCCGGAGGAAGTAGTTGTTGATGACGGCCTGGCGTGAACCGCCGTGTTTGAGGTCGTCCACAACGTCCGAGGCTGTTGTGACCCAATCCCGGCTTCGCTTGTTCTCGCCGTTATGGCGCTGGAAAAACACGATGTCTGCCGTGACATCCGTGAGCGCGTTCTGACGGAAGGCTGTAAACGGCAGGCGGATAGCGCCAAGCAGGTCGGCCTGCCCCGCGATATGCTCACGCGCCGTGGAGTCGGCGGCATCCAGGAAGAAACGGCTGACCACAAAGGCCGCGACGCCGCCTTCCCGCAAGAGACTGATGGACTTGGCGAGGAAATAGTTGTGGATGGAGAATTTCCGCAGTTCGGGAAAGTCCGGGTCATACAATGATTGATTGCCGAAGGGAGGATTGCCGACAATCAGATCGAAATGTGGAGAGTTCAGTCCTACGCTCTGAAAGCTGTTGTTGAAATGCCTTGCCTTGGGATACAGGTATTGAGCTATATTTGAAGTTGTGGGGTCAAGTTCTACGGCAAGAAATTTTGCGTTGAACTGTTCGGGGCAGAGGCCAAGGAAGTTGCCGATGCCCGCTGAAGGCTCCAGGATGCGGAGCGGTTCGCCTGTGCCGAGGCCGAGACGGGAAAGCCCCTCATATATGCCCCGGATGACCGTTTCCGAAGTGTAGTGGGCATCCTGCGTGGAACGGCGGGCGGCGGCATAAATGTCCGGCGCAAGCAGACCCTGCATTTCCCGGTATTCGGCGGCCCACTGTTCGTTTCTGGGGTCAAAGACCTGTGGCAAACCACCCCAGCCCACATAGCGAACAAGGATTTTCTGCTCTTCAGGCGTGGCCGACTTCGCGCCGCTGGTCTGAAGCTGTTGCAGGAGGCGTATGGCGGCGATGTTATCCGCATATTTTGTTTTCGCGCCGCCAACGCCCAGCCGAACTTCCGGGGTTATGCGGAAGTTTACAGATTCATCTCGACTCCGCAACTCTGCAATATCTCGGAGTCCGACATCCCCCGCAGGCTCGCCTGTCTGGCTGATTCGCTGCTCAGAGTCCGCTTCTCCAACGTCTGCTGCTGATCCAGCCTCACGATCAGAGCCAAGTCTCCTTCCATCTCCAGTTCCCGGAGTTTTTCCGGGCTGTTCAGCGCCCATCTGTCCAGAATCAAGTATGCCGAATTGCTGAACCCCGCGCTTCTGACTTCTCGAATCATTTCGGGCTTGAGAACCTTTCTTGCGATTTCCAGCGGACAGGTTTGTCTGTCGAGCATGTTGCGCCTCCCAGGGAAGGGTTTGAGTGAAATGGTGAATTTCCTGTACGGTCAGATACTCGTCCGCTCCGGCCTCAAACAGCTTTTCCGGCGTTCTCTTTTCACCGTCAAGGAACTGCATGATTTCAGGATTGCGACTGTGCATACGCGAACCGTCGCGCATTTCATACACGGATTCGCCGTTGCCGTTGAGGCCGAGGAGCGTTCTTTCCGGCTTGTCGTTTGTCGGAAAGGAAAACTCCTGATGCTGTTCCAGCTCCGAAGGAACCGTTTGTTCTTCCGTTGCAGGGGGTACGACTTCGGGAACGGCTTCCTCCCGCATGTCGTCCTGAATGTTTTCCGCCCGTATTTCCTCGATCTGGTTCGTCATTACGTCGAACAGCGACAACTGGCGAGGATCGTTTGTCTGCTTGCGCCGTCTGGCCATGCGTCTGTCCTTGTCTGGAGGACGGGCAGGCGGCGCGAAGGCGGCCTACCCGTCATTGTGTTCCGTTTGGGCGAGTTTCAGTTTTTCGGCGTTATCAATGACCATTCGCCCGTCATGTTCATAGAAGACAACCTTGTCCCCTTCCTTGACACCGAGCTTTTGCCGGACTTCGCGGGGGAGCGTGAGTTGGCAGCGCGAGGTGAGCTTGGCCAGTTCCATGCCTGTTCTCCTTGTTTCTTATTTCCAAGTATTATCTTGAAAGTAAGATATAAGAGCTTCGGCAAAAGGTCAAGCATCTTTTCTTCTCCGGCTACAAAAGCGTTTCATCCAGAAGGCCGCGCGTGATGATTCCCGCCACGCGCTCCTGAGCGTCCGTGTTTCCAGAACGGACTTTCCGGGCCAGTTCCAGAGCCGTGGGCAGTTCCGCCGCCTTGAAATCGCAGGCCGGAAAGCGGATGCCGCCCAGAATCCATGTGGGCGTGGACGTGATGCGCGATTGCGCGGCGACAATATCCGCGCTCACCAGAGGCGCGACAGCTTGCAGGGCGTCCGCAAAGGCTTCCGGGGCAATGGTGGCTTCCTGAAGCGCGGTCTGGAGAGCCGCTTCATACGGAATCGGAATGCCGAGCGTGGTCTTTGGCAAGACGGCATCCCAGAAGCGATGCGCCGCATTGGCGGAAAAGCCGCGCAACGCCTCATAGGCCAGAGCCTTTTTCAGCGATTCGCCGTATTCGTCCGAGGGAATATGCCGCACGACGATGCACAGACCGGGATTGTCCCGTTGCGCCTGAAGCGGCTCCTGAATGCCGCAGTACGGACATTCGAGGTTTGACCAGTATTCAAGGATGTCGCCCTGAAAACCGTCCACCGGCCTGCCGTCCAGGCAGGTTCTGCCGGAGAGCGTCTCCAGAGGCGTGTAGGGTTGGGACAGGTCTTTGGCGATCTCGGTTTTGACGCCAGCTTGCACGGCCAGCCGGTCAGACGTGGGCGTTCCGGCGTGGGCCGCGCTGACAAGCGTCAGCAGACAATACAGGGAAAAGGCCGCCAGTTGTGAGAGCCTGAGTTGTGCGTTCATGGTAATCTCCTGAAGAGGGTTATAAAAATAGTAAGAATAGTATATTTTGTTGACATTATACTATTTTACATTTAGCTTTGTGGTATGAAAGACGCTGACGACATCAAGCTGTGGACAGTCGTTTTCAGCCGCAAGGCTGAAAAGCAAAAAGCCAAGCTGCCTCCGGCCATTGCCGACATACTGTACTTGCTGCGCAAAGACCTTGAGCAAAGAGGTCCGGTTGTCTCGGGTTGGCCGCACTACGGCAAAATTGCTGGTAGCAAATCCGGTCATCACCACTGTCATTTGAACAAGGGACATCCAACTTATGTTGTCGTCTGGCAAGTTCTTGATGGGGTAGTTCGTGTACTGGAAATTCAATTTGCCGGTACACATGAAAAGGTTGATTACAGCCGTTATAAATAAGCGGAGAAATTCTATGTTGGCAGAAATGATGCTTCGTTCCGATGAGGAAGGGCGCGGTGTGATCCAGCTTACCGTCCCTTCGGCAAACACCATAAAGGTTGCCGAGGCCATTCGCGGAGTTCTTTCTCTGGCCGGGCACAAGGTACGCCGGGTCAATTCAGAGGGAGAAGAGGTCGTCAGCGCCGATGAAGTTTTTCCTGACGGTTGCCCGGCGATGGCCTTGCGCGGTTTGCGCGGCAAGGAAGACCTCACGCAGGCGGAGCTGGCTGCTCGCCTCGGCGTCAGCCAAAACGCCATCTCCGAAATGGAAAGCGGCAAGCGCCCGATTTCCACAAAAATGGCCAAGCGCCTGGGAGAAGAGTTCAATCTGCCGTATAAGGTATTTTTATAGCATCCAAAGCGTATTTGCGGAGTTGCCATGTATACAGACAGGTTGAACAGCACAGAAGGAATTGCTTCCTCTGCTGAATCTGAACGCTTGGTTATTGAACCTGCCGTCAAGGAGTACAGCCTGCAATTTCTGTTGGCCCAAGGTGACGCCTCTCTGCCGTGTTCAACCGAAGATGAAGTATGGATGACTTCAATCGCTACGGGCAGAGAAATACTTTGACAAGACGCATAATTCTCTGAACAATCAGAAAGGAGCGAGAACTGTCCCCCATTATGCGGCATCGCCATAGGTCTTCTCCATGTTTAGTTGCAGCAACTGCGGCACTCTCAGTTGCGCCTTTTTGAGTGAGGGATTGGCGTAGAACATATCGCCACGGACGATCTGGCCGGAAAAGACAAAGTGGGCTTCGCCCTCTATCTGTTCCTGCAAATCGCGCAGGACAACGCGGTCTTCCTGTTC
>QAKI01000067.1 GCA_003343905.1 Subdoligranulum variabile
ATTTTCGGCATGTTCGGCTGGGGCGGCTATGGCGGCTTCGGCGGCGGGAACGGCGTGAATGGCCCCGGTTTTCAAGGCTATGCTACCCGTGCGGACATCAACGAAGGCTTTGCGCTGAACGGCCTCCAGAACGGCCAGACCTCCATCCGTGACGCGGTAAGCAACGGCTTCCATGGCGTGGACAATGCCATTTGTACCTTGGGTTATCAGACCCAGCAGGGCCTCAACAGCCTGGGCACTCAGATGGCTCAGTGCTGCTGCGATACCCAGCGCGCTATCGATGGCGTGAACTACAACATGGCAACGCAGGCATGCGATACGCGCAACACCATCCAGAACAGCACCCGTGACATCATCGACAATGCCAACGCCAACAGCCGCGCCATTCTGGATTTCCTGACGCAGGACAAGATTGCCAGCCTCCAGGCAGAAAACCAGAGCCTGAAGCTGGCGGCTTCTCAGGCCAACCAGAACAGCTACCTGACCGCGACGCTGGACGCGCAGACCAGCGAGCTTATTCGCCGTATTGCGCCTTCCCCGGTGCCGTCCTATCAGGTGCCTAACCCCTACACGGGGTGCTGCGGCTACAACAACTGCGGCTGCTAAAACTGCATAGCGTTCAACTTCTCTTGGTTTCTTAGAGATGTTCGGCCCCGTGCCGATTTTGACAAAAGCGGCGGGGAAACCCGCCGCTATTTTTTTGAAAAGAAAGGATTGAAATTATGGCTGAATATAGCAACAGCACAATTGCAAATGTGGCCGCTGGCCAGAATGTGCCCTTTATCGAAGAGGCCCACACGGGCAAGCCCTGCATCATCCACCGGGAAGGGGCTGGGCTTGTGACCCTGCGTGGGCTTACGAACCAGCGTCGGGCAACGTTTAATGTCTCTTTTGGGGCGAACATTGCTATCCCTACTGGCGGGACTGTAGAGGCTATCACGGCGGCAATTTCCATCAACGGAGAAGCGCTGAACGCTTCCACCGCTACCGTCACCCCATCTGCCGCTGAGGATTTCTTTAACATCTATGTTTCTGCTGTAGTAGATGTTCCCCAAGGCTGCTGCATTACTGTCGCCGCGAAGAACACCAGCACGCAGCCTATTTTAGTTGCGAACAGCAACTTTATTGTAGAGCGCACAGCGTGAAAGGAGAACAGACAATGGAATATATGTACAAACTGAAAGAAAAGCTCTGCGACGAACTGGATGAGATTGTCAATAAGGGCGAGTGGGGCGCTGGTGATTTGGATATTATCCACAAGCTGACCGACACCATCAAGAACCTTGACAAGATTGAGATGCTGGAGGAAGACGGCGGTTACAGCCGCGACGGTAACTGGGAGGCCGATATGCGCGGCACCTATGGCCGTGGTTCCAGCTACCGCGGCCGCAAACGCGATTCCATGGGCCGTTACAGCCGTGACGGGCGTGGTAGCTATAGCCGTGATGGCGGGTACAGCCGCCATAATGCCAAAGATGGCATGATGATGCACCTGCATGAGATGATGGAGGAAGCAGAAGGCGAACGTGAACGCGAAAAAATTCGCCGCTTCATGGAACAGATGGAAAGCGTTTGATTCAATAAGAGAAGCTTTCGGAGATACGTTCTCCGGGGGCTCTTTGTGAGAAAAACTTAGACCAGACTTGGACTGAGGCGGAATTTCCGCTTGATTATGCGATTTTTTATCGAGTTCAAGTCTCGTCCCTCGCACCATCTGAAAAACCGCATTGTATAGCCGAAAATGGCTTTACAGTGCGGTTTTTTTGTGTTTTGGGTTCTGACTGATTTGTACTCATTTTGACAATGAAAGACAAAAAAACTTAGACTAAACTTAGACCAAATTGGCTTTAGAGTTCTCTAAAAAATTGTCCATAAGTACAGCGGCCTTTTGAATCATAGATGGCTTGAGCGACATATATACTTCGTGCACCATTTTTGCATTGGCGTGACCTATTATTTGAATTGCAATTTCTTCCGGCACATTTGCTTCACAGAGCATGCACACATATTCATGCCGAAATTGGTGCGCACAAACATTAGCTTTCCAATCGGTTCGATGATATGTGTATTGTTTTCCGTTTTTGATGCGTTTATATGTGCGCTGGATTGGAGTAGCATGCCCTTTTTCTCGCCACCACGCAGCCCAATGCCGCGTATACCATGACCGTGTAACAGGCTTTGAGCCAAGCCCGATGATATAAGTTTCAGGCGGTAGATGCCAATATGCTTCAAGGGCATTTTCAAGCATTTTCAGCAAGGGGATTTTTCTTATTCCGGCCTCGGTTTTAGTCTGAGTTATAAATGGTTGATTGTTTACCCATTCTACAGCGCGTGAGATGTGGATGATTCGGTTTTCTCTGTCGATACTTTTCAACTGAATAGCGCATCCTTCACCGCACCGGCCACCAGTACACAAATAAACGATGGGAATAAGGTCATCTGGCGAAGGGGAGAGAGCCGCATTTTTAACCGTGTCTATTTGCGCTTCACTGGGCGGGGTGCGCGTACTTCTGCGCAAATTTCGGGGAATTTGTGTCATGGCCGCGGGATTATACTCACCATGCCATTCGGGAGAATCAATATATAGCTGATAGATAGCATTGATAACCGTCTTTTGGTTTGATGTCGTTGTTTTTGCGAGCCCTAGCTCGCGCAGGAAAGCCTTTATTTCCCAAGGTTGAATATCTTTCATTCTGCGGCCTTGAAAGCCTTTTATGGCCCTTTCTATGGCCGGTAGATAAGCACGCTTAGTTCCGTTTTTCATCTGTTCAACCTGAGCTTTGTATTTTTTGGCTACAATTTCAAACAGGGGGCCGCGTTCTTTTTCCTCCATTTTTTGCTGACTTAGCATATTTGATTCGTCCTGCTGTTGCAGGAAGTTTGCGTATTTTTCCCAAACAAGCACAGGGTCTTTGCTGGAGAAGCTTTTCTGCTTACCGGCATTAGTTTTTATAAGCTCATAAGTGCCATTCTTTTTCAACCGTAAACCTTGTTCGGGCTTTTTAGGATTTTCACATACCTGTTTTGCGAGAAATGACATTTTAGACATAAAAACACCTCCGGGGTACACTTGCCAAAGCCTGCCCGGAGGTGGTATAATCCAACTGCTGGGATGGATTGCCCTCACGGGTAAGCTATCTACTTAAAACGCTTCGGTGTTGGTAGCACCGGGGCGTTTTTTATTTAATGACATATTTTACATGGAGAGTAACCGCGTGCCTCAGCAGCTTCAATGTTATACGCATAAAAATAGGTGCTATTCTTAAAAATATAGCAGTCGTAAGTATGATAGGCGTAAGTATAATCGCCTTCCACAATAAGAGCGATTTTATCATCTAAAAACTGCGCTTTGGGGCGATACTCGGAAACCTGCTTTTTGTACTTTTCGGATTCCGCTTTATAAAAATCACGGTTTACTTCCACTGCATCAATTTGCGTATACAAGCCAGAAATCGTGTCTTTCTGCCCGGCAACCTGTGCTTCTAAATCCATACATTGATAATAGAGATATATGGAGAGAATACCCAAAACAATAGACACAGCCGCGCAAACCAAAAGGGATTTTGGTGGATGATAAAACCCCTTTTTCTTTTTGATTGAAGGAAACGGCTGAATAACCGGCTCCACACATTCCTGTATGCTTTTAGATTCAAGTTTATGAGGTGCAAGGAATCGGAATTTGATAAAGCCGAATACAATTAGAAGTGATGACAACCATGCGGCGGGCCACACGATTTTTTCTAAAATATGAATTTTGTGGAAAATTTCTTGCGGGGAATATAAATCTTGATACTGATAAATTTGAAGGGAAATATCATAAGCGCCTCCATTATCGTCGTGAACGCGAATAGGAGAGGCTATTTTAGATTCTCGGAAGTCAGTATACGGTTCAAAAGAGCTTCCGCTGGCCAATACCACCTTTTCGATGCAATATGTTCTGGTTTCATCCGTAATTACATTCAAATAAACATTGCACTTGTGTTCGTATCCGCTTGAAACACGCGTTGCAACAGCAGGAAGCTGATAATTTCCATCTGGGAGAGGCCCGGTAAAAAAATAGAAATAGAGAACAAGGGGGGCAGCTATCAAAAAAGTGAGGGATACATACCAATATGGAATAGGAAAATCGTGAAACAAATTTTTTAATGATTCTGCTTTTCCAGTTTTTACAGAAAAAAGTGTTTTAAGGATTTTATAAACCGTCTCAAAAAGAAAAGCAGCGCAAAGCAGACAACAAACCACGAAAGCCGACAATAGAGTTCGCATCGTGTATCACCTTATGTTCATATATATTTAAGTTTTTTATCCTACGCACTTGCTGCATGGGTCTGACTTACCTTGCATAATGGCTTCTTCCAAGGTGCCGGAGAGGATAGTTTTAGAATTTACCAGCGCAACGCAATCTTTTGTGGAATGAAAGCTCTTTCCATTTGGCGTAAAATAGACACAGTTTTCATCGACTTCGTGAATATCGGATTCCACATTCGACCAGAAATCTGTGCCCTGCTCTGCGGCAACAGACGCAGCATCTTCCAGCTTTTGCAAATTATCTTGCCGTATTTCTTCCTCTGTTTTACTCGAAGAACTTGCACTACAGGCGAAGGAAAAAAGCAGCAGACAGACGCACAGAGTAATACAGATGATTTTCTTCATATGAACACGTCCTTTAATCTTTGTCGGTTGTGTCAAAATGAACATCCCGGCATTCTTCCCAGTAAGACAATGCTTTTCGTATGTATTTCTCGTCCAAATCAAAATACTCTGCGAGCTGCCATGATTCGGTATATCCGGCCTGCATGGCAGCTTTTATTTCTTCTGCGGACAAATGAAGCTGAAAAGATTTTGCATCAGCCCGCTGTTCGCTTTGTGCAGAAAGCTGGAAGGGGCTATGCAGCTTGTGGAGAGCGCCTGTTCGTAAATGGCCTTCCTCATGCATAGCAACCGTGCGGAGCATGCGGGTTGTAGGAATTTGAGTAAAATCCAGTGAAACACAATAATAACCGTTTGCATTATCCCGCATAGTGGCGCCCGGAGTTGGGGCATTGGGATATAGCATAATATCTATATTTTCGGTTTTGCAGTAATCGTAAAACCCGCCCAAGCTGAACAAGGCTCATTCCCCCTGCATCTTTTTTCTCCGTTCCCGCATTACCCGCGCCATATCACGGAGAGTTTCTTTTTCATTTTCTGTTAATTCCTTGTATTCTCCATAAAAGGCAAAATCGACGTCATCTAATATATCCGTCTCACCTGGGACGGATTTTTTTGTTAAACCTAAAAGCTTCTCGGCTTCTTTCATAACAGCGGGGCATATCCCAAAAGAAGAAAGCATGCGCAACTTTTCATCATCGCTTTTTGCATTCTGCCAATCTTCCATGCAATCCGGCTCCCACTCATCAGGAAAGGTGTAGTTGGACATTGTGAGAAGATAATCGCTTGTTACATTAAAAGCTTCAGCAATTTTATTGAGCACAGCGCCGCGGGGCATATATCCATTATTTTTCCAATTGCTTACGTTTGATTTATTAATTCCTAATGATTGTGCAAATGCAGTAGGGCTACTCCCATGTCGAGTAGCTAGCAACGAGAAAATGTCATAAAACACAAAACACACTCCTTATTTTTATGCAAATCGCTAAAGTTCAAGAACATGTCCAAAAGCTCTTGAAAAGTTCATGTACATGGAGTATGATTTGGGTACAGAGTTGCAGAACATGAACTTCTGCGAGCAATCAGAATAAACAGCACGCAAGGCAAGAGCCAGTTGCTTTTGTGTGCTATGAGTTCCTATTTTGTTCTTCATCTTCTTGAACTTAGAATAGCACATGAGTTCATGTTTTGCAACACCATTTAAAGATTAGGAGGTGAATATTGTATGCCTGCACAATGGACTGGAGACGTTGTGGGGAAAATGCACATACATGGAGTGTCTAAAAAAGACATGGCGGCATTTATGGGCATTACACCGGAATACACAGGCCGTGTTCTGAACGGGAAGGATGAGCCGAAAGGGGCAGAAGAAAAATTCCGATTGGCTTTGGATGAACTCATTCGAAAAAAGGAGGGTTAAAGCGGCCGGGAATATTTTCCTATGGTTACAGGGTAGCACAGATGTAGTCCAATAAATTGTACTCAATATAAGAGCGAAGCAAAAAGCAAGCCGCCCGAAGGCGGCGGGAAGGTGAAATATGAAAAATAAGATTTCCATGCTGGTTCTTTTAAGCGCTTTTCAAATTGGGGTGCTTTTAGAGATTTTAGAGGTTTTGAAAAATAAGAAATAAGAAAGCCCCGCCGGTGCAGCGAACACCGACGAGGCAGCGGAACCTGATTGACCATACCAAACAGGCCGCAAGGACAGTATAGCACGCCCTTGCCGGTCTTGGCAAGGGAGGTAATTTTTATCAGAGAAAACAGGGCTGCCCTGTATATCCTTACGGGGATATTGGTAGCCGCAGGGCTTTACATTTTGAAATGGATTTGAAAGGAGGGGCCAAGATGCCGCGGGAAAAAGATACATATGCTGATTTTCTGGAGGATGTCAGGCGACGGGCGAAAGAATTATACCCGGACAAGCTGATTTACACTCAGCAAGAGGCGGCTGAAATTATAGGATGCAACCCCAGGACACTGAGCCGAAGAGGGCTGCATAGCGAGATTACCAGCGCGCAGCTTGCCCGGCTGTTCGCATGAGAGAGTGAAAAACATGAAACAGTTTTTGAAGGATTTTTGCCTTGTGGCGGCGATTGTACTTATGATTACGGCGCTGGGCGGCGTGATAGATGGATGCCCGGCCGGATGGGTAGCGGCGCTGCTGGTATTTGCGGGGCTGGGGGGCATTGTATGGCTGGTGTGGCGAAGCGAAATGAAGTAGTCGAGTGCCGGGGTTGCGAGCGAGGGGCCCCCGCCGGGCAACGCTCGGAAGGGGAAGCGAAGCAATGCACGCGCAGCGTGCAACCGGCCTGCACGGTTTCGACGAAGGAGAAACGAGCACCGAAGGTGGTCGAGTGCCGGGGGTGTGAATACTGGCGGACAATGGGAAACAGCAGCAAATGCATGCACGCCTGCCATTATTGCCTTGAGACGGGAAACCCACGGGGGATGCCTGCGGCAGAGTGCTACAAGCACGAGGGCACGCCCTACAAGCCAAAGAAAAGAGGTGTAAAACGTGACAAAGGAGCATGAGCAGATGCTGAACATGGTGCGCAGTGCAATGGAGATAGCAGAGAGCCGGGCCAGCTATGCCGCAAGTGTGCGCCTGCTGTTTGACGCCACGGTGGACGTGATGCAGATGGAGATAAACGGCAAGGTGCACACGCTGCGGGC
>QAKI01000023.1 GCA_003343905.1 Subdoligranulum variabile
AACTGGGTCACGGCCCGCCGCGCCATCCTGCGCAGCCCCATCGACCGCATCGGCTACGGCGGCTACCTGAAGCTGGCCTGCCAGTTCCCTGAGTTCCTGGACTACGTCGAGAGCGTCTGCAACGAGTTCCGTGAACTGTACGAGAACATCAAGGGCACCACCCCCTACTGCGTCAAGACCGTGGCCGTGCTCAACAGCTGGGGCCAGATGCGCGCCTGGGGCTGCCACATGGTCCACCATGCGCTGTACCAGAAGCAGAACTACAGCTACGCTGGCGTGATCGAGGCGTTGTCCGGCGCGCCGTTCGACGTCAAGTTCATCAGCTTTGACGACATCAAGGCCGATCCCAAGGTGCTGGACGGCATCGACGTGCTCATCAACGTGGGCGACGGCGACACCGCCCACACCGGCGGCAAGGTCTGGGAGGACCCGGCCATCGCGGCGGCGGTCAAGGGCTTCGTCCATCGCGGCGGCGGCCTGATCGGCGTGGGCGAGCCGGGCGGCCACCAGTACCAGGGCCGTTACCTGCAGCTTGCCGCGCCCCTGGGTGTCGAGAAAGAGACCGGCCTGACCCTGAACTACGACAAGTACAACTGGGACGAGCACCGCGACCACTTCATCCTGGCCGACTGCCCCGACCACGACGTGGACTTTGGCGAAGGCAAGAAGAGCATCTACGCCCTGGAAGGCACCGAGATTCTGATCCAGCGCGACAAAGAGGTGCAGATGGCCGTTCACGAGTACGGCGAGGGCCGCGGCGTCTACATCAGCGGCCTGCCCTACAGCTTCATCAACAACCGCGTGCTGTACCGCGCCATCCTGTGGGCGGCCCACGCCGAGGGCGAGCTGCACACCTGGTTCAGCGACAACTGCAACGTGGAAGTACACGCCTACGTCAAGAACGGCAAGTACTGCGTCGTGAACAACACCTACGAGCCGCAGGATACCACCGTCTACCGCGGCGACGGTTCCAGCTTTGCGCTGCACCTGGACGCCAACGAGATCCGCTGGTATGAGATCTGAGGACTTGTCCGTCCGGCCCTAAGCTGTCTCACTATATAACAATGCCCCCGGCGGGCGCCTTTCGGCGCCCGCCGGGGGCTGCGTGTTCTATGGCAGATGCAAAGGCGGCCTTCCCCGGAAGGGGAAGGCCGCTGCGGGTCCCGCGCAGGCGGCGCGGGGGATATTCAGGTTTGATTCGCAGGCCGGACGAGCCTGCGGCCGCCCCCCCGTGCAGGGAGAGGGACGCAGACCGCAATACAAGCGGCAAACTGCCGCGCTGGAAACCGGCATATCAGGCACGGCGTCGAAACAGCCACAACGGGCCCATCACTTGCCGCCCCTGCGCACAGTTCACCCCTGGGCAGGGGTGGCGGCAGCTTCGTCCACTGGCGCGGCCGAAGCCGCCGCGGACGGAGAGACCGCCGGGACGGCGGCCGGGGCGGCGGGGGCGGGGCCGGTGGAGCCGCGCAGGATGGGCTGCGCGTGCAGCAGCAGGCTGCTGATGGGCACGCCGCCCAGCAGGCTGGACAAGGCGTAGTATCCGCTTTTGCCCAACTGCAGGCGGTCCTGCCGGATGGTGGACAGCGGCGGCGCCGTGTAGGCGCAGAAGGGCAGGTCGTCGAAGCCCACGATGCTCAGGTCGCGCGGGACCTGCACGCCCAGTTCCTGGCAGCGGATCATGACCGTATGGGCCAGCAGGTCGGAACTGCACAGGATCGCCGTGACCCCCTGCCCCAGCAGGCGGGGGAGGTGGGTGTCCAGCGTTTCGGCCGAAAAGTAGCTGACCCCCGCCAGCGAGGGATCGTCGGGCAGGGAATTGCTGCGCAGGGCGTTGAAAAAGCTGCGGTAGCGCACCTGGTAGACATGGGACCCCAGCGCGCTGCTCAGGTAGCCGATCTTATGGTGGCCCAGGGCACACAGTTCCGCCACGGCCTGGCTGATGGCCTCGTTATTGTCCATGCCCAGCGTGGCCACCGTGGGGTTGGGCTGCACGATGTTATCATACAAAACGGCGGGCGTGTGGCTGGTATGGAAGTCCCGCATCCAGGGGTCGTTCAGGCTCAGGCCCAAAAACAGCGCGCCGAGGTAGCCCTCCCGCAGCATATAGGCGTCGTAGGGGACCGAGCGTTCCAGTTCGGCGCTGAGTTCCACCACCCGCACGTCGAACCCCGCCGGTTCCGCCATCTGACGGAAGCCGGTGACGATGTCGGTGCCGAAATCCTCCGGCCGGGTGTAGCCCATATTCTCGATAAAAATGCACAGCGTGCGCACCGCGCCCCGGCGCGCGCGGGTATAGCCCAGCTCCACCGCCGTTTCCAAAATGGTTTTGCGCAAAGTTTCGCTGATGTCCGCCGCGCCGTTGATCGCCTTGGATACCGTCCCCTTGGACACGCCCACTTTCTTTGCAATTTCTTCCATCGTCGCCATGGGGAAGGTCCTTCTTTCTGCGCAGATACGCGGGTTTACTTTTTTTCTTTCCTCTCTATTATAGCGGATCGCCCGGCAAAAGGCAATGCTCCCGCCGGGGCGGTCCGCGAATTTTTGTACACTTTATGAAGTTTCGTATTGTTTCGCCCGCACAGTCCCCGCCGCTCTCTTGTCATTCTGGACAAAGCGACCATCCTTTTGTTGTGCAGCCTTCACAAACTATCAAAATATCACCAAAAAACTCTTGTAAAACGAGAAAAAGCGCGCTATAGTAATAGCGATACGAAACATCTCGAAACCACAGAGCCATCACCGCAACCGTACACGGCAGGCGTCCGCAACAGTTACGAAACATTGCGATCCGCCTGTATTGCATATATGCGGCCGCGCCGGGCCTGCCGGCGGCCGTGATCTGGATGGAGGAATGCCAAATGGGTAAGAAACGATCCGCGGTCCTTGCCGCCACGCTGGCGGGGGCCACCCTTGCGGGCCTGCTGACGGGCTGCTCCGGCGGCAGCGGCGCCGAGAGCGTGCGCCTGATGGTCTGGAGCCCGTCGGAGGACCAGTCCAAGGACAGCGGCGAATGGTTACAGACCTGCTGCGAGAATTTTGCCGCGATGCACCCCGAATGGGACATCACCTTCGTGTACGGCGTGGCCGACGAAGCCAGCGCCGCCACCACCGTGAGCCAGGACGCCGAGGCCAGCGCCGACGTGTTCCTGTTCGCCAACGATACGCTGACCACCCTGACCGACGCCGGGGCGCTGGCGAAGATCGGCGGCAAGTACGCCGACGAGATCCGCGCCACCAACAGCGAGAGCCTGGTGGACAGCCTGACGCTGGACGGCTATGTGTACGGCGTGCCGTTCACCACCAACACCTGGTTCATGTACTACGACAAGAGCGTGTTCAGCGACGAGGACGCCAAAAACCTGGACACCATGCTGGAAAAAGGCGTGGTCAGCTTCCCGTTCACCAACTCCTGGTATTTGCCGGCGTTCTACTTTGGCAACGGCTGCACGCTGTTCGGGGACGGCACCCAGGAGGAACTGGGCGCCGACTTTGGCGGCGAGAAAGCGGCCGCCGTCACCGACTACCTGATCGACCTGTACAACAACCCGAACTTTACGGTGGACGCCGACGGTTCCGGCCTGGCGGGGCTGCGGGACGGCAGCATCAACGCCATCTTTACCGGAAGCTGGGACGCCGCCGCCATCCAGGAGATCCTGGGCGACAACATGGGCGTGGCCGCCCTGCCCACCTTCACGCTGAACGGCGAGGAAAAGCAGATGCTCGCCTACGCGGGCAGCAAGGCCATCGGCGTCAATTCCAACACCGAGTACCCCGTGCAGGCCGTGGAACTGGCGATCTATCTGGGTTCGGCCGAAGCCCAGCAGCTCCACTATGAACTGCGCAACGTGATCCCCTGCAACACCACGCTGCTGGCGGACCCCACCGTGGCCAACGACCCGCTGGTGTTCGCCCAGAACGACACCTTTGACCGCACCTCGGTCCTGCAGCCGTTCGTGGCGTCGATGAACAACTGCTGGACCCCCGTGGAAAACATGGGCAAGGGCATCCGCAACGGGACCATCACCCATGACAACGCCGCCGAACAGACCGAGGCCATGAACGAGGCCATGAACAGCAACGGGATTTCGTAAGCGGCGCCGGGACGCGCTTTCAGAAAGGGAGGATACCTGTGAACAATGCGATCACCGCGGCCAGAATGCGCCGCACCCTGGAACGGGAGAACCCGTACACCTGCCTGGGCGCCCTGAAAAACGGCGGGCCCGAAACGCGGATGTCGGCGGTCCTGATGGGCTTTGGCAACATCGTCCACCGGCAGTTCATCAAAGGGCTGCTGTTTTTGGCAGCCGAGATCGCCTACATCGTCTTTATGGTGATGTACGGCTTCCACAATATTTATATGCTGGGCAGCCTGGGCACCGTGGAACGCCAGGAAGTCTGGAACGAGGAATTGCAGGTGTTTGAATACACCCAGGGCGACCAGTCGGTCCTGCTGCTGCTTTACGGGCTGGCGACCCTGCTGCTGACCGGCGTGATGTTCTGGATCTGGCGCGGCACGCTGAAAAGCGCCTACCGCGCCGAGTGCCTGGCCCGCGCGGGCAAGCACGTGAACAGCTTTGCCGAGGACCTGAAGGCCCTTCTGGACGAGAACCTCTACCGCCTGCTGATGACCCCGCCGATGATCTTCATCACGGCGCTGACCATCCTGCCGCTTCTGTTCATGATCTGCATGGCGTTCACCAACTACAGCAAGATCGACAACCATCTGGTGCTGTTCGACTGGGTGGGGCTGGAGAACTTTGCCACGCTGTTCGACGCCGACTCCATCCTGGGTTCCACCTTCTGGAACGTGCTGGTCTGGACGCTGGTGTGGGCGTTCTTCGCCACCTTTACCAACTACATCGCGGGCATGATCCTGGCCATCGTCATCAACCGCAAAGAGACCCGGATCAAGGGCTTCTGGCGCTTCTGCTTCGTGCTGCCCTGCGCGGTGCCCATGTTCGTATCGCTGCTGATCATGCGCACGATGCTGCAGCCCGAGGGCGCGGTCAACGTGCTGCTGCGCCAGTTGGGGCTGATCGCGGACGGCACCAGCCTGCCGTTCTTCACCGACCCGACCTGGGCGCGGGTGACGGTCATCCTTATCAACATCTGGGTGGGCGTGCCCTACACGCTGCTGCAACTGACCGGCGTTTTGCAGAACATCCCCACCGAACTGTATGAGGCCGCCAAGGTGGACGGCGCGAACTCCGTCCAGACGTTCTTCCGCATCACGCTGCCCTACATGCTGTATGTGACGACGCCGTACCTGATCGCCACCTTCACCGCCAACGTCAACAACTTCAACGTGATCTATCTGCTTTCCGGCGGCGCCCCGGTCACAGACCTGGCTTCCACCGCGGGCAGCACGGACCTGCTGGTGACCTGGCTGTACAAGCTGACCATCGACAAGCAGTACTACAATGTAGGCGCGGTCGTGGGCATCCTGACGTTCATCATCCTGGCCGTGGGCGCGCTGCTGACCTACCGCAACAGCAAGTCCTACCGTGAAGAAGGAGGCATCTGACCATGAAACAGACAAGCGCCAAACGGGCCAAGCTGCGCAACAACATCATCGTGCATGCCGTGCTGGCGGTGCTGGCCGCGGTGTGGATGTTCCCGGTGCTGTGGGTCATCCTGACCAGCTTCCGGGGCGAGAAAGGCAGCTACGTTTCGACCTTTTTCCCCAAGACCTACACGCTGGACAACTATGTGCGCCTTTTTACCGACACCACGCTGCTGAACTTCCCCCAGATGTTCATGAACACGCTCATCATCGCCATTTTCAGTTGCCTGCTGTCGAGCTTCTTCGTGCTGTCGGCGTCCTTCTGCCTGAGCCGCCTGCGGTTCCGGCTGCGCAAGCCCTACATGAACATGGCCATGATCCTGGGGCTGTTTCCCGGCTTCATGTCGATGGTGGCCGTCTACTTCATTTTGAAAGCCGTGGGCCTGACCGAGGGCAACAACGTGCGCATCGCGCTGATCCTGTGCTATTCCGGCGGCGCGGCGCTGGGCTTCCAGATCATCAAGGGCTTTTTTGACACGATGCCCAAGGAACTGGACGAAGCCGCCCTGCTGGACGGCTGCACGCGGTGGCAGATCTTCACGAAGATCACGCTGCCGCTGTCGAAACCCATCATCATCTACCAGATCCTGACTTCTTTCACGGCGCCGTGGGTGGACTTCATCTTTGCGAAGGTCATCTGCCGGGCCAACGCCGACCAGTACACGGTCGCCATCGGCCTGTGGCGCATGCTGGAAAAAGAGTACATCGACAGTTGGTACACCAGCTTTGCCGCCGGGGCGGTGCTGATCTCGATCCCGATCGCCATCCTGTTCCTGAAACTGCAAAAGTATTATGTGAACGGCATGGCGGGCGCGGTAAAGGGCTAAAATTTTCCCCGCCGCCAGTGATATACGCTTATACTTTCCAGCAAGCATCACCTTTCGGTGATGACTAACAGAAGTACGGACTTCGCATACGCTCGTCCGCTGCCGACCTGACGGCCGGCAGACCCCGCGGTCGAAGAAGGCGAGCGGGCTGCGCCCGCGAAGCCTGATTCGGGCACCGCAAGAGAGTTCCTCTGTTTTGGCCGCCAGTGGCGGAAACAGGGAGAAATTTCAGGCGCCGCGCCCGGCAGGCAGCCGCCGCCCGGACCGCACGCCCCCGGCCGCAGACATAACCTTTTCCCGCCGTTCTCTATACACCCCCTCGCAGAACCACCGGGCTGCCGGTTTTCCCGGCTGGCCCGGCGTTCTGTGTTTTGCTTCCCCGCACATTTTCTTTATTAAGGATGGAACCCCCATGCAGACTGCACCTTTTGATTCGGTCCCCGTATCGGACCCCGCCGCCCGCCGGCGGCTGTATGATTCCCGCGCGTTTGAACACCTGTACCACTACGACGGCCCGCTGGGCGCGCAGTGGACGCCCGACGCCACCCGGTTCGCCCTGTGGGCCCCCACCGCCCAGGCGGTACGGCTGTGCCTGTACCCCGACGGCGGCGGCAGCCCCGCGGCCCGCACGCTGGAACTGCACCGGGCCGGGCACGGCGTCTGGCAGTGCGAAGTGCCCGGCAACTGGGACGGCTGCTACTACGATTACACCGTGACCGACTTTGAGGGCACGGCCCGCCGCACCGCCGACCCCTGGGCGCTGGCCTGCGGGCGGGACGGCGGCCGCAGCATGGTCGTGGACCTGCGGCGCACCGACCCCGCCGGGTGGGCGCAGGACCGCCCCCCGGCCCCTGCGCCGGAGGACATCATCTATGAAGTCCACGTGCGGGACTTCTCCTGGGATGCGGCCAGCGGCGTGCCGGAGGCCCTGCGCGGCAAATACGCGGCCTTTACGCTGAACGGCACCACGCTGAACGGCGACGGCATCCACCCCACCTGCCTGGACTACCTGAAAACGCTGGGCGTGACCCATGTGCAGCTGATGCCGGTATTCGACTTTGGTTCGGTGCCGGAGGGCAGCGACGTGTACAACTGGGGCTACGACCCCGTGAACTACAACGTGCCGGAGGGCTGCTATTCCAGCGACCCCGACGACGGCGCAGTGCGCATCCGGGAACTGAAAGAAGCCGTCCGGGCCTTGCATCAGAACGGATTCCGTGTCATTATGGATGTGGTGTACAACCACACCTACCACCTGGATTCCTGGCTGTGGCGCACCGAACCGTGGTACTTCTACCGCCAGAACCCCGACGGCACCCCCGGCGACGGCTCCGCCTGCGGCAACGACCTGGCGACCGAACGCAGCATGTGCGCGCGGTACATCCGGGAATCGGTGCTGTACTGGGCGCGGGAATACCACATGGACGGCTTCCGCTTTGACCTGATGGGCCTGCTGGACACCGACCTGATGCAGTCTATCCGCGCCGCGCTGGACGAAGAATACGGCGCGGGGGAAAAGCTGGTGTTCGGGGAACCCTGGGCCGCCCGGCGCAGCCCCATGCGCGCCGGTTCCCACCCCGCGGGCAAGCGCGCGCTGCCGCTGCTGGACAAAAACATCGGCGCGTTCTGCGACGCCACCCGCGACCTTGCCAAAGGGCACATCCTGCACGCCGAACGCCCCGGCTTTGTGAACGGCGGCACCGCCCGGCTGGACGACCTGGCCCACGCCGTGACCGGCTGGGCCGGGGCACAGGGCGGCCGGTTCGCCGTGCAGGCCCCCAGCCAGACCATCAGCTATCTTTCCTGCCACGACGACTGGACGCTGTGGGACAAGCTGGTCATCACGATGGACCCCGGCCGCCAGTTCGACGCCCCCGCCCCGGCGGTGCTGCGCGCCAACCGGCTGGCGGCGGCTTTCTGCTTCGGCTGCCAGGGGCGGTGGTTCCTGCTGGCGGGCGAGGAGTTCGGCCGCACCAAACAGGGCCTGCGGGACAGCTTCAACGCCCCGGCCGCCCTGAACCGGCTGGACTGGACCCGCGCCTGGACCGGCCCCTGGCGGGACCTGGCCGACTACTACCGCGGCCTGATGGCCCTGCGCCCGCTGCTGCCCGCCCTGACCGACAAAAGCGCCGCCGCCCGCGCCCGCCTGCGGGAATCCTGGCGGCCGGGGCGCAAGTGCGCGGGCTTCCGGCTGGACAACGCCGGGCCGGGCAGCCGCTGGGCCGAACTGCTTCTGCTGTATAACGCCGACACCCGCCCCCACACCGCCCTGCTGCCCGCCGGGCGCTGGCAGGTATTGGCGGACGGCGAAAGCAGCCGCCGCTGGCAGCAGCAAACGCCGCTGACCGCCGCCGGGCAGGCGGCGCTGGACGCGGGCAGCGCCCTGATCCTGGGCCTGCTGCCCTGACGCGCCCGCAGAACACAAGGAGGGAACTGCCGTATGAATACACTGTTTGGCCGCCCGGACTTTGCCGACGCCGACCGCGCCCAGCAGAACTGCTACCTGCTGGCCAACGGCCTGGGCGGGTACAGCGCGCTTTCGGGCGCATTTTCGGCCACGCGGGGGGACCACGCCCTGCTGATGGCCTGCCCCATGCCCCCCACCGAACGGCTGGACCTTGTCCACCGCCTGGGCGAAGAAGCCGAGGTGGACGGGCAGCGGTTCTGCCTTTCCACCCAGGACCTGGACCGCGCCCCCGGCGAGGACGGCTGGCGCGCCCTGGCCCTGTGGGACGCCGCCGCGCCCCGCTGGGTATATGAAGCCTTCGGCGTGCGCGTCACCCGCCGCGTGGCGCTGGCCTACGGCGAAAACACCGTGGCCGTGCAGTACACGGTCGAAAACCACGCCGCCGCCCCCTGCACGCTGCGGTTGACGCCCTGGCTGCGGTTCGTGCCCAAGGGCGGGCGGCTGACCCGTCGCCGCCGGTTCCTGTGGCAGGACGGCCAAATCGAAAGCGGCGGCGTGCGGCTGTACTACGCGGTGGAGAATGGCCGCGCCGAGGCCCTGCCCCTGCGATTTGAAAGCGAATATTACCGCCACGACGCCCCCGACGGCCGCCACGCCACCGGCCTGTGCGCCGCGGCCGGGCGGTTCGTGTTCACGGCCGCCCCCGGCGGCACCGCCGTGTTTGCGGTGGTGTTCGGGCTGGGGCGGGCGCTGCCCGCCGCCCGCACGGTGCTGGCCGCCCAGGCCCGCCGCCAGAAAGCCCAGGCCGACGCCGCCGGGCTGAAAAGCCCGCTGGGGCGGGCGCTGTCCGCCGCGGCGGACGCCTTCCTGGTACAGCGGCGGTCCACCGGCGGCATGACCATCGTGGCCGGATACCCCTTCTTTGCCGACTGGGGGCGCGACACGATGATCGCCCTGCCGGGCTGCGCGCTGACCACCGGCCGCACGGCCGACGCCCGCAGCATCCTGCGCACCTTCGCCGCCCACGAACAGGACGGCCTGATGCCCAACCTGTTCCCCGAAAACGGCGCGCCGCCCCAGTACAACACGGTGGACGCGGCCCTGCTGTTCCTGAACTGCCTGTGGCTGTACCACCGGCGCACCGGGGACGACGCCTTTGTGCGGGAAGTCTGGCCGGTGGCGCGGCATATCATAGAAAAATACCGCGCCGGTACCCGCCACGGCATCCGCATGGACGAAGCCGGGCTGCTGCACGCGGGCGAGGGGCTGGACCAGGTGACCTGGATGGACGTGCGCATCGGCACCCACCTGCCCACGCCCCGCCACGGCTGCCCGGTGGAGGTGAACGCCTACTGGTACAACGCCCTGCGCGTGATGGCCCGGCTGGCCCCGCTGGCCGGGGAGGACGGCGCGCCCTACGACGCGCTGGCCGAACGGGTGGGGGAGAGCTTCCGCCGTGCGTTCTGGATGCCGGAGGAGGGCCGCCTGCGCGACGTGGTGAGCGATGTGCCCGGCCCCGCCGACACCCAGCTGCGCTGCAACCAGATCTGGGCGGTGTCCATGCCGTTCACCCCGCTGACGAAGGCCCAGGCCGCCGCCGTGGTGGACAGCGTGCGCCGCGCGCTGTGGACGCCCTGCGGCCTGCGCACGCTGGACCCCCGCGACCCCGAATTCCACGCACAGTACGGCGGGCCGCAGCGCGTGCGCGACCTGGCCTACCACCAGGGCACGGTCTGGCCCTTCCCGCTGGGGGGCTACTATCTGGCCGCGCTGCGGGTGGGCGGCTGCAGCGCCGACGCCCGCGACGCCTTGCGGCAGGACCTGGAACTGCTGGCCCCCGCCCTGCGGGAAGGCTGCATCGGCCAACTGCCGGAGATCTACGACGGCGGCGCGCCGGGGCTTTCCCGCGGGTGCTTCGCCCAGGCATGGAGCGTGGGCGAACTGCTGCGCGCCTGTGAGGCCGCCGAACGCCCCGAAGCCGCCGGGTTCGAGGGCGGCTGGGCCGAATGATTTTGTCCGCTTAATCGGAGAGGTGAAGCCTATGAATCTGGCTGCGATCCGGCACGAAGCGCGCGTGCCGATGTGCTGCATGACCGACGAAACGACGCTGCAGATCACCCTGCAGACCGGCCGTGAAGTGACGGCCGCCGAACTGATCTGTGCCGACCCCTACGACGCAGGCATCGCGGGCGGCGGCGAAAGCTGGCAGGGCCGCCGCGTGGCGATGCAGCCCTGGCTGGAACTGGAACGCCACAGGATCTGGCGCGTCACGGTGCAGCCGCCCTACCGCCGCCTGCGCTATGTGTTCTGCGTGCAGGAGGGGGACGAATCCTGGTATCTCTATGAGGACGGCCTGCGCCGGGACCTGCAACTGGACGAGCGGGTGCAGTGCTTCCTGATGCCGTGGATGAACCCCGCCGACTGCATCGCCCCGCCGGACTGGGTGCGCCGCACCGTCTGGTACCAGGTCTACCCCGACCGCTTCTGCCGCGGCGGCAGCGGGCGCGGCGGCGCGCTGCCCTGGCGGCACGGCCCCGTGACCAACCGCGAACGCTTCGGCGGCGACCTGGCGGGCATCGCCCAAAAGCTGCCGTATCTGGCCTCCCTCGGCATCAACGGGCTGTACCTGAACCCCATCTTCGCCGCGCGCAGCTTCCATAAATACGACACTACCGACTACACCCGCGTGGACCCGGATTTCGGCACCGAAGCCGACCTGGAAGCCCTGGTGCGGCAGGCCCACGAACAGGGCATCCGCGTCATGCTGGACGCCGTGTTCAACCACTGCGGGCCGGACTTCGCCCCCTGGCGGGACGTGGTGGCCCGCGGGCCTGCGTCCCCGTGGTGGAACTGGTTCTTCGTCAACGAATGGCCCATCCCCAGCGAGGGCAGCACCCGCGCCGGGCAGTATTTTTCCTTCGCGTTCCACGGCGGCATGCCCAAGCTGAACACCAACGACCCCGGCTTGCAGGAATACCTGATCCGCCTGTGCGAAGGCTGGGTGCGGCGCTACGGGATCGACGGGCTGCGCTTCGACGTGGGCAACGAGGTCAGCCACGCCTTTCTGCGGCGGCTGCGCGCCCGGCTCAAGGCGCTCAAACCCGACCTCTACCTGCTGGGGGAGATCTGGCACGACGCCCCCGCCTGGCTGGAGGGGGACGAGTACGACGCCGTCATGGACTACCCGCTGCAAAGCGCGCTGCGCCGCTTTTTTGAGGACAAAAGCCAGCCCGCCGCGGCCTTTGGCTGGGACGTGGGCCGCTGCCTGACGGTCTGCCCGCCCCAGGTCAGCGCCGCCCAGTTCACGCTGCTGGATTCCCACGATACGATCCGCCTGCGCAGCCGGTCGCGGAACGAGGACGAGTTCTGGCAACAGTTGGCCGCCCTGCTGACGCTGCCGGGCAGCCCGTGCCTGTACTACGGCACCGAACTGGCGCTGGAGGGCGGCCACGACCCCGACTGCCGCCGCTGTATGCCCTGGGACGAACTGGACGCCCCCGCCGGGCAGGCCCGCGTGCAGACCTTGCGCGCACTGGCCACGCTGCGGCGGCGGGAACCGGCCCTGCAGGGCAGCGAGATCGCGTTTTTGCCCGGGGCGGGGCGGCTGGTCCACTACCGCCGGGGCGGCGCGCTGGACGTATTCCTCAACGCCGGGGCGGATCCCTGCCCGCTGGACGCGGGCGCGCCCCCGGCTTTTGCCCGCGGCTGGGACGGCCGCGCCCTGGCCCCCGGCGGCGTGCTGATCCGCCGGGCATGACCGGCGGCGACGCCACATACAACGGAAAGGAGCACCTTTTATGATGGACTTCAACAAAAAGGACTGGTGGAAAGAAGCCGTCATCTACCAGATCTACCCCAAGAGCTTCCAGGATTCGGACGGCGACGGCGTCGGCGACCTGCCGGGCATCATCCGCCGGCTGGACTACCTGCAAACGCTGGGCGTGGACGCCCTGTGGCTCTGCCCGGTGTTCGCCAGCCCCCAGGCCGACAACGGCTACGACATCAGCGACTACTGCGCCATCGACCCGATGTTCGGCACGCTGGACGATATGCGCGCCCTGATCCGCGAGGGCAAAAAGCGCGGCATCGGCATCCTGCTGGACCTGGTGCTCAACCACACCAGCGACCAGCACCGCTGGTTCCGCGAGGCCCTCAAAGGCAAAGACAACCCCTACCACGACTACTACATCTGGCGCGACGGCACGCCCGACGCCCTGCCCAACGGCATGCGAGCCACCTTCGGCGGGCCTGCCTGGACCTGGGTGCCCGAACTGGGGCAGTACTACTTCCACCAGTTTGCCCCGCAGCAGCCCGACCTGAACTGGGCCAACCCCAAAGTCCGGCAGGAACTGTACGCCGCGGTCCGCTTCTGGATGCGGGAGGGCGTGGCCGGGTTCCGGCTGGACGTGATCGACCAGGTGGGCAAGGACCCCGACTTGCAGGTGACGGCCAACGGCCCGCGGCTGATGGAGTTTTTGCGGGAGCTGAACCGCGAGACCTTCGGCGGGGCGAACCTGGTGACGGTGGGCGAAGCCTGGGGCGCCGACATCCCCCGCGCCCGGCAGTACAGCGCGCCGGACGGCAGCATCTTCAGCATGGTGTTCCAGTTTGAGCAGATGGTGCTGGACCAGGGTCCGTCCAAGTGGGAGCCCCGGCCCATGGCGCTGCCCGACCTGAAAAAGAGCATCGCCCGCTGGCAGAACGGCCTGCACGGCTGCGGCTGGAACAGCCTGTTCTGGAACAACCACGACCTGCCCCGCATCGTAAGCCGCTGGGGCGACGACGGCGCGTACCGCGTGCAGTCCGCCAAGGCGCTGGCCGTGGCGCTGCACGGGCTGCAGGGCACGCCCTACATCTACCAGGGCGAGGAACTGGGCATGACGAACGCTGCCTTCCCCCTGGAGGACCTGCGGGACATCGAAAGCCTGAACGCCTACAAGGACCTGCGCGCCCAGGGCAAGACCGACGCCGAGGCCATGGCCGCCATCCACCGCGTGGGGCGCGACAACGCCCGCACCCCCATGCAGTGGACCGCAGGCCCCAACGCCGGGTTCACCACCGGCACGCCGTGGATGCGCGTGAACCCCAACCACACCGCCGTCAACGCCGAAGCCGCCCTGGCGGACCCTGACTCGGTGTTCCACACCTACCAGAAGCTGATCGCGCTGCGCAAGGCGTACCCCGTATTTGTGGAGGGGGACTTCACGCTGCTCTGCCCCGACGATGAACAGGTGTTCGCCTACGTCCGCCGGGGCGGCGGGCAGGCGATGCTCGTCGCCGTCAATCTGAGCGGCCGCCCGGCCGCCTTCCCCCTGCCGGAAGAATTTGCCGCCGCCACCCCGCTGCTGGCGACCGCGGGCGCGCCCGTGCCCGGCACGCTGCGCCCGTGGGAAGCCCTGCTCTACTGCCAGCCCGCCCGCTGACGCGCCGGGGCCGCGCGCTCGCCAAGACCGCGCTTCATCCTGTGACAATGGCCGGCACCGCCCGGCAAAGGAGTGTATCGCTATGGAACTGAAACCGCAACTGTCCGCCCTCACCCGTGAACTCTATGGCTGCGAGCCGGACGCCTGCACCGACAGCCAGCTCTACCACGCCCTGCTGGCGCTGACCCAGCGCCTTGCCGCCGGGCGTCCCGCCCCGCAGGGGGACCGCAAGCTGTACTATTTTTCGGCCGAATTCCTGATGGGCAAACTTTTGAGCAACAACCTGCTGGCGCTGGGCCTGTTCGACGAGGCCCGCGCCCTGCTGGAAGGCATGGGCCGCTCGCTGGCCGCGCTGGAGGAATACGAGCCGGAGCCCTCTTTGGGCAACGGCGGGCTGGGCCGTCTGGCCGCCTGCTTCCTGGATTCCATCGCCGCGCTGGAACTGCCCGGCGACGGCGTGGGCCTCAACTACCACTACGGCCTGTTCCGCCAGAAGTTCACCGACCGCAAACAGCACGAACAGCCCGACCCCTGGATCGAGCCGGAAAGCTGGCTGCTGCCCACCGGCAAGCGTTACCCGGTCACCTTCGGCGGCTTTGCGCTGGACGCGCTGCTCTATGACATCGCGGTGCCCGGCGCGCACACCGGCATCGCCAACCGGCTGCACCTGTTCGACGTGGCGGAGCCCGCCGATCCCCCGGCCAGCGGCATCGACTTTGACAAGCGGGACATCGCCCACTGCCTGACCTCGTTCCTGTACCCCGACGACAGCGACCGGGACGGCCAGCTTCTGCGCGTCTACCAGCAGTACTTCCTGGTATCGGCGGGGGCGCAGCTCATCCTGGACGAACTGGAGGCCCGCGGCTTCGCCCCCGATACCCTGAGCGACCACGTCGCCATCCAGATCAACGACACCCACCCCTCGATGGTCATTCCCGAACTGATCCGCCTGCTGACCGCCCGCGGCCTTTCGATGGAAGCGGCCGTCGCCCAGGTCGAGGCCGCCTGCGCCTACACCAACCACACGATCCTGGCCGAAGCACTGGAAAAGTGGCCCATGGACTACATCCAGACCGTAGCGCCCCAGCTCGTGCCCATCATCCGGGAACTGGACCGTCTGGCCCGGCAGCGCAGCGATGACCCGCGGGTCGCCATCCTGGACGGGGAGGACCGCGTCCACATGGCCCACATGGACATCCACTACGGCCATTCGGTCAACGGCGTGGCCGCCCTGCACACCGAGATCCTCAAGACCAGCGAACTCAAGCCCTTCTATGACCTCTACCCCGAAAAATTCAACAACAAGACCAACGGCGTGACCTTCCGCCGCTGGCTGGAAGCCTGCGACCCGGCGCTTTCCCGCTGGATCAGCGCGCGCATCGGCGACGGCTGGAAGCAGGACGCCGCCGAGCTGGAAAAGCTGCTGCCCTTTGCCGACGACGCCGAAAGCCTGGCCGCCCTGCTGGAAGTCAAGCAGCACAACAAGCGCCGCCTGCAGCGGCTGCTGGCCCGGCGGCAGGGCGTGGAAGTGGACGAAAACTCGGTCTTTGACATCCAGGTCAAGCGCCTGCACGAGTACAAGCGCCAGCAGATGAACGCGCTGTGGGTCATCCACCAGTACCGGCAGATCAAGGCGGGCCACCGCCCGGCGCGGCCCATCACGGTGCTGTTCGGGGCCAAGGCCGCCCCGGCCTACACGATGGCCAAGCACATCATCCACCTGATCCTCTGCCTGCAGGCCCTGTGCGAGCGCGACCCCGACGTGCGCCCCTGGCTGCGCGTCGTCATGGTGGAAAACTACAACGTCACCTGGGCCGAAGCCCTGATCCCCGCCTGCGATATTTCGGAGCAGATCTCGCTGGCGTCCAAGGAGGCCAGCGGCACCTCCAACATGAAGTTCATGGCCAACGGCGCGGTGACGCTGGGCACGATGGACGGCGCCAACGTCGAGATCGCCGAACTGGTCGGCCCCGACAACATCTTCACCTTCGGCGAATCCAGCGACACGGTCATCGGCCTGTACGCCCAAAGCGGCTACCGCCCGCTCGACTATTACCGCCGCCCGGCCGTCGAGCCGCTGGTGGACTTCCTCGTTTCGCCGGAGCTGCTGGCCCTCGGCGACCCGGCCGTGCTCAGCACGCTGTGGAACGACATGAAGCACAAGGACTGGTTCATGGCGCTGCTGGACGTGGAAAGCTACATCGAAGCGAAGGACCGCGCCCTGGCGGCCTACGAGGACCGCACGGCCTGGGCGCGCCGGATGCTCGTGAACATCGCCAAGTCGGGGTATTTCTCCTCCGACCGCACGATCGCGCAGTATAACGCCGATATCTGGCACCTGTGATCCCGCCCGCGCCGCGCGGCGGGGCGTAAAAACGCCAGGCCCATTCCCCGCGGGACCCCTGTTCCCGGGAAATGGGCCTTTTGCTTTTGGCGCCGGGGCGCGGGGACGCCCCCGTGCATCCTGCCCCCCTGCAAACGACCGCTTACCGGCGGCGCCATTGTAATGGCGCCGCCGCTTTGCTATGATGGTGCCACAGGAGGTGAGAGCCTATGGAACTGGAAATTCAGCACCGGCCGGGCGGCGTCCGGGTCATCGTGCAGGGGCCGGAGGGCAGCGCGGAACTGCGGCAGGTCCTGGACCTGCTGCAAAGCGGCGCCGACCGGCTGTGGCTGCTGGATGACCGGCAGCAGACCGTATCGGTTTTTCCGCAGGACATCCTGTGGGCCGAAACCGTGGACGACAGGACCTTCGTCTACACAGCCGAAGGCATCTACCGCGCCCCGTTCAGCCTGACGGCGCTGGAACTGCGCTGGGGCGCGCTGGGGCTGTTCCGCTGCGGCAAATCCACGGTCGTCAACCTGAACGCCGTGCGGCGGCTTTACAGCCGCCCGGGCGGGCGGATCGAAGCCGTTCTGCCAACGGGGGAAAAGATCATCATCTCCCGCCGTTACGCGCCGGACCTGCGCGCAAAACTGCAAGGAGGAGATTCACTGTGAAAACTTATCTGCGTTTATACCGCTGGGCCATGCAGATGAAACTGCGCATGGCCATTTACACCGTTGCCGCCGTCTTTCTCAAGTGCGTCTGCAACGCGCTGCTGGGCACCTACAGCGTACCCATCTTTGACCTGCTGACCATGTGGCTGGTCTCGCTGCTGTTCGCCATGTTCGAGAGCGCCGTCTTTCCCGAAAACGCGCCCTGCACCACGGCCCGCACGCTGGTCTGGCTGGCGGCGGCCAACCTCTGCTTCATCGGCGGCGCGCTGCTGTTCGGCTGGTTCCGCGGCGTGCCCGTCTGGGGCGGCGTGCTGCTGGCGGCCTTTCTGGAACTGGCCCTTGGGCTGATGTGGTTCGGCGACCGCTTTGTGCTGAAAATGGACAGCGAACAACTGACCCGCCAGCTGCAGCAATACCAGCAGCGCCTGCAAAAATAACGCGGCCCGCGGGGAGGGGCCGTCGCGCCGCGCCAGAATTGAAAATTTTGTAAACGCTCCGGCCATCTGCTTGAACGGCCGGGTGTAGCTTTGCAAAAAAATTGAAAAAAGTTTGCAGAAGAAATAAAAAAGTAAGGGCGTTTAAAGAGTAGTTTGAATACTCTTTAAACGCCCTTTTTCCCGTGTTATTGAGTGTGTCGGTTTCCGTGTTCTTCGACAAGTAAATGGTTGCCGGTTTTCTGCAGATTCGATGGCACATATTCCAGCAAATCTGCAACGCCGCACCCCAGCGCCTCACAAATCCGATCCATGTGCTCCAAGCTGATCCGATCTGCAAACTCGTTGTAGTATGCGCAAATCGTTGATGGCCGGATACCTGTCTCCCTGGCCAGCCTGGCCTGGGACCAGCGCCGCTCACCTAATAACCGGGACAAATGACTTTTGATCATCTGATCGCCCCACTGACCATTTTAATAGAGGTAGCAGGGCCTGTCCCGGAATTGTTAGATTATAACGAATTGCGTTAGTAGTTGCGGATCAGCACCTCATTGTAAACCGGATCTTTGCCCGGCACGCCAGGGAGCGAATTGTGCCTTGTGACCGGCTGTATACTGCAGTCCTGATACAGCTCCCGCACCTCTGCGCAGTCGTTGTACGAGAGCAAATACCGGCCCTTGATATTGTGCAGCACACGGGCCAAACGCTCATGGTCCGCAGGCGCGAATGGGTGCTTGTAGTACCGCTCTGTGCCCATGTACGGCGGGTCGCAATAGAAAAGCGCTCCGGGGCGGTCATAGGTATGAATGAGTTGCTCGAAGTCCAAGTGCTCAATGACTACCTTGCGCAGTCTCTCTTGGACGTCCGCAAACGGCGCGGGAATATTTTCCGCGATTCGCTGGGCGGTGGCAAAGGTCCGCCGATCCGAGCCGAAACTCATCTTGATCAGGTATAGAGTACGGGCAGCGCGCTGAATATCTGTATACCCTCGACGGTCAGCCTGATTCTGAAAATCGAAAAACATCTCACGCGACTGTGGCAATCCCTGCAGCTCGGCAGCCATCGCCTCCGGGTGGTACTTGATGCAACGATAGACATTGATTAGGCTTCCGTCTGCGTCGTTGAAAACCTCCAAGTGGTGGCCGGGGTCCTTGCCGAAAAGGACCCAACCTGCCCCGCCGAAAACCTCTATGTAGCGGGTAATGTCCTGGGGGAACTGCTCCAGGATTGCCTTGCGCAGCGCGCGCTTGCCGCCGATCCAACCCATAAAACTCTGCATACAATCATCCTTTCCGGGGCGAAAAGATGATCTTGGAAAATTATTTTGCAGCAGCCGCACCAGAAGCGCCTTGCAGACGCTTGATGAAATCCGATAAATAGTTGGAGCCACGGCTGGCCAGCACGCCGGTCAGGATCATGCCGAGCTGCGGGACCGCGAAGTGGATCTCCAACGCGCCGTAAATATCCGCCCCGGCGGCCAGGCACAGCCCGCAGCCGATGGCCAGCGCCACCACCTGCGTGATGGCGGTCTTATAGCTGCGGCTCAGCACAGCCTTGCCGATGCTCTTTCCAATCTCGACCACTCCCTCAACGGTGATGGCCAGCATAAGTGCCAATACGATCATACTCATAATAGTATATCCTCCTATATTATTGGTTTGTGTACCTTGCGAAGTACTCCGTGCCATCTCCCTGCGCCTGCATCCATAAGGTCATTGCATCCCCATTGCTGGCGGGGCCAATCAGTACAGCGGTCGCGGTCTGCACCGGGAGTTGCAGACTTTGTGCCTTATTGATCAGTGCCTCACTGGGCGAGATCACGCACAGACGCTGCAGCTCCACCGGCGGCACGGGTTGTTCTGTCTCAGTATCACAAATCCCGCTGTAGTCCCAGTTGCAGTCCACATCCCCGGAAATTCCAGCCACACGGCCCGTGCTGGTGTACTGCCACATCATATACTCTCCAGTATATCCCAGCGACTCGCGATAGTCCGCCACCCACAGAGGGTACGCGGCCAACGCTTCGGCGTTCAAATAACTGTTGATATAGTTGGTGTAGCTATACCAGCCGGGGAGGTAGCCCCGTTGGTCCAGGATGTCCATCATGCGCTTGGTCAGCGCCGTTAAGGTGTCCTTGCCCAGGCCGGTCAGGCTATTGTCTTCCACATCCACAAAGACCGGGTAGTCGAAAGTTTTGCCTTCCAGTGCAGGCAGCCAGACTTCCAGCTCTGCGTTTTGAGCTTGCTCGCTGGTAGCATAAGTAAACAGGTACGCGCCTACGCGCAGCCCAGCGGCACGGGCCGCATTGTAGTTGCTCTCGAAGTAGGGGTCCACATAGGGCCCCGCATTTGTGCTGGAGCCCACACGCAGGATTGCATACTTGACGCCATCGGCCGCTACGGCCTTCCAGTCGATCACGCCCTGATACTTGGAAACATCAATGCCGAAAACCCCTGGCCGGTCCTCCACTTCTGTGCTGTCGGCATCAACGCTGGTATACTCACCCAGATGTGCCTTTACCGTATCGTTTGCACAGGAAAAATTGGCATCAAGCCAGGACAGCGGATTATACCGCACACGGGAGACACGGACCTCGAAGTGGAGATGCGCCCCGTCGCAGTTGCCGGTTTCCCCGCTGTAGCCAATGAGTTGTCCCTCAGTCACCGTTTGCCCGCTGGCCACACAGATTTTTGACAGGTGTGCGTAGTAGGTTTCCAGCATCTTACCGTTGTAATCGCTGTGCCGCAGGCGAATCAGGTTGCCGTAGCTTTGATCTCCCGTCAGTGTGTGCCCATCCCAGTACTGTACCAAGTTGACCGTGGCGGGTTCAGATGCATACACGGGTGTTCCGACAGATGCGCGCAAGTCGATTGCTTTATGGGCGCTTCCGTCGTTGTACGTCCATCCCGCAGTAATGATGTGCGTGTTGAGTGGCCACCTCAGCAGCACCTCTCCGTTAGATAATCTCATTTTTGTTATACCTCCTCCCAGGCGCTGGGAAGCGCCTGCGCATCGTGTATAGTGTCATCTTGCAGGCAGCGGTACACCGTGCCATCCTCGGCGCGGTAGCACTCGCCAGCCATATATCTGCCACTGGTGCCATAGGCGGGCACCCAGGGCTTGGCGCGGGCGGGGTCCGTGGTGTGAGCCAAGCCCCAAAGTGCCCGCAGTGTGCTTGGGCGTCCTTCATATCTGTTCGCGTTGTGCGGCTGGATGAGCAGCCACACTTGGCCCTCATCGGCCACCGGCGCGCCCGCGGGCCATCCAGTGTAGTCCTGCTGCTTGTCCCATGCGGGCACAGCCCGCTCGTAAGCGATGATGGTCGTGCCGTCCATCCCGGCTGCGCTCTGCCGCAGCTCGGTGGCTTCGCGCGCCCCCAGGTCGCGCAATAGGTCCAATACAAGGGTTTTGCTGTCCATCATGCCATGCTCACCCCCTCGTTATAGGCTGTCGCCATCTCGTCCCAAGTGGCGGCGGTATCCGGCGGGTCGGGCGGACGCAGCGCGGCAAGCTCATCTTCCGTAAACCTGTGGTAGAGCATACAGTCTTCGTATTCGTCCCAAGCTGCCTTTGCAGGCACGTCTACCACTTTTCCGCGCAAGCCCTTGCCGCCGTTTAGCGTCTCAGTCCCAGGCAGTACCTCAAAATGCGACTGCTCCTCTACCGCGTCGTGGTGGGCGACAAAACGCCGACCCGGATAGGTGTAGCCTACCGATAGGTCCGGCTCCGAGATTTCCTCAAATGTGCTTTCATCATAAGTTTTCAAGCTATACCACCTCTTTCCCAAGGGATTCTCTAAAATCAAATGTCTTCAAAAGCGAGCGACAGAACGGCTTCACCTTCATGGGAGCCTGCATCGTTGTTCCATGTTGGGGATATATTCAGTTCGGTTCCCGCGTTTATGGTTTCCGGGAAGAGATAGGAAACACTGCCAGAAGCATCCCACTTATTGGTCCACAGATTCTTGACGGACAAGGTCCTAAGTGTCTTCTTGAATTGTAGATATAGATTTACACCGTAACTGTGAGCATCCCAACTCATGCCGAGAGTATCAAAAACAGTCTGAAAACTGGTTATGTTGGCTCTTGTATCGGCAACAACGGGCTGCCCGGACTGCATCATGAATGACACCAAAGCACCGACGCCAATGCCTCTATTGCAGACAATATTGAAAATGTATCTGGTTTTATAGCTCCCAGTAACTTTCCCGTTCCCGTTGTGATACCCTGCTGGTATAGTCACAGAGGAACCCGCATTTGCCGTTGTGCTCCACGCCCCATGGTTCGGCATCGTGCCGGTGCGCAAGGCTTTTCCTGCAGCGTAAAATGTCTTTCCGTTGAGGACTTCGCCCTCAGTGGCCGTCGCCAATGCCAACTTGCTGGTGGTCAGGCCGCCGCTCGGTTCCATCAAGCCCATTACACAACACCCCCAGTCTGAGTATTGTGCAATTCGCCAGTTACGGGGCTATGGCAGCCCCCCCCCGATGTTTTTGCGTTTATTCGTCATTTTTCACACAATCCTTTCCGACTCAATCATAGTACACCATATAGACTTTATAGTTGAGTACCCCCGCCCACGTTCCACCCGGTCCGATTTGCGTTGGGCTTGCCTGCAAAACTCCGGTTGACGGATTATAGCTGATGTTATCGCCGCTTGAGCCGTTATTGCCGCTGCTGCCTGTCGAGTTCCCCTGCCACCTGTAGGGCACTGCGTAGAAATTGGCCCTTGATAGCTTATTATATATACTGGGATGGTCCGCTTTCACATTATAGGTTAATACAGCCCATGCGTCAGCTTCCGTTCCGGCACACCCAAGGTACGCCGTTTTCTGAGCTTTCCCACTTATGGTTCCACCACTGTAATATCCTTGCGGGATTGCAACAGATTCTCCCGGACCCACTTTAGGACTCCACGCTCCACGGTTCGGCATCGTGCCTTCGCGTAAGGCTTTTCCTGCGGCGTAAAACTTCTTGCCCTTGAGGACATCGCCCTCAGTGGCGTTTGCCAGCGCCAGTTTGCTGGTTGTCAGGGCACCCCCCGCTGTCATCAGCCCCATTACACAACACCCCCAATCCAGGTATTGTGCAAATCGCCAGTTACGGGGCTATGGCAGCCCCCCCCCGATGTTTTTACGATGGTTCGTCATATTGAACAAACTCCTTTTTGTCAAACAATGAACGCCGACATATATCCGTTATTCTTCTCGGTTTCATGTGCGGCTGCCCATCTCACATATGATCCAGCGTTAAGGCGCGATAATCCAGAAGAAACCAGTTGATAGCAGTTATTAACTGCATATAGGTAGACCGCTCCATAATCGGAGCTGTCTAAGCCTTTATAATAAACTCTAATTCCGTGGAATGTGACTGATCCTCCTTGTGTGGCTTTATATGTCTTTTGTTCTACCAACCTATTATTAGTAATACACAAACACTTTATATAAAGTCTTCCATATGAGTCTGTGCCTCCAGAGTTTGGATCGTTCATGAATACAACAATCGTTTTGTCATTGGAGGTCACTATACCTGCACCGCTATGACATCCCCAAGGAATAGTAACGGATTTTCCCGGATCAATCGTTGTGCTCCATGCCCCCAGATTCGGCATCGTCCCAACTTTCAGTGTTTTGTCGCCTGCGTAGAAGGTCTTACCGTCCAGTGCGCTATTAGGGGATAAGGTCGCCAATGCCAACTTGCTGTTGGTCAGGCCACCACCCGCTGTCATCAGCCCCATTACACAACACCCCCCATCCAGGTGTTGTGCAAATCGCCACTTAGGGGGCTATGGCAGCCCCCCCCCGATGTTTTTACGCTGGTTCGTCATATTGAACAATCCTCCTATAATTTCTGGTTGATCAGATTATTTGAGACCTATAATGGTAACATGGGTTCCCATTTGATTCCCTTGGGTTATAAGAGTCCCATTTATGGTTGTTCCAGAAGTGCTTGCACCGAGTATTAAAAATACTCGGCCTTGTGTGCGATATAGGTTATCGTCATAGTCATTTGTATATAGCTTAATGTTTGCTGCCACCCAACCGCTCGACGGGGAAACGGATGCTTGATTGACGCCATTTCCATCATTACCACCATAGTCTTTTGCAATGATAACTACAAATCCCGAATAGCCTGAAAACCATTCCGAAAAAGTCCAGTCCCGTTGTATCATTCTATCCATAACAACGGTACCATCCACACCAATAGCGTTACGTACCACACTCACCGGCGCGGCAATCGCCCTTTGGACACGTCCACCAATCGCTTCTTGCTCTGTGTCGGCATTTGGCAAATATAAGTACAAGTTATCTCCGTTTCCTGGATTATATTTTGCCACCTTATTGACAACAGGTTCCCGGCCATAATCAGGTATGGCCCCGGTTTTAAGACCTTTGTCCCCAGAATAAAATGTTTTTCCGGTCAAGACATCTTCTGGTGTGGCGCTTGCCAGTTCCAGCTTACCCCCAGAAAGCCCACCGCCCGCATCCATCAGGCCCATGTCACACACCTCCCTGCTTGATTTGCACGATGACCTCGATATCGCTGCTCACGCTCTCGAAAATCTTTGCGCTGAGTGTTCCGTCGCCCAGGGTCAGATCTCCGCCGTTGATGACTGTCAGCGTGTCCTGCAGCGTCTCATTGGTCGCCTGCACGTCTGTCTGCTCACACATGACCCCGCTGTACAGTACGCTGTCAGTCGTCACCGCCGGGCCTCCATCCATTGGGGTCAGCGTGGCGGTTTGTGTACCATCCGACCAGCTATCAAGCAAAAAGGTGGCTTTGTACAGGTGCGGCATTGCCTTGAAAACGTCTCGATTCTCGCCACCCTCATCGTACACCGATTTCATCATCCACGCCGTGTCACCCTCCACCGCCGCGATAGCCGCCTGCAGGGCGGCGATCTGCGCTTCGGCGGCATCTTGATGCTCGGCGATGGCGGTGGTCAACTGGGCGAAGTAGGGGGCCGTGTCCAGGCTGCCGATGGTCTGCGCCACGACGCCGCAGCGTTCGGTGTCCAGCCGGGTGTCGGTGATGCTGGACTGCGTGATGGTGCTGCTGTTGGCCGCCACCGCGATGTCGGCCAGGCCCAGCTCCCAGATGGTGGCGTCCCGCGTCAGGGCGGGGCGCTGCGGGGATGAGGACGGCGTGCCCTTGAGGATGTACAACTCGATGCTGCGCACCGCCAGGCTGAGGTCCAGCCGCGCCACCACCGTGTCGATACGGGGCGACGTGCCCGCCGCTTCCACCGTCAGCGTGCGGGTGTCGGTCTCGATGCCTATCGCCCCGCGGATGTGGCAGATGCCGGGATTGGCCTGCACCTGCATGCCGGTCCCGGCCGTCACCTGTAGGGCATTGGTGGGCTTGTAGAAAATACCATCGGAGAAGTAGGCCGCAAAGACGGAGCGCAGAAACTCGCTGTCCACCGCGCGGTCGTACAGCGGCAGGCCCTGCTCGTCGTAGGTGACTTGGCTTGTAAACGGATATGATTGCATTTAGTAGATCAGCCTCGCTTTCTGTAGCTGGGTCAGCTTTTTATCTCCCAGTTCGATTTCCACCGTGTGGTTGTTGCGTTTGAAGGTTTCCCGCACCGTGACGATGCGGGCCTGCATGGCAAGGCCAATGTCCTCCACGATCACGTCCACCTTGTCGCCCAGATCCCAATCTGTCAGGTAAGCAAACCCCGATGATGCTGCTTGGATATCGACATTTTGTACGACTTGATAGTTCAGCAGTTCATCCAGCCCTTTCTGCTTCAGACTGGCCAAATATTCCTCTTCGGTTTGCTCATCGGGGTTCCATCGCTCGGCTTTTGCATCCACAAACAAGATTTTTTTATATCCGCCGTTGGACAGGTCTGCATAGGCCAGTTTGCGGTTCTCCTCTCGATCTTGACCGGCTACGATGGCGTAGTTTTTGTAGTTGGATCGGTCGCTGGAAGCATCCACCTCCGTCAGGTTTCCGAAACCATCCGAAAAGGTCACGAAGGGATTTTCGGTCTGTTCCTGGGTGCGATCCAGACCCTGCCAGACTTCGGCCGTGATCGTGTTGGCAGCGTAGTCATACCGGCAGCGCAGGCTGTGCTGGACGGTCTGCAGTTTGGTGTAGGCCACATCGGCCAACTGGCCGCCGGTTTCCTGCCAGGAGGTTTCATCGGCCTGTCCCGCCGGGGCGTCGGCCACCGTCAGCAGCGGGATATCGTCCTTGTACTGGCGCAGCATAGCCACCACCGTGGCCGGGATGCTGCCGTTTGCATAGTAAGTGGGGTATACTACTTTATCATTCAGGACAGCTTCCAAAAAGTAGCCGGAGAGCTGCACGAACCGCCCCTTCACGGTCTCGGTCAGTTCCACCTTCTGGACGATACCCGTTTCGGGCCTGTCCTCGCTGTACAGGTAGGCCATGGCCGGGTCGTAGCTGGCCGCGGCCACCTGGACACTGAACTGACCAATCTTGTAATATTCCCGCGTCCACTGTAAGTTGAAGTAGGGCAGGTAGGCGATGGGCTGAAAGTTGGAATCAAGCGCCAAAAGTTCCATCGTCACACCCCCAGATACTGCTTGTTGTAGCGGATGACGACGTGCAGGTTGTTATCGCCATAGTCGGCCTCATACCGCACGGTGTTGGTGCCGGGCGTCATCTGCAAGGCCGTGAACTTGCTGGCTCGGTCGGTCTTGGCGAGCACGTTGACCCCGTTTTTGGTGATGCGGATGTGCCGCGGGTTGGTGTCGATCTCGACCCGGTCCCCCTTGACCAGCTCGTCGATCAGCCGGACAAAAGCATCGTCCTTGATGATCTTGGGGTTGGTGACGGCGTCGTCTGCCGTCAGGATGATGGTGGGGTAGGCGGGCACGTCGCCGTCGTAGTCGAAAATGACGGAGCGGGTGAAGTTCGCCACATCCACCAGCACGCCATAGGTGGGGTGGTCCATGTAGGGGAAGCCCCACCGCGGCGTGATGGCGGCGATGTCCTGGCCGAAGTCGTCCACCGATTGCCAGTAGGGGTTGGCAGCCAAGAAGTAGGCGGACCATGTCTGTGGCTGGTCAATCTGATCGTTCGGGGCCTTGAAAGCTGCCAGCTCGGCGGCCAGCCAGTAGGTGGTCCCCATGTAGGTCAGATAGACCTTATAGTCGTATTTCGGATTAAAAAAGCGCTTGGCACGTGTCCGCATGGTCTGATTATCCGCTGTACTCATAACAGCGGCTTCCAGTTCCAGATCGCGGGCAGCCACGCGTTTCCCCGTGACGGTGTCTCCGTCATCAGTCGCGTTTTTCTCGGTAAACAGCTCGTATTCGGGAGCGGCAGCGCCGTCGATGGCGGTCAGGCCCCAATCGGTCTCGTCGGCAATCAGCTCCGCGCCGTCGCTTCGGACAATGCGGGCAATGACGTCTCTATCCATCAGCGATCACCTGCCAATCCATAAGTTTGCTGTATACGCAGTTCTCGCGCAATCTCATCTGGTGCCTGCATCGGTTGCTCGAAGTAGATGTTCTGCGTGTGGTTCGTTACCGAAGTTGGGGTTGCGGTCTTATGGGCAGAAGCCGCCACGCCGATCGGCACGGCCAGACGGCTCTGGTTGGCAACCACCCTGGCACGCATGGTGGCAACGAACTGGGCTGGGTCCAGATTGCCAACAGCGCGCATCATGGCCTGTACTGCGCCAGCGGCCTTATCCTCGATCAAAGGCGTGCCGTCTTCCAGGCCCAATGCCCAGCCGCGCATCATGTTGAGACCGATCAGGTCGCGCATGATCCGGGACGGGGAGTGGATCTCTGCCGCCGCCTGGGCTGCGGCGATGGCTTCCTGCACTGCCGATACCATGGCGTTTACGACCCCTGATTTGCCTGCATTGATGCCAGCAATGATCCCGTTATCCATCTGCAGGCCGATTTCCTGAGTACCGGTCATGGCTGCGGTCTGCGCGGCGCTTTTGGCTTCATTGATCATTTGGGTCGATGCAGTGCTGGCGTCTTTGGTACTGGCAATTCCTGTGGCCACTTCTTTCGGGATCTGTGCCCCAATATCCTGCGTGCCAGTCGTCGCCTCTGTGGTGGCCGTTTCCTTGACCGTTGCCATCATCTGCGTGGTAGCATCGACCAGTGCAGTGTTCTCCATCATGCCGGTCGCCATGTTGGTGACCATCTGGCTGGCGGCGTTGGTCACTTCGGGCAAGCCGAGTTCGGTTTGCAGGGCGGTGGCCGCAGCCTGACCACCGGCGCGGTAGACCTCGCTCAACTGCTGCAGCTGGGCGTCTGTAGCGGTACACAGCTCGGCCACTGTGGCGGCGGACTCTGGCCCGGCATCGCGCAATTCCTGCAGCAACCCCTGGTCGATGCCGCGCTCTGCCAGAGCTTGTAAGTTGTCCGCCCAAGTGGCGACCGCTTCCTGGTTGGCCTGCAGGTTGGCGATCATGTCGTTGACCGTCAATTCGCTCTCCGTTTCAATGCGGTCGTACATATTGGTGGCCGCTTCGGTGTAGCTCTGCAACGCCTCCTTGCGGCGCTCCATTTCCGCTTCTTCGGCTTCGGCGGCGGCGCGGGTGGCCTCCTGCTGGGCCTGAGCGTTGGCGATGATCGTCTGGGCGGTAGTGGTGTCAATAGCGGCCATTTCCTCATCCAGAGCCGTACGCTGTTCGCTGAGGGCCTGCTCCTGCTCAGCATAAGCAGCCAGCGTTTCCTTGCTCTGTTCCATCAGCTCGTTGTACTCGCCCTGACTGATGATTTTCTGATCCAGCTGGGCCGCCCATTCGGTCTGCATGGATTCCAGTTCTGCCACATTCTGGCGGATGGTAGCTTCTTCATCCAACAGCTCGTTGTACCGTTCCTGTCGGGCGGCCACTTCCTCCATGGTCTGCTGGGCCTCGATATATTCCTGCAGCTGATCCGCATTCATCGAGAGCTGGTCTGCTTCCTCGTCGTAGGTTAGGCACAGGTCGGCGTACTTCTCGTTGAGTTCATCGACCATCTCTCCCATTCGCTGTTTCTGGCTGGCGGACTTGTTCTCTACACTGTCCAGCTCGCCGAGTTCTTTCGCCAGTTCGCCTGCGGCATCCGCACTGGCCCGGATGGATTTGAGGTTGTCCTGGGCAGCCTTGGCATTGCTCTCCTCACTGCTGGCCAGGCTTTCCTGCTGGTCGGCCAGGCCGTCCAACACCTCAGACTGCTCGGCAAAAGCCTCGGATTCTTTGGTGACCGCGTTGTACACGGCCACAGCCCCTGCTGCCACCGCACCGATGCCCAACACCACCAGGCCCACAGGCCCCAGCAGTACGTTGATGGCCGTGCTCAGGGCAGTGGTGGCAGCCGTCAGCAATCCGCTGGCCACAGTAGCCAGTCCCATGCCGGTGGTCATTCCTCCCAAAGCAAAGGTCTTCGCGGTGATAACCCCGTTGGCCGCCATCTCTGCAACGATCTGTTTTTCTGTCGCCGCTGTTCCCAACTTGGCCACGGCGGCTGCGCGTGCCTCCGCTACCGCCTTTGCGTTGATGGTTGGGGTCACCACCTTACCTGCGGCATCCGCAGCAACAATAGCAGCGGTAGCTGTTTTCTGCGCAGCGGAAAACGTCTTGACTGCCTGGTTAGCACCGTAAGCAACAGTGAGCGCGCCCAGCGACACGACCAGCACATCTGCATGGGAGGCCACCAGTTCGATAGCCGGGGCCGCCAGATTCATCGAGTCCTCGATCACTTCGCCGGTCGTTTCAATGACGTTTTGGATGCTTTCAAACTTCGTTTCAGAAAGACCCTTGTCCAGCGCCGTGATCATTGTCGTGGTACCGCGCACCATGGCCGTGCCCATGTTGGTCCAGGCCGTCTTGACACCCACACTGGAGGTCTGTGCCAAATCGGCAAAGCCTCCCACGCCGTTGTTCAGCTGGATCAGCCTGTTGTTGAACTGGCTCATGGTGACTTCGCCGGACTGCAGCGCCGCATACAGATCGCTCTGGGCACTCTCGCCCGCATAGCCGAAGCTCTCAGCCACACGGGTTAGGGCCAGACCCATAGTTTCCTGCATGGTCTTCCACTCTTCGGCCTCGAACTTGCCGCGGCTCAGCGCCTGCACATATTGCTCAAGACCGCGGGCTGCCCCATCACTGGAACTACCCGACGCCAGAAAAGCGTTGTTGAGGGCCAGTGTCGTATCCACAGCCCCGTCCAAGTTGCCGGTCAGGATTGTCAGCCGCTGCGCCGTGCTCACCACACTGTCCAGCGTGGTGGGTAGGCCCTGGATGCCGCCGGACAGCCGCTGTACAGCAGCTTCCGCTTCGTCCGCGCCATATCCCAACTGCTGCATCATCATGGGGAAGCGGTTCATCGTATCATACCGGCTGATAGCCGAGTCCAGCGAAGCCGTGACGGCGTTCACGCCCTTTTCGACGAGTTTGAACACGCCGCCGCCTTTGACGATATCCGACAGGCGGCTGGCGCTGCTGACGGTCTGGTCCAGCTTGGCGGGCACCTTCTCCAACCCGCTGGCGGCGGCCTCCGCGCCTTTGCGGATGGCGGAAAACTGTCGGTTGATATCACCCGTCCCGTCGGAAAATCCGCTGGTATCTACCGCCGTTTCAAAAGTAATAGATCCATCGTAAGCCACTTTATTTGCGCTCCTTGTAAACAGTCGCTTTGCGTGTTAAAATGTGATAAAAGTGAGGAGGTAATGGTATGGGTTTCTTTTCCAAGGCACCTGTGGTTTGTGCCATTTGTGGCAGGGACTGCGCAACTGCAGGCGGGAAAAAACAACTAAAAGATGCAATCGTCTGCTGGTCCTGTTTGACTCGCGCGGGCTACAGCCCGAAAGACGCGCCTCGGTTATCTTTGATGGACCTGCAGCCCAAGGCAGCCGCCGTAAACCGGACACTTCAGTCCACAGAAGCAATGCCCGTCAGCTTACAATTACAGGACTTCTGTATTGATACCGTCGGAAAGCAGTGGTACTGCAAAGGGGGCTTATTTACTGGGACGGGTGACAGATGCCCCGAAACAGCCGGTGTACACGCTTTGAATGATCTGCGAATCACCTGGGTCGAAAGCTATACCCTCAACACCGTAACTGCAAAGACCAGTAATAACGGCATCAAGCGCGCAATTATTGGTGGGGTGCTTGCGGGGTCCACCGGCGCGGTAATCGGTGCGGTAACCGCAAAGCAGACTACCACCAGTGAAGCCCACAGCGCAGAGCGATTTCACGTTCATTTTCAGTTCAAGAACGAAGCAAAGGATTACTGGATCTACTTGCAGGATTCAAATGAGGTCAACCTCCTGTTACAGTGTGTTGCGCAAGTCCAACGGGAGGAAAGGCCGCAGGTCAGCAGTCCTGCAGATGAACTCCGAAAGTACAAGGAGTTACTGGACGACGGAATCATTACACAGCAAGATTTTGATGCCAAGAAGAAGCAACTGCTGGGATTATAACTTTGAGTGGAGACCGCCCGTTTGGGCGGTCTCTTTTCTTTGTGCCAAATAAATTTTAGCCTCCGCATGCCGCCGCTTGACACGGTCAGCCATGCTCTCCACCTTCCGCGGGCGCGCGGCGGCCTTTGCAGGCAACGCCACCTGCTTCTGCAGTTTCGCGTAGTGCTCCCGCATCTTTTTATCTTTTATCCCTTTCACGTCCATGGCGCGCAGTTGCATCCGCTGGGCCATGGCCGTGCTGTCCGGCAGGTTTTCGAGCAGGGCCAAAAAAGCCCACCAGTGCAGGTAAGGAATCTCAATCAGGTCGATCTGGTACGCCTGCCGGAAAGCCGCGTAGATGCAGGATGCGTCCGCATCATACGTCAGGTCATAGGCGCGCACGGCCTTTTTCCCGCCCTGTTGCCTGTCCTCTGCGTCCCTGTCCTTGCCACGGCTGTAAAACCATTGCAGCCGGTCCACCGCTCGCTCGATGCCGCCCGGCGGCAGCTCGTCAAACAACTGCGAGACGCCCAGCATGGTCTTTTGCACATCGGTCAGGCCGTCATCATCGAGGATCTGTTCAAACCTGACCATGTTGCGGTAATCGGCATAGATGGGCACGCCGTCGATGGTTTCCGGCAATCCGCCCTCCAACAGCAGGCAACTCATTTCGACGCCTTACGCCGGGTGGCGCGGTTGGGCTTGTACGCGGCAAGTCGCTGGGCGTACTGTGTGCCCTGGTTGCTGATGGCATCGCGCAGGGCGTCCATCACGTCCAGCAGGGTGGACAGGCTGGTCTTGGGGCCGAGCAGTGCGTTGCAGGTCCCGTCGCCAAAGGCCGCGTCGATAAAGTCGGTCAGCAGCTTGCACTGCACGGCCAGGTGAGCCTGGTACTCCTGCAGCCCCTCTCTCGTCGCCATGGCGGCGGGGTCGGGGTCGGGCGGCAGTGCTGCCGCGGCTTTCTGCATCGCGGCTTCTGCATCCAGATACCGCTGCATATCAGCGGGGGACGTCACATCAAAATCAATTTCCTTTCCGAGTACAGTGAGCATGCAAATACCTCCTTGCAAGTGTGCGGCCCGCCGGTACTGCCCCGGCAAACTCTTTCGGCCACAGGAAAAGGCGGATCTCTGTGATCCGCCTTGGGAGTTACTTTTTCTTTTCGGGCTGGTTGGGCACGGGCGCGCCGGTCTTGCTCTCGGCTTCGGGTGTGGCAGCCTTGGCAGACTGCCCCTGCACACCGGCCGTTGCGCTGTAGGTGTACTCCTTCGGCGTACCCTTGGCCGTCAGCGTTGCCGACCAAGTCGCATTGGCTCCGGCCTCGCCGCCTTCGTCGTCCTCCACCGCAATGCTCAGGGAGCCCTGCTCGCCTTTGCCCGTCAGAATGCAGAAGTAGACATAGGGCTTAATAACTTTCTGCCCCGTGCCATACTTGATGGAATGATCCAGCAGTGCCTCCTGGAATTCGTCTGCGGCCATGCGGTCGCCCGCGATGGAAAAGGTGCGCTTGGTGCCGGTCTTGGTCTCAGTGGTACCGCTGCGCAGATAGGTACTCTCGGCCGTGGTGGCCTCCAGCGCGCCGCTCTGCTCGGTCACACCGCCGTCGGCCACGA